>NZ_JBITKV010000003.1:0-1031488 GCF_044461365.1 Amycolatopsis sp. NPDC049868 | reverse complement strand
AAACCCTCCCCACCCCCCCCCGCCCCTCCACCCGCGGGCCCGCGGGGTTCAACACACCCCCCCCCCCCCCCCCCCCCCCGGGTGGGGGGGGGGGGGGGCCCCCCCCCCCCCCACCACTCACGATTCGCCGCGCGGGATCGGATCGTCGTACTCCCCCGACGGACCCGAGTACTGCTTCCCGTCGGGATAGGGCCAAGGATTCGGCGCGCAGCCGTGCAGGCCGAGCGTCTGCTGCTGCATCACCGGCGCGAGGGCGCCCGGCACCGGGCATCGCTCGTGCCCGCGCCCGAGCCGGTGCCCGACCTCGTGCGTGACCATGTACTGCCGATAGACCGTCAGCGGCGCACCATAGCCGGGGACACCGTACGCCCAGCGCGCGACGTTGAGCACGACGCTGTTCCCGTTGCGGCACGAGGTGTAGCCGTCCGGCCTGCCGCACAGCACGTCACGCGTCTTCGGCGTCGCGAGATAGATCGTGAAATCGACGGGACCGTCCGGCCCGGCCCGCTGCAGGCGCCACCGTCCGCCGCCGGTCCAGCCGCGCGGGTCGGCCAAAGTGGACTCGACCGTCTTGACGAGAGCGTCCAGGCTGACGCCCACGATGTCGGCTTCGAGGGCGACCCGGTACCGCAGCAGTCTCCCGGCAGACCCGGCTATCCGACCTTCGCCGGTCGGAAACGACCACTGGCCGGATCCCGCCTCCGGGAAGGTGATTTCGGCGGGCGGCGGCGCCAGCACGGGCTTCGGCGCGGAGGACGGCGTCGTCGAGGGAACGGTGACCGGCACCGGCGTCACTGGTGTCGCACTAGGAGGGGCGACCGAATGGTCTTCGCAACCGGCCATCGCCAAGGCACAGACGACGAGGGCCAGTACCCGGCGCGCGGTCATCGGTCCTCCCGGAGGTCTTCGGTCACATCCGGGGATACGAGCCGGGGCCGGGAGAAGTTGTGGGACCGCGCGCGCAACCTTTCGGCGCGCTCGCCCGTATCGTTCTCGGTCATGGGCGAGGAGGTCGGCGGACGGCTGCGGCGGCTGCGCGCCGAACGCGGCCTCACCCAGCGCGAGCTCGCCGAACCGCATTACACCGCCGCGTACGTCTCGTCCGTCGAGACGGGCGCGCGGACGCCGTCCGGCGACGCGTTGCGTCACTTCGCCACCCGGCTCGGAGTGGACGCCGGTGAGCTGCTGGGCGTGACTTCGCCGCGCGACGACGTCCGGCTCGATCTGGACATCGCGGCGGCCGCGGCGGATTTCCTGGCGGGGAACGATTCGGCGCCGAAGATGCGACGGCTGGCGCGGCGGGCCGAGAAGATCGGCCGCGATCGCCAGGCCGGGCTCGCCTGGCTGTGGCTCGCGCGATTCGCCCGAGGCGACGCCCTGCCGCGGCTGGTGGCCGCCGCCGAAACCGCGCTCGCCGCCGACATCCCGCCGTACCGGGGACTGGCCGCGGCGCTGCGGGCGAACGTCCTGGTCGGCCGGGGCGAGCCGCACCACGCGATGCACCTGCTCCGGACGGCGCTCGACGCGAGCCTCGACCGGCACCCGCATCCGGTGCTCCTGCTGACCCTGCACGCGTACCTCGCCGACGGGCGGCTCCGCCTCGGCGAGACCGTCCAGGCCGCGCATCACGCGGGCGAGGCACTGCGGCTGACTCGCGGCGATGAGGAGGTCCTGACCGAACTCGCCGAGAACCAGCGACGGCTGGCCGAGGCGTATCTCGGTGAAGGACGGGTGGCCGACGCCGTCGCCGCCGTGTCGGCGCTGCACGACCTGCTCCACGAACGCGCCCTGCGGCCGGTGCTGGCCCGGTGCCTGTTCGCGCGAGCGCTGGTCCGGCGTGCCGACGACCTCGAAGGCGCACTCGCGGACCTTCGCGCGTCACGCGCGGCCGCACCCGATCACGCCGTCACACTGGAACTCGCCGACGTCTGCCGTGAATTCGGTCGTCTCGACGACGCCGCCGGTCTACTCTCCGAAGCGGCTGAAGCCATCCCCGCGGACTCGCCGCTCTCCGCGACCCTCGTGTTCCAGCAGGGGTCGCTGGCGCTGGCTCGCGGAGACCTTGAAACAGCCGAAGCGGCCTTCGCGCACGCCATCGACGTAGCGGCCCTCCGCGACGCTCGCGGTGTCTTGGCCGCTTCGATAGACAAGGCGGGAGAGCTGCTTCGCGATCAAGGGCGCTTCGACGAGGCCGCGGACCTACTGCGGCGTGGACTGCTCCTTCTCGGAGCCGAGGAGGACGTTTCTCTGTGACCGAAGTGGACTTGGAAGACATCAGTGCTCGTTTGACCGACCGCTTCGGCGCCGAGGCCGACGGATGGCTGGCCGGCGTTCCCGCCCTCGCCTCGCGCCTGGCCTCCCGTTGGGACTTCACGCTCGGCGAGTTGTTCGACAGCGGAGCCTCGTCCGTCGTCCTGCGCTGCCGGTGGTCCGACGGGACACCGGCGGTGCTCAAACTCAGCCCGGACGGGCCGCTGCTGACCAAACAGCTCGAGATGCTGCGGGTGTTCGCGCCGTCGGGCCGGGTGCCCGCCGTCCTGGCCGCCGACGCGGACGCCGGCGCGATGGTGCTGGAGGAGATCCAGCCGGGTACCGAAGCCGAGAACCTGCCGCTGTCGACTCTGCCGGGGCGATGGGCGGAGCTGCTCGCCGCCCTGCACTCGGTGGCCCCGCCCGAAGGCTGGCCGTGGAGCCTGCGCGGCCGGTTCGAGGAGTCGTTCGACCGGATCGGCCGTCGCGTCACCGAACCGGCCATCGCCGCGCGGATCGGCCCGGCCACCTGGCGGCGGGCGATCGAGCGCTGCGAGAGGTTGCTGGACACCCAGGCCGACGTCGTGCTGCTCCACGGCGACCTGCATCTCGGCAACGTCCTGGACGGCGGCCCGCGCGGCCTGATCGCGATCGACCCGAAGGCGTGCGTGGGTGATCCGTGCTTCGACGCCGTCGACTACGTGGTGGGCGGCGCCGGACGTGAGGGAGTCGAAGCCCGGTGCCAGGTGGTGGCTGCCGCATGCGGGCTCGACGGCGACAGGCTGTACGCCTGGAGCCGCGTGATCGCCCCCATGTTCGCCATCTCGCATCTCACGTACGGCGGCCAGGAGCAGGCTCTCGACGAGTTTCTTGCTCTGGCTAGCTGACGGCCTGTCGGCGGAGCTTGAGGTGTATCCGGAAAAGTGACCATACGCGTGAACCCGCCCGGCCGAAGGCCCCGCTATCGCGGTGGCAGGGCGCCCGATCAGCCGTCGTAACGTGCCTTGCCAGCGAGCGCCCTGCCGACGTCGATCGCGGACGCGGGTTCACCTTCAGACACTGAGGAACGCGCGCAGCACCGAAGCGACCTGCCGGATCTCGCCCGCCCGCACGTTCTCCTGCCGGGTGTGCGCGAGCGTCGGGTCACCAGGCCCGAAGTTCACCGCAGGGATCCCGAGGGCCGCGAAGCGCGCGACGTCGGTCCAGCCCAGCTTCGCGACCGCCTTGCCGCCTGCCGCGGCAACCAGCTCGGCCGCCGCGGGAGCGCTCAGACCGGGCAACGCTCCTGGCGACAAGTCGACAACCTTGACGTCGTAGCCCTCGAAGACCTCGCGAAGGTGCGCCTCGGCTTCTTCCGGAGAGCGGTCGGGCGCGAAGCGGTGGTTGATCGTGAGCACGGCCTCGTCCGGCACCACGTTGCCCGCGACACCGCCGCCGATCTTCGTGGCCTGAAGTCCTTCGCGGTAGGTCAGGCCGTCGATGTCGACCACACGCGGCGTGTACTCGGCGAGCCTGCGCAGCGGTTCGGCGAGACCGTGGATCGCGTTGACGCCCATCCAGCCGCGCGCGGTATGCGCGCGAACGCCTTCGACGCGGATCTCGATCCGCATCGTGCCCTGGCAACCGCCCTCGATTCCGCCGTTCGACGGCTCACCGAGGATCGCAAGGTCGGCCTTCAGCCATTCGGGCAGCTCGCGCTCGATGCGGCCGAGGCCGTTCTTCGTCGCCTCGATCTCTTCGCAGTCGTAGAACACGAAGGTGACGTCGTGCTTCGGCTCGCGAAGGGCGGCGGCGAGGTGCAGGAAGACGGCGTCGCCGCTCTTCATGTCGACGGTGCCCAGTCCGTGCAGGATCTCGTCGTCACCGGTCCCCTCGCGGCGCACGGGCATGTTCCCGTTGACCGGAACGGTGTCGAGATGCCCGGCCAGCAGCACCCGCGACGGACGGCCGAGGTTCGTGCGGGCGAGGACCGCGTCACCGTTGCGGACCACTTCGAGATGCGGTGCCTGCGATTCCAGCGCGGCCTGCACGGTGTCCGCGATGACCTTCTCCTCTTCGGAGACGCTGAAAATGTCCACCAGCGCGGCGGTGAGGTCGACGGGGTCGGCGTGCAGATCGAGCGAAGGCATGCCCGCACCGTACCGCCGGGTGCTCAGGGCTACCGTGAAGGAGTGCGCATGCGAACGATCTTGGTCGCCCTCCTCCTGGTACTCAGCGGCTGTGGATCGGGCGAAGTCCCGGTGAAGGTCCGTCCCACCCAGAGCACCGGGCCGGACGTGCTGCCGATCAAGCTCAAGGCGCTGACGACCGACCAGTGCTATCTGGCGCCGGGGACCGAATCGCCCAAGGGCTGCCAGAAGTACGTCACCGAACTCTCCAGCGCCGCGGGCAGCATCCGCAAACGCCGCCCGGACCTGTCGTCGCACGCCGACGTCCTCGACCGCCCGATCGCCGCCTTCCGCACCGCGAACTGCCAGGACCAGGCGACTCCCGGCGGGCCGTGCGGCCAGGCACTCGGCGACATGGCGACGGCGCTGACCAGTGTGAAGAGCCTCGTCGGCGGCTGAGTGGGGTCACTGGGTTACCGTTCAGGACGTGAGCGAGCAGACCCCTGATCCCGAAACGACCGGCGCCACCGGCGTCGGACTGGCCACCGTCACGACCGACGGCACGGTGCTGGACACCTGGTTCCCGCTGCCCAAGCTGATCGACGGCGCCGAAGGCAAGGCCGGCACGGTGCGGCTGACCGCCGAGGAGGCTTCCGAGGCCCTCGGTGAGGCCGCCGCCGCCCAGCTCGGCCCGGACACCGACCGCGGTGTCGAGGTCGTCGCGGTCCGCACGACCATCGCCCGTCTCGCCGACGCCCCTGGCGACACACACGACGTCTACCTGCGCCTCCACCTGCTGTCGCACCGTATGGTCCGGCCGCACGGCGCGAGCCTCGACGGCATCTTCGGCCTGCTGGCGAACGTCGTGTGGACCAACCACGGGCCGTGCCCCGTCGAGGGCTTCGAGGCGACCCGGCTGCGGCTGCGGGCGCGCGGCAACGTCACCGTCTACGGCGTGGACAAGTTCCCGCGGATGGTGGACTACGTCGTGCCGACCGGCGTCCGCATCGCCGACGCCGACCGTGCCCGCCTGGGCGCGCACCTGGCCAACGGCACCACGGTCATGCACGAAGGCTTCATCAACTTCAACGCCGGCACGCTCGGCGCCTCGATGGTCGAAGGCCGGATCTCGGCGGGCGTCGTGGTCGGCGACGGCTCCGACGTCGGCGGTGGCGCGTCGATCATGGGCACGCTGTCCGGCGGCGGCAAGGAGACCATCTCGATCGGCGAGCGCTGCCTGATCGGCGCGAACGGCGGCGTCGGCATCTCGCTCGGCGACGACTCGGTCGTCGAGGCGGGCCTGTACGTCACGGCCGGCACGAAGGTGACCTTCGAGGGCAAGGTCGTGAAGGCGCTGGAGCTGTCCGGCATCTCGGGCGCGGTGTTCCGGCGGAACTCCGGGACCGGCGCCGTCGAGGTCGTCGCGCGCACCGGCGTCGGGATCGAGCTGAACGCGGCCCTGCACGCCAACTGACCTGCGAAAAGAGAGCAAGGGACCTTTGCTACCACCTGGGTAGCCCGGGATGTCGCGAAAGCCACTTTCGCGACATCTGACGTCCCGAAAGTGGCTTTCGCGGCATCCTCGGCCGAGCCGCCCGAAGCCCGAAGTGACAGCAAGGGACCTTTGCTACCACTCTCCCCCGGAGGGCGGTAGCAAAGGTCCCTTGCTTCTCTCACGGCCTGGACCGCCTTGCCGGTTCACCTAGAATTCATCTTGTGACAGCCGAGACCCTGCCGCGCAAGAACGTCCCTTCGACCACTCCGGCCGCGCTCGGGCTCGGCGACCGTCCCGCGAAGGCGGGGCCGGGCGACCCGGCGGCCACCCACGTCCGGGTCAAACTCGACGTCGAGATCCGTGCCCTCCTCGCGCACGAACCGGGCACCAAATCCGGTGCCGACCCCGAAGATCTCCACCAGATGCGGGTCGCGCTGCGTCGTATGCGGAGCGTCCTCAAACTCTCGGGCCCCCTCGTCGGCCCGGACGCCGAGCCTGTGCGCGCCGAACTCGGCTGGCTCGGCCAGTCCCTCGGCGACGTCCGCGACTACGACGTCCTGATCGGGCACCTCCGCGAGGTCGTCGCCGAATTCGAGGTGCGCGACCAGCCCGCAGCGCGCCGTCTGGTCTCGAAGTTCGTCACCGAACGCGGTGTCGCGAAGAGGCGGCTCACCCGCGCCCTCGCCAGCCCCCGGTACGCCTCGTTGCTGCAGGACATCGGCCGTCTCGCCCGGCAGCCCGCCACCGAGGAAGCCACCGCGGAAAGCCCCCAGACTTCCGCCGATCTCGTCGCCGGTCTCGCGAAGCCGCATCGAAAGCTCGCGAAGGCCGTGAAGGCGCTTCCCGCCGATCCCCCGGACGACGACCTTCACGCGCTTCGCATCTACGGCAAGAAACTCCGCTACGCCGCCGAGATGGCCAAGCCCGCCGCGAAGAAGAAGCAAGCGGAACGAATCCAGCGGCTGATCAAGGCCACGAAGAACTTCCAGACCGTCCTGGGGGATCACCAGGACGCCTGCGTCGCCGCCGATCGGATGCGAGGCGTGGTGGCCTCCGTGGACGCCGAAGTCGCGTTCATCGCGGGCCGGGTCGCGGAGAAGGAACTGCTGCGCCGTGCCCAGGTCCGTGCCGTGTGGCGCGACGTCTGGGCCGAGGTCGACGCGGCCGCTCAGGCGGTGAGCCCGCGGATATAGCCGTCCGGACGGATCAGCACCTGCCGCCCGTTCTCTGCTTCGTACGCGGCGAAGGCATGCCCGCCGACGTCCTCGAAGTCCACATCGGACAGTGCGCTGCCCGCGGGCAGGATCCGCCGCGCGCCCTCGGGCGCCGGACCGTCGCCGAACACCAGCAGCGTCGCCTGTGGGCCACGCAGCAGCTCGAACAGCCGGACGGATTTGCCGTTCGCGTCCTTCAGCGGCGCGTCCGGGGCGCGGTCGCCGGGCCGGATCCGGCCGGTCGCCGCGGGCGCGAGCGGGCCGCCGCGGTAGCCGATGTCGAGCTGACGCGTGTTCTCGCCGCGCTCGTGCGCGTCTTCCGCGCCTTCCTTGTACTTCTCGAGGATGTCGGTGCTGATCTTCAGCACCCGCGCGGCGACCTCGCGACGTTCGGGCTCGTAGCTGTCGAGCAGCTCCAGTGAGCCGTCGGCGAGTTTCCAGCCCAGGTTGTACGCGTCCTGGACGCCGGTGTTGAGCCCCTGCCCACCGGTCGGCGGGTGGACATGCGCCGCGTCGCCGGCGAGGAACACGCGACCCTCACGGAACCGCTCGGCGAGCCGGATGTTGGGCCGCCACACCGTCGACCAGGCGAGATCGTGCAGCCGGACCCCGCCGCCGGACAGTTCGTCGAGCCGGGACTGCAACGTGCCAAGCGACGCCTCGACCTCCTCTTCGCCCAGTGGCGCGGCGAACTGGAAGTGCGGCACCCCCGGCAGCGGCGTGAGCACGATCCCCGACATCGGATCCTCGGGCTTCGCGAACCAGTGCCCGTACGCGCGATCGAGCCCCTCGGCCTGGACATCGCCGAGCAGCATGCGGACCGATTCGTCGGTGGTGCCCTCGAACGCGATCCCGAGCGCCTTGCGCACGAAGCTTTTTCCGCCGTCCGCGCCGACGAGGTAATCGACCCGGACCCGCTCGCCCGGCAGCTCGGCGGTCACCCCGTCGGCGTCCTGCTCGAAGCCGAGCAGCGGCGTGCCGAGCTCGACCTGGACACCGAATTCGGCGAGCCGCTCACGCAGGATCCCCTCGGTCCGCGACTGGCCGAGGAAATGGCCGTTCGGGTACGGCACGTCCGGGGCCGGCTCGGCGAGCTCGGCCATCATCCGCTCGCCGACGACCTCGCCGCCCAGATGGATCTTCATCGCCACGGGCGGCTGCCCGGCGGCCAGCACCGCGTCCAGGACTCCGAGGTCCTCGAAGACCTCCAGCGTGCGCGGCTGCAGGCCGTCGCCCCGCGAGCCCTCGAAAAACGTCTCGGCCTTCTCCACAATCCGCACGCCGACGCCGCGGCGTGCGAGGTCGATGGCCAGCGTGAGCCCGGTCGGCCCGGCTCCCGCGATCAACACCTCGGTCATCTCTCCTCCAGTGAATTGCGATTCAGTGAATCCGAATTCAGCATGCTCGTTGCTAGCCTTCCTTGTCAAGGAGGTGCCGATGACGGCGATGAGCCGCAAGGAGAAGGCGGCGGAGACCGAGGCCGCGCTCAAAGAGGCGGCGAAGCGCGTTTTCGCGGCGAAGGGGTACCTGAACACCAAGATCACCGACATCACGGCGGAGGCCGGACGCGCGGCCGGTTCGTTCTACAACCACTTCTCGAGCAAGGAAGAACTGCTCGAAGCGCTCCTCGAAGATCTCGCGGCCGAGAGCGACGTCAACGCGGCCTCACCGGAGCACATGCCCGACTTCACCGACCCGCAGGCCGTGCGCTGGCACGTCTGCGAGTACTGGAACTTCCACCGCGACAACGCCGCGACAATGCTCGCGCTGCGCCAGGCCGCGATGGTCAGCGACGAGTTCGCACGCACCTATGCGCGCTTCGGCGCCACTCAGGCGGCGGATCTCCTCGACCACCTCGGGTACATCACCGCGGCGGGGATGGAACTCCCGGCCTCGGAGCAGGTCACGCTCGCGATGATGGCCGAACTGGTCAACGGCTTCGCGCACACGTGGCTGCTCGACCCGTCGGCGATCTCCGAGGATGAAGCCGTCGAGGCGCTGACGCGATTCGTCTACCGGGGTTTCACGGGCCGCGACGTGCCATGAACGGTCCTTTCCTTGCAAATTTCGCAAGGAAAGGACCGTTCCTAGCACGCGATGGGGCGCACGAAACGCGCCGAAATCAAGCGGTGAGCCGCTCCACGGCCGCGTCGATCCGCTCGTCCGTCGCCGTCAAGGCGATCCGGACGTGGTTCCCGCCGGTCGGCCCGTAGAACGTGCCCGGCGCGGCGAGGATGCCGCGTTCGGCGAGCCAGTCGACCGTGTCGAGCGCGGATTCGCCGCGCGTGGACCAGAGATACAGCCCCGCCTCGGAATGCGAGATCTCGAAACCGCTGTCCAGCAACGCCTTCCGCAGCACCAGCCGACGGCGCGCGTAGCGTTCCCGTTGCACGGCAAGCGCTTCGTCGTCCTTCAGCGCGGCGACCATGGCCTCCTGCACCGGCCTCGGCACGATCAGCCCGGAGTGCTTGCGGATCTCCAGCAGCCCGGCGACGAGCTTCGGGTCGCCGGTGACGAATCCGGCGCGGTAGCTCGCGAGGTTCGCGGACTTCGACAGCGAATGGACGGCCAGCAGGCCGTCGAGGGAGCCGCCGTGCACGTCCGGGTGCAGGATCGACACGGGCTCGCTTTCCCAGCCCAGCGCCAGATAACACTCGTCGGAGACCACGACGACGTCGCGTTCCCGCGCCCAGTCGACGACCTTGCGCAGGTGGTCGGCGCCGAGCACGCGCCCGGTCGGGTTGGACGGCGAGTTCAGCCAGAGCATCGACGGCCGCTGCGGACCGAGCGCGAAAGTGCTGTCCGCGCGCAGCAGCGAAGCACCCGCCAGCAGCACGCCGACCTCGTAGGTCGGGTACGCCACCTCGGGGATAACAACGAGATCACCGGGGCCGAAGCCCAGTTGCCGCGGCAGCGAGGCGACCAGTTCCTTCGAACCGATCGTCGGCAGCACCGCGACCTCGGGAACACCCTCGATACCGTGCCGCCGCGAAAGCGCGTCGATCGCGGCGGCCCTGAGCTCGGGGATCCCGTGTGTGGTCGGGTACCCCGGGATCTCCGACACGGACGCGAGCGCCGCGCGGATGCTCTCGGGAACCGGGTCCACCGGCGTGCCGATCGAGAGGTCGACGATGCCGCCGGGATGCGCCTGAGCCTTCGCCTTGGCTTCGGCGAGAGAGTCCCAGGGGAAATCGGGAAGAGCGACCCGGCTCATTCGCCCTGCGGGGGAAGAGCCTTGATGAAGGCGGGGTCGTGACTGGTCTTGCCGACCTTGGAGGCGCCACCGGGCGAGCCGAGCTCGTCGAAGAAGTCGACGTTGGCCTTGGTGTAGTCGTTCCACTCGTCGGGGACGTCGTCCTCGTAGTAGATCGCCTCGACGGGGCAGACCGGCTCGCAGGCACCGCAGTCGACGCATTCGTCCGGGTGGATGTACAGCATGCGGTCACCCTCGTAGATGCAGTCCACGGGGCACTCGTCGATACACGCCTTGTCGAGCACGTCGACGCAGGGCTCGGCGATCACGTAGGTCACTGCGTACTCCTGCTTTATCTCTGCTTCACCAGTCTGCAACGGACATTACGCGCCCACGGGCGCGACCGGCCCGCTTAGGCCACCCTTATCCGTACCCCGGGTATGGGCTTTCAGCGGTCCTTCCGGCGCGGCGGCGGAGTGGCCCTGCTGTCCCCAGTGATGACGAACTTCGGCGCGGCGGGCTTCGCCGCCACTGCGTCCTTCTCGTCCTTCTCGACGGCCTTTTCCGCGCCCAACGCCCGGTTGAAGCCGTCAGAGATCTCGCGGACCAGGTCTTCGTTGTGCCTGTCGTCCTTGCGCGCGATGCTCATCGGGGTCCCTCCACTGCCTTCCTTGACACAATCTAACCGTGAACACTGCGGAAATGCTCGAACTCACCTGTAGCCGGGCTTGGACTCCCCTGCTGGAGCGCCGGATCGGCGACTGGCGGCTCCGCTGGGCGGCCGGGTTCACCGCCCGGGCCAACAGTGCCCTGGCGATCGGCGACCCGGGAAAACCGCTGCCAGACGCCCTGCGAGCGGTCAGTGACTTCGCCCACGACCATGCCATCCCGCCGGTGATCCAGGTGATCCAGAACACGTCTCTCGAAGCCGACCTCGCCGTCTCCGGCTGGGTCCACCATGTGGAACACCGGCCCGCACACGAGGTCCGCCTGCTCACCGGGCCGCTCTCGCGCGGGACCTCGGCGGGAGCGGTGATCCTCGACGAGCCGACGTCCGGATGGTGGGAGATGACGGCGGGCAGCACCGAGCCGGCGGAGGCGCCGCGGCACGTCCTCGGCACCGGCAAGGTCGGCTTCGGGGTGGTGGAGCTGGACGGCGTCACAGCAGGCGCGGTGCGCGGGGCCGTCGTCGACGAGTGGCTGCACATCGCCCGTTTGGAGGTACGGCCGGAGTTCCGGCGGCGAGGGCTGGCCCGCGGGCTGATGAACGCCGTGGGCGCCTGGGGCGCCGGTCAGGGCGCGACCGGGATGCTCCTGCAGGTCGCCATGGGCAACTCCGGCGCGCTGAAGCTGTACGAGAGCCTGGGCTGTACGGAGCACCACAGGTACCGCTACTGGGCTCCGGGTCCCGGCGCGTGCGAGGATCGCCCGTCGTGAAGGTCGTCATTTTGGTCGGCGGAGTGGGCGGGGCCCGCTTCCTGCTGGGGGTCAAACAAGCACTGGGTCTGCCCGCGATCGGTTCCGCGCCGGAATCGCCGCACGAGGTGACCGCGCTGGTGAACACCGGGGACGACGTGTGGATGCACGGTCTGCGCATCTGCCCGGACCTGGACACCTGCATGTACACCCTCGGCGGCGGGATCGACAAGGAACGCGGGTGGGGCCACGCCGGGGAGACCTGGACGGTCAAGGAGGAGCTCGCCGCCTATGGCGCCGAGCCGACCTGGTTCGGCTTGGGCGACAAGGACATCGCGACGCATCTCATCCGTTCGCGGATGCTGCGCGCGGGCTATCCGCTGTCCCAGGTCACCGAGGCGCTCTGCGATCGCTGGCAGCCGGGCGTGCGCCTGCTGCCGATGTCGGACGACCGCGTCGAAACGCATGTCGTGATCGACGATCCGGAAGATCCGGACCAGCGCAAGGCGATCCACTTCCAGGAGTGGTGGGTGCGCTACCGCTCCGAGCCGAAGGCGCATTCGATCATCGCCGTCGGCGCCGACGAGGCCAAACCGGCGCCGGGCGTGCTCGACGCGATCGCGGCCGCCGACGTCGTGCTGTTCGCGCCGTCCAATCCGGTGGTCTCGGTGGGGACGACGCTCGGCGTCCCGGGGATCCGCGACGCGCTGCGGAAAACGCGCGCCAAGGTCGTCGGCGTCTCGCCGATCATCGGCGGGAAGGCGTTGCGCGGTATGGCCGACGCGTGCCTGAGCGCGATCGGCGTGGAGACCTCCGCCGAAGCCGTGGGGCGGCATTACGGTTCCCGCAAGGAATCCACCGACGGAGTTCTCGACGGCTGGCTGGTCGCCGAGGGCGAGACCGCCGACGTACCGGGTGTCGCGGTCCGCGACGTGCCCCTGCTGATGTCCGATGTGGACGCCACCGCGGCCATGGTGCGCGCGGCCTTCGAGCTGGCTGGAGTTTCTGGTGCCTGACCATGCTTCCACGAAGATCGAGATCCTGCCGGTCGAGGGCCTGCCGGAGTTCCGGCCCGGCGACGATCTGACCGGCGCCATCGTCGACGCGGCACCGTGGCTGCGTTCGGGCGACGTCCTGGTCGTGACGAGCAAGATCGTCTCCAAGGCCGAGGGCATGCTCATCCGCGTCCCCTCCGATCCGGAAGAGCGTGACGCCGCCCGGCGCAAACTCGTCGAGGAGGAGTCCGTCCGCGTGATCGCGCGGTTCAACCGGACGATGATCACCGAGAACAAGCTCGGCATCGTGCAGGCGGCGTCCGGGGTGGACGCGTCGAACGTGGCCTCCGGCGAGGTCGCGTTGCTGCCGTCCGATCCGGACGCCTCCGCGCTCGCCCTGCGGAACGGGCTGCGCGAACGGCTCGGCGTCGAGGTCGCCGTCGTGGTCACCGACACGATGGGCCGCGCGTGGCGGGTCGGGCAGACCGACGCCGCGATCGGCGCGTCCGGTCTGCGGGTGCTGCATTCGTACGCGGGCGAAGTCGACAGCCAGGGCAACGAACTCGCCGTCACCGAGGTGGCGATCGCCGACGAACTGGCCGCCGCGGCGGATCTGGTGAAGGGCAAGCTCGGCGGGACGCCGGTCGCCGTCGTGCGCGGGCTCCAGCTCACCGACGACGGTTCGACCGCCCGCAAACTGGTGCGGCCGGTCGAGGAGGACCTGTTCCGCCTCGGCACCAACGAATCCATCGCCCAGGGCCGCCGGGAAGCCGTGCTCGCGCGGCGTTCGATCCGCTCCTTCACCGACGAGCCGGTCGATCCCGAGGTGCTGCGCCGCGCGGTCGGGACGGCGCTGACGGCGCCCGCGCCGCATCACACGAAGCCGGTCCGGTTCGTGTGGCTGCGCGAGGAAGGGTTGCGCCGCAAGCTTCTCGACGCGATGAAGGCGTCGTGGCAGGCGGATCTCGAAGGCGACGACTTCACGCCGGAGCAGGTCGCGAAGCGGCTCAGCCGCGGCGACATCCTGTACGACGCGCCCGAGGTCGTGGTGCCGTTCCTCGTCGCCGAGGGCGCGCACACCTATCGCGACGACCGCCGGAACGCCTGCGAGCACACGATGTTCACCGTCGCCGGCGGAGCGGCCGTGCAGGGCCTGCTGGTCGCGCTCGCCGCCGAAGACCTCGGCTCGTGCTGGATCGGGTCGACGATCTTCGCCGCGGACATCGTGCGTGACGTTCTCGGCCTGGACGCGCGCTGGGAGCCGCTCGGCGCGGTCGCGATCGGACATCCCGCCGCGCTCCCGCCCGCGCGCGGTCCCGTCGAACCCGGTGAAGGACTTCTCGAACTGTGACCCTGCACGACGACGTTGTGTCCACATTGTCCGGTTGGCGACCGGCGGACGCCGCCCAGGAATCCTTGCGCCAGGCCTATCTCGGCTTCCTCGCCGCCCGCGACGACGTCTGCCGCCGCGAATGCGCGGCCGGGCATATCACCGCGTCGGCCGTCCTTCTCGACGCCGAAGCGGAGAACGTGCTCCTCACCCTGCATCCGCGGGTCGGCCGCTGGTTGCAGCTCGGCGGGCATTGCGAACCCGGCGACGCGACGCTCGCGGACGCCGCTCTTCGTGAGGCACGCGAAGAATCCGGCATCGAGGACCTCGTGATCGATCCGGCTCCGGTGCATCTCGACGTTCACCCGATCACGTGCTCGCTCGGCGTGCCGACCCGGCATTTCGACGTGCGGTTCGTGGTGCGCGCACCACGCGGGGCACAACCGGTCCAAAGCGACGAATCGGACGATCTTCGTTGGTGGCCGGTGGATTCCCTGCCGAAAGGGTCGGAAGATCTCGCCGAACTGATGGAAGCCTCCGTGCCCGCGGCGTCCGGCGGTTAGGGTGTCGGCTGACGTTCTTAAGGGGGAATGATGCTGACGACGCTGACGCCATACCTGGACCGGGTCCGGGTCCACAGCAGCGGTGACGGTGACGGCTTCGGCTGGTTTCTGCTGATCTTGGCGATCATCGTCGTCATCATCGTGATCGTGGTGATCATCGTGAAGGTCAACCAGGCGAAGAAGCCGCCGATGACCTTCCCGCAGAACCCGAACTTCGGTGGTGGCGGTCCGGCTCCGGGCTTCCCGCCGCCTCCGCCGCCCGCCGGCGGGCCCGCCCCGCAGGGCAACTGGCAGCAGCCCGGTTTCCCGCCGCCTCCTCAGCCCGGCTTCGGTCAGGCACCGGGCTTCCCACCGCCTCCGGCCCCGGCTCCGGCGGGTTTCGCGCCGCCGCCCGGTGCCCCGGCGCCCAGCCCGTTCGGCGCGGCCGGTATGCCGCAGCCCGGCTTCCCGCCGCCTCCTCCGCAGGCCGGGCCGCCGATCGACGCCGGTGCGGACCGCACGCAGGTCGTGTCCCCGCAGCAGCAGGCGGCCGCGGACCGCACGCAGGTGGTCTCCCCCGTGAGCGCCGACCGCACGCAGGTCGTCTCGCCCGCGAGCGCCGACCGGACGCAGGTGGTGTCCGGCGGCACCGGTGACGCCACGCAGGTCGTGCCCGGTGGCGGCGGCGACCGGACCCAAGTGGTCCCGCCCAGCCAGTAACCCCGACAGGGAGAAAACCGCATGGTCAGGGTCGACCCGAACTCATCGGTCCCGCCTTTCGAACAGGTCCGCACCGCCTACGCGGAGCGGATCAACGACGGCACGCTGCCCGTCGGGGCGAAACTCCCGACCGTGCGGAAACTCGCCGAGGACCTGGGCATCGCCCCGAACACGGTCGCCAAGGCCTACCGCGAACTCGAAGAAGCCGGTCTCATCGAAACCCGTGGCCGGGCGGGGACGTTCGTGAGCGCCGTCGGTGACGAGACCCGGGAGCGGGCGCGGCAGGCCGCCGCCGACTACGCCGCGCTGACCAGGAAACTGGGGCTCGGCCGCGACGAGGCCAAGGCGATCATCGACGCCGCTCTGGGCTAGCCTCACGGAATGGGAGTCTCCGTGTTGCTGCTGCTGGTCATCGTCCTGGTCCTCGCCGGCGTCGGCGTCGGGATCTTCTTCCTGGTGAAGGCGCTGAACAAGCCGAAACCCCCGGTGCACCCGCAGCAGTACCCACCCCACGTCCCGCACCAGCAGTACCCTCAGCAGCCGCCGCAGTACCCGAGCCAGCAGCACACCTTCCCGCCGCAGGGCTGGGGCAACTGAGTCACATCGCCCGGTAGTCGCGGAGTTCGATCTTCGGGCCGAACCTCGGCCGCCGGAATCCGGCCGTCGACAGGTAGCGCACCGCGCGCTGCCGCTGCGGTGAATACGGCGCCAGCACTTCGGACATCCCGGCGTCGTCGAGTTTCGTGCCGACGAGCGCGTGCCCGACCATCGACGGGATGTTGTAGTCGCCGAAGCTCACCGCGTCCGGGTCGCCCCAGGCGCGCTGCGCGATCTCAGCGGCGGTCCACACGCCGATGCCGGGCACCTTCCGCAGCCAGGCCCGGCCTTCGACACCCTTCAGTTCGACGGCCTTCTCCAGCCGCGGCGCGACGCGAGCCGCCGCGATCAGCGTCGTCCGCCGTTTCAGATCCACCCCGGCGCGATGCCATTTCCAGTCCACAATGGATCGGATGGCGACGGGCGTCGGCGGCACGCGCAGCCGTGACGGCCCCGGCCCTGGCGCCGGTTCGCCGAACCAGCGGCACAGTTCACCCCACGACCGCAGCGCCTCCGCGCTGGTCACCTTCTGTTCCAGCACGGCGAGCACCAGCGCGTCCCACACCCGGCCGGTCGAGCCGAGGCGCAGTCCCGGGTTCCGGCGCCGGGCCGACGCGATGACGTCGTGGTGCGCGACGAACTCGGAGTCGTCGTCGTCCGCGCCGAGCATCGCCGGGACACCTTCGAGCAGCCTGTCCGCGCCGGGGCCCCAGGCCTCCGCCTCGATCTCGCCGTCCGCTCGCCGCAGGAGCGCGAGCGTGCCCGCGCCGTCCGCGGTGTTGGCGGCCAGCCAGGTGACCCCGCTCTCGGTCCGGGCGACGTTGGGCGAACGCGAGCCACGGCTCAGCGGGCCCAGAACGGTGTCCAGGTCCAGCTCGAAGGCGGGACGGAATCGCACACACGGAAACTACCCGGCACTCGGCTAGGGTGAGCGGGCCACCCGAAACCGTAAGCCTATGGAGGACTGGACGATGACCGCGCGACCGGCGAAGGCCTCGATCGTCAGCGGGTACTTCAACCCGCTCCACCAGGGCCATCTCGACCTGTTCGAAGCCGCTCAGGCACGGTCCGGGTACCTGATCGTCATCGTCAACAACGATCACCAGCAGGTCCTCAAGAAGGGCAGGGTGATCCAGGTCGAGGACGTCCGGGCCCGGATCGTCCGCGCGCTGCGCATCGTCGACGACGTGTACGTCGCCGTCGAGCAGGGGCCGGGCATCAACGAGTCGTTCGACCTGATCCGCGCGGCGTACCCGGACACGGAGCTCGAGTTCTGCAACGGCGGGGATCGGCGCAACGTCGACGAGCTCCCGGCCGACGAGGTCGAGGCCGGGGCGCGTAACGACATCTCGATGATCTACGGCATCGGCGGCACGGACAAAGCCGACTCCAGCACCCGGATCCTTTCGGATATGGAAGCCTGACACCGACATTTGTCGGAAGACGTTTGCGGGTCTGCTGACGGCGGCCGCTCCTAGGGCCTACCCTAGACAACACACAGTCGGCCCTGAACCCAGAGGGCCCCAGGTCAGTCGGGAGGCCTAGGGGAATGGACCCCCGTGCTCGGGCGGACGCCTTGCTCGCACGCGCAAGCGCGCGTGGAGCCTTCGTCGTGACACCGGACAACGCGACGTCTCCGATGGACTCCGCGAACACTCAACAGATCCCCCGATCGGTGGTCGCCGAGATCGACCGGTCGTCGGACCCGGACACGACCACTCAGCTACCGGCTTCGCTGATCGCGGAGAACGACCACCCGCTCGCGGGACCCGAACCGACGACCCGGCTGGACCTGCCGGCGGTGCGGGGCGAAGGCTCGACTCAGCCGCAGCCGTATCCCCGGCGTCCCGGCGCCCCGCAGCAGACCAGACCGCTGCCGCAGGCGACGACCCCGCTCACCCGGCGTCCGCCGGCCGCGCCGGTGCAGAGCCCGCTGATCGAGCAGCCGGAGCCGGAGACCGTCGAGAACGAGGTCGGCGGCTTGGTGCCGACGGTGAAGCAGAACCCTTCGGGGCGGTCGAACCTCTCGCGTCGGCTGGACGGCATCTAGCCCCACCTCACGCGCGCTATGAACGGTCCGTTCCTTGCAAATTTTGCAAGGAACGGACCGTTCATAGCATCCGGGGCACCCGCCTCAGCCGATTTGGATCACCCGATCGATCTCCTTGATCGCCGCACCCCCGCCGTACGTGGCGTTGGACAGCATCGCGACGTCCAGCCCTTCGGCCGGGTAGTGCCGCATGAGCGAGCAGACGCCGACGTTGCCGCCGTCCTTGTAGTAGTGCCGCACCGAACCGTCCGGCGCCAGGACGAATTCCAGGCCGAAGCCGTACCAAACGCCACTGCTGTGGAGCACCTGCGGAGTGAGGAACTCCTTCGTGCGCTCAGGGCTCAGGAGCCGTTCTTCGCGCGTCGCCCGCAGAAGCCGCACGAGGTCGCCGACGGTGCAGTACGCCCCTCCGTCGGGTGAACCGATCGGCGGGTAGCTGAAGATGTTCTGCTTCCAGCCGGTGATCCGCTCGCCGTCGAGGATCGGATCCCAGCCTTCGGCGACCCGCGGCTGTGGGTCACGACGGTCGAAGAAACCCGAATCGGTCATCCCCGCACGGTCGAGCACGCTCTCCCGGACGTGGTCGCGATACGGCCTTCCGGTGATCTCCTCGATCACCAGCCCCGCGAGGACATACCCCGAATTGCAGTACCGGCAGCCCGCACCCGGCGCGAAATTCGGTGCCCGGTAAGCGAAATTGGGCAGATGGTCACGCGTCTCGACGACCGAGTACACCGGTTTGTCGACCCACAGCGCCTCGTAACTCTCGCCAGCTTCCTCGTCGGCGTCGTCGGCGATCCCGGACGTGTGCGTGAGCAGCTGTCGCGTCGTCACCCCGGCCGGGATCACCGTGCCACCGAGGTCGATGATCTCGCCGATCGGGCGGTCGAGGTCCAACCGGCCCTCGTCGGCCAGCCGCAGTGCGGCGATCGCGGTGACGACCTTGGTGATCGACGCGGTGTCGTACCGGACGTCCGGCGCGTTCGGCACCGACCAGCGGCGGCTGGCCAGGCCGTAGCCGCGTTCGAACAGCGTCTCGTCGCCGCGCCGGATCAGCACGACCCCGGAGAAGCGATCCTCCCCGGCGCGTTCCGTCAGCCAGGTGTCCAATGCGGCGAAGTCCATACACCGACGGTAACGACGACGGGGAGCCCGGTCGCGTGAATTCCGGTGGCCGGAACGGCTACTTCTGGCGCGTTTCGAGCTTGAGGCGCAGCGCGAGACCGGCCTTCACCGCGAGCATGACCGGCTTCCACCGGAGACCGCGGTGACGATCCGCGAGGTAGCGGTACGCGCTGTCGTGGTGCGCGCGCAGCATCTTCGCCGAAGCCTGCGACGTCGAGTGCCCGCCGATGTGCATGACGCTGGACGAAGGCGCGTACACGTTCAGCCAGCCGGCGCGGGACAGGCGGTCGCCGAGGTCGACGTCCTCGAAGTACATGAAGTAGCGCGTGTCGAACCCGTCGACCGAGTCGAAGGCCTCGCGACGGAACAGCTGGCAGGACCCGGAAAGCCAGCCCGCCGTGCGCTCGACCGGAGTGCCAGTTTCCTGCCGGTACTGCCGCGTCCACGGATTGCCCGGCCAGATCTTGCCGAACGCCGCGTGCCCGATCCCGCGGCCGAACGACGGCAGCAGCCGGGCCGACGGGTACACCGTGCCGTCGAGATCGTGGATGAGCGGGCCGAACGCGCCACCGCGCGGCCAGCGCTCGGCCACCTCGAGCAACGCGTCGAGCGAACCGGGCTCCCATTCGAGGTCCGGGTTCACCACGACGACCCAGCCGTAACTGTCGTCGAGTTCCGCGACGCCCCGGTTGGCGGCGGTGCCGTAACCGACGTTCTCGCCGATGCTGAGCAGCTTGACGTTGTCCCGGCGGGCGGCCTTCTCCGGCGCGCCGTCCGTGGAGTCGTTGTCGGCGACGACGACCTGGACGTCCCGGTCCGTCGCCTTCTCGAGGGTGTCGAGGAACTTCTCGAGGGTCTCGCCGGGGAAGTACGTCACGGTCACGACGGCGATCCCGTCGCCGTAGCTGGGGTGCTCAGTCACGCGGCCATTGTCCACCCGTCACCGAACGCGCCTGGCGCCCACCCACCTCGGCCACGCTGGTTGCGCGGCCGCAACGGAGCGTGCACACCCAGATGCTCTCCGCGATCACCGCCGGGCAGAATGGAACGATGCCCGTGCACGCCTTCATCGACGAATCGGTGCGAGATCAGCGGTACCTCCTGTGCATGACACTGGTTCCCCCGCATCGCCGCCTTGGAAGTCACGACAATCCTCTACCTGGGCTCGTGTACCCGGAAAACAGAGGAAGAGACCAGGCAAAAGTGCCTTGAGCGCGCTGTCGCCGACTTGCTCGTCAAGAACGCGCACCGGTTTGTTCTCGACTCGCGCGACCACCGGGATGTCCACGATCGCAGGACGTTGCAACGAGCCCTCGGCTACCGGCCCTCCAAGACCGAGCTCACCTACGAGCATCTGAACTCGACCGCCGAACCACTGCTGTGGATTTCCGACGCGGTGGGATGGTGTTTCGGCGCGGGCGGTCACTGGCGCCGAAAAGCGGGCCTGCTCATCGATGCGATCATCGAGCCCTGAACAGCGAAAAGCCCGCGAGACGACCGTCCGGACGCGTCACGGGCTTTCATACTCGGCCCCACCGGGGCCTCGCACCTCAAGCATACCCCACATGCCGCTAACGACTCCCCCGGCCGAGAAGGGCGTCAGCCCGCCCGCCGCTGCGCATGCCGATACCAAGCCTTCGCATAAGCCTCACGGTGCCGCTCCGCGGTCGTCGCCCACGAGAACTCCTTCGCCCGCCGAAGCGCGGCTTCGGCCAGCTCGGCCCGCCGCGCGGGGGCATCGAGCAGCTCCGAGATGGCCGCGGCGACGTCTCCGGCGCCGACACCGCAGTAGGCGACCGCGTCCCCGCCGACCTCCGGCAGCGAAAGCCGTCGCGTCGTGAGCACGCTCGCGCCGCACGCCATCGCCTCCAGCACCGGCAGCCCGAATCCCTCACCGAGGCTCGGATAGGCGACCAGTTCGGAGCCGCCGAGGAAACCGGCGAGCGTGTCGAACGGCAGGTATCCGGCCCGGATCACCCGCAGCCGGTGCGGAACGGCGTCCAGCGCGCGTTCGACCTGCGAATCCCAGCCCGGCTGCCCGGCCAGCACCAGGGCGGGCGGGTTCGGCCTGCCGATCACGGCGTGCGCGAAGCCGCGGATCAGGGCGGGCACGTTCTTGCGCGGTTCCAGCGCGCCGAGGAAGGCGACGTACGGCGTCTTCCCGAGCCCGACGGCCTTGCGCGCGGCTTCGATCTCCGCGGGCGAGGGCGGATGGAAGCGATCCGGTTCGACGCCGTGGTGGATGATCTCCAAATCCGCCGTGCGCACCTGGCCCACGCGCTCCAGCTCGGCCGCCGTCGCGATGCTCGGTACGACGCACAGCGTCGCGCGGCGAAGCGCCGTCGCGGTCCAGGCGCGGAAGAAGCGCGCCTTCACCGAAGAGTGCAGGACCGCGTCGGTGAAGAAGGTCGCGTCGTGAAGCGTCACCACCGAAGCGGCCGGGCTGGCCAGCGGCATCGTGTAGTGCGGCGAATGGACGACGTCGGCGGCGAGCCGGCGGACCAGCCGGGGCAGCGTCGCCTGCTCCCAGGTCAGCCTGGCCGTCCTGGTCGATGTCGACGGTGAGGTGGGCACGATCCGCGCGCCGGGCGCGAGCCGGTCGTACAGCACCGCGTCCCGCGGCTGGCAGACGACGGTGATCCGCGCGCCGTCTTCGTCCAGCGCCGCGACCAGCGAATCCACGTAGCGACCGACGCCACCCCTGTCCGCGGGGACGGCGGTCGCGTCGATCAACACGCGAGGGTCATCGGTCACCCTAGGAGGGTACGGCGGTGCACTGGGTCCGCGGTGGGGAACCGACAAACTGCTAGCGCAGGTGGAGGCCCCAAACGGCGGAAGCGGCACGTTGCCAGGTGAACTCACTCGAACGGCTGAGACCACTGTCACGCAGCGCTGCCGCGTGCTCCGGATGGTCGAGTACGTCGCGAAGGGCATCCGCAAGCGCTTGCGCGTCGCCGATGGGGACGGTGACGCCCGCTCCCCCGGCCACCTCGACCAGGGCAGGAGCGCCCGAATGCACCACCGGCACCCCGGCCGCCATCGCCTCGATCAGCGGTAGCCCGAACCCCTCCGCGCGGCTCGGCATCGCCAGCACCGACGCGCCCCGCAACACGAACGCCAGCTCCGCGTCGCTCACCTTCCCCAGCACCCGGACGTCGGCGCCGTGCTCGCGCGCCAGCGCCGTCGGGTCGATGCCGCCCCAGCCCGGCTGCCCGGCCAGCACCAGCGGCTCCCCGATCCGGCCGGCGGCGTCGATCAGCACATCGATGCCCTTGCGCGGCTCGATCGTCCCGATCGCGAGTACATACCGCTCCGGCAGCGAGACCTCGGCGAACCCGGCAGGCGGCCGCACCCCGTGCGGGATCACGCACACCGGCACCGAAACCGGCACCAGCCCGGCGAGCTCGTCCGCGATCGCTTGCGTGGGCACGGTCAGCGCCGTCGCCCGCGACGCGGCCCGCGCGATCACGGCCTTGTGCCACGAGACGCCGCGCGGGGTCAGCGTCTCGGGATGGGTCCACGGCACGGTGTCGTGCACCGCGACCGACAGCGTCCGCCCCTTCGGCACCCGGGCGGGCGCGAGCGGTGTCGGCGCATGGACCGCGTCGCCGCCCGGCCACCACGGCAGGCCCAGCTGCCAAGCGGCGATCAGCCCCCGTGGCGGGATCGGCAGCACGCGCGGCCCCTCGACCCCCTCGACGACCGCGGCGTCGACGTCGGCGTGCCGCGCGACGACGCTCGACACCGTCCAGCCCGGCGGCGCCGTCTCGGCGAGCGCGCGCAGCAGCTCACCGGTGTAGCGGCCGGTCCCGCCGGGGACCGGCGCCAGCAGCTGCTCGGCGAGCACGACCAGTTCGGGCATGGTCTCTATTCTCTCCACCATGACCAGCACCACCGTCGTCGTGGTCACCTGGCGCGGCGCCGCGCATATCACCGCCTGCCTCGACGCCCTCGCCGCGCAGTCCCGCGCACATCGGACCCTGGTCGTCGACAACGCCTCCGACGACGGAACGGCCGCCCTGCTCGCCGCCCATCCGTCGAAACCCGAGGTGCTCCGCCTGCGGCACAACACCGGCTACGCGGGCGCCATGGCCGCCGCACTGGACAAAGTGGACACTCCGCTGATGGCCTGGCTCAACGACGACGCCGCTCCGGCCCCGGACTGGCTCGCGACCTGCGAAGACACGCTTGCGAAGGCGCCGCTCGCCGCCGCCGTGAGTGCCCGGTTGACGCTCGCCGACGGGACCGTCCAGTCCACTGGCGTCCGCCTGACGGCCGACGGTCACGGCGCCGACCTGCCGGAATCCGCCGAAGAGGTCTTCGGCTTCTGTGGGGGCGCGGCCGTGCTCGACGTCGAGGCGCTCCGTTCCGTCGGCGGCGTCCCCGCCTCCTACTTCTGCTACTACGAGGACACCGACACCGCGTGGCGGCTACGGCTGGCGGGCTGGGACGTCATCAGCGCCGAAGCCGAAGTCACCCATCAGCATGGTGCGAGCACCCAGCCGGGTTCGGTCCGATTCCACCTGTGGAATGAACGCAACCGTCTCCTGACCCTCTTGCGATGCGCTCCGCGCGCGGTGGCGATCCGCCAGCTGGTGAAGTTCGCCGTGCTCACCCTGGTGCTGCCCCTCCGAGGACTCCGCCGAAACAGGAAACCGGCGGCACCGAACTTCCGTCCGATCCTCCGGTGTCGTGTCCTGGGCGCCGTCGCCGCCCGCCTGCCGCGCACGCTGGTCGAGCGGCGGGCCATCGGGCGACGGGCGACACTGGGCCGAGGCGCGGTCTGGGACGCGTGGGCCGGGCTCTAAGCTCAGACAGAAGACGGAGATGAAGGTCGAGTCCGAGAAGGGCCTCGCAGGAGCCCGCCCTCGGCCGAAGGCCCCGCTTCACGACGGCAGGGCGCCCCAGCACCAGCGGCGAGGGGCAGCCGGACAAGCGCCCTGGCGGCGCGAAGCGGTCGCGGGCTCTTCATGAACACCGTCCAATCGAGTGCAGGGAGTACGGCTTTGGCGCAGGGGGAAACGCAACCGGTCGTCTCGGTGATCGTCGTGAACTACCGGGGGGCCGCCGACACCGTCACCTGCCTGCGCGCACTCGCTGAACACGATTACCCGAACCTCGAGGTCATCTGCGTCGACAACGCCTCCGGCGGCACCGACGTGGCCGAGATCAAGGCCGCCGCACCGGGTGTCAAGCTCGTCGAATCGCCGGTGAACTCCGGCTTCGCGGGCGGCTGCAACCTCGGCGCGAAGCACGCCACCGGCACCGTCCTCGCCTTCCTCAACAACGATGCCCGCCCGGCTCCCGGCTGGGTCGGCGCGGCCGTCGCCGAGCTGCGCGCCCAGCCGGCCGTCGCCGCGGTGGCCAGCAAGGTCCTCGACTGGGACGGCACCGGCACCGACTTCGTCGACGCGGGCCTCACCTGGTTCGGCATGGGCTACAAACGGCACGCCGGAAGCCCTCTCGCCGACGTCCCCGCCGCCGAACACGAGGTCGCCAAGGACGTCCTGTTCGCGACCGGTTCGGCCATGTTCGTCCGCGCCGGGGTGTTCGCCGAGCTCGGCGGCTTCGACGAGCGGTTCTTCATGTTCTACGAGGACGTCGACCTCGGCTGGCGGCTGAACCTGCGCGGCTGGCGCGTGCGCTACGTGCCGGAGTCGCTGACCTATCACAAGCACCACGCCACGATGTCCACAGTGGACGCCCCGGATTCCGGACGCGAGACGTTCCTGCTGGAGCGCAACGCCTTGGCGGCGCTGTACAAGAACCTCTCCGACGAGACTCTCGCGCGTGCCCTGCCCGCCGCGCTGGCGCTGGCCGTCCGCCGGGCGACGGCGCGCGGGGACCTCGACGCCACCCAGTTCGATCTCGCCCAGGGTGTCGGCCCCGCCGAAACCGGTCCGGTCGAGGTGCCGAGGACGACGTTGGCCGGTGTACTGGCGATCGACCAGTTCGTCGAGCTGCTGCCGTCGCTCGCCGAGTCGCGCGCCGCCGAGCAGGCCGCCCGCGTCCGCACCGACGCCGATCTGCTTCCCTTGCTGCGCAAGGCTTTGGAGCCCGCGTATCCGCTGCCGCGCTATCTCGCCGCGCACGACGTGCTGGTCGAGACGTTCGGCATCGACGCGCTCTTCGGGCAGCGCCGCAAGGTACTGGTGATCACCGGTGACGCGATCACCGAGCGGATGGCGGGCCCGGCGATCCGCGCGTGGAACATGGCCGCGACCCTGGCCGCCGAGCACGACGTCCACCTGGTGACGATCAACCCCCTCGCCGACCCGCCGCCCGCGGCGTTCCGGGTCAGCGCGGCCACGAGGCGCGATCTGGAAACGCCGATCGCGTGGGCCGACATCATCGTCCTGCAGGGTCACGTGCTGGAACTCGCGCCCTCGCTCAAGAAGCAGTACGCGCACAAGATCGTGGTCGCGGACCTGTACGACCCGATGCATCTGGAGCTGCTCGAACAGGGCAAGGGCGTCCCCGACGACAAACGGGCCCTGGACCTCATCGGGGTCACCAAGGTCCTCGACGCGCAACTGGAACGCGGGGATTTCTTCCTGTGCGCGTCGGAGCGTCAGCGCCACTTCTGGCTGGGGCACCTCGCCGCGATGGGCAGGCTCTCGCCGCGGCTGTACGACGCCGACCCGACCACCCAGTCGCTGCTCTCGATCGTCCCGTTCGGCCTGTCGCCGCAAGCCCCGGTCCGCACCGGCCCCGGCCTCCGGTCCACTTTGGACGGTATCGGCGAGACCGACCACGTCGTACTGTGGGCGGGCGGGGTGTACAGCTGGTTCGACCCGTTGACCCTGGTACGGGCGATCGAGCGGCTGCGGCAGCGCCGCGGCGACGTCCGACTGGTGTTCCTCGGGATGAAACATCCCAACCCCGAGGTCACCGAGATGGACATCGGCGCACGCACGATGCTGCTCTCGGACACGCTCGGGCTCACCGGCAAGCACGTGTTCTTCAATCAGCAGTGGGTGCCGTACGAGGAGCGCCAGAACTGGCTGCTCGACGCGAACTGCGGCGTCACCACACATTACGAGCACGTCGAGACGACGTTCGCGTTCCGCACTCGGGTGCTGGACTACCTGTGGGCCGGGCTGCCGATCGTCACCACCGACGGCGACTCGTTCGCCGACCTGGTCCGCGAGGAACGGCTCGGCGTCGTCGTCCCGGCCGAGGACGTGGACGCACTGGCCGACGCGCTGGATAAAGCGTTGTACGACGAGGAGTTCGCCGCCGGCTGCGTCGAGCGGATGGCCGCCGTCGCCCAGCGCTACACCTGGCCTGAAGCACTGAAACCGCTGGTGGAGTTCTGCCGGAACCCGCGGCCCGCCGCCGACCGGCTGCCCGGTTCGGAAGACCTCGTGGTCACCGCGCCGGTGCGGGGCAAGGAAATGCTGCGCCGCGACGTCGATCTGGTCCGCGAGTATCTCGCCGACGGCGGGCCGAAGGAGCTCGTGCGCCGTGTCGGCGGCCGGGTGGTCAAGGTCGCCAAGCAGAGGCTCGGCCGTGGTTGACCGCCCCTTGCGCGTCCTGCTCGACGGGACCCCGCTTCTCGGTGCCAGGACGGGTATCGGCCGGTACACCGTCGCCCTGTCCGAAGAGCTCGCCTCGATGTCCGAAGTGGACACTCGCGCGGTCGCGTTCACCTTGCGTGGCTGGCGACGGCTGCGGCACGTGCTCCCGCACGGCGTCCGGGCCCGTGGCATGCCGGTGGCGGCACGGTTGCTGAGGAAGGCGTGGCTGCGTTCGCAACTGCCCCCGGTGGAACTGTTCGCCGGGCCGACGGACGTCGTGCACGGCACCAACTTCGTGCTGCCCGGCCGGTTCCGCGCGGCGGGTGTGGTGACCATCCACGATCTGGCCTTTTTGGACGCTCCCGAGGAGCTCGCGCCGAGCGATCACGAGCTGCCGCGGCTGGTCCGGCGCGGCGCCCGGCTCGCCGACGCGATCTGCACCCCCACCAACGCCGTCGCCGATCAGGTCGCCGAACGCCTCGACGTGGACCGCGGCAAGATCATCGTCACCCCGCTCGGCGTGAACCCGGCGTGGTTCACCGCGCGCCCGCCGGATCCGGAGCGCCGCAAGGAACTCGGCCTCCCGGACAAGTACCTGCTCTTCGCCGGTGCCCCCGGCCCGCGCAAAGGCCTGCATTGGCTCCAGCAGGCCCACGAGGCCGCGCCGGATCTGCCGGATCTGGTGTTCGTCGGCCCCGGTTCGTTCTCGGTGGGCTCCCGTTCGCGACACGTCGGCTACCTGTCGGACGTCAACCTCCGGCGGGTCGTCGCCGGGGCCAGCGCGCTGGTGCTGCCGTCGCGCGACGAGGGCTTCGGGCTCCCGGTGCTGGAAGCGCTGGCATCGGACGTTCCCGTGGTGTGCACGGACATCCCGGCGCTGCGCGAGGTCGCGGGGAACTGCGCGAGCCTGGTGCCCTACGAGGACGTCGACGGGCTCGTGGAGGCGCTGCGGATCGCCGTCAGCGACCCGCACGCCGTCGCCACCTCGGCCGCTCGCCGCGCCCACGTCGCGAACTTCACCTGGCGTGCGTGCGCCGAACTCACCGTCGCCGCGTACCGCCAGGCGAGCACGAAGCACTGACCTCCCGCATTTCGTCCTCTGAATGCGGGAGGAGTCAGGAAGCGAAGTAGGCCTTCAGGGCGTCGGACCAGTCCCGAAGCGGCGTGAGACCCGCCTCGCGCCAGGAAGCGTTCGACAGCACCCCGTACGCCGGACGCGCCGCCGGGCGGGGGAATTCCGCCGTCGTACAAGGCTTCACCCGAGCAGGATCCGCGCCGAGTTCCGTGAAGATCGCCTTCGCGAACCCGCACCACGTCGTCGATCCGCCACCCGTGCAGTGCAGCACCCGCTGCGAAGGGCCTTCACCCGCGGCGACCCGGCCCGCCAGCTCCATCAGCCCGGCGGCGAGGTCGCGCGACCAGGTCGGCGAACCGGTCTGGTCGTCCACTACGGACAGTTCCTCGCGCTCCTTTTCCAGGCGCACCATGGTCTTCACGAAGTTCGACCCGGTCTTGCCGTACACCCAGGACGTCCGCACGATCCAGGACCGGGCGCCGGACCCGAGCAGCGCGTCCTCGCCGGCCGCCTTCGTCCGGCCGTAGGCGTTGAGCGGGCCCAGCAGATCGCCGGTCTCGTACGGCGACGTCGCGTCGCCGGCGAACACGTAGTCCGTGGACACGTGGATGAGCGGCACCCCGCGCGACGAGCACGCCGCGGCGAGCACCCGGGGGCCGTCGGCGTTCACCGCGAACGCCCGCTCCTCGTCGGTTTCCGCCGCGTCCACCGCGGTGTAGGCCGCCGCGTTGATCACCACCGGCGACGTCCCCGCCGCCCGCGCCCGGTCCGCCAGTTCGGTCACCGCGGCGACGACCTGGCCGGTGTCGCGCACGTTCAGCTCCGAAGACGACGGGGCCGCGGCCCGCGGGGCCAGCGCCGCCAGGTCCTGCCCCAGCTGACCGGATCCGCCCGGTACAAGAATGCTCAGCACCACTCACGCTCCCGCACGGTTCTTCAGCGGCTCCCACCACGACCGGTTTCCGCTGTACCAGGCGACCGTTTCGGCCAGACCGTCCTCAAAGGACTGACGCGGCGCGTAGCCGAGCTCCGCCGAGATCTTGGTGATGTCGACCGAGTACCGGCGATCGTGCCCCTTGCGGTCCTCGACCGGCTCGACACTCTCCCAGTCCGCGCCGACGGCGGTCAGCAGCCGCTCGGTCAGCTCGCGGTTGGTCAGTTCCGTGCCACCGCCGATGTTGTAGACCTCGCCCGGCCTGCCGCCGTCGGCGACGAGCTGGATGCCGCGACAGTGATCGTCCACGTGCAGCCAGTCACGCACGTTGAGCCCGTCGCCGTAGAGCGGGACCTTCTTGCCGTCGAGCAGGTTGGTCACGAAGAGCGGGATGACCTTCTCCGGGAATTGGTACGGACCGTAGTTGTTCGAGCACCTCGTGACACAGACGGGCAGCCCATGCGTGCGAAAGAACGAACGGGCCAACAGATCCGAGGACGCCTTCGACGCCGAGTACGGCGAATTCGGCTCCAGCGCGTGGTCTTCGGCCCAGGAACCCTTGTCGATCGAGCCGTAGACCTCGTCGGTGGACACGTGGACGAACTTCCCGACCCCGGCCTCGAGCGCGGCCTGCAACAGGGTCTGCGTGCCGAGCACGTTGGTCAGCACGAAGTCGGCCGCACCGGCGATCGAACGGTCCACATGGGACTCGGCGGCGAAGTGCACGACCAGGTCGACGCCCCGCATGAGCTCGTTGACCAGGGCGCCGTCACAGATGTCGCCCTTTTCGAACCGGTAACGCGGATTCCCGCGCACCGGCTCCAGGTTCGCTTCGTTGCCCGCGTAGGTCAGCTTGTCGAGCACGATCAGCTCGGCGTCGGCCAAGCTCGGGTACGCGCCTGTCAGCACCTGCCGGACGTAATGCGAACCGATGAATCCGGCACCCCCGGTGACCAGCACTCGCATCCCGCGATCCTCCCTCTACGACTTCACCGACCGGCCGAGTGTGTCACGACCGGGGCAACCTTTCACCAGCCTACGGACGTCTAACACGAGGATCAGTAGAGTGACCGACGAGGCACGCGTGTGCCCTGGGGAGATTCGTGGAGGACCGCACGTGACCGAGTGGCCCGGGCCACCCATTCCGGCGCGCCGCGGCGGCGTCGTGGTGTTCGCCCGCCGTGGCGTGAAGGTCGTGTTCAGCCTGGTCTCGATCACGATCCTGGCGCTGACCTGGTGGGGCTGGCAGTTCATCGGTGACCCGTCGAAGGGCTTCGCGACCACGAACATCTTCGAGGACAACGGCCATCCGCCGGCGAAACCGCTGGACGGCGCGATCGACATCCTGCTCGTCGGCCAGGACAGCCGCACCGACGCGCAGGGCAACCCGCTGCCGCGCGAGGTCCTCGACATGCTGCACGCCGGTGTTTCGGACGGCGAGCGCCAGACCGACACGATGATCCTGGTGCACATCCCCCAGAACGGTAAGAAGGCGGTCGCGATCTCCTTCCCCCGCGACTCGTGGGTCGAGATCACCGGCGGGTTCGGCAAGCACAAGCTCAACAGCGCGTACGTGTACGCCTACAACGACACGTCGAAGACGCTGCAGCAGCAGGGCAACTCCGATCTCAAGGACGTCGACGCCAAGGCCAAGGACGCCGGCCGCAAGAACCTGATCGCGACGCTGGAGAAGTTCATCGGCAAGCCGAAGATGATCGACCGGTACGCCGAGGTGAACCTGTCGAGCTTCTACGAGATCACCAAGGCGATCGGCGGCGTCGAGGTCTGCCTCAACAACGCGGTCAAGGAGAAGAAGTCCGGGGTGGACCTGCCCGCGGGCAAGTCCACCGTCGAGGGCGTGCAGGCGCTCGCGTTCGTCCGCCAGCGCTACGACCTGCAGAACGGCGACCTCGACCGGATCGCGCGGCAGCAGGCCTTCCTGTCGGGGCTGGCGAACAAGGTGCTCTCCTCCGACGTCCTGATGAACCCGGCGAAGATCTCCGACCTGATCGACGCGGTGAAGAAGTCGGTCGTGCTGTCGGCGGGCTGGGACCTGCCCGAGTTCGCCGCCCAGATGCGCGGGATGACCAGCGGAAACGTCGAGTTCCACACCATCCCGACCCAGGGTGACGCGACCATCGGCGGCGCCGCCGTGCTCCGGGTGGACCCGGCGCAGGTGCAGGCCGAGGTCTCCCGCCTGACCGCCGACGGCGAGACGGCACCGGCGGAGACCCCGGCCACTCTGCCGGGCGCGGAAGCGGTGACCGTCGAACTCTTCGACGGATCCGGCTCGCCCACAGTGGCCACCGAGACCAGGAATCTCTTGCAGGGCAAGGGTTTCAAACTCGCGGCCGACACCAAGCTCAGCACCCGCAACTCGACGGTCGTCCGGTACGCGCCGGGCGACGACGACGCGCTGGCCCTGATCAAGCAGGTCTTCGGCACCGCGGTGCAGGCCGAGGCGGACCGTGACGTCGCCCCCGGCAAGGTACGGGTGCTGCTCGGCAAGGACTTCAAGGGCGCGGCCGCGACCACGGCGCCGTCGAAGACTTCGACCCCCTCGAAGCCCGCCCAGCCGCCCTCCAGCGCGCCGGCGGCGCCCAGCACGACGCCGATCGTCGCGGGCAATGTGCCCTGCGTCAATTAATCCCGGGTACTCAGCGTGGCCGACCTCACGGTGGCCTAGCCTTCTCCTACGATCGGACGAGCGACAACGCCAGGGGAGGTGATCAGGGGTGAGCGACGAGGAAAAGAGCGTCAATGAACGTTCTGAGCAGTTGGACGCCGAGGAGCCGAAGTCCGAAGAGGACACTAAATCGGGCACCGAGAGTGACGAAGAGCCTCGGTTTGTCCCGACGCCGTACCCGCGGAATCGGCCGCTCCCCCAGCCGTCCGCTCCGGCCGAGGATGAAGACGAAGCGGTCTCGGGCATGCTCGCCGTACCCGAGCGTCCGCTGCGCCGCGCCGGCCGGATCACCCGCCGGATCGCGGTCGGGCTCGTGTCCCTGCTCGCCCTCGGCACGACGGGCTACGCGTACGTCACCAAGGACCAGCTGCAGAACAACGTCCCCACGACGAACGCCCTGAGCAAGCCCGACGATCCCGCCGCCCCGCCCGCCGACGACGGCGCGAACGATATCCTCCTGGTCGGCAGCGACGCGCGAACCGACGCACAGGGCAATCCGCTGCCGCTCCGGGTACTCAAGGAACTGCGCACCGAGGAGAAGCCGGGCGTCAACACCGACACCATCATCATCCTGCGGATCCCGAAGAACGGCGGGAAACCGTCCGGCGTCTCGATCCCGCGCGACACCTGGACCGAGATCCCCGGCCGCGGCCCGAACAAGATCAATTCGGCCTACGGCGTCGCGAAGGCCAACTACGCGAACGCGCATCGCGGTGAATCCGATCAGGCGAAACTCGAACGCGATTCCGATCAGGAGGGCCGCAAGGCACTGGTCCAGACCGTTCAGGATCTGACGAAGATCCGCATCGACCACTACGCCGAGGTCAACCTGCTCGGGTTCTATCTGCTGACCGAGGCGCTGGGCGGCGTCAAGGTCTGCCTGAACCACTCGACCGAGGACAAGGACTCCGGCGCGAACTTCCGGCGCGGCGAACAGACGGTGTCGGGCGGCGAGGCGCTTTCGTTCGTGCGGCAGCGCAAGAACCTGCCGCGCGGCGACCTCGACCGCATCGTGCGGCAGCAGACGTTCCTGTCGTCGGCGCTGAACCAGGTGCTCTCGGCGGGGACGCTGACCAGCCCGTCGACGATGGCGGGCCTGATCGACGTCGTGCGCCGGTCGATCGTCCTCGACGAAGGGCTGGATCTGCTGGAGTTCGCGCAGCAGGCGAAGGGGATCGCGTCGGGCGACCTGACGTTCACGACCATCCCGGTGGTGAACATCAACGGCCGCAGCGCCGACGGCCAGAGCATCGTCGAGATCGACCCCGCCGCCGTGCGGTCGTTCGTCTCCGGCCTGGTGGGCCGGGGCGGTGGCGGCGGGGCGCCCGGGGCGGCTCCGCTGCTCGCCGCGTCGAGCGTTCCCTGCGTGAACTAGCGTTGGGGGCGTGAGCCTCACCGAACTGCTGCTGCGGCCCGTACTCGGGTCGCCCGCGAAACCGCTGATCACGCACTACGACGACAAGCAGGGCAGCCGGGTCGAACTGTCCGTGGCGACCACGGTGAACTGGGCCGCCAAGACGGCGAACTGGCTGGTCGACGAGTTCGACGTCGAACCGGGCGACGAGGTCGCCGTGGTGCTGCCGTCGCATTGGCAGACCGCCGGTGTGCTGCTGGGCGCGTGGTGGTGCGGCGCCAGGGTGGTGACGGAGACCGCGGGCGCCCGGGTGGCGTTCGTCGCGCCGGGCGGCGCTTCCGACGCGGCCGCGACCGCCGTCGTCTCGCTGCACCCCATGGGTCTCGGGCTGCCCGCCGGCTCCGTACCCGACGGAGCGATGGACTACCTGACCGAAGCCCGGCTTTCGGGTGACCAGTTCAGCCCGCTGTTCCCGGTGCCCGGCGACACCCCGGCACTGGATTCGTCCACTGTGGATGAAGTGCTCGCCGAGGCGCGCTCTCGCGGTTCCGGGCTGGGGCTGTCCGCCGACGACCGCGTTCTGTCCACTGTGGAGTGGGCCGGCGCGGAGGGGATCCTGGCGGGCTTCCTGACGCCGCTGGCGGCCGGTGCGCATCTGGTCCAGGTCACCGACGCGGATCCGGCCAAACTCGCTTCCCGGCGCGAAGCCGAGCGGACGACCGCGGATCTCCCCTCCTGAAGTGCTATGAAAGTGTCTTTCCTTGCAAAATTTGCAAGGAAAGACACTTTCATAGCGTTCGGGTCAGGCGTCCTGGAGCTGCTTCGCCTCACGCTTACGTCCGAAGAGCGCGTGGTCGAGCGACAGTTTCCCGGCGTTGAAACCGAGCGCGAGCCCGGCGACCGCCAGGACCAGGACGAGTTCGTAACCGCCCTGACCGGTGAGGCCGTTGTCGAGGTGCACCGAGAGCAGAGCGCCGACGGAGACCACGACGAAGCCGAGGCCCACCAGCGGCGTCAGGAAACCGACGATGAACAAGATGGCTCCCACGATCTCCACCGCGATCGCGAAGATCGCCGCGAGCGTCGGGAGCGGGATTCCGGTCTGCTCGAAGAACTTCGCGGTGCCGTCGATCCCGTTTTCCCACTTCTGCAGGCCGTGTGCGAGGAAGACCACACCGACACCGATCCGGCCCAGCAGGAGGGCGACATCCTTGAAACGAGCGAACATCGGGTATCAGCTTTCTGGTCGGTGAATATTCAACTTACCCGGATCACGGTAGGGCACCGGACGCCTCCGACGGCACCTCCGGAGCGTGATCGACAGGTACCCGACAGGAACTCCCGTACGGCAGAATCCACTCCGTGACGGACGAACGGCTGACCGGCCTCTGGTCGGATGAGATCGTGCATCCGGGCAGCGTCGAGTCCGTCGATCTGGCGTTCCGCGATGACGGCTCCGGATGGCTCTATTGGTCGAGCTGGAGCACCGAATTCGCGGTCTCCCGATTCACCTGGGCGACTCCGGGCGAACTGGTCTTGAAGTTCTATCGCAACCTCGGGGGCACGTGGTCGATCGAAAACGGTGTCACCCGTCATGACGTCGAATCCGACGAGGAAGAAGAATCCGTCCTTGAGCTCGGCTACGAAATCGCGCCCGGAGAGGACCCGTTCGGCAATCCGGTGACCCTGCTTTCGCTGGATCGCCCCTTGGACGAGCACCTCGCGGGATCGCGGTTCGCCTGGGTCGAGAAACCGGAGTCGCTCAGCGATCCGTCCGCCGATGCTCCGCCGCCAGACCCGTCCAGCCGCCGCTGACGGCCAGCAACTCGAGCACCCGCTCGGCCTGCTCGGCGAATCCGGCCAGATCGGCGTGCAGCAACGCTATCCGCTCGGCGTCGAGCGGGACCTCGTCGTCGGCCCACAGCTCGATCACCGTGCTGACGGTCCACACGAGGAACTGGATGATCCGGATGAACTCCTCGGACGGCTCCTCGACGGCGCCGCGGTACCCCGTCTCGATCTCGTCGCAGGCCGCGACCAGCTCTCTCAGCGGCTTGACGACGTCGGCCGCCGTCCCGTCCCACGCGGCCGACGGCCATGTGCGATCCCCGAGTTCGAGCCACAACCGCCAGCCGGCGATCAGCTCGGCCTCGTCGTGCGGTGTCCACGACACCGGAGCGAACCAGAACATCCTTCGAGGGTGACACCGGCGGTCCATGATCGCCGTACTTCCGTGAAGCATCTCACCGACGGGCGATCTCACCTGCGCATTTCGTCACCTGTTCGCGAACCCGTAAGTACATGAAGGCCCCCTTCCTTGCGATAGGCGCAAGGAAGGGGGCCTTCATGTACTTACCGCAGGCTCAGCCCTTGAGCAGGGCGCGCGCCATGACCATGCGCTGGATCTGGTTGGTGCCTTCGTAGATCTGCGTAATCTTCGCGTCGCGCATCATGCGCTCCACCGGGAAGTCGCGCGTGTAGCCCGCGCCGCCGAAGAGCTGGACGGCGTCGGTGGTCACCTGCATCGCGATGTCCGACGCGTACGCCTTCGCGGCGGCGGCCATGTAGCCGCCGCGCTTGTCGCCGCGCTCGGTCGCCGCGGCGGAGGCGTAGACGAGGTTCCGGGCGGCCTCGATCTTGATGCCCATGTCGGCCAGCATGAACTGGACGCCCTGGAACTCCGAGATCGACTTGCCGAACTGCTTGCGCTCCTTGACGTACGCGATGGAGGCGTCGAGCGCGCCCTGCGCGATGCCCAGCGCCTGCGCGCCGATGGTCGGGCGGGTGTGGTCGAGGGTGCGCAGCGCGGTCTTCAGGCCGGTACCGGGCTCGCCGATGATGCGGTCGGCCGGGATGGTGCAGTTCTCGAAGTGGATCTCGCGGGTCGGCGAACCCTTGATGCCGAGCTTCCGCTCCTTCGAGCCGACGGTGAAGCCGGGGTCGTCCTTGTGCACGACGAACGCGGAGATGCCGTTGGCCTTCTTCTCGGCCTCGGGGTCGGTCACCGCCATCACGGTGTACCAGGACGATTCACCCGCGTTGGTGATCCAGCACTTGGTGCCGTTGAGCACCCAGTGGTCGCCGTCGAGCTTCGCGCGGGTGCGCATCGAGGCGGTGTCCGAGCCGGCTTCGCGCTCCGAAAGCGCGTAGGACGCCGAGGCCTCACCGGAGGCGATCGAAGGCAGCACGAGCTTCTTGAGGTCTTCCGACGCCGAAAGGATGATCGGCACCGTGCCCAGCTTGTTCACCGCCGGGATGAGCGACGCCGACGCGTCGACACGCGCGACCTCTTCGATGACGATGCAGGCGGCGATGGCGTCCGCGCCCTGGCCGTCGTAGGCCTCGTCGATGTGGACGGCGTTGAAACCCGACTTGACCAGCGCGTTGTACGCCTCGATCGGGTAGCGCTCGTTCTCGTCGACCTCGGCCGCGTAGGGCTCGATCTCCTTCTCCGCGAGGGCACGCACCGCGGCCCGCAGCTCCTCGTGCTCTTCGGCAAGCTGGTACAGACCCGGGCCGTCAGACACCTTCGTCACCTCTTCTAACCGCGTTTGGGAGTTTGACCGATGTTAGCGCTCGTTCACATGGTGCGACATCGCGAGCGCTTGTGTCTTTGACCGCAAAGTCCGTACGTTCGAGTGATGGAGCTCACCCCGTTCCCCCGGTCGCTCGATTATCCCGAGGTCCCGGTCGGCTCGGTGCTCGCCGGCGCCGCTGCCCGCTGGGGCTCCCGCACGGCCTTCGCCCACGGAGACCAGAGCCTCACCTTCGCCGAGACGTACAGCGCGGCCTGCCGGTTCGCGAACGCCCTGCGCGCCGAGGGCATCGGGCGGGGCGACGTCGTCGCGCTCCACCTGCCGAACTGCCTGGCATACCCGGTCGCGTACTACGGAACGCTGCTCGCCGGAGCGACCTTCAGCCCGGCGAATCCCCTGCTCCCGCCCGAGGACCTCGCCTTCCAGCTGGCCGACGCCGGGGCGGTCGCAGCCGTCACTGTCGGTCCGGTCGCGCGGGTGCTCGCTTCGGTCCGTGATCGGACGTCGGTCCGGCTGACCATCGTCGTTCACCCGCCGGAGTCACCTGGACAGGGAGAGGTCGAGTTCACGGAGTTCCACTCCGGCCACTCCGACGAGCGGCCGGACGTCGAGATCGACATCTACCGCGATCTCGCCCATCTGGCGTACACCGGCGGTACCACCGGACGCTCGAAAGGGGTCTGCCTGCCGCATCGGAACGTCGTGGTCAACAGCCTGCAAAGCTCCTGCTGGCGGCTGGGCGCGGTCCCCGCCGTCGACGCTTCGGGAGAGGTGATCGTCGAGCAGCTCGGCGGCCCGGACGAGTGGCCGTCGCGGATCGGCACCGGGATCGCCCTCAACCTGACGCCGTGGTTCCACGCCATGGGCACCATCGCCGCGCTCAACGTCCCGCTGCTCGACGGCGGCACCATCGTGCTGCACGACCGCTTCGACCCGGTCGCGTACGTGGCCGACGCCGAACTGCTGCGGGTCACCACGATCGGCGGCGCGCCCGCGCTGTTCGCCGCGTTGCTCGCCTGCCCCGAGTTTCACACAGCCGACCTGTCTTCGGTACTGACCATCGGTTCCGGCGCGGCGCCGATGAACCACGAGATGATCCGTGCCCTGCAGAAACGCTTCCCCGGCGTGCTCATCATCGAGGGTTACGGCCTCACCGAGGTCACCATGGGAGCCGTCATCGCGCCGGCCTACCGCTCCGCCGTCCGGAAGGTGGGTTCGGTCGGCCTTCCGCTCCCCGACACCGAGGTCAAGATCGTCCCGGCCGAAGGCGGCGAAGATCCTTTGCCCGCCGGGGAAAGCGGCGAGGTCTGCCTGCGCGGCCCGCAGGTGATGATCGGCTATCGCGACCGCCCCGAGGAGACCTCGGCCGCGCTCGTCGACAGCTGGCTGCACACCGGCGACATCGGCATCCTCGACGAGGACGGCTATCTGTCCATTGTGGATCGCAAGAAGGACATGCTGCTGTACAAGGGATACAACGTCTTCCCGCGCGAGCTCGAAGAGCTGCTGATCACCCTGCCCGGCGTCTCGGCCGCGGCCGTCGTCGGCAAACCGGACAGCGAGGTCGGCGAGCTGCCGGTCGCGTTCGTGGTGCGCAGCGACGAGAACGTCACCGCCGAGCAACTCCTGGCGGCCGTCGGCGCCCGCGTCCTGCCGTACAAACGACTGCGGGCGATCCACTTCGTCGACCAGATCCCGGTCTCGGCGGCCGGGAAGGTACTCAAACGGGAACTGCGGAAGCAGCTCGCCGACTGAACCCTCGCGTTTCGTCCTCCGAATGCGGTAGTTCGCCATCGAACCACCGCATTCAGAGGACGGAATGCAGATTCAGCCTTCGACGCGTTTGCGCAGCGCGGCGTCCTTGTCGAGCACCAACTGCTCCAGATCCGCCTGGAACCGCGCCATCTTCGCCTGCAATCCCTCATCGGACGCGGCGAGGATGCGCACCGCGAGCAGGCCCGCGTTGCGCGCACCGCCGACGGAGACCGTCGCGACCGGGACACCGGCGGGCATCTGCACGATCGAGAGCAGCGAGTCCATACCGTCGAGGTACTTCAGCGGCACCGGCACCCCGATCACCGGCAGCACGGTCGCCGAAGCGACCATGCCCGGCAGGTGCGCGGCCCCGCCGGCGCCCGCGATGATCACGCGCACACCGCGCGAAGCGGCCGACGTCGCGTAGTCGAGCATCCGCTGCGGAGTGCGGTGCGCCGAGTAGACTCCGACTTCGTATTCGATGCCGAACTCGGCCAGCGCCTGCCCGGCCGCTTCCATCGTCGGCCAGTCCGAATCGCTGCCCATGATCAGGCCAACCTGCGGCGACATACTCAGTTACTCCTAGTGGATCTCGTAGCCGTCGAGCCAGACGGCGTGGGAAAGCCAGTGCGCGGCGAGCAGCGCGCGGTCGCGCAGCTCCTCCATGCGTTCGCCGACGAGGTTGACGTGGCCGAGTTTGCGGCCGGGACGCTCTCCCTTGCCGTACAAGTGAACGCGAATGTCCGGGTACCGCGCGAACAGGTGGTGCAGCCGTTCGTCCGGCCCCATCTCCGGCGCCTCGGGCGCGCCGAGGACGTTCGCCATCACGCAGGCGGGGGCGACCAGGTCGGTCACGCCGAGCGGATAGTCGAGCACGGCCCGCAGATGCTGCTCGAACTGCGAGGTCTTCGAACCGTCCTGGGTCCAGTGGCCCGAGTTGTGCGGGCGCATCGCGAGTTCGTTGACCAGCAGGCCTTCGTCGGTCTCGAACAGCTCGACGGCGAGCAGGCCGGTCACGTTCAGCGTCGCGGCGATCCGCAGTGCCAGGTCCTGTGCCTCCTGCGTGCGCTCGATGCTCAGTCCAGGCGCCGGGGCGAGTACCTCGGTGTTGATCCCGCCGGACTGCACGGTCTCCACCACCGGCCACGCCGCGCCCTGCCCGAACGGGGACCGGGCCACGAGCGCGGACAGTTCGCGCCGCATGACGACCTTTTCCTCGACCAGCAAGGGAGTTCCGGCGTCGAGCAGTTCGGGGACGGTCTCGCGGGCATGCTGCGCGGTGTCGAGCATCCAGACACCGCGGCCGTCGTAGCCGCCCTGCGCCGCCTTGAGCACCACCGGCCAGGAGTGCTTGTCGCCGAAGGTGAGCACATCGTCCACAGAGGACACTTCGGCGAACGCGGGGCCGGGGATCTCCAGCCCGGCCATCATCTCGCGCATGACGAGCTTGTTCTGCGCCATCGACAACGCGGCCGGATCGGGCCGGATGGTGACGCCTTCCATCGCGAGCGTCAGCAGATGTTCGCCGGGAACGTGCTCGTGGTCGAAGGTGAGCACGTCGACCCCGGCGGCGAACGAGCGCAGCGCTTCGAGGTCGGTGTGGTGCCCGTGCACGACCTCGCCCGCGACGAGGCCGGCGGATTCGTTCTCCCCCGCGGCCAGCACGCGCAGGGACTGGCCGAGGGAGATCGCCGCCTGGTGGGTCATCCTGGCCAGCTGTCCGCCGCCCACCATGCCCACGATCGGAAGACCGGTTCGTTTGTCCATAACGAGGAGCAGATTACTTGGCCGCCACCGCCGCGACCTGGGCGGACCCGCGTCGCAGCTCCCGCACGGCCAGGCCTGTGATGGCGATCGCAGCGGTGAGGACGTAGACGTTGCCGAGCAGCGACCAGCCCAGGCCCCAGCCGAACTCGGTGTCCCCGCCGTTGGGCACGAACATGATCACACCGCTCGCGAACAGCACCGCGACGCCTGCGGCCGGCACCCACGATCGGCGGATGACGAGCAGGACGAGCAGCGGCACCGTCCACACCCAGTGGTGTGACCACGACACCGGCGAGAGCAGCAGCCCGTAGAACGCGGTCACCAGCAGCGCGCCGACCGGGTCGCCTCGCCGATGCAGGCGCACGACCAGCCAGACGGCGGGAACGGCCAGGACGGCGGCGATGGCGATGGCCACCGCCAGTGACCACGACGCGAGTTCCGAAGCACGGTTCACCAGCCCGTTGAGTGACTGGTTGAAGATCCAGTGCACGGAGCCGACCCGGCTGGGGTCGGTCGCCGACTCGGTCCAGAACCGGACGGCGTCACCGGGGATCACGGCGAACATCACGGCTTCGAGCCCGGCGAACGTGCCGAGCGCCCGCAGCGCGTCCTTCCAGCGTCCGGTGAACAGTAGATGCGGCACGAAGATCAGCGGCGTCAGCTTGATCGCGGCGGAGATCCCGATCAGCACCCCGGCCCAGCGCGAACCGCGCGCCGAAAGCACCAGGACGTCGAGGACGATCAACGCCATCAGGATCAGGTTGATCTGCCCGAGGAAGATCGTCTTCCAGACCGGCTCCAGCGCCAGCGCGCCCGCCGTGGCCAGCGGCAGCACCCACCATCGGGTGAGCGGGGCACCGCAGGCGCGGGCGGTCACGGAGATCACGACGCTGAGGCAAACCAGCGAGAGAGCGCCGACGACGCCCCAGGTCAGCCCGGCGGGGACGATCGCGAGCGGGAGGAACAGCGGCGCCGCCGCCGGGGTGTAGGTGAACGGCAGCAGCACCCACGGCGGCAGGGTCGTCAGCGCCTCGCGGGTGTAGAGCGGTTCGCCCTTCAGCAGCGTGAGAGCGCCGGCCCGGTAGACGGCGCTGTCCGCGCCGAGATGCCACTCGCCGAGCCACGCGACGACGCCCAGCGCGAGCATCGCCAGCGCGAGTACACCCGCCAGCGTGATCCCGACGAGCCGGGCCTCAGCCGCCGGACGTGACTTCAGCATGCTTTCCGGCGTCCCCCGTGCCCTGCTTGCGGCGCAGGTACCACCAGCGTCCGGCGAGTGCGAGCGCCAGCACCAGCGGCATGAAGATGTACGCGCTGCCGAGGATGTTCTGCCACACCTTCCAGTGCAGCTCGACGTTGCGGCCGTTCGGCAGGATCAGCAGCACACAGCTGATGAAGACGAAGAACACCGCGAAGGTGCCGAGCCAGCGTTTCCACGCGGTGGCGGGCGTGGTCTTCGGCAGCCGCGAGACCAGCAGGACGACCAGCGGCGCCACCCACACCCAGTGATGGGTCCAGGAGATCGGCGAGATCAGCAGGATCCAGAACGCCGTCACCAGCATCGCCGCGAGCGCCTGGCCCTTGCGGTGGAAGCGCAGCACCAGCCAGATCGCCGGGATCGCGAGCAGCGCGCCGATCCCCATCGCCGCCTTCGACGCCCAGGGCGCGAGCTCGGTGAAGCGGTTCATCAGCGCGTTCAGCGACTGGTTGCCCGCCCAGTGCACCGGGCCGATGCGGCCGGTGTCGGGCAGCGTGTAGGTCCAGTACCGGGCCGCGTCGTGCGGGATGATCAGGAACATCACGCCCTGCATCACGATGAACGTGATGAGCCCGCGGACGGCGTCCATCCGGCGGCCGGTGATGAACAGATGCCCCAGGAACACGATCGGGGTGAGTTTGACCGCGGCCGCGACGCCGACGAGCACGCCGCCCCAGCGGCTGCCCCTGGCCCCGATGACCAGGATGTCGAGCATCACCAACGCCATCAGGATGATGTTGATCTGGCCGAGGAAGATCGTGCGCCACACCGGCTCGAGGCCGAGGAAGACCAGGAAGAACGCGATCGTCGACCGGGCGGGCGAGGCCCACCAGCGGGGACCGTCGGTCGAGGGCTTCGGCAGCGCGCCGATGGCGATCCGGACGCACAGCGCCAGCGCGAGCAGCGAGACCGCGGTCAGGAGCCCCCAGGCGACCTGCGTCGGGACCAGCGCGAGCGGGATGAACAGCAGCGCGGCGGTCGGCGGGTAGGTGAACGGCAACAGCGCCCACCACGGCTCCACCGGAAGGGTGTTCGCGTCGTACAGCGGGTCGCCGTTGAGCAGTGTCTCGGCACCGGCGCGGTACACCGCGCTGTCCACGCCCAGCACCCATTCGTGCTGCCATCCCCAGATGCCGAAACCGATCGCGACCAGCGGGATCACCGACAGGATCAGGATCGACCTCGGCCGGACGGACAAGCGGGCGAGCGACCTCCGCAGCGAGAGGCGATGCTGCGGTCGGCTCGCCGAAACGTCGCCGTTGGCGTCGGCGGGAACAGTCCGGGTCACGCAAACAGGAAATCATGAACCGGGTCGTGCCTGGTCGACAGGGTCGGCCGTGACCTGGAGAACCTCTTACGCTAACCCAGCGTCAGGAGCGCGCGAGGGAGCCGAGCAGATCGCACGCCAGGTCGTAGGTCGCCGGGAGCCGGACCGCCGAAATCTGCGGACGGCCGGTGTCACGCAACTGCGCGTCCACCGAAAGCCGCTCGTTGAGCGCTCTTCGCAACGCGACGCCGGACGAGGCGAGCCTCACGTCCTTCGGCACGAGAGCGCCGGCGACGGACGGCCCGATCGAGGCGACGCTCTCCCCGCCGTCGAACACCTGCTTCAAGGCGTCCGCGACCAGGATCATCCCGGTCAGCCGGGGCCAGCCCGCGACCGAGCTGAAGTCCATCGAGACCACGAGCAGCGTGTGCGCCTCCGCGACCGGCCGCTCGTCGCGGCGGGCCTGGCGGTACAGCTCACTCAACCGCGTCCTCAGGTAGGCGGCGGTGGGCAGCCCGGTGAGAGGTTCGGTGACCTCGGTGTTCACCAGCTGATCGGTCGCGACGTCCGCCCACGCCAGCGCCGTCACCCGAAGCAAGCGGGAGGGCGTGGAGTCGACATCCGGAGCGAGGAAGCCGTCCACCGCGTCCGGGTCGGCGAGCACGGCGTGCAACGCCGCGAGGTCCGCGAGCGTCTCGGCCAGTCCCGCGCCCGCGGCGGCCCGTGCCCGGCCCAGCCCCGCGAGGGCGGTCTCCGCCATTTCCGCGGGAGCGACCCGGCCGTTCTTGATCACCGCCGCGCAGACGGCATCGACCTCGGGCAGGCCCCAGTCACTGGGGAAACGCCAGCCCGCGGCCAGGCTGGCCGTCCGCCAGCGGGCCCGCAGTGCGCGGAGCGTGCGATCTCGTTCGAACCGGTTCCAGGCGGCTTGCCCGTCGGATCCCCCGGACGGCGCACCGGTGGCCGGTACGTCCACTGCCCACCGCCCCTTTCCGTTCCGATCTTTTCGATCTTGCGATCGCTTCACGGTGGGGACGCCCGTCGACGCCGCGCGTGACGGCGTTTTTCAAGGATCTTTCCGAACTCTTCGGTAACCCATGGCGGGTGATGGCGTTGCGCCCTCCGGGTCATCGAAGGGACCGCGAGGTGACGTGCGTCGCCCGGTCCGTCACACTGAGCGTGTTCGGGCGTTAGGAAGAGTAGACCCGCCTAACCCGCAGATGAAGGAGCCCCGTGTCCACCGTTCCCGCCGATCTCTCCGGTAAGAGTGACGCCGAGCTGATCGCCGAGGTGCGTGACGGGAAGATCGCGTCTTACGGAACCCTTTACGAGCGCCACGCCGGCGCGGCGCACAACCTCGCCCGCCAGCTCGCCCGCTCGAGTTCCGAGGCCGACGACCTCGTTTCGGAAGCCTTCGCGAAGGTGCTGGACACGCTGCGCGGCGGCAAAGGCCCCGACGCCGCGTTCCGCGCGTACCTGCTGACCGCGCTCCGGCACACCGCCTACGACAAGACGCGCAAGGACAAACGCGTCGACCTGAACGAGGACATGTCCGACGTCGGCGGTGCCGTCGGCGAAGCGCTGACCGTCCCCTTCTCCGACACCGCCGTCGCCGGGCTCGAGCGCACGCTCGCCGCGAAGGCGTTCGCCCGGCTGCCCGAGCGGTGGCAGGCGGTGCTGTGGCACACCGAGATCGAAGGGCAGACGCCCGCCGAGGTCGCGCCGCTGCTGGGGCTGACCGCGAACGGTGTCTCCGCGCTCGCCTACCGGGCCCGTGAAGGCCTGCGACAGGCCTATCTGCAGGTCCACCTGGCCGAGAACTCGGCCGAACGCTGCCGCGCGAGCGCGGACAAGCTCGGCGCGTGGACGCGCGACGGGCTGTCCAAACGCGAACGCGCCCAGGTGGAGAACCACCTGGACGAATGCGAGAAATGCCGCGCGCTGGCCGCGGAGCTGGCCGACGTCAACACCGGTCTGCGCGGGATCATCGCGCCGATCGTGCTCGGTGGCGCGGCTCTCGGGTACCTGGCGACGACCGGCGCCGGCAAGGCGAGCGCGGTCACCGCGGCCGCGACGGCCGCCGCCGCGGGTTCGACTTCGGGCGGGGCCGCCGGTGCCGCCGCTGCCGGACCGCGCCAATTCGCGGGCGTGGCCGGATCGAGTGCGGCCATCGTGGCCGCCGTCGCGGTGGCGCTCGCCGCCGGTGGCGGTACGCAGGAGATCCCGGCCGCCGCGGCCGTCCCTCCGCCCGCCGTCGCGCCCCCGACGCCGCCGCCCGTCCCGCCCCAGGCTCCGCCCGTCGCCCCGCCGGGGCAACAGCCCGTGCCGCCCGCTCAGCAGGAGCCACCTCCGGCCCAGACCCCGGCACCTACCCCGACGCCCACCCCCGCCGAGCCGCCCGCGCCCACGCCGGTGATCCCGGCGCCTCCGGTGATGACGGCGTCGACCCCGCCCGGCGGTGTCCAGCTGAGGCCGGGCGAACCGGCCGACCTGCCGATCACCGTGCGCAACGACGGCGGATCGAAGTCCGAGCCCGTGGCGGTCTCGCTGAATCTGCCGAAGGGGGTGCGGGCCGTTCCCGCCGCCGGCGGCGGTGGCGCGATGGGCGCCAACGGCTTCCGTCAGCAGGCGCCCGGTCCGATCACGGTGAACTGCCCCGGTGGCACCGGCACGGTGACCTGCCGTACCGGTACCGGTCTCGAACCGGGACAGTCCGCGGTGCTGAAGTTCCGGCTGCGCGCCGACGGGACGGCCGTGGACGGCAGCGTGGTCACCGGTTCGGTGACGGCGGGCGCGCAGATCAAGGTGTCGATCGAGGTGAAGGTCAACGTGCCGGCGCCGCCCGCACCGGTGGACGGCCTCACCTTGAGTGCCGAAAGCGTCTGGCCGTCCTCGTTCCCGTGGATCCCCAATCCGCGGATGAACATCCGCGTGACGAACACCGGTGAGTCGACGAAGCCGGTGACGATCACTATCGACCACCGCATTCTCTACTCGTGGAGCTTCTCCGGCATCCGATGCACTCCGACCGGCGAAGGTGCGTCATGCACTTCGCGCGGCTCGCTGGCTCCAGGACGCGAAGCGCGCCTGACGGTAGTGCTGAAGGGCCGCCCGGCGAACAACACGCCGGTGACGGTGAACGCCACCCTCGGCACCGCCAAGGCGAAACCGGTCGCCGTCTACTTCGGCTGCTGGCACCACTGGTGTGACGACAACTCGCTGCTTCCGCCGACTACGGTGCCTTCGCTGCCTTCGGTCACCTCGAAGCCTTCGGGCGGTCCGGAAACGACGAAGCCTGGGCGACCCGGGTGGCCTGCTCCTACGAAGAAGCCTTCGCCGTCCGCGACGACTTCGGAGCCTGCGCCGCAAGAGCCTGCCCAGCCGGAGACGACCACGAGCGCGCCGCCGCAACCTGGCAAGTCCAAGCCGTCCACGCGGCCCAACGGAGTGGTCGACCGCATTTTCCAGTAGCGTCGCCCGCATGCTGGGGAAGCATCGCGAACTGCTGCGGTTCGTCCTGGTCGGGGGCGCGAGTTTCGTCATCACGATGACGATCACCTACGGGCTGAAGTTCACCGTGCTGACCGACAAACCGGTGACCGCGCTGGTCATCGGCGTCCTGGTGGCGACCGTATTCTCGTACGTCGCGAACCGCGAATGGTCCTTTCGCTCCCGCGGCGGCCGCGAGCGCGCGCACGAAGCGGCGCTCTTCTTCCTGCTCAGCGCGATCGCGCTCGGGCTCAACGCGCTTCCGCAGCTGGTTTCGCGGTACGTGTTCAAACTGGAGCAACCGCATGTCACGCTGCTGACCCAGGAGGTCGCCGACTTCGTCAGCGGGGTGCTCGTCGGGACCCTGCTCGGCACGGCGTTCCGGTGGTGGTCGTTCAAGAAGTGGGTCTTCCCGGAGGCCGACGTGCGGCCGCGGCTGCTGCGGGGCGGCGGACGGGAGATTTCCGGCATTCCCGACGATCCGGCCGCCTGATCGCCACGTGGTAGCAAAGGTCCCTTGCTCCCCTGCTCATGAGGCTGAGGTACATGAAGGCCCCCTTCCTGTACCTAGGCGCAAGGAAGGGGGCCTTCATGTACTTGGGAAGGTGTGAAGGTCGAGTTTCCTCGGCTGAGCCGAGGGAAGGGGTCCTTCACGGACCTGGTCCGCGATCAAGCCGCACCCAAAATCCAGTAGGCACTCTTGGCTCTCATCCGAAACGCCCAAAGTGTCATATACCGCGCTGTCCATCCCCTGCCGACCCGTTCGACGGGCGACGCGAATTAGACTGATCTGGTGACCGTGGTCGAATCCGTCCTTTCCAGGACGCCCGAGCCGCTCCGATCCGTGCTGATCAAGCACCGTGAGCTGTTGAAGTTCGCGATCGTGGGCGGCACGACGTTCCTGGTCGACAACGGCGTCTGGTACCTGCTGAAACTCAGCGTGCTGGAGTCGAAGCCGACCACGGCGAAGGCCATCGCGATCATCGTCGCGACGATCGTGTCCTACATCCTCAACCGCGAATGGTCCTTCCGAACCCGCGGCGGCCGCGAGCGGCATCACGAGGCGGCGCTCTTCTTCGTGATCAGCGGTATCGCCGTGGTGGTCAACCTGATCCCGCTCTACACGTCGCGCTACATCTTCGATCTCGAAGTGCCGCACGTGACGCGGTTCGTCCAGGAGTTCGCGGACTTCACGAGCGGGTCGATCATCGGCATGCTGCTGGCGATGTTCTTCCGCTTCTGGGGTTTCAAGAAGTGGGTCTTCCCGGATGAGCTGGGCAAACGCCGCCGGGACAGCGACGAGCCGGACGACGACGTCGTTCCCCTCCACTAAAACACTTGTCAAAAGACATGTGATTGCCTAGAGTCATCCATGTCAACGTTCCTTCACTGATGACGCCGACCGGGTTCGTACGGTCGAGCGGGACGAATTCGAGGTGATCGCCAAGCGCGAAGAGGACCGCATCCGGTTCGGATGACGGTTGAGCCTTTTCCCGTCTTGGCGGGGACCCGGAGTGCTGCTCCGCGTCCCTCGCGTTCCCTCGTTTCTTCCAGTGAACGGATCTCTTTCTTGAGCACCACTCTCGGCGCGCCTCCGCGCGCCCGAAACACCCTTGCCCTTGTCGGGCTCTTCGCCGCCGTGTTCCTGGCGATGCTCGACGCCCAGGTCGTCGCGACCGCCCTGCCGCGTATGGTCGGCGAGCTCGGCGGAGCCACGTCGTTCGCCTGGGTCACCACGTCCTATCTGCTGGCCGGCAGCGTCAGCGCACCCGTATACGGGAAGCTCGGCGATCTCTTCGGCCGCAAGCGCGTCGTCCTCGTCGCGATCGCGCTGTTCGTCCTCGGCTCCCTCGCCTGCACCCTCGCGCCGACGATGCCGCTGCTGATCGCCGCCCGCGTCCTGCAGGGCATCGGCTCCGGCGGCCTGTTCGTCGCGGTCGCCGCGATCATCGGCGAACTGTTCCCCGGTCGCGAAGGCGCTCGCTACTTCGCCTGGTTCTCGATCTGCTTCGCCGGATCCTCGCTGGCGGGCCCTGTCGTCGGCGGCATCCTGACCGACCTGGCGGGCTGGCGGTCGATCTTCGGTCTCAACGTGCCGATCGGCCTGGTCGCGTTCGGCATCGTCGCACGGTTCCTGCGGCTCGAACGACGCCGGACGACCGCACCGTTCGACTTCGCGGGCATCGTCGTCCTGTCCGGCGCGATCGTCGGCCTGACACTGGCGACTCCCCTGTCGGCATCGATCGGCGCGGTGCTGCTCGTCGCCTTCCTGTTCATCGAGCGCCGCGCGGCCGAACCGGTCGTCCCGCTCCGGCTGTTCCGCTCCAGGATGTTCGGCCTGAGCGTGCTGGCCAGTGCCGCGGCCGGGTTCGTCTTCCTGGGTTCGGTCAACTACCTGGCACTCTTCCTGCAGACCGCGGGTGGCGCCGGACCTTCCGAAGCCGGGCTCCTGCTCCTGCCCATGACGCTCGCGGTCGCCGCGTCGTCGATGGTGGCGGGCCGGGTCGTCGCCAAGACCGGCGCCTACCGCTGGGCGCCGATCCTCAGCATGACCCTCGGCCTCGCCGCCGCGCTCGCGATGTCCACAATGGACGAAACGACGCCGTTGCCGCTCGTCGTCACCTATCTCGTCGTGTTCGGCGCGGCCGCCGGGCTCAACATGCAGGTGCTTTCCATGGCGGCCCAGCAGAACGTCGCCAGGACCGACCTCGGCGCCGTTTCGGCGACCGTCGGCTTCCTTCGCTCCCTCGGCACCACCGCCGGGCTGACCGTTTTCGGCGCGGTGTTCACGAACGCCTTCACCGACGACAGTCCCGCCGGCTACTCATCCGCGCTCGACGGCGTGTTCTGGGTGATGGTCCCCGCACTGGCCGTCGGCCTCGCCGCTTCCCTCTTCCTGCCGCGCGTTTCCTTGCGGCGCAACCACTAAGGAGTCTTCCGATGATCCTCGTTCTCGGTTCCACCGGCAAAATCGGCCGCGAACTCGTTCCCGCGCTGCTGGACAGGGGCGCCCGGGTGCGCGCTCTGACGCGCGACCCGGCCCGCGCCCGCATCGATCCGCGTGCCGAGGTCGCCGCCGGTGATCTCGACGCCTTCGATCCCGCGTTGCTCGACGGCGTCGATCGCGTGTTCGTCCTGACCTCCGGTCACGGCCCGGACCCGCTCGCCCAGGAACAAGCGGTGCTCAAGGCCGCCGCCGGTGTCTCGCACGTCGTCAAGCTCTCCACCACCGGAGTCCACTTCGGACAGACCGACCCGATCTCGCTCGTGCACGCCGAGGCCGAGCGGACCGTGCGCGAAGCCGGGCCGGACTGGACGATCCTGCGCCCCGGCACGTTCATGGACAACCGGTTCGCCTGGCTGCACGCCGTTCGCGGCGATGGCGTCATCCGCGTCCCCGAAGGCGATCCGGCGTCCGCGCTGGTGCACGTCCGCGACATCGCCGAAGTCGCCGCGACCGTGCTGACCGGCGACGGCCATGCGGGCAAGACCTATCCGATCACCGGCGGCGAAGCACTCACGACGCGGCGGCAGGTCGAGATCCTCGGTGACGCGCTCGGGCGGCGGTTGACCTACGTCGAAGAGCCCGAAGCCGCTTCTCGCGCCCGGATGCTCGGGTACGGCTGGCCCGCTTCGGCGGTCGACGGGATCTTCGAGCTCAAACGGCAGTCCGCCGGGAAGGAGGAGATCGTGTTCGGCACCGTTCGCGAACTCCTCGGCCGGGCGCCGCTGACCTTCGCGGACTGGGCTCGCGAACACGCCGGAACCTTCGCCTGACCTGCGGAAAGGGAGCAAGGGACCTTTGCTACCACCTGGCTGAGGCGCGGTCCGTGAAGGCCTCCTTCCCTACCCTGAAGGTAGGGAAGGAGGCCTTCACGGACTTGAGACCCAGGCGTGGGCCGAAAGGGTTAATGGGTTGGGCGAACCGCCCCGATACGCGATACTCATCAGGCGTTTAATTATCGCCGGTCCGCTGTCCGGACCTCGCGTTGTCCCATGACCGGCCGTCTCGCTAACGTGCCGCGTCGGGGAGACAGGGGGAACCGTATGAACGATCGCCTTCGCGTGCTCGTGGTCGACGACCATCCGCTGTTCCGGTTCGGGGTCTGCACGCTGCTCGCCAACGAGCCGCTGATCGACGTGGTCGGCGAGGCCGCGAGCGGCGCGCACGCGATCAGCGCGGCGAGCGCGCTCGCGCCCGACGTCGTGGTCATGGACCTGCATCTACCCGACATCAGCGGCGCCGAAGCGACCAGGCACATCGTCGCCGAACGGCCCGGCGTCGGCGTGCTCATGCTGACGATGGCCGACGAAAGCGAATCCGTTTTCTCCGCGATGCGGGCCGGAGCCCGCGGATATCTGCTGAAAGACGCGGAACCCGACGAAATCATCCGTGCCGTTCACTCCGTCGCGAGGCGCGAAGCGATCTTCGGGCCCGACATCGCGACGCGGGTTCTCGGCTTCTTCAACCACAGTCAACCGACCGCGGACACGGTGTTCCCGGAACTCACCGTCCGCGAACGAGAGGTCCTCTCGCTCATCGCGGGCGGGCACAGCAACACGGTCATCGCCAGCACTCTGTGTCTCAGCCCGAAAACCGTGCGAAACCATATTTCGAACGTCTTCAGCAAGCTTCACGTCGCGGATCGCGCCGAAGCGATCGTGCGCGCCCGCGAAGCAGGGCTGGGCCGCTGAAAAAGCGACCCCGATAAGGGCGGCTTTTCGGGCAATTCCGGGACCGGAGTCCCATGCGCTCGGGACACCTCACCCGGCAGGGTGAGTAGCGCGAGGGGTGGGGCCCTCGCACTGTTCGAGGGGAATGGGAATCACATGTTCGAACCGAACCGGACACCGGTGGTCGTCCGCGCCACCGATCCGATCCTGCACAACGGCGTCTGCATGACGCTCCGCTCCCGTGACGACGTCTGGCTGGTGGACGGGGAGACCGCCGACCCGACCATGGTGGCCCTCCTGGTCACCGATCGCCTCGACGAGGCGATGACGCAACTGCTGTCCGCCTTGCACCACCAGGGGTTCACCCGCATCGTGCTCATCGCGGGTGAAGTCGACGACAACGAGATCCTCAGCGCCATCGAGCACGGCGTCTGCGCGGTCGCCCGCCGCTCCGAGGCGGGCGCCGACGTCCTGGTCCGGCTGATCAAGGCGGCCGCCGCCGGGGAAGGCGCGCTGCCGCCCGACCTGCTCGGCAGGCTGCTGCACCGGGTCTCGCGGCTGCAGCGTCTGGTGCTGCAGCCGCGCGGCCTGCACCTCGGTGGCATGAGCAACCGGGAGACCGAGGTGCTCAAGCTGGTCGCGTCGGGGTTCTCGACGCAGGAGATCGCCGACCAGCTCTGCTACTCGCAGCGCACGGTGAAGAGCATCCTGCACGACGTGACCAACCGGTTCCAGCTCCGGAACCGCTCGCACGCGGTGGCTTACGCACTGCGTGAGGGATTGATCTGACCCCGTGATCAGCCAGGTCGACGAGGCGTTGTGCCGGCTCATCGCACCCCATCTGCCGGAGGGGACGGTGGTCCGGCTCGATCCGCCGAAACCCACCTGGCAGACCGAGACGCGGGTGTCGAGCGTCGATCTGTTCCTCTTCGCCCTGCACGGCGCCGGCCCGGGAACCGGCGCCGTGCGGGCGAAGCGGTGCGAACTGTCCTATCTGGTCACCGCGCAGGCGGACAAGGTCCGCGACGAGCACAACCTGCTCGACCGATCGCTGCGGGTCCTGATCGGGACGGAGTTCCTCGTGGTCGGCGAGCAGCCGTTGCCGATCACCCTGGAGGAGACCGATCCGACCGGGCTGTGGGTCAGCCTCGGCCTGCCCGCCCGTGCGGGGTTCGTCGTCACGGTCACGGCGGAGTACCGAGACTGAGCACCGAGGCCCGCCGCAGGACCACCCCGCCGATCGACGCCAGCTCCCCGCCGAAGAGCTCGCACCATTCGGCGGCGCTCCCGGGCGGGCCGCAGTCACCCGCCCGTCTCGCCCACTCCGCGCGGACTTCGAGGAGGTAGCCGAGGATGCCGGTCAAGGTCAGCCCGTTCCGGCTGGCGCCGACCCCGCACATACCCCGGTAGAGCCGGCCGTCCGGCGGCTCGAACTCGGCGCTCCGCTGGACGAACCGATGGCCCGCCGCCCCGGTCACGGTCGCGACCGGGGTGTCGATCCCGCTGACGAACAGGCCTTTGGAGAGCAGGTCGAGGGCTTCGGCCTCCATCCGCTCCACCACACCGGGAGGACGGCGGCACGCGTACAGCGCGCCGTCGAAGGACAGGCGCACGGTGACCGCCACCTTGCCGATCTCCAGGGTCGCCGCGGCCACCGGACTCACCGGTGGGCGGTACCGGAACGCCGTCGCATGCACCCCCCGACGGTAAGTCGCCGCGCTGCCACGGCATTGCCCGATCGGGACGTCCTTGGGGCGGTCTTCAACGAGGCACCCGCTCGGCGGGCCACCGTACTTCGGCCACGTCCCCCGGCCTGGGCACCTTCAGGAAGAGGCTGAACACCGCCGGCTGCTTGCTCGACAGCTCCAGCCTGCCACCGTCGGCCTCGATCAGCGCCCGCGCGAGCGCGAGACCGACACCGGTCGATCCGCCGCCGGAGAAGCCGCGTTCGAAGATATGCGGCGCCAGCTCGTCGGGCACCCCCGACCCGGTGTCGGCGACCTCGATGACGACCGTGCCGTCCGCGTCGCCGCGCCGGGCGGCGAGCGTGACCGTTCCCGCGCCGTGGCGCAGCGCGTTGTCGAGCAGGACGCCGACGACCTCGCGCAAGCGACCGGGCGTCGCCCTCGCCCTCAGCCCGTCGGTCACGCGGATCCGCAGATGCCTGCCCTCGGCGCGAAGCAGCTGTCGCCACTCTTCGGAAACCTCGGGGAGCACTTCCGGCAGGTTCACCGGTTCCGCGCCGACCTCGCGCGCCGCCCGCGCGGCGGCCAGCAGCTCGTCGAGCGCTTCGGCGAGCCGGTCCGCCTGTTCCTGCGCGGCCTTCGCCTCGTCGACGACGTCCTGGTCCGGGTGGACGGTGAGCGGTTCGAGCCGCAGCTGCAACGCGGTCAACCGGCTCCGCAACTGGTGGGAGACGTCGCCGACGAGCTGGCGTTCCCGCTGGACGAGCTGCGCGAGCGCCGAACCGGACGCGTCGAGCGCTTCGGCGACCATGTCGAGCTCGCCGACGCCGTAGCGCTTCGGATCCGGCCGGAAATCACCGCCGCCGAGTCTGACCGCCCGGTCCGCGACGTGTCTCAGCGGTTTCGCGAGCCTTCGCGCGGTCACCGTCGCGACCACCGTGCCGGTGCCCACCGACAGCACGACCAGCAAGAGCACGAGCAGCGTCACCTGTGTCTGACGGGTGCGCATCGGCCCGGCGGGCACGGACAGTTCGACCTCGCCGTGCAACGCGATCGGTGCCCGCTCGGACACCACGTCCGAGCCGGGGTCGGAGCCGTAGCGCTTCTCGATCTGCCCTTCCGCGCGAACGGTCAGCAATCCGCCCTGCGGCACGGCGACCCGGACCAGGTCGAGGTTGATCGGCTGGCCGACGGCTATTTCGTTGTCCAGCGTCGCCGCTATCCCGCGGGCCGAGGAAGCGAGATTCTCGCGGTTGAGGTTCTCGACCAGCTGCCACGCGGTGATCCCCAGCGGGATGCCCAGCACCGCGGCGGTGACCGCGACGGCGAGCAGGATCGCCAACAGGATGCGGCGGCGCATGCTATTCCGCGTTGAAGCGGAAGCCGACGCCGCGGACCGTGGCGATCCGCCGTTCGCCGTCGCCGTTCCCGCCGGGTTTGCCCGCGCGGCCCGCGGCCTCGTCGGCCGCTATGGCGAGCTTCCGCCGGAGCCACGACATGTGCATGTCGAGTGTCTTCGAGGTCTTCGATTCGAGGTCGTTCCACACCTCGGCGAGGATCTCGTCGCGGCTGACCACCTGGCCCGCGCGGCTCATCAGCACCCGGAGCAGCTCGAACTCCTTGTTCGCCAGCTGCACCTCGTGCAGGTCCACGGTGACCATCCGGGCACCGAGGTCCATCCGCACTCCCCCGGCTTCGAGCACGTCGGGCGCCCGGCGGCGGAGCAGCGCCCGGATACGGGCCAGCAGCTCGGCCAGCCGGAACGGCTTGGCGACGTAATCGTCGGCGCCGGCGTCGAGCCCGACCACGAAGTCGACCTCGTCCGTGCGCGCGGTGAGCATCAGCACGGGCACCTCGGTGCCGCTGGCCCGCAGGCGGCGGCACACCTCGAGCCCGTCCATACCCGGCAGACCGAGATCGAGGACCAGCAGATCCACACGGTCGCTCTCGGTCGCGTCGAGGGCGGCGGGCCCGTCGCCGACGACCCGCACCTCGTACCCCTCCCGCTGGAGTGCGCGGGAAAGCGGATCGGCGATGGCCGGGTCGTCCTCGGCGAGTAGCACCATGCTCACCTGGTCAACTCTACGACTGCCGGGCGTGAAACCATCGTGACCGTGCCCGGCTACGAGAATGATCTTGAACTCGCCACTCGGCTGGCCGACGCCGCCGACGCCATCACCACCGCCCGGTTCCGCGCGCTCGACCTGGCCGTGGAGCGCAAACCCGACCGGACGCCGGTCACCGACGCGGACACCGCCGTCGAGGACGCCATCCGCGCGATCCTCGCCGCGGACCGGCCGGACGACGCCGTGCTCGGCGAGGAACGCGGCGGGACCGCCGCGACCGGGCGCGCCTGGGTGCTCGACCCGATCGACGGGACCAAGAACTTCCTGCGCGGCGTCCCGGTGTGGGCGACGCTGATCGCGCTGGTCGAAGACGGCACCCCCGTGGTGGGCATGATCAGCGCACCGCTGCTCGGCCGCCGCTGGTGGGCCGCCACCGGGGACGGCGCCTGGATGAGCGACTCCGCCGGGGAACGCCGCATCTCGGTGTCGAAGGTCGCGTCGCTCGAAGACGCGTATCTGTCCACAACGGACCTGAACTCGTGGGTGGAGTACCACTCACGCGAGAAGTACATCGACCTCGTCGACGCTTGCTGGGAAAGCCGCGCTTTCGGCGATTTCTGGCACCACTGCCTGGTCGCCGAGGGCGCGCTCGACGTCACCGCGGAATGCATCGTGAACCCGTGGGACGTCGCCGCGGCCCAGGTGCTGGTCACCGAAGCCGGTGGCCGCTTCAGCGACCTGAACGGCGAAGCGCGCTACGACAACGGCTCGGCGCTTTCGACGAACGGGCTGCTCCACGACGAGGTCTTGGCGATCCTGAAGCGCTGAACGCGGGTCATTGCGCGCCGGGCAGCAGGCCGACGGCGCCGCGTGCGACCTGCGACCAGGCGAGACGTCCGAAGAGGTAGTGGCAGGCGACCTGTTCGCTGGTGAACCGCGCCCAGTCGTACCGGTTGCCCTGCTCCCGCCAGAAGACCTCCCAGGCGGGCTCGGCTCCCTCTTCCTCCGTGCGCATGAGACACCAGGCGTTGTCCACCTCCGTGCCGACCGAGACCACTTCGGGCGGCACGCCCAACGCGGCCAGCCACCGCAGGATCGTCCCCGTGTTCACCGAACCTCCCCCGTGACGTCAGCCAGGAAGCCCAGCGTGACAAGTTCATCGGCGCCCAGCACCGTGCGGAAGCGCACCCCGCCTCCCGGCTGGCCGAACCATCCGGTGGTCACCGAGCGCCAGACCGGCAGCGGCCGGACGACGCGGTAACGCCGGTAGGCGCCGGCCTGGTCCGGTGGCAGCGAGCGCATGGAGAACAGGGTCTCGTCCTCGGCGAACACCCGGCCGTGCTGGTCCCCGAACCGGTCGAGATGAGTACCTGCCTCAAGCATCACCGGCGTCGCAGGATCGCCGCCGGTCGGCCACGAATGGCCCGTTCCGGTCACGAACCGCTCTTTCCAGTCCTCTTGGGACATTCCACCCCACGGATCGTGTCCCCTGGCCAGTGCCGGCGGCGGAGCGGCGGCCGGGGTCGTGGGCGAACGCCGGAAACCGCTGCTGACATGGGACAACGCGTCCAGGTCGTCGAGCACGTCCGCCTCGGGGTGGTCCTGCGGGCCGGAGCCGCCGTCGGGCAGCGGCAGCTGACGCGCGGGTTTGCCCATCGCGACCGGGAGGTGCCCGATGGGGAACATGTGCACGAGGAACAGCGCGATCACGCTCTCCCGTTCCGTCCGCAACGCCCCCATGGGCGGCGGCGCGGCGGGCCTCGGCGGGAAGGGCACCCGCAAGGGCGCCACCGCGGGCGGCCACGGCGAAGGCGCGTACGGAGCGCGCGCCCCGTGCGGTGGTGTCGGGGCGTCGTACTCGACGGGCAGCCGGATCGGGCCCGTTCCGGCCTCGCTCGGATCGGTCACCGCACCTCCCCCAAGGAATCGGTTCCCACCGGTGGACGGGGGAGGCAGCGGACAGGACGCGTTACGACCTTAGCGCCGACCGGCGTTCTCGTCGGCGGATACCCGCAAGCGCATCAAAGCCCGCGACGGCGGACGACGTTCGACGAGCTCGAAACCCGCCTTCGCGAAGGTGCTCACCGTGCCGTGGTACAGATCCGCGCCCGGCCGCTTCCCGACGACCTCGACCGGGTACCCCTCGACGACCCTGGCCCCGCGACCGGCGGCGAAGTCGACCGCGGCCCGCAGCAAGGCGGCGGAAACCCCTTGGCGACGGCTCTTCCTGCCGATGTAGAAACAGGTGACCGACCAGACCCCGGCATGGTCGCCCGCCGACGCCGCGACCGGCGATCTCGCCAGCCGCGGGTTGTCGAGCCGGGGCGAGACGGCGACCCAGCCGACCGGCTCGTCATCCACCAAGGCCAGCAGCCCCAACGGTTTCCCGGCGGCGGCCGCATCGCGGACGGCTGCCTTGCGGCCGTCCTTGCCCGCCTGCTTGAACTCGGGCCCGGTCAGCCGGAAGAAAGCGCACCAGCAGCCGCCCTGCACACCTCCTGGCCCGAACAACCGCTCGAAAAGCGGCCAGGTCTCGCCGGTGAGTTCCGCGAATCTCATCCGGCGAGCGCGTTGACCACCCGGGACGGACTCGGCCTGCCGAGCTTCCCGGCCATCCACTTGCTCGTCGCCACCAGCGCGTCGAGATCGACACCGGTTTCGACGCCGAGACCGTCGAGCATCCACACGAGGTCCTCGGTCGCGAGGTTCCCGGTGGCCGATTCGGCGTACGGGCAGCCGCCGAGGCCGCCGGCCGAGGAGTCCACAGTGGACACGCCGCACCGGAGGGCCGCCAACGTGTTCGCGAGCGCCTGGCCGTAGGTGTCGTGGAAATGGACGGCCAGGGCGTCGACGCCGGGGAACTCCCCGATCAGCGTCTCGACCTGCCCCGCGGTGGCGACGCCGATCGTGTCGCCGAGCGAGAGCTGCGAGCAGCCGAGGTCCAGGAGCCGTTTACCCACTCCGGCGACCTGCGCGGCCGGAACGGCGCCCTCCCACGGGTCGCCGAAGCACATCGACACATACCCGCGGACGTCGAGCCCTTCTGCCCGCGCCCTGGTGACGACCGGCTCGAACATCGCGAACTGGTCGTCGACCGTCGAGTTGAGGTTCTTCTTGGCGAAGGTCTCGGTGGCGCTGGCGAAGATCGCGATCTGCGAAACCCCGGCCTCCAGCGCCCTGTCCAGTCCGCGCTCGTTCGGCACGAGCACCGGGTACCGGACGCCCTCGCGCTTGTCGAGCCCGGCCAGGAGCTGTTCGGCGTCGGCCAGCTGCGGCACCCATTTCGGGCTCACGAAACTGGTCGCCTCAAGCGTGGTCAGCCCGGAATCGGCGAGCCTGTCCAGGAATTCGAGTTTGACCTCGACCGGGACGATCGACTTCTCGTTCTGGAGACCGTCACGCGGGCCGACCTCCCAGATCGTCACCCGCTCCGGCAGGGAGTAGACGGACGGGACGCGGTCGGGCAGCCCCAGCTCTCGCGTGCCCATCAGCGGCGCCGGTTTCCGCGCGGCGGGTGCCCCTGCGGCGGCAGCGGCTCGGTCTGCTGCGGCCCCGGCGCGAAGTCGTCGTACGGGTTGTCGTTGACTTCGCGGTAGATCACCGTGTGCACGCGCTCGACCTTGGGGATGTCGTCGAACTTCAGCGGTTCGTCCGAAGCGGACTCGATCACCAGCGTGCCGCAGCCGAACACGCGGTCCAGCAGCCCGTGCTCGAACTGGACGCTGTTGATGCGCGACAGCGGGATGTCGATGCCGGTCCGCTTGAGCACACCCTCGCGGGCGATCAACCTGTCCGTGGTGACGATGAAATGCGTCGTGCGCCACCGGACGAACGGCGCCAGGAAGAGCCACACGACGAGACCGAGGCCGACCGCGGCGATCGCGATCTCGGAGATCAGGTCCCACGGGGCCGTCGCGTCCTTCGCGATGACGGCCAGCCAAATCCCCACGCCGAGCGTGACGATCAGCGCGAGGAACGGGAAGATCAGCATCTTGAAATGCGGGTGACTGTGCACCACGACGTGCTCGTTCTCGCTGAGCAAATCGTCCGGATAGGCCACGACGGACGCTCCCAAAGTGTGTTCGGCGCTGGTGAGCTCACCGTACCGGCGAACGGTGCCGGCGGAAGAGGAGACGCCGGAAATCGAGACGCGCGGATCAGGCCTTGGCGGGCCGTACGTGGACGACGTCTCCGGCGAACACCGTGTACCGCTCACCACCTGGAACATCGACCTGGAGCTGGCCGGCGGGATCGATGTCGGCGGCGCGGCCGGTGAGCGCCGAGCCGTCGGGCAGTTGGACCTCGACATCCTGGCCCAGCGTGGCGCAGTACCGCCGGTAGTCCCCGAGCAGACCGGCCTCGGCCAGTGACCCGCCCGCGAGCCGCCAGCGGCGTTCGAGCTCGTCGAACCCGGTGAGCAGCCGTACGGCGATCTCGGCGCGGTCGGTCTCCGTCGCCCCCTGCTCGGCCAGCGAGGTCGCGGGCAGGCCGCCGGGCCCGGCAGGGACGCTCTCGCCGAGCGGCAGCACGTTCAGGCCGATGCCGAGGATCACGGTGGTCTCGTCACCGGCGACGGCCTCCGCCAGGATGCCCGCGCATTTGGCGCGATCCGGACCGGCGAGGACGTCGTTCGGCCACTTGAGGACGGCGTCGACGCCCAGTCCTTCGGCGACCTCCCGGACCGCGAGGCCCGCGACCACGGAAAGTGAACCCAAATTGGCGAACGGGACGCCGCCCGGGCGCAGCAGCACACTGACGTAGAGGCCCGATCCCTTCGGCGAAGACCAGTGCCGGGCGCGGCGGCCGACCCCGGCCGTCTGCTCTTCGGCGATCAGCACCGTGCGGTCTTCGGCCCCCTTCGCGGCGGCTTCCCGCAGGTCGGCGTTGGTGGACCCGGTGCTCGCCACGACCTGGATCGCGGCGTACCGGCCGGACAGCGCGGCACTCAGACGCCCGGCGTCGAGCGCTCCCGTCTCAGTCATTCGTCCAGAATATGAGAGTCCCCCTAACGTGCAAGGCGTTCGCTCGTTACGTAGAGGTGGTCTCCAATAACCTGGACGGCGTGACCGAGCCCGAGCCCGCGCCGAGCGCGTCCGAAACCAGCCGGAAGAAGTCGTGGGCGCACGGCGTGGCGATGCGCGGCCTGGTCGCTCTCCCGCTGGTCGCGGGGCTCGCGACGGCGGGTTGGCTGCTCGCGGGCGGCAACGATCCCGCTCCGGCGGACGGACGTCAGCCCGTGCCCCTTCCCGCCGCGAAGCAGGACCCGGCCACCGTCGGCGGCGGCGCGGGTCCGTCGGTCCTGGAAGTCAGCGCGCCGGTCAAGGCGCAGGAGACGCCGAAGGGCGCCCGGCCGCTCGAAGAGTGGGCCAACAAGCTGGCCGGACCACTCGACATCCCAGCGAAATCGCTCATGGGCTACGCGAACGGCGAACTGGCGCTGCGCGGCGAGAAGCCGAACTGTCATCTGTCCTGGGTCACCCTGGCCGGGATCGGCGCGGCGAGCTCGAACCACGGACGCGGCGGCGAGAACCCCCTCGGCCTGACGGCGCAGCAGTGGAAGAAGCACGGCGCGTCGATCCCCGGCATCGCGAAACCCGCGCTCGCCGACCCCGACTCCGCCTCGGTCGCCGCCGGCCGCGCCCTGTGCGCTTCCGGAGCCGACCTCGGCGGTGGCGACGGCTGGTGGAAGACCATCGCCGGCTACCAGGGCGGCAAGGGCAACGAGGCCGAACTGTTCCGCCAGCGCGTCCTGGGCAACGCGCAGCTGTACGCGACCCTCTCCCTCGACCCGGCGCGATCCGCCAGCCCCGCCGTGAAGGCGACCAGGTTCGCCCTCGGCCAGCTGGGCCTCCCGTACGTGTGGGGCGGCAACGGCCCCGAAGCGGGCGCGGCGGGCTTCGACTGTTCAGGGCTGACGAAGGCGTCCTACGACGAAGCCGGGATCTCGCTCCCCCGGACCGCGGACACCCAGTTCCGGGCACTGCCGCCGGTGCCCGGCGAGCCGAAGCTCGGCGACCTCGTGTTCTACGGGAACCCGTCGACGCGGATCCACCACGTGGGGCTGTACCTCGGGAACGGGCTGATGATCAACGCGCCCACCCAGGGCCAGGCGATCCAGATCCACACTTATCACTCGAAGGGCGACGATTACACGGGTGCCGGACGGCCCGCGGCCTAGACGCGTCAGGCGCCGCTCAGCAGGAGCGCGCCGAGCACCCCGGTGAGGATCAGCAACACGGGCGGCGCGAAGGCGTCGTTGCGACGGGTGCGGCGGCCGTAGTCCCCCGCCCGGGCGTGAAAAGCGATCGCGCCCACCAAGAGCAGGACAAAGCCGATGGTCGCCGCTATCGCCGCGACCGGGTACCGGATTCCGGCCACAATGCCGATCGCACCCAGGATCTCCAGGGCGCCGATGAGGCGGGTCAGTCCGCGACTCGCACCGAGGCGGCGCATGTTCGACGCGATAGCGCGGGACTGGAAGACCTTCTGGAGCCCCGCAGCCAGAAAAACGAGCGCGAGTAACCCGGTGAGCGTGACGATCACGGCTTGCATGCTTTCCCCTCCGAACGAGAACGAACGTTCGCTCAGCATGAGACCGCAGCCGATCGGCGTCAAGAAGGAATGCTCGTTCTATGCTCGGCCCATGGCCCGCATGCCACAGGAACACCTCGATGCCCGCCGGCGGCAGATCTTGGACGCCGCCCGAAGCTGCTTCATCCGCAACGGCTTCCACGCCACATCCATGCAGGACGTACTCGCCGAGGCCGAACTATCCGTCGGCGCCGTGTACCGCTACTTCAAAGGCAAGGACGACATCATCGCGGCGATAGCCGAAGAGGCGCTCGCCGACGTCGCCGCCTCCTTCGACACGCACGACGCCGACGAGTTGCCGCAGTTGGACAACATCGTCGACCTCGTATTGCAGGTCGAGAAACCGCCGATGGCGGGCTCACCGGAGTCGGCCCGGCTGCTGGTGCAGATCTGGTCCGAGGCGCTGCGCTCCCCCGAACTGGCCGCGCGGCTCACCGAAGTGATGGCCGCGACCCGCGGGGTTCTCGGCCACCTCGTCGCCCAGCACCAGAAACGCGGCCTGCTCCCGGACGACGTTCCGGCGGAGCAGGTGGCCGCCGTCCTGATCGCCTTCGTGGACGGGTTCATGGTGCAGCGAGCCGTCCACGGCCACGCCGACGCGGTCGCCTTCCGCGACGGTCTCCACGCGCTCATGTCCGGCCCCCGGCGCGACACCCACTGAGGAAACCGCCGCCTTGACCGGGTGCCACGACCGTGCTTCTCTAAAAGAACGAGCATTCGTTTTTGGAGGTTGCCGTGGATACGGACAAGCAGGTCGTCATCGTGGGTGCCGGCCCGACCGGCCTCGTACTGGCGGCCGAACTCGCGCGGCGGGGCGTCATGCCCAGGGTCGTCGACGCCGGAGCGGAGCACGTCAAGGAGAGCCGCGCGGTCGCCGTCGTGGCGAGATCACTCGAACTCCTGGACGATCTCGAAATCGCCGCCGCCACAGTCGCGCAGGGCATCCCGCTGCGGGCACTGAACTTCTACCAAGGCACCACGCTCGTGGCCGAGCTGGACACCACCGCGGTGGACTCGCCGTTCCCGATGGATCTGTGCATCGCCCAGTGGCAGACCACCGACCTGCTGCGGGAACGAGTCCGCGAGCTGGGAGTCGACATCGAGTGGAATACGCGTCTGGTCTCCTGTGAGGAGGACGAGACGGGCGTCTCGGCGAGTTTCGCCCATGAGGACGGCCGGCTCGAACAGTGCCGGACGAGCTGGCTGGTCGGCTGCGACGGCTCGCACAGCACGGTCCGCGGGGCGGCGGGCATCGGCTGGGAGACCACCGACCTGCGCCGCGGTTTCATTCTCGGCGACGTCACCGCCCGCTGGAACCTGGCACGGGACCGGTTCCACGTGTGGTTCACCCGCGACGGACTGGTAGCGGTCTTCCCCATGCCGGGCGGGTACTGGCGGATCCTGGCCAGCACACCCGACGACCGGCCGCCAAGGCCACCCGAGCAGCACCACTTCGCCGCCTCGGTCGCCGAACGGACCCCGCTCGATCCGCGGCTCGACGACCTCCGGTGGAGCTCGGCCTTCGTCGCGAGGGAAGGCCTGGCCGACCGATTCCGCGCGGGCCGGATACTCCTGGCAGGCGACGCCGCGCACAGCCACAGCCCGATCGGCGGCCAGGGAATGAACACCGGCATGCAGGACGCGTACAACCTGGGCTGGAAGCTCGCCCTGGTCGCCTCGGAACATGCCGGCGTTTCCCTGCTCGACAGCTATGGCGCCGAACGCCGTCCCGTGGCGAAGGCCGTGGTCGACGCCACCTCCGCCGCCACCCGGGTCGCCACCGGCAGCACGCTGCTCGCACGCCGGGGAAGGCGGCACGCGCTGGGTCTGCTCAGCAGGCTCAACACCGTTCAGCAGAGGTTCTCCAACGCCATCGGCGAGCACCTGGTGAACTACCGCGACAGCGCGCTCGTCTCGGAACGCTGGTCCTACGGGCGCCCCAAAGCGTGGACCAACGGCACCGCGACAGGTCCCCAAGCCGGGGAAGTGGTGGCCGACGCCTACCTCGAGACCCGCTCCGGGCCGGTGGCGCTCAGGCACCTTCTGCGGGCCCTCGGACACCACCTGATCCTGTTCGCGGCCGACGAAAGCGACCCCGGCACCCTCGCCGCCTGGAAGACCGAGGCCGAACAGATCATGGCCGGACACGGCCAGGTCCTGATCATCACTCGCGGCCACCTGCCGGCGACTCCCACGGACGGTGTCTTCGCCGATGTACGGAGCGAGGCACACAACCGCTACGGCGTCCGCCGCCCGAGCCTCTACCTGATCCGGCCGGACAAGTACGTCGGCCACCGCGACGACGACATCGACTTCACGCCGGTTCGCCACTACTTCCGGACACTCAGGGGAGAGTTCGGACGCAGCGCTGTGAGTGCGGTCGTCGACTAGAAACCTGGCCGGAATCAGCTGACGCCAAGCCGGGGGGTCCGTGTCGCGAAAGCCACTTTCGGGACATCTGACGTCCCGAAAGTGGCTTTCGCGACACGGAACTCACGGCGTGATCCAGACCGTCACCCTGGTAGGCCGATGGCGCCCCGATCCCGGCGACGACTGACGCACGACCCGCCCCTCCGAACGCCCAGCCAAAGGCGTCGTGGCGCCTGCTTCGTACAGCACGATCTCGGCTTCCCCGGCCAGCGCGAGAGCCTGCGCGACCGAAAGTCCCACGAACTCCGGGACCGGCCACGGCATGTCGTAGTCCAGGTTCCGTGACACGCCACCCATGACACCTCCGGATATACGCAGCCGATGAACGGCGGGCATCGGCATGTCCCGGGAGAACGGCCAGTCGATTCCCGGCCCGACCCCGGCCAGCAGGCGGGACACGAAGGTTCCGTGACTGCCCACCAGCACGACGCCGCCGGGGTGCTGATCCGCGAGCCGATCGACCGCGGCCATCGCCCGTGCGGTCAGCTGCCGCAGGCTCTCGCCGCCCGGGCGCGCGAAATCCGGGTCCGCCCAGCTGCGCTCGTAGTGGGCGGCGTAGTCCGGTGTCGGCTCCAGGCCGGAGTCCCACTCTCGCAGCTCCCAGTGCGTCGTGACTTCGAGCCCTGCCGCCCTGGCCGCGGGCGCGACCGTCGCGACAGCTCGCCGGTACGGGCTCGACACGACCGCCGTCGGGTTCATCGCGGCGAGTTCGTGCGCGAGCAGTTCCGCGGCCGCCACGCCCGCCGCGGTCAGCGGCCGCTCCGGGTCGTCGGGTTTCCCCGGCGAAGGCGGAACGGACTCGGCGTGCCGGACGAGGACGATCTCGCAGCTCACGAATGAGCGGCCAGCCACTCGAGCGCGTCCTCCCCGTGGCGGAGAACCGAGATGTGCCCGTCTTCGGGGAACACGCGTGACTCGGCCGTGGCGCACTGCCGGGCCAGCCACTCGCCGTGCGCGAGCGGCGCGACCCGGTCCTCGCCACCGTGCATGAACAGGGTCGGTGCCCGCAGGCCGGACGGCTGGAACCCCCACGGCGCGACGTACGCGAGATCGTCGTCGATCAGCGCGCCGGGGCCGCCCTCGACAGCGGGGCCGACGACATCGAGGAACCACTTCCAGTCACCGGACAAGGCCGCGTGGTCCGCCGGGGTGAACATCTCCGCGTCGTATTCGGCCGTCGCCTCGTACCTCTCTTTTTCGTCCCGCCCCGCCACGGCGGCCCTCAGGGATCCGGCTCCCGCCGCCCCCATCCCCGCGAACCAGTCCAGCCCGGCGGCGCCGTACGGGGCCAGGCTCGCGACGCAGACCATCGCCGACACCCGGTCCGGCAGCAGTGCCGCGCAGGCGAACGCGTGCGGCCCGCCACCGGAATGCCCGAAGACCGCGAACCGCTCGATCCCCAGGGCGTCGGCGATCTTCTCGACGTCCGACGCCGCCGACGCGACATCCCGGCCGGGCCGCGGCGACGAACCGCCGTAACCGGGCCGGTCGTAGGAGACCCACCTCAGACCGAGCCGCTCGGCGGCCGGGAACAGCGGGGCGGGCGGGGCGCCGATGTTCGGGGTCCCGTGGTGCCAGAAGACCACCGGCCCGGCCCCGCCCGTGTCGTACGTGTGCAGTGTGGTCCCGTCCCCCAGGTCCACGTTCGACTCGTCCACCATGGCCCGAGCGTACAAACCCGGGCACCCTGGAGCCATGTCCCGCTATCACGAGATCAAGCACCGGGTGGCCACGACGTTCCAGCGCCACGTCGGCAACCCGATCCTCGTCCGGCTGCCGAACCAGCCGATCCTGGAGACCACCGGCCGCAAGTCCGGCCTGGCCAGGCGGACACCGATCGGTGGCCGCCGGGTGGGCCGCGAATTCTGGATCGTCTCGGAGTTCGGCGAGAAGTCGCAGTACGTCCGCAACATCCAGGCCGATCCGCGGGTCCGGGTCCGGCTCAGGGGCCGCTGGCACACCGGTACGGCGCATCTGCTCCCCGGCGACGACCCCCGCGTGCGTCTCAAGGCCCTCCCCAGATTCAACAGCGCCGCCGTGCGCGCGATCGGCACGAACCTCCTCACCGTCCGGGTCGATCTCGACGAGTGAACGTTTGCCTTGACGCCAAGGGCAAGGTTTACGCTCGGATCATGCGGATCGGCGAACTCGCCGCGCGTACCGGAACCACCACCCGCGCGCTGCGTTTCTATGAGTCACAAGGGCTTCTCGACGCACGGCGCGCGTCGAACGGGTACCGGGAGTACGACGAGGACGACTTCCGTCTGGTGAACGAGATCCTGACCCTGCAAGCGGTCGGGCTCAGTCTCGAGGACACCAGGCCGTTCGTCGAGTGCCTGCGCGCCGGGCACGAGACCGGCGACTCGTGCGCCGATTCGATCGAGGTCTACCAACGCAAACTCGCCGAGGTGGACGCCTGTCTGGCCAGGCTCAACGACGTACGGGACAGCCTGCTGACCAAGCTCGCCGGCGCGCTGAAAACGCCGCCGGGACCGTGCGTCGTCGTGCCGCGAACCGAGGAGGCCTGAGTGTCCCTTTCCGTCGTCACCGACGAAACCTTCCAGCAACTCGTCCTGGACCAGGACAAGCCCGTCCTGGTGGACTTCTGGGCGCAATGGTGCCCGCCTTGCCACATGATCGCGCCGGTGCTCGAGCAGATCGCCGAAGAGCGCGCCGGATCGCTGCTCATCCGCAAGCTCAACTCCGACGAAAACCCGCTCACGGCCAGGAATTATCAGGTCATGTCGCTGCCGACGCTGATCCTGTTCCGCGACGGCGCTCCCGTGTGGACGACCGTCGGTGCCCGGCCGAAGGCGCGGCTGCTGGCCGACCTGGACGCCGTTCTTCAGCCGTCCCTCTCGTGAGTCGCGCGGTAATTGTGTTGCGCGAGCGATACCCCGCTCGCATCCTTCTCCCATGACATCGACCCTCACCTTCCTGCCGCCGTCCTCCGTCGTCCGACGGGTGCGGAAGCAGCAGCAGGCCGGGTCCGGGTGGAGGCCGACACCAGTCCGACCGTGAGCGCCGCGTTCGTCGCGGGCCTGCTCGCCGGGTATGGCATCGCCATCCCGGTGGGCGCGGTCGGGACCTATCTCGTGGTGCTGACGGCCAGGGCGGGCCTCAAGATCGGCGTGTACGCGGCGCTGGGGGTCGCCACCGCAGACGGGCTTTACGCCCTGGTGGCGGTTCTCGGCGGGGGCACGTTGATTCCGGTCATCGAACCGATCGCCGTGCCCTTGCGCTGGATTTCGGTGGTGGTCCTGCTCGCGCTGGCCGTCCACATCGGATTCACCGGGGTCCGGAACTTCCGCGCCTCCGCGAAGGCCGAGGTGTCCGGGCCGGCCGCGATCGGGCCGGTGAAGGCCTACGCGAGCCTCCTCGGCATCACTTTGCTGAACCCGATGACAGTGGTCTACTTCGCGGCGCTCGTGCTCGGCAGTGACGACATGGCCGTGGCGAGCGGAGCGGAGCAGGTGGTCTTCGTGCTCGCGGCGTTCGCGGCCTCGGCCAGCTGGCAGGTGTTCCTCGCGGGCGGCGGTGCCGTGCTCGGCAAGGCGCTGACCGGACGTCGCGGGCGGCTGGCGACCGCGCTGGCGTCCAGCGCGCTCATCACCGTGCTCGGCATTCGCCTTGTTTGGTGACGAATCGAGGACTGTAGGTGTCCTCATCGCCTGCGAGGCTGTGCCCATGACCGAAACCCAAGAACGCCCGGCTTCCCTCCACTCCTACCTCGCGTACAGCGACGCCCCGAAGGCACTTCGCTGGCTTGAACGCGCCTTCGGCTTCGAGACCGTCACGGAGTTCCCCGACGACAAGGGGTTGATCCTGCATTCGGAACTGCGGCGCGGCGAAGTCCGGATCATCGTGTTCAGTGCGGAAGAGGACTACGACCGCCCGGCCCGCAAGGGCGAAACGGTCGGCCACGGCCTCTACGTCAGCCTTCCGACGCAAGAGGCCGTGGACGCCGTCTTCGCTTCCGCCGTCGACGCCGGGGCGACGACCGTCTGGAAGCCGGAGAACACCGAATGGGGCAACTACCGCTGCCGCGTCGACGATCTCGAAGGGTACGAATGGACTTTCGGCACGTACGTCCCCGGCGAGTCGCAGAGCTAGCGCAACCGCGCGAACCACTCACGGGTGCGGTGCAGCAGGTCCAACTGGTGCACCCGTTCGGAAATCCTATGTCCCTCACCGGGATAAACGACGAGGTCGTGTTCGACGCCGAAGTGGCGTAGCGCCCGGTGGAAGAATTCCGCCTGGGACAACGGGACGTTCGTGTCGTCCGCACCGTGCACGATCAGCATGGGGGTCTCGATCTCCGACGCGTGGGAGATCGGGCTGAGCCGATCGTGCCGGTGCGGGCCTTCCCCTTCCCAGCCGGCACTTCCGCCCAGCGCGGCTTCGAACGGGCCGAACTCGCCGGTCGCGGCGAGCATTCCCCAGTCACAGATACCGGCGCCCATCAGTGCCGCCTTGAACCGCCTGGTCCGGCCGACGGCCCAGGCCGACACGAACCCGCCGTGGCTCCAGCCCGCGATGCCGAGCCGCTCCGGATCGGCCACCCCTTCCGCGACGAGCAGATCGATCCCGGTCTCGAGATCGCCCCATTCCTCCAGCCCGACCCGGCCCGCGACGGCGGCGGCGAATTCGTGCCCATGTCCTTGTCCCCCACGGGGATTCGGCAGGAAGACCGCGTGCCCCGCCAGCGCGAGCCATTGCGCGGACGGGAACCAGCCGAGCCGGAAGCCGTCCGCGTACCGGTCGTACGGTCCACCGTGCGGCAAGGCGATCAGGGAGAACGGGCCGTCGTCCCGGGTCTTTCCGGGCGGGAGAACGAGCAACCCGTCCAGAGCCAGTCCGTCGGAGGCCTTGTAGGACAAGCGCTCCTGTGCTCCCCAGGTGACTCCGGCGAACTCCGGTGCCGTATCGCTCACCCGCGTCAACGGCTCGCCGATCGGTCCACAATGGACATCCGGCGGCCGGTGAGCGGTGCTCAGCACGATGGCCACGATCTCGCCGTTCGAAGCGACGGCGTCCGCTTGCCCGCGCCAGAACGCCACTTCGCCTGATCCGAGCCGGTGGAGAGCCGTGTCGAGACCGTCGGCGACGAGCACCAGCGGGGCACCGGAGTCGACCTGCGCGAGCCTGATCGGGCAGGCCGATTCCGGTGTCAGGTTCCGATGTCCGGCCGTTTCCACGAGCACGTCGAAGACCGCCCATCCGCCGATCATCTCCGGTGTCGCGAGATAGGCGACGTGCCAGCCGTCGTCGTCGCTCCACCAGACGGGGCTCGCGGCCTCGACCGCGGTCCTCCCGAGGTCGCGCCGCATCCCGGTTTCCAAGTCCAGCAACGAAAGCCGGGGTTCGAGCCCGCCGGGGTCGAGTTCCGGGGTCGGCCACGTCACCACGGCGAGCGCCTTGTCGTCCTGACGACGGGCGACGTCGACCACGTGGTCTTCGAGCAGTGTCGTGATCTCACCGGTCCTCGGGTCGAAGCTCCGAAGCCGCGCAGGGCGGAGGCTTTCGCTCCAGACCCGGATTTCCTTGGCCGGCGTCTCGTCCTCGGCGACGAACACGATCTGTTCGCGCATCGGGAGGAACGCGGTGATCTCGCTCCCCCAGGCGAACAGCTACCCGTCCACCGTGTGAATCCGGCCGTCCCGGAGGAAGTAGAGCGAATCCGCCGACCACCGGGGCGCGGAACCCTCGGCCAGCTTCCGGGGCTCTTCGCTCCCGTCGACGGCCGCGAGCCAGATTTCGGGGACACCCTTCGCGATGGTCGAGACCTGGTAGGCGATCCACCGCCCATCCGGGGAGAGCGCGGGATCGGAAGGGACACGGCTGTCGACGATCAGCTCAGCGGTCAGCATGTGTTCATACTGCCGACAATGCCTTCCCCAGTGCGTCGAGCCAGCTTCCGGTGCCCTGCTCGCGCCAGGCCGGTTCTTCGTGTCCGTCGAGGAAGGTGCCCTGTTCGATCAGCGTCAGCCGGGTCCCGTCCGCCTCGGCTTCGAGCAGCACCGTCGTGAGCGAGACGGTCGCGAGGACGTCGTCGGTGGACAAGGTCGTGGCGTAGACGATCCGCCGGTCGTCGACGATGTCCTCGTATCGTGAATCGGCGATCAGCTTCCGGCCGTCGCCGTTGGGACCCGTGGTGACCTCACGGCCACCGACACGGAAGTCCAGCGAATGCTCGCCGCCGGGCATGGTGAACCAGCCCGCTTTCGCGGCGGGATCGGCCCAGGCCGCGAAGACGCGTTCCGGCGGCACGGGGTAGACGCGCTCAAGGGTGAACGTGGCGTGTTTGACGGTCATGACCTGTTCCCTTCGTCGGAGTTCAGAAAGCCACCAAGGCGATCGAGCCGGTGTTCCCAGCCGGTGCGCTGTCCGCCGAGCCAGTCCTCGGCCATCCGCAGACCGTCGGGTTCGAGGTGGCAGGTGCGGACCCGCCCCGCCTTCTCCGACCGGACGAGCCCGCTCGCCTCCAGCACCTGGAGGTGCTGCATCACGGCGGGCAGCGACATCGACAGCGGCTGAGCGAGCTCCCCCACCGAGGCGGGTCCCCGGGTGAGGCGCTCGATCATTTCGCGGCGCGTCCCGTCGGAAAGCGCCTTGAACACCTGATCCATCCGTTGGTTAGGCACATGCTTAACTGTCCGCCCACGCCGAGCGATAGTCAAGTAAGTGCTTAACTTTCGGCGGTCATCCCCTCGACAAGCAGCCACTGCGACGCCAGGTACGAGGTCAGCACGAAGGTTTCGAGATTGGCCCGCACCCGCTCGCTGGTGACGAAGTTGCGGCGGATCAGGATCGCCAGATCCGACGCGGAGAACAGCAGCGCACCGGCGGCGATCCAGGTCCGGCGATCACCCGAGGGGATCACCATCCCGCCCGAGACCTTGGCCTTCGGCGCCAGCACCGGGTCCGCCGCGAGGGTCGACGTCGTGCTCAGCAGGCCGCCGTAGACCGAGAGCACCGAAGACACCGGAGACGGCTTCGGCAACGCCATCGCGACCGCGGCCGCCGCCCACGCCGCCAGCCTGGGCGGCGCGGTCGCCGCGCGCGGACGAGCTCCCCGGCGCCACAACAGCGCGGAATACAGCACCTGCATCACGCCGAACGAAGTCGCGCCCTTGATCAGCTCGCCGTCTTCGTCGGACCGGCCCATGAAGTGGTCGCCCGCCCCGGCCGCGATCAACGCGGTGACGAGCAGCCCCTTCTCCCCCGGCGCGAGCCCCCGCGAACGCGCGACCCTGGCGGCCAGCACCGGGACCGCGGCCGGCTTGGTCGCGAGTCGCAGCTTCCGATTGCCGGTCCTCGCGGAATACACCGTGCCGATCGCGGCACCGGCGAACAACACGCGTTCGGCGATCTTGAGGGCTTTCACCAACCACCTCCGGAACTTATTTCTGGGTAAGTTACCAGGAGGTCAGTCTGTCTCAGACGGCTTCGCGGAAGGTGTTCCGGTACGCGCTCGGCGAGACCCCCAGCGCGGCCTGCAGATGCTGGCGCAGCGACGCGGCAGTGCCGAAACCCGCCTCGGCGGCGACCTTGTCCACCGGAAGATCGGTCTCTTCGAGCAGCTGACGAGCCCTTTCGATCCGCTGCTGGGTCAGCCACTGTAACGCCGAAATCCCGACCTCGTCGCGGAACCGCCGCGTGAACGTCCTCGTGCTCATCGCCTCTTTCGCCGCCAGCTCGCGCAGCGTCAGCGGCCTGTCGAGGTTCTCCAGCGCCCAGGCCCGCGCCGCCGCCGTCGACGAGGACTGCGGCTCCGGCACCGGCCGCCGGATGAACTGCGCCTGCCCGCCCTCGCGATGCGGCGAGACGACCGTTCCGCGCGCGACCTCGTTCGCGATCGCGGCACCGTGATCGCAGCGGATCATGTGCAGGCAGAGGTCGATCCCGGACGCCACGCCCGCGGCGGTCAGCACGTTCCCGTCGTCGGTGTAGAGCACGTTCGGGTCGAGGGCGACCTTCGGGAACTTCGCCTGGAAGTCCAATGCCGAACGCCAGTGCGTGGTCGCCTTCCGGCCGTCGAGCAGGCCGGCGGCGGCGAGCACGAAGGCTCCCGTGCAGATCGACGCGATCCTGGCCTCCGGCCGGATCAGCTCCAGCGCCCGCGCGAGCGGTTCGGTGAGGTCGTGCCCCGAGGGTTCGTATTCGGTGGACGAGGCCGGGATGACGACGGTGTCGGCCTCGGCCAGCACCTCCGGGCCGTGCGCGACCGAGATGGTGACGTCGGCGTCGGTCCGGATCTGCCCGGGTTCCGGCGTGCAGGTGACGACCTCGTAGAGCGGCTCACCGTCGGCCGACTTGGCCGTGCCGAACAGCCGGGTGACGATACCCAGTTCCATCACGAGCATTCCGTGCCGGACCAGCACGGCGACCCGATGACGGCCGGGGTGCGCGAAAAAGCCCATGGCTCGATTCTTGCACATGTTGTCCATCGGGCCACTCGTTTCGGCGGGCGGACCACGCGACGGTGGGACCATGAACGTGCTGTGGCTCTTCGCCCATCCGGAACCTCGTTCCCTCGGCGGCTCGCTGCGCGACGAGGGGTTGCGCACCCTTCGCGCGCAGGGCGCCGAAGTCCGGGAATCCGATCTGTACGCGATGAAGTGGAAACCCGTCGTCGACGCCGACGACTTCGGCCGGGCCGCTTCCACGGAGCGGCTCATCGTCGGCTCGACGTCGAAGGACGCCTTCCGGACCGGCGAACTCGGCGAGGACATCCGCGCCGAGCACGAAAAGCTGGCTTGGGCGGACACCGTGATCATCCAATTCCCGCTGTGGTGGTACGGAATGCCCGCGATCCTCAAGGGCTGGTTCGACCGCGTCTTCGTCAAGGGTTTCGCCTACGGCGTCCAACGCCCCGACGGCCGGACGGCGCGCTACGGCGAAGGAGCACTGGCCGGGAAACGCGCCATGGTCGTGCTGACCGCGGGTGCGCCGGAAGCCACCATCGGACCACGCGGCGTGAACGGCGAGATCGGCGACCTGCTGTTCCCGCTGCAACACGGAACACTGTGGTACGCGGGCATGTCCGTGCTACCCCCGTTGACGATCTGCGGCGCCGACCGCGTTTCGCCCGGGCAGTACGAGGCCGCCGCGGAATCGCTGCGCGAACGACTGCGGACACTGTCCACTCAGGACCCGATCCCGTTCCGTCGCCAGAACGGCGGCGACTACGACGGCGATCTGGTCCTGCGTGAAGACCTGGCTCCGGGACGGACCGGGATCGGCGTCCACCTGGACGGTTGACCGAATATTACGGCGCGGTTATATTTCCCTCAAGGCACATTAGGAGGTGACCGTGAACGATCGCGCCCGGTTGGAAACCGTCGGAGAACGTCCGGCGCTGCGGATCGAACGCCGTCTCGCGCATCGGCCGGACCGCGTCTGGCGGGCGATCACCGAACCGTCGGAGCTCGCGAACTGGTTCCCCGCCGCGGTCACCGTCGACCTGCGACCGGGCGGGGCCATCGAGTTCACCTTCGAAGGCGAAGAGACGCCGACGGTGGGCGAAGTCCTCGAAGCCGACGAGCCCCGCGTCTTCGCGTTCAGCTGGAACGACGACGTGCTGCGCTGGGAGATCAGCCCGGAGGGTGCAGGCAGCCGTCTGCTGTTCACGCATACGTTCGGCCGAGGTGAGCCCGCCATCGCCAGGGTCGCCGCGGGCCGCACGGCCGCCGGCTGGGACAGCTGCCTCGTCGCGCTCATCGCTTTGCTCGACGGCGACGATCACGAGCCGCCGACGGACTGGGCCGGCCCGATCGAGGCCTACACCGAGGAGTTCGGGCTCGCCGAGGGCGAGGTCCTGGAAACCGGCGACGGCAAGGTGATCCGCTTCCGCCGCGACCTGATCTGGAAGCCGCTCGACGAGGTTTGGGCCCTTCTCGCGTCCGAAAAGGAGGCGGGCACGGTCGTCCGCGAAGAACCGCCGCGGCTGCTGGAATTCAGCCTGCCGCGCGGCGGAGTCGTCCGCTGGGAGTTCAGCCACTCCGAACTCGACGGCACCATGGTCGAGCTGACCCAGACCGTCCCCACCGGACAGGACGACGTCGTGCCCGAAGCGCTGCGAAGCTGGCGAGAGAAGCTGAAGGAGTTCTTCGCGGCGGCTCACGGGAGCTGATCTCCACCCTGGGGATGACCTCCACCGGACGGACGCGGAAGCGCCGTCCGTCTGGTTGAGTTCGCCGTATGAAACAGCCGTCGGCGTTCTCCCAGCGGGTGGCGTACACGATCGACGCGCTCCTCGCGCTGGTGCTCGTCGTGTCCGTCGGCGGGAACCTCGCCGCGCGGACCTGGACGTTCCTCGTCGTCATCCCGATGTGGCTCGCCTGGGCGACGGTCGCCGCCAGCGGGATCGCGATCGCGCTACGGCGGCACCGCCCGCTGCTCGCCTACGGTCTCGGCCTGGGCAGCCTGGTCCCGGCCCTGCTCGCCGGCAACGGGCTGGCCCCGGCCGCGCTCCTGGCCACCGGATGCGCCCTGTACACCGTGGCGCTGGAACACCCGCGCGCCCGCTCGCTGATCGCGATGGGTCTCGGGCTCGTCGTCGTCATGATCTTCGAAGTGCTGCGGCTCGGGCCGAACACGATCGCGTCGACGGCCTTCGCGGGCGGCGGAGTCGCGGGTTCGTGGGCGCTGGGCTGGATGACCCGGCAACGACGCGCGAACCTGGCCCAGCTCGCCGAAACCCAGGCCGATCAGGCGGTTTCCGACGAACGGCTGCGCATCGCGCGCGAGATGCACGACGTCGTGGCGCACAGCATGAGCCTGATCGCGGTCAAGGCGGCCGTCGGCAACCACGTCGCCGAGCAACAGCCCGAAGAAGCACGCGAGGCGTTGCGGGTCATCGAACTCACCAGCCGTGAGACCCTCGTCGAACTCCGGCGGATGCTCGGCGTCCTCCGTTCCGGTGACGGGACGCCTGAGGCCGCGCTCGGGCCCGCGCCGAAACTCGCCGATCTGCGGACCCTGGCCGAACGCGCCGGACAGGCCGGGGTGCGGGTCGAGCTGACCGGCGAGGCCGTGGACGACCTGCCCGAAGGCGTCGCGCTTTCGGTCTACCGCATCACGCAGGAGGCGGTGACCAACGTCGTGAAGCACGCGGGACCGTCGGCGTGCCGGGTCACGATCACCGAAGGCCCCGGTGAGGTCAGCGTCGAAATCGTCGACGACGGGCGCGGCGAAGGCTCGTCTCCCGCCACGGGCGGGCACGGTTTGATCGGCATGCGCGAACGCGTCGCCGTCTACGGTGGTGACTTCGAGGCGGGCCCGCTGCCCGCCGGGGGATTCCGGGTGTTCGCGCGGCTGCCGTACGCCGCCAAGGAAGTGGGGACACGATGATCCGCGTACTGATCGCCGACGACCAGGCGTTGCTGCGCGGCAGTTTCCGGGTGCTCGTCGACAGCGCGCCGGACCTCGAAGTCGTCGGGGAGGCGAGCGACGGCGCGGAGGCCGCGGAACTCGCCGAGAAGGAGCGCCCGGACGTCGTGCTGATGGACGTCCGCATGCCCGAACTGGACGGCATCGAAGCGACCCGGCGGATCTGCGCGTCGGCCGCCACCGAAGGCGTCCACGTGCTGATGCTGACGACCTTCGACCTCGACGCCTACGTCTATTCGGCCCTGCGCGCGGGCGCGAGCGGCTTCCTGCTGAAGGACACCCCGCCCGCCGAGCTGCTGACCGCGATCCGCGTCGTCGCGGCGGGCGAAGGACTTCTCGCCCCTTCGATCACGCGAAGGCTCATCGCCGAGTTCGCCCGGCTGCCCGAACCCGGCCAGCGTGTCGCGGCCTCTCTGGACAACATCACCACGCGCGAACGCGAGGTGCTGGGCCTGATCGCGCGCGGCCTGTCGAACGACGAGATCGCCGGGACATTGCACCTCGGGCTGGCGACGGTGAAAACGCATATCGGCCATCTCCTGCACAAACTCGCGGCACGGGACCGGGCGCAGCTCGTGATCGCGGCCTACGAATCCGGGCTGGTACGGGCCTCCATCCAGTGATCGATCCGGTCCCGGTCCTTCCCCAGTACATGAAGGCCCCCATCCTTGCGCCTAAGTACAGGAAGGGGGCCTTCATGTACTTCAAAGTGCCAACGCGCCGTCAGCGATCGGTCAGCACCGCACCTCCGCCCCGGCCGGGGACGTTGCCTACGCCACACGCGAAGTGACCGTCGAGTAGCTAGGCTGCGGTTTCATGAGCAGTGCGACGGAGCCGCTCGGGACGCCGCCCGAGGACGAACCGGACATCCACACGACGGCCGGCAAGCTGGCCGACCTGTACCGCCGGTATGACGAGGCGGTGCACGCGGGTTCCGCGAGGGCGGTGGAGAAACAGCACGCCAAGGGCAAGAAGACCGCTCGCGAGCGGATCGACCTGCTGCTGGACGAGGGCTCCTTCGTCGAGCTCGACGAGCTGGCCAAGCACCGCTCGGTCAACTTCGGCCAGGAGAAGAACCGGCCCTACGGCGACGGCGTCGTCACCGGCTACGGCACCGTCGACGGCCGTCCGGTGTGCGTGTTCAGCCAGGACGTCACCGTCTTCGGCGGTTCACTCGGTGAGGTGTACGGCGAGAAGATCGTCAAGGTGATGGACCTGGCGATCAAGACCGGCCGTCCGATCATCGGCATCAACGAGGGCGGCGGCGCGCGGATCCAGGAAGGTGTCGTCTCGCTCGGGCTGTACGGCGAGATCTTCAACCGCAACGTCAAGGCGTCCGGTGTCATCCCGCAGATCTCGCTGATCATGGGCGCCAACGCGGGCGGGCACGTCTACTCTCCCGCGCTGACCGACTTCGTGGTGATGGTCGACAAGACCTCGCACATGTTCATCACCGGCCCCGACGTCGTGAAGACCGTGACCGGCGAAGAGGTCTCCTTCGAGGAACTCGGCGGCGGGCGCACGCACAACACCCGTTCGGGTGTCGCGCACTACCTCGGTTCCGACGACGAGGACGCCATCGCGTACGTGAAGGAACTGCTCGCGTTCCTCCCGGCGAACAACCTGTCCGAAGCGCCGCTGTTCGAGACGGACGCAGCGCCGGGCGGGTTCTTCGACGACGTCACCGACACCGACCGCGAACTCGACACGCTGATCCCGGACTCGCCGAACCAGCCTTACGACATGCACGAGGTCATCAACCGCGTCGTCGACGACGGTGACTTCCTCGAGGTGCACGAGCTGTTCGCGCCCAACATCCTGGTCGGCTTCGGCCGGGTGGACGGGCGCAGCGTCGGCATCGTGGCGAACCAGCCGACCCAGTTCGCCGGCTGCCTCGACATCGACGCCTCCGAGAAGGCCGCGCGGTTCGTGCGCACCTGCGACGCGTTCAACATCCCGGTGCTGACCTTCGTCGACGTCCCCGGCTTCCTGCCCGGCACCGACCAGGAATGGAACGGCATCATCCGGCGCGGCGCGAAGCTGATCTACGCCTACGCCGAAGCGACCGTCCCGCTCGTCACCGTCATCACCCGCAAGGCGTACGGCGGCGCATACGACGTCATGGGGTCGAAGCACCTCGGCGCGGACATCAATCTGGCCTGGCCGACGGCGCAGGTCGCGGTCATGGGCGCGCAGGGCGCGGCGAACATCGTGCACCGCAAGACGCTCGCCGCGGCCGCCGCCGACGGCAAGGACGTCGACGCGCTGCGGGCCGAGCTGATCCAGGAGTACGAGGACACCCTCCTGAACCCGTACGCGGCGGCCGAGCGCGGTTACGTCGACTCGGTGATCGTGCCCGCGCACACCCGCGGCCACATCGCGAAGGCGCTCTCGCTGCTCCAGGGCAAGCGAGAATCGCTGCCGCCCAAGAAGCACGGGAACATCCCGCTGTGACCGCGCCCGAAACCCCGCTGCTGCGCGTCGTCCGGGGCAACCCGGACGACGCCGAGCTCGCCGCGCTGACCGCCGTCGTCGCGGCGGCGGCCGCCGCGCGGGCACCGGAACCGGCGCCGAAACGGGAATCGTGGTGGGCGGACAAGGCATCGCTCGTGCGGGCCCCGCTCGCCCCGGGAGAGGGTGCCTGGAGGGCGTCGGCGCTCCCTCGCTGAGACGGGCTCGGCGGGCTATCGTGACAGTCCTCGACCGCGATCGCCCCAGAAAGCCGTGCGTGACGAACCAGGACCACCTTTCCGCCGAGTTGCGCCGTCTGCGCAAAGCCGCCGGGCTGTCCGGTACCGAAGCGGCGAGACTCGGCGGCCTCAGTCAGTCGAAGGTATCGCGGGTCGAAACCGGCGCGTTCATGCCGACCGAAGAACAGGTCGTCGCGCTGTGCCGCGTCTATCGAGCGCCCGCGAAGGTCCGGCGGGCGCTGGTCGCGATCACCCGGGACCTCCGTGAAGAGGCTTCGTCCGCCCGCGTCGTCCTTCAGCGCGGTGCCTGGCGGATGCAGCAGCGCATCGGCAAGATCGAGACGGCGTCCGCCCGCATCCGGGGTTTCCAGCCGACCATCGTGTTCGGCCTGCTCCAGACCCGCGACTACATCACCGCGCTGTTCGGCGCCGCGCTGCCGGAGGACGAACGCGACCAGACGGTCGAGGCCCGGCTGGAGCGCCAACACATCCTCGACTCGAATCGCGAGTTCCATTTCGTGCTCACCGAAGGCGCTCTGCGCTGGAACATGGGCGGCGCGGCGACCATGCTGGCCCAGCTCGGCCACCTCATCGAGATCTCCCGCCGCGATCGGGTGCGGCTGGGCGTGATCCCGTGGACCACTCCGGTCTCGGTCCCCGTCCTCCACGGTTTCGACATCTACGACTCGCGAGCCGTGCTCCTCGGGACGCAGACGGCCACTGCCCTCGTCACGGACGAACGTGAAGTCGCCGACTACGAAAAGAACTTCGCCGAGGTCGAGCGCTACGCCACCTATGGCGACATCGCGTGCGGGCATCTGACACGAATCGCCACCGACTACCGACGGCTCGCGGCCGGATCATTTCGGTGACCTAAGGCCCTTGGCCTATGCACCCCGAGAGTGCATGGTAAGTAAAGCAGCTGTCGGTGAAGGTCCCTTTCCGTGCGCCGAACGCGATCAACGGAGCCACTCACCGACCGATCGGCACAGATCACCCGATCTCGCCAACCTTGCTGCCGCGCAACCCGTCTACTTGCCGAAACAGTCACTGGGGAAAGGCCCTCCTATGACCACCTGGCACGAGAACATGACCGGCTGGCACAAGTCGACCTACACGCACTGGGAAGAAAACGCCTGCGTCGAGGTCGGCACCGCACCCGGCCTGGTGGGGATCCGGGACACCAAACAGTGGGCGCTGCCGGACGAGACCCGGCCGATCCTGGTGCTCCCGGCCGAGTCCTTCGCCGCGCTCCTCGAGCACCTCGGGCGATGAACGACGTCGCCGAGCCGTACATGGTCCACGATCCGCGGGAGATGGCGGGCCAGCTGATCAACGGCAACTGGATCGTCGCGCGGTGGGAGCATCTCGGCGAGGACGAGGACCTCGACCACTGGACGGCCGTCCTTCGGGGACACTGCGAAGAACTCGACGTCGATCCGTATGTCATCAACATCCCGCGGAAGAGCCTGACCATCGTCTTCAACGGCGCGCTCCCCGCGCCGACGTTCGAACAGCTGGAGAACTCGATCGCGGCCATCGAGTACCACCGCTTCCTGGAACGCGAGATCGGGCCGAGACCGCTCGGCTAGGCCACCGCCGCACCCCCCTTGAAGATTCAACCGTGCCTGGCATATATTCCATGAGGAATAATCAGCAGGGAATCTTCCAAGGGGGACATTCATGGCCGCGAAGCTCACCCCGCTCGCGATGGCGGTGCTGGAACTCCTGCACGAGCGGCCCATGCATCCGTACGAAATGGCGCAGCTGATGCGCGAGCGCTTCGTCAACACCCGTGTCAAGGTGAAGGCCGGCTCGCTCTACCACACGGTGGATCGCCTGGTGCAGAACGGTTTCGTCGAGGTCGTCGAGACACAACGGGACGGGAAGCGCCCCGAACGCACCGTGTACGCGATGACGGACACCGGCCGCGACGAGTTCGTCGACCGGGCGCAGGACATGCTGGCCACTCCCGCCGAGGAGTACCCCGAGTACCTCAGCGCGCTCGCCGTCATCGACGAGCTCGGCCCGGAAATGTCGCTCACCCAGCTCAAGCACCGCGTGCTGCGACTGCAGGCCGCCATCGCCTCCGACCAGGTCGTTCTCGAAAACCTGGTCAACGAGCACAAGCTCCCCGAGATCTACTGGCTCGACTGGTCCTACGCCACCGCCCGGCGGGCCTTCGAGCTCGAATGGACCCAAAAACTCGTCGCAGACCTGGAATCCGGCCGCATCCGGTTCCAGGGCCACTGCGCGCCACAGCTGAACCTGGTCACCGAGGACGACAGTGATGAACGCAAGACAAGCTAATCCCTGGGCCGCGCTCTCCGCGCTGTGCCTGGGTTTCTTCATGATCCTGCTGGACACCACGATTGTTTCGACCGCGATCCCCGCGATGCTGCGCGAGCTCGGCGCCGGGCTGAACGCGATCGTCTGGGTGATCAGCGTCTACCTGCTCACCTACGCGGTGCCGATGCTGTTCGCCAGCCGTCTCGGCGACCGATTCGGCCCGAAACGCGTCTACCTGGCCGGGCTCGTGGTGTTCACCCTGGCCTCGCTGTGGTGCGGTCTGTCCGGTTCGGTCGAAACGCTGATCGCGGCCCGCGCGGTGCAAGGCCTCGGCGCCGCTTTGATGACACCGCAGACCCTGGCGTTCATCAGTCACCTGTTCCCGCCGTCGAAGCGGGGCCCCGCGATGGGGCTCTGGAGCGGCGTCGCCGGGATCGCGGCCATCGTCGGGCCGGTGCTCGGCGGCGTGCTCGTCGACCACCTCGGCTGGGAATGGATCTTCTTCGTCAACCTGCCGGTCGGCGTGGTCGCGATCGCGCTGGCGCTGCTCAAGGTGCCGGACTGGCAACCGAAACACTCGCATTCCTTCGACGTACCGGGGATCCTGCTGTCCGGCGCGGGTTTGTTCTGCGTCGTCTACGGCGTCCAAAATGGACAGCACTACGACTGGGGCCGCGTGTTCGGGCCGGTCACCGTGTTCGAGATCATCGGCTTGGGTATCGCCCTTCTGGTCGCTTTCGTGGCGTGGCAACGGTTCAACCGCCGGGAACCGCTGCTCCCCCTCGGCGTTTTCGCGAACCGCAACTTCTCGGCCGGGGCGCTGACGGCGGTCACTGTCGGCTTCGCGATGACCGGCATGTTCCTGCCGCTGGTGATCTACTTCCAGGCCGTACTGGGCGAGTCGCCGACCATGTCCGGGCTGCTGTTCGCGCCGATGTCGTTGCTGGGCGGCCTGATCGGCCCGTTCGTCGGCCGGGCCTCGGACAAGGTCAACGCGAAGATCCTGCTGATCATCGGGCTCGCCGCGCTCGCCGCGGGGATGAGCCTGTCGGCGCTGATCGCCGAGGCAGGCGCGAACGCGTGGACGCTCACCCCGGCGCTGGTGGTCGCGGGCGTCGGCATCGGCTTCATCTTCGCGCCGATGGGAAATCTGGCGATGAGTTCGGTGGAACCGCGGCTCGTCGGGACCGCGTCGGGCATTTTCAACACCGCCCGGCAGGTCGGCGGCGTGCTCGGCAGCGCGGCCGTCGGTGTGCTGCTGCAGGCACGGATCAGCGCTTCGATCGCCGACGAGGCGGCGTCGGCCGCGAGCGCACTGCCGGAGCAGTACCGGGCACCGTTCGCGGAAGGCGTCGCGAAGGCCGCGGAATCGACCGGGGAGTTCGGTTCTTCCGGGGCGGCCGCGTTCCCCGGCCTGCCGTCCGGTGTCGCCGAGCAGGCCCAGCGGCTCGCGCTCGAATCCGTCCACAATGGACTCACCGACGCGGCACGGGTGACACTGCTGCTTCCGGCCGCGGTGCTCGTACTGGGTGTGCTCGCCGCGCTCACCATGCGCCGCCCGGCTCCGCTCCCGCGCACGCCGGCTCCCGAACCCGCCGCCAGCGCCGCCTGACCCTCTTTCCGCATTTAGTCCTCTGAATGCGGTTCGTGGGCCCACCACCGGCGCTATGAACGGTCCGTTCCTTGCAAATTTCGCAAGGAACGGACCGTTCCTCTCATCCGCGGGAGGGCGGAAGCCTGCTACCGGCGGTACCGAAGGCCGTAGCCGTACGGGTACAGCGCCTTCTTGCCGTCGCCGACGTTCACCGGTTCCTGCGCCGCACTGACCGGCCAGCTGAACGTCAGCTTCCCGGTCGGGTTGTAGTCGCCGTAAAGGACATCGGCGACACCGGCGCCTTCGCTACCCGGGAGCCAGGCCGCGACCAGCCCGTCGAACCGCGGCAGTTGCGCGGCGATGTCGAGCGGGCGGCCGGACACGGTCACCACGACGACCGGGACCCCGGAATTCTTCAGCTTGGCGATCGTGGCGAGGTCTTCCGCGTCGAGTCCGAAGCCGTTCGGCCGGTCTCCCTGTCCTTCGGCGTACGGCGTTTCGCCCACCACGGCGACGGCGACCTGGTAGCTGCCGTCGATTCCGTTACCCGCACGGTCATAGGTCACCGTGGTTCCCTTCCCCGCCCCCGACTTGATGCCGTCGAGAATGGTCGTGCCCGGGATCACCGGACCGCTCTGTCCCTGCCAAGTGAGCGTCCAGCCGCCCGCCTGGTTGCCGATGTCGTTCGCGTTCTTGCCCGCGACGAAGATCTTGTTGTTCTGCTTCGCCAGTGGCAGCACACCGTCGTTCTTCAGCAGCACCTGGGATTCGCGGACGGCCTGCCGGGCCAGTTCGCGATGTTCCTTGCTGCCGAACGTCTTCTGGAGCGATCGGTCGGTGTACGGGTGCTCGAACAGGCCGAGTTCGAACTTCTCCGCCAGGATGCGGCGGTTCGCGTCGTCGATCCGGTCGCGCGAGACGCGCCCCGCCTCGACTTCGGCCTTGAGGTAGGCGATGAACTGCGGCGCGTCCCACGGGACCATGAACATGTCGATGCCCGCGTTGACCGAGAGCCGCACCTCCTCGGGAGTGAAGCCCTCCTTGCCGTCGATCTGGTTGATCGCGTTGTAGTCCGAGATCACCAGCCCCCGGAACCGCAGTTCCTTCTTGAGGACGTCGGCGATGAGGTACTTCTGGGCGTGCATGCGCACTCCCTGGAAGCTGGAGAACGAGATCATCACCGAGCCGACCCCGCGGTCGATCGCCGCACGGAACGGCGGCAGGTGGATCTGGCGGAGTTCGCGTTCGCTGATCTCGGTGTCGCCCTGGTCGACGCCGTTCGTCGTGCCACCGTCGCCGACGTAGTGTTTCGCCGTCGCGAGCACGGATCCCGGTTGCTCGCCGAGCCTGCGTCCCTGAAGCCCGGTGATGGCCGACGCGTTCGCGATGGCGTCACGCGGGGATTCACCGAAGGACTCGTAGGTCCGGCCCCAGCGGTCGTCGCGGGCGACGCACAGACACGGCGAAAAGTCCCACTGCGGACCGGTTCCGGCGACTTCCAGCGCCGTCGCCCGGCCGATCTTCTCGACCAGGCGCGGATTGTTCGCGGCGCCGAGGCCGATGTTGTGCGGGAAGATCGTGGCGCCGTAGACGTTGTTGTGGCCGTGCACGGCGTCGACGCCGTAGATCGTGGGAATGCCGAGCGGCGTCGAAACCGCCGCTTTTTGATACGAGTCGACCATGTCGGCCCACCCGGTCGGCGTGTTACTGGCGGGCACGGAGCCACCACCGGAGAGCAAGGACCCCAGTTTGAGCGCGGCGGCCTGGTCGGGGGTGACCGCGCCGCGTTCGGCCTGCGTCATCTGGCCGATCTTGTCGTCGAGGCTCATCCGCTTGAGCAGGTCGTTCACCCGCGCGGAGGTCGAGGCGTGGGGGTTCTTGTAGAGCGGTCCCGGGGCGGCGGACGCCGCCGGGGCCAGGGCCGAACCGGCCAGGAGCAGTCCTGCGAGCACTGTGGTTTGCGTCGTGCGAAGAGATCTTCTGACGCGGAGGCGGGGCGACATTGGTTCCTCCGTAGCTCGAACAATCCATATGTTGCGCGCCACAACAAACTAACTCCACGTTCGGGTGTTCCAGGTCACAATCAGGCAACAGCGGGCTGTCGAGTACCTTCCTCACGTGCGTTTCGTTCTCGCGTCCCAGTCCCCCGCCCGCCTCGGTGTCCTGCGTTCCGCCGGCTTCGATCCGAGCGTCGTCGTGTCCGGCGTCGACGAGGACGCGGTCGCCGCGTCACTGATCGATCCAGCCCCCGAGGAGCTGGTCCGCGCGCTCGCCGCCGCGAAGGCCGACGCGGTTTTCGAGACGCTCGGCAGCCACACCGACATGGTCATCGTGGGCTGCGATTCGATGCTGTCGATCAACGGCGAGATGGTCGGGAAGCCGATCACGCCGGAAGCCGCGCGCGAGCGCTGGGCGTCGATGGCGGGCAAAACCGGTGAACTTCTGACCGGCCACGCGATCATCCGCGTCGAGAACGGCGAGAAGACGAAGGAAGCGTCCGGAACCGAGGGCACCACGGTTCGCTTCGGCACACCGTCACAAGAGGAGATCGAGGCGTACATCGCTTCCGGAGAGCCGCTTCAGGTGGCCGGCGGCTTCACTCTGGACGGCCTCGGCGGCTGGTTCATCGAGGGAATCGACGGTGATTTCTCGAGCGTCATCGGGATCAGCCTGCCGCTGACCCGGCGTTTGCTGACGGAGGTCGGCGTGAGCGTCATCGATCTGTGGACGCGTCCCATATCCTGAGACGGCTCCCACACGATCGGGTGATCCGGAAGAGTCCTGCCTCGCCGAACGTTCTTCACGTTCGGGAAATCAGGAAACTTTCACGCACCGGAGTCGCCCCGTGTCTTTCATTCGGACCTATACAAGGCCAAGGGTCTTCGCGGCGGCGGTCCTCGGCTCGCTCGTCGTGGGCGCCCTGCTCGGCGTGCTCGCCAGGACGACCGAGGCGAGCTGGCTGACCGACCTGCTCGACCAGATCGGCACGATCTTCACGACGCTGTTGCAGATCGCGGTGATCCCGCTGGTCTTCACGGCGATCGTGGTCGGCATCAACAGCCTGCGCAACCTCGGCGGTGGCAAGAAGGCCGCGAGGCTGGGCGGCAAGACCGTCCTGTGGTTCGCGATCACCTCGTTCATCGCGTCGCTGATCGGCATCGCCGTCGCGAAGCTGTTCGACCCGGGCAGCGGCGGCCTCGGCGAAGGCGTCGCCGCGACCGCGAAGAACGCGGACAAGGCCACCAAGAGCGTCGACAACTGGGGCTCCTGGAGCGCCTTCATCGAAGGCTTCCTGCCGAAGAACTTCTTCGCCGCCTTCACCGAAGGCTCGACGCTTCAGGTGCTGTTCCTCGCCGTGCTGATCGGTGCGGCGGCCTACAGCCTCGGTGACAAGGCCAAGCCGTTCGTCGACTTCACCACCAGCGTCTTCGAGATCATCCAGCGCTACCTCGGCTGGATCGTCCGGCTCGCCCCGATCGGCATCGTCGGCCTGATCGGCGCCGCGGTCGCGAACTACGGTGACGCCCTGTTCCGGCCGCTGTTCACCACCACGCTCGCGGTGTACGTCGGCTGCCTCGTGGTGCTGCTGGTGGTCTACCCGATCCTGCTGCAGTTCGTGGCGAAGGTCAGCCCGCTCAAGTTCTTCTCGAAGGCGGGCACCGCTATCCAGTTCGCGTTCGCTTCGCAGTCTTCGGCCGCGACGCTGCCCCTCACCCGGCAGTCCGCCGTGAACCTGGGCGTCCAGCCCGCGTACGCCGCCTTCGCGACTCCGCTGGGCAGCGCCACGAAGATGGACGGCTGCGCCGCGGTGTTCCCCGCGATCGGCGCCATCTTCATCGCGAACCTGTCCGGTGTCTCGCTGAACATCTGGCAGTACATCGGGATCGTCGTGGTCGCCGTGCTCGGCGCGCTGGCCACCGCGGGCACCACCGGCTGGCTGACCGCGCTGACCCTGACCACCGCGTTCATCGGACTCGACGCGCAGCAGGTGGCGCTCGGGATCGCGCTGATCTACTCGGTGAACCCGATCATGGACATGATGCGGACCGCGACCAACGTCGCGGGCCAGATCGTCGTGCCGGTGGTCGTCGCCCGCGGCGAAGGCCTCCTGGACGACGAGGTGCTCAACTCGCCGACGGACCCTTCACCCACCGCCAACGGCGAAGCGGCTACTGCCTCCGCGAAGGAGCCTGCCGCCGCTGGTGCGTGACGCTTCTCAAGTACATGAAGGCCCCCTTCCTTGCGCCTGGCGCTGTGAAGGGGGCCTTCATGTACTTGGGCCGGGACCGGCGCCACCCGTGGTAGCAAAGGTCCCTTGCTCCCCGTCAGGGGCAGGCCCGCAGATCCGCCTTCGTCAGCCGGACATCCGGCCAGCCCCTCAGCTCCGAAGGCGCGGTGTACCGGCGCGTGCACCCCACGGAACCGCGGGCGACGTCGTAGACCTCCGCGAGCACCGGCGCCGCCTGGCAGCGCGCCGACCCGGACTGCGCGCCGGGACACTCGTGCCGCACGACGATGACGTCCGCGACCCCGTCGGCGGTCACGTCGCTCAGGGCGACCGTCCCGGCGTCCGAGAAATACGGCTTCCCGGTGTCCCGCCAGATCCCGCCGCGCGCGACGAACAGTTCGCCCGCCGCACCGCCGCCCGTCTCGCCGAGCACCAGGCACACGGGCGTCGCGCCGTCGACACAGCGCAAAGAATCGCCCTTCAGGGTGACCCCCATGTCGTTGATCATCAGCGGATACGCGGTGTCCGCCCCGATCCGGACCACCCCCTGCTTCCCCGCGTTGTCGGCCAGCAGCACGACGGGCAGCCCGCCGACGGTCATCGCCCCGATCTCCCGGCAGGCCGAGTCGCCGCAGTTCACACTGGGCGCGCTCGGGGCACCGTCGGACACCGGAGGCACACCGGGGCCACCGGCGGGCGTCGGAGCGGCCGGGCGGAGCAGGATCACGGCCACGATCACGCCCGCCGTCACCGCCACCGCCAGCAGCGCGGTGAACAGCACGGATCGCGACGCCCGCGCTTCCTGTGTCCGCATATCCGAGAGCGTAAGTGATCTAGCGCAGAGTGCACGTCTATGTTGTTCCTGTGACGAATCCCGGACTGCCCAACGCACTGTTCCTTCCGACGGCGAAAAAGCCGAGCGACTACACGAGCGCGGAGATCGAACTCCGCGCGACCAAGGACGGCCGGATGGCGTTGATCGCCTTCAGCTCCGTGCAGCGCCTGGTCGAGTGCTGCGGGCCGCATCAGCCTTGGGCGCTGGTCAAATCCGAGCACCTCGGCCGGGTCCACCAGGCCCAGCCGTACGATTTGATCGTGCTCGATTCCGATCTTCCGGAAGAACTGCGGCACCGGGAAGCCCTGGTGTAGGGCCTGATAGAAGAACTACGCCACCGTCAGCCGCTGCTATAAACAGTGTCACCGGGTGGCCTTGCTCTCACTAATCAGAGCGGGAACTTCCGTAAACTGCTGCGGAGCCGCATCGGGGCGGCCCGACGTGCGAACGCAGGAGGTACGGCGTGACCGAGCAGGCCGGCACAGGTGGTCCGGTGACCAAGATCCTGATCGCGAACCGCGGGGAAATCGCGGTACGGGTGATCAGGGCGGCGAAGGACGCCGGGCTGACCAGCGTCGCCGTCTACGCCGATCCTGACCGCGACGCACCACACGTGCGCCTCGCGGACGAGGCCTTCGCGCTCGGCGGCACCACCGCGGCCGAGAGCTATCTCGTCTTCGACAAGCTGCTCGACGCCGCCAAGCGATCGGGCGCGGACTCGGTCCACCCCGGCTACGGCTTCCTCTCCGAGAACGCGGACTTCGCCCAGGCGGTGATCGACGCCGGGCTGACCTGGATCGGGCCGAGCCCGCAGGCCATCCGCGACCTCGGGGACAAGGTCACCGCGCGCCACATCGCGCTGCGCGCCGGCGCCCCGCTCGTGCCCGGTACCAAGGACCCCGTCGCGAACGCCGACGAGATCGTCGCCTTCGCCGACGAGCACGGCCTGCCGGTGGCGATCAAGGCGGCGTTCGGCGGTGGCGGCCGCGGCCTGAAGGTCGCCCGCACCCGCGAAGAGATCCCGGAGCTCTTCGAATCGGCGACGCGCGAGGCGATCTCCGCCTTCGGCCGCGGCGAATGCTTCGTCGAGCGCTACCTGGACAAGCCGCGCCACGTCGAGGCGCAGGTCCTCGCCGACCAGCACGGCAACGCCATCGTCGTCGGCACCCGCGACTGCTCGCTGCAGCGCCGCCACCAGAAGCTGGTCGAGGAGGCGCCCGCGCCGTTCCTGACCGACGAGCAGCGCAAGCGCATCCACGAATCCGCGAAGGCGATCTGCAAGGAAGCCGGCTACTACGGCGCCGGGACGGTCGAGTACCTCGTCGCCGTCGACGGCACGATCTCGTTCCTTGAGGTCAACACGCGGCTGCAGGTCGAGCACCCGGTGTCCGAGGAGACCACGGGCCTCGACCTGGTGCGCGAGATGTTCCGCATCGCGCGCGGCGAGAAGCTGCGCATCACCGAGGACCCGGAACCGCGCGGCCACTCGATCGAGTTCCGCATCAACGGCGAGGACGCCGGCCGCGGCTTCCTGCCCGCTCCCGGCACCGTGACGAAGTTCGTCGCGCCGAGCGGCCCCGGTGTCCGCGTCGACTCGGGTGTCGAGTCCGGCAGTGTCATCGGCGGCCAGTTCGACTCGATGCTCGCGAAGCTGATCGTCACCGGCTCGGACCGGGAGAACGCGCTTGAGCGCAGCCGCCGCGCGCTGGCCGAGATGGTCGCCGACGGGATGGCGACGGTCCTGCCGTTCCACCGCGTGATCGTGGACGACCCGGCCTTCATCGGCGACGAGAACGGTTTCAGCGTCCACACCCGCTGGATCGAGACCGAGTTCGAGAACACCATCGAGCCGTTCGTGGCGCCGGAAACCGTCGACGCCGAGGAAGAGCAGCCTCGGCAGAACGTCGTTGTCGAGGTCGGCGGCCGTCGGCTCGAAGTGTCGCTCCCCGGTGGTTTCTCGCTCGACGCCGGTGGCGGCGGGACGGCCGTGAAGGCCAAGCCGCGCAAGCGCGCGGGCGGTACGAAGGCCGCGGTGAGCGGCGACGCGGTCACCGCTCCGATGCAGGGCACCATCGTCAAGGTCGCCGTCGAAGAGGGTCAGCGGGTCGAGGCGGGCGAGCTGGTCGTCGTGCTCGAAGCGATGAAGATGGAGAACCCGGTCACCGCACACAAAGCGGGCACCGTGACCGGGCTTTCGGTCGAGGTCGGCGCCGCGGTGACGCAGGGAACCCAGCTGTTCGAGCTCAAAGACTGACGAATGTCGTGGTCGGCGGGGCCTCGCCCGGCCTATTCTCGAAAGGGTGAGCGAGGTTCCGTCTCCGCGGCTGCGGATCAGTGATCAGGATCGCGAGTCCGCGCTGACCGCGCTCGGCGAGCATATGACCGTGGGCCGGATCGACATCGACGAGTTCGGTGAGCGGTCCGCCCGGATCACCGCCGCCAAGACTCGCGGCGAGCTGGCCGAGATCTTCCTCGACCTGCCCGAGCCGCACCCCCGCTACGACGCGCCCAAGGCGGCGGTCGGCGAACCTGGGAAACCGGCGTCGACGTGGGCGGACATCTCCCCGGCGCAACGCGTCATGGGCGCGCTGCTGCCGATCCTCTTCATCGCCACCATCGCGTTGATCATCACCACCGGTGTCACCTGGTGGTTCATCCTCGTCCCGATCGGGATCAGCGCCGTCGGCGAGGGCATCTGGGGAAAGGGCTGGGAAAACTCCCACAAGAAGCTCGGGAAGCAGCGTCGACGGGAACTCGGCGGCTGATCCGCCCGTAGACTCGGGACGTGAGTGCCGAGAGACCGGACATGCGGCTGAGCGACGCCGAACGCCAAGACGCGCTCGAAGCGCTGGAAGAGCATGTCCGCACCGGCAGACTCGACCTCGACGAGTTCGGTTCGCGGTCGGCGAAGGTCAGCGCCGCGAGGATGGCGAGCGAACTCGAACCGCTGTTCACGGACCTGCCCTCGCCCCGGCCCGGCGCGCTGCTCCCCCTGCCTCCGATGCCCGGCGTCACGCAGGCGTCCGCGAAGAACGAGATCCAGCCGTCGAAATGGCTGACGGCCAGTGCCGTGCCCATCGCCGCCGCGGTCGCGATCGCGCTGTTCTTCTTCACCCGTGGGACGTTCCTGGTCTTCCTGTTGCCGCTGGCGGTCGCGCTGATCATGAGCCGCCGTCGCTGAAGCGCCGGTTACCCTCGAAGGGTGGAACCGGTGGAGATCAACGCGGGCGAGTACTACCTGCGACAACTGCGGGCGGACAAGGCCCTCGACGACCGTCCGGCGCTGGTCGCGGCCTTCGCGGACCCGACGCACCGCAAGTACGTCCTGAACTACCGATTGCGGGACCTCGACGAGGCGACCGAGTACGTCGCGCTGCGTGCCGCCCAGTGGGCGGGCGACGAGCGTTGTTCCTGGGCGGTGGCCGAGCCGACGACCGGGGATCTGCTGGGCGAGGTCGGCCTTCGGGATCTCGATCTCGACACCGGGTACGCGGAGGCGTCGGTCTGGGTTCGCGCGGCGGCGCGGGGCAAGGGGGTCGCGAGCACCGCGCTCAACGCGGCCCTGCGCTTCGGTTTCGGCGGGCTCGGCCTGCGCGAAGTCAGCTACCGCTACGAGGAGACGAACGAGGTGTCCGCCTCGGTCGCCCGCAAATGCGGGTTCACCCTGGTCGGGCCCGAACTCGATCCGGCCCCGACCGGGGAACGCCTCATCCGCTGGCGCCGCACCGCCTGACCTGCGTTTAGCGGGCTAAACGCGATCTGCCGGTCAGAAGGGGTAGGTGGGCGGCGGGTTCCGGACGGTGACCCAGCGGGTCTCGGTGAACGCCTCGATGTTCGCCGCCGCACCGCCGAAGCGGCTTCCGGTGCCCGAAGCGGCGACGCCACCGAAGGGGCTGTTCGCCTCATCGCTGACGGTCTGGTCGTTGATGTGCACGATCCCGGTCGGGACGCGATCCGCGAGCTCCAGTCCTTTGAGGACGTCGCGCGTGACGATCCCCAGCGAAAGCCCGTACTCGCTCGCCGTCGCGAGGCGGATGGCCTCTTCCGCGTCGGAGAACCGCACGACCGGCGCGACCGGGCCGAAGATCTCCTCGGCGACCGCGGGCGCCGTCGGCGGCACGTCGGCGAGCACCGTCGCCGAGTAGAACAGCCGGTCGTACTCGGCGCCTGCGGCGACCCGCGCCCCCGCCGCCACGCTGGCGGTGACCAGCTCGTGGATCTTGTCCCGCTGCCCGGAATCGATGATCGGCCCGAGCGCGACCTCGTCCCGCGCCGGGTCGCCCACCCGCAACGCGGCCGCCTTCGCCGCCAGCCGCTCGACGAAGTCGTCGTAGAGCCGCTCGTGCACGAGGTGCCGCCCGGTGGTCATGCAGATCTGGCCCTGGTGGAAGAACGAGCCGAACGCGGCGACCCCGGCCGCCTCGTCGACGTCCGCGTCGTCGAGCACGATGAGCGCGGAGTTCCCGCCCAGCTCCAGATGTGCCCGCTTCAAATGCTTTCCGGCGAGTTCGCCGACCTTGCGCCCGGCGCCGGTCGACCCGGTGAACGAGATGACCCGGACCGCCGGATGCGTCACCAGCGTCTCGCCGACGTCCGCGCCGCCCGGCAGCATCTGCAGCACACCCGGCGGCAGCCCCGCTTCCTCGAAGATCCGCGCGAGGACGACGCCACCGGTGACGGCGGTACGCGGATCCGGCTTCAGGATGACCGCGTTCCCCAGCGCGAGCGCCGGGGCGACCGAGCGGATGCCCAGGATGATCGGCATGTTGAACGGCGAGATCACCGTGACCACACCGGCCGGGACCCGGCGCGCCATCGAAAGGCGCGGCTCTTCACTCGGCAGGAGCTCGCCGTACGGGCGGCCGGGCAGCGCCGCCGCTTCGTAGCACTCCTGCTCCGCGACGTGCAGCGAAAAGCCCGCGACCCCCGGCACGGCGCCGACCTCGCGGATGTTCCACCAGCGGATCTCTTCGGCGTACTCCGACCACAGCCGGGCGGCCTCGCGCAGGACAGCGGCCCGCTGGACGTGCGGCGTCGCCGCCCAAGCCCGCTGCGCCTCGGCCGCCGTTTCCGCCGCCTTCGCGGCATCCTCGGCCGAGGCGATCCCGATACTTCCCAGCACCGCTCCGGTCGCGGGCTCCGTGACCTTCCGGGTGCCGCCGGTGCCGGGCACCCAGGAGCCGCCGACGAAGATCCGGTCCGTCCACGTCGACGAGTCGAGAAAAGCCACGAGGCCACCTTCCGGGTCGGGGATGGCCGACGCTATGCCAGATTCACCGGATCGGGCAACGATCTCTGCGCGCGTGGCACACCGGACGGCGGCAGCGATCAACTCACCGGTTCGATGATCCCCGAGCGTGCTTCCGGTGCCGCGGAGCGCAACGCGTCGGCGGCCTCGTCGCTCGGCTGCGACTGGGACTCCCGTTCCGCGTCGACCCGCGCCTTGTACACCTCGACTTCGCGCTTCTCCTCGTCCTTCGACCAGCCGAGCACTTCGCCGACCAGCGTCGCGACCTGCGCGGCGCAGTCGACGCCGCGGTGCGCGTACTCGATCGAGATCCGCGTCCGGCGAGCGAGCACGTCTTCCAGGTGAAGCGCGCCCTCGTGGCTGGCCGCGTAGACGACCTCGACACCGAGGTAGTCCGGAGCGTGCTCCAGCGGCTTCAGCAGCTCCGGCCGTCCTTCGCCGAGCGCGAGGACCTCGTGCACCATCGAGCCGTACCGGTCGAGCAGGTGACGCACGCGGTACGGGTGCAGCCCGTGCTCGCTGGCCAAGTGGTCGGCCTGGTTCACCAGCGCGTGGTAGCCGTCGGCGCCGAGCAGCGGCACCTTGTCCGTGATGGACGACTGCGGCCTGCCCGGAAGGTCGACGGCCGCGGCGTCGACGGCGTCGGCCGCCATCACCCGGTACGTCGTGTACTTGCCGCCCGCGATCGCGACCAGTCCCGGCGCGACACGCGCGACCGCGTGCTCACGTGAAAGCTTCGACGTCTCTTCGCTTTCCCCGGCGAGCAAAGGCCGGAGCCCCGCGTAGACGCCTTCGATGTCGTCGTGCGTGAGCGGTGTCGCGAGCACGGTGTTGACGTGTTCGAGGAGGTAGTCGATGTCGTGCTTGGTCGCGGCGGGATGCGCGAGGTCGAGGTTCCAGTCGGTGTCGGTGGTCCCGACGATCCAGTGGTTGCGCCACGGGATGACGAACAGCACGGACTTCTCGGTGCGCAGGATCATGCCCGATTCCGAGACGATCCGGTCGCGCGGGACGACGATGTGCACGCCCTTGCTCGCCCGCACGCGGAACCGGCCGCGGCCACCGGAAAGGCGCTGCAGTTCGTCGGTCCACACGCCGGTGCAGTTGACCACCGCGGACGCGTGGATCTCGGTCTCGCGGCCGTCCTCGACGTCGCGCACGCGGACACCGGAAATGCGGTCGGCCTCGCGGAGGAAGCCGACCACCTGGGTGGAAGTGCGCACGACGGCGCCGTAGTGCGCGGCGGTGCGGGCGACGGTCATCGTGTGCCGCGCGTCGTCGGATTGCGCGTCGTAGTAACGGATCCCGCCGATCAACGCGGATCGCTTCAGCGCCGGGACCATCCGCAGCGCACCCGCGCGGCTCAGGTGTTTCTGGCCGGGGACCGACCGCGCGCCACCCATCGTGTCGTACATCAGCAGGCCGGCCGCGGTGTACGGACGCTCCCAGATCCGGTGGGTCAGCGGGTACAGGAAGCTGACCGGCTTCACCAGATGCGGGGCGATCGTGGTCAGCATCAGCTCGCGTTCCCGCAGAGCCTCCCGCACCAGACCGAATTCCAGCTGTTCGAGGTAGCGGAGCCCGCCGTGGAAGAGCTTGCTGGACCGGCTCGACGTGCCCGAGGCGAGGTCGCGCGCTTCGACGAGGGCGACCCGCAGGCCGCGTGTCGCGGCGTCGAGCGCCGTGCCCGCCCCGACCACTCCGCCGCCGATGACGACGAGGTCGAACTTGTCCTCACCCAGCCGCTGCCAAGACTCTTCCCGCTTGAGCGGTCCCAGCCTGGCGGGGCTGTTTTCGGCTTCGCGCTGAGAGCTTGCCACGTGACATTCCTCCTTGTGCCGCTGTGGCTCCAGCATCGCACGATCGGCCGCGACCGGTCCGTTATGCGGGTGACACGTGTGGCGTAACCCTCGTCGATCTTGGAAGGATTGGTTCACGCAGCGCCTGGAAGGAACAAATACGCGACGGTAACGTGCCACGGACGTGGGTCGGCAAGGGCGCCGTAGCACACCGTGTTCGACCCTGCGCGGAATGTCCAAAGTGGAGGTCAAGCGGTGAGTGCAGGAGCCATATTCGTCTGGGAACTGCTGGGAACGGCGGTCCTGATCCTGTTGGGTAACGGCGTGGTCGCCAACCACGTGTTGCGGAAGAACAACGGTCACAACGGTGGCGTCGTGATGATCACCTTCGGGTGGGCGTTCGCGGTCTTCGCCGGTGCGAGCATCGCCGCGCCGAGCGGCGCGCACCTGAACCCCGCGGTGACACTGGGCCTCGCCATCGCGGACAAGACGAAGTGGGCGGACGTCCCGATCTACTTCGCCGGGCAGATGGTCGGCGCGATCCTCGGCGCCGTGCTCTGCTGGGCCGCCTACAAGCTGCAGTTCGACGACCACCCGCAGCGCGACGAGACGCTCGGCATCTTCTCGACCGCGCCGCAGATCCCGAACAAGGCGTGGAACCTCGTCACCGAGATCATCGGCACCTTCGTACTGGTCGCGTGGATCCTGCTCAGCCCGGTCTACGCCAACGCCACGGGTGAGGGCGGCACGCCGAACTTCGGCAACTCCGCGCTCGGCTACGCGGGTGTAGCGTTCGTCGTGCTGGTCATCGGCCAGTCCCTCGGTGGCCCGACCGGTTACGCCATCAACCCGGCCCGAGACCTCGGCCCCCGCATCGCGTACGCGTTCCTGCTGCCCATCAAGAACAAGGCCAACCCGAACTGGGGTTACTCCTGGGTCCCGGTCGCCGGCCCGCTGGTCGGCGGTGCCCTGGCCGCCCTGCTCTTCCTCGCCGTCCACAACCTCACCTGAGACTGGAGTTTTCGATGACTTCGTACGTAGCCGCGATCGACCAGGGCACCACGTCGACCCGCTGCATGATCTTCGACCACTCCGGCCGGGTGGTCGCCGTAGACCAGCGGGAGCACGAGCAGATCTTCCCGAAGGCGGGCTGGGTCGAGCACAACGCCGAGGAGATCTGGGAGAACACGCGGGCCGTCGCCGCGGGCGCGCTGGCCAAGGGGGACCTGGTCGCGAGCGACATCGTCGCGGTCGGCATCACCAACCAGCGCGAGACCACGCTGGTCTGGGACCGCACCACCGGCAAGCCGGTGTACAACGCGATCGTGTGGCAGGACACGCGCACCGACAAGATCGTCAGCGATCTGGGGGCGCTCGGCGGCGGGCAGGAGCGCTACCGCGCGAAGGTGGGCCTGCCGCTGGCGACCTACTTCTCCGGGCCGAAGATCAAGTGGATCCTCGACAACGTTGACGGCGCCCGCGCGAAGGCCGAAGCCGGGGATCTGATCTTCGGCAACATGGACACCTGGGTGCTGTGGAACATGACCGGCGGAGTCGACGGCGGCGTGCACGTCACCGATCCGACGAACGCGTCGCGGACCATGCTGATGGACCTCGACACGCTGGCCTGGGACGCCGAGATCGCCGAAGAGATGACGATCCCGCTGTCGATGCTCCCGGAGATCCGGTCGTCGTCGGAGACCTACGGCAAGGTCCGGGAGAAGGGCGCGCTGGCCGGCGTCCCGATCTCGGGCATCCTGGGCGACCAGCAGGCGGCGACCTTCGGACAGGCGTGCCTCTCGCCGGGTGAAGCGAAGAACACCTACGGCACCGGCAACTTCATGCTGCTCAACACCGGCACCGAAAAGGTCATGTCGGACAACGGGCTGCTCACCACGGTCTGCTACAAGATCGGCTCGAACGACACCGTGTACGCGCTCGAAGGCTCGATCGCGGTCACCGGTTCGCTCGTGCAGTGGCTGCGGGACAACCTCGGCCTGATCAGTTCGGCGGCCGAGGTCGAGCAGCACGCCCGCACCGTCGAGGACAACGGTGGCGCGTACTTCGTGCCGGCGTTCTCGGGGCTCTTCGCGCCGTACTGGCGCTCCGACGCCCGCGGCGCGATCGTCGGCCTCACCCGGTTCGTCAACAAGGGGCATATCGCACGGGCGGTCCTGGAGGCGACGGCCTTCCAGTCGCGCGAGGTGATCGACGCGATGAACGCCGACTCCGGTGTCCCGCTGAAGTCGCTGAAGGTCGACGGCGGCATGGTCGTCAACGAGCTGCTCATGCAGTTCCAGGCCGACATCCTCGGCGTGCCGGTGATCCGGCCGGTGGTCAACGAGACCACCGCGCTCGGCGCGGCATACGCGGCCGGTCTCGCCGTGGGCTTCTGGAAGAGCGAGGACGACATCCGCAACAACTGGGCGCAGGACAAGCAGTGGGACCCGTCGATGGACGAGGCCCGCCGCGAGTCGGAGTACCGGAACTGGAAGAAGGCGGTCACGAAGACCTTCGACTGGGTCGACGAAGACTGACCTGTCGTTTCGCGCGTGAAGGCCCCCTTCCCTCGGCTCAGCCGAGGGAAGGGGGCCTTCACGCGCTTGGCGCATTCAGAGGACTAAATGCGCCAAGTGGGCTAGCCGAAAGCGCCACCGCCGGTTTGCGGAGCACCGGCGGGCGTGACCTTCACCTGTGGTGTCTTGCCCGGCGTGCCGCACGGCTTCGTCAACGCGGCCGGGACGACCCGTGCCGAGCTCGACGACGGCGCGCTGCTGGACGGCGCGCTGCTCGACGGCGGCTGACTGCTGGACGGGGGCTTGCTGCTCGACGGCGGTTTGGTGGGCGTGGTGGACGTCGTCGGCGGGCAGGCGATCTCGAACTCGACGGTCGCCGTCCCACTGGCGGCGGGCAGGTTCGGCCCGCCGTCACAACGGAAACTCGCCTTGAACTTGCCGGTCTTCCCCGCGGCCTTTCCGTGCCCGATGTACGGCGCCTGGTCACCCGAGCCCGGCCGGGCCTGGAGCGTGACCGGACCGGTCAAACCGGCCGACGTCACCGCGGTGCGCGTGCCATGGCAACTCGCCGTGAATTCCAGCGCCTGCCCCGGCGCGACCTTCGACGGGCTGACCGACAGTTTCGGCGGCGGCGCGGTCGCCGACGCCTGAGGAGCGAGGAGCACTCCCGCCGTCATCGCGAGCAAACCTGCGCCCGCGACGATTCCCTTCATTCCCATGATCTTTCTCCCTCACTGCGAGCCCTCGCATCGAGAACACCAGCGGGAAAGGGAATCGGTTGCCTTCGGCGACGAAACGCTCGTGAGTGGTATGGGCAAAGGTGGCGGTGCGGTGGACGGTCGGCTCGTGGCCGTCTGCGATCGCGTGTCACAACCTTTGCCTTACCCCGCAATAGAACCGTCCTGGCCACCCAGGAGAGAAAGCGCCCCGCCCCCGGTCTGCGGCGCCCCCACCGGAATCTTCGAAACCTGACGGCCCGAAGCCGGTTTCCCCGGCGAAGAAGGCTTCGGCAGCACAGTCGGCTTCGGCTTACTCGACGAGGTCGGCGTCTTGTCCGGCACGACCTGGAGGTTCGCCGTGATCGTCGTGGTCTTGCAGATCGCCGTGATCGCGTAGAACGCGGGCCGCGCCTCGGCGTCGATGTGCGCGACGGCCCCCTGGATCACCGGAACCTCGTTGGTCACCGTGAATTCGCCGATGTGATCGAGTACCTTCGACTTCACCTCACCCAGTTCGCCGACCGGGCAACCGACCGAGACCAGGATCTCCTCCCCCGCGGCCGCCTGCCGAGGCGAAAGCCCGAGGAACGGGTACGGATCCGCCTTCCGGCTCGTGGACGGGGTGTCTTGCGCGTACGCGACGGCCGGGGCGACCAGTGCGACCCCGCACGCCAGCACCAAAGCGGATCGGATCATGGAACTCACCTCGCGATCAACCGGGCGAAAACGATGATGTTGTCGAGATAGTTGCGTGACGCCTTGTCGAAGACCCCGCCGCAGGTGATGAGCCGCAGTTCCGGTTCGGTGGTGTCGCCGTAGACGGCGTCGGTGGGGAACTTGTCCTTCGCGACCCGCTCGACCTTCGTGACCGCGAACTCGGCCGTCGTGCCGTCCTTGCGGGCGACCGAGACCTTGTCGCCGGGCGCCAGTTCCTTCAGCCGGAAGAAGATGCCCTTCTGCTTGTTCCCGTCCACGTGCCCGAGGATCACCGACGGCCCGACCTCCCCCGGGGTCGGACCGTTCACGTACCAGCCCGCCTGCAACGGCCGGGTCACCGGCGGCACCTCGATGGTGTTGTCCGCGTTGAGCCCGAGCGGGATCAGGCTGGACTTCGCCTCGATCTTCGGCACGTCGATCGACACCGGATCGGCCTTCGGCATCCCACCGCCCGGCTCGGCCTCCGGTTCCTCGCCCGGCGCCACCGGCACCTCGGTCCGCTCCGCGCTCGCCGGAGGTGCGGCCTGGCCGGTCTCCCGCGGACCGGACAGGACGATCGCCAGCGTCGCCAAGACGGCCAGCAGGACGGCCGCGAGCACCAGCGGCGCCCGTCGCCCCCGCGACCAGTTCGCTTTCACGTTCACCTCCGGGGGCTCGCCGTTCACCCCACACCTGGCAAACGCCACACGCGGCCGGACGGTTGCCCGCCCGGGTCACGAAATGGTCGCGATCGCCGGTGCCCCCAGCGGGGGGGAGAAGGAAGCCGACAGCGAGCATAAATGTGAGCTTCTTTGGATTACCTCTGAAAAGTGGACGAAAATCGAAAAGGATCAGGTCCGGCCAGTACGCGACCCATCGCGCTGCTCTGCCGGCGCGCCGAATTCGCGACCGGGACGGCGCCGTGGACAGTCAGGCCTCCACGCCTCTCACCAAGCCTGCCATCTGGATCTGCAAGTTCTTGAGCCGTTCGTAGGATTCGATCACGTCCGTCTCGAAATCCATCGGCCAGTCCACCTTGGAGTGCCACGAATACGGCACCTCGTCCTTCTTCCACCGCAGATGCGTCACGCGCCAGGCGTTGTGGTGCTCGATGAATGCCATGAAGGAGTCTGGCATCTGATCGCCCGCAATAAGGTGTGTATTCGACGACAAAAGACTCTGGATCGCCTCGTTACGCGGCATGAACTCATGGTCCACCCAGAACAACCAGCTTGCCTTCTCCTTGTCGCTGAGCGGCTTGCCATCCAGGAACACGACGTTGCGCCCGAGTGTGTCGCAGAAGTCGTGCCACGCTGAACGCCCCTCTTTCACTAAGAACAGAAGCGGCCCATAGAGCTGCTCCAGCTGCCGTTCTACGTGCGTGAGCCGTGCCTCCGCCCGTCTCCGCCTCAGCTCTGCCCGGTTTGTCAGTGCACTGTTGACGATCCATCCGGCAGCCGTGGCCGTCGCAGCGATCAACGCTGCCAGGAGGGTCGGATTCATGCCTCTGATTCTGAGGTGTGCCGGACTGATGGTCCATCCATCCTCCATCCCACCTGGCCGCAAAGGACCAGAAGGAGGCTCACCTCTCCGCCCGCCGCGGAACTGGTCCGAGGGCGGCTCGAAAAGACGAAGTCAGGACGCCATGCTGCCGTCACCGGCACGAGCGCCACCGGCGGGTACCGCACTCACCTGCCGGGGCGGAACGGAAAACGTTGCCGTATAAGACTTTCCGTTGCAGTTGACGGTCAGCGGGTAGCTACCCGGCGCCGTGCCCGCCTTGAGTTCGACGTCGGCGCTGACATTCGCCGGGACCCCGATGAGCGGGCCGAAGTCGTACTTCCCGATGGTCAGCACCGGCGAAGAGAACGTCGTCGACGTCGGCGCCTTCATGCCGTCTCCGCCGGGGCATTGCGCCAGCGCCACGTTGGCGTCACCGTGCACGTACTTGTTGACGAGCCCGAGTTCATAGGCCGTGTCGTCGTTGAGCTGCACGGTGACACCGGGATCCGGCTGGGGTTGCTGAGCGAAGCCGGTCGCCGGCCCCGCCAGCACCGCCGCACCGATCGCCACCACTCCGGCGAGCACCCTGCGAATCACGAAAAACCCCTAGCTGTCAACGAAACACCGACATGCGCTAGACGCGGGCACCCCCGCGAAGGTTGCTCGGCCGACGGAGATCAGTCCAAGTCGTCGTGCCGCATTAGCTGACGGCCCGCCTCCGTGATCGACCCCGACAGCGACGGGTACACCGAAAATGTCAGTGCCAGGTGTTCCACTGTGAGCTGGTTCTGGACGGCGAGCGCGATGGGAAGGATGAGTTCGCTCGCCGTCGGCGCCACGACCACCCCACCGACGACCACGCCGGTGGCGGGGCGGCAGAACAGCTTCACGAAACCGCGTCGCAGGCCTTCCATCTTCGCGCGGGCGTTCGTCGCGAGCGGGAGCATGATGGTGCGGGCGGGCACCTCACCCGAGTCGATCGCCTGCTGGCTGATGCCGACGGTCGCGATCTCGGGGTGGGTGAACACGTTGGCGGCGACGGTCTTGAGCTTGATCGGCGCGACACCCTCGCCGAGCGCGTGCCACATCGCGATGCGGCCCTGCATGCTGGCCACGGAAGCGAGCATGAGCACCCCGGTGCAGTCGCCGGCGGCGTAGATACCGGGCGCGCTGGTGCGGGAAACGCGGTCGACGCCGATGAAGCCGCCGGGGCCGGGCTCGATGCCGACCTTCTCCAGGCCGATGTCGGTGGTGTTGGGCACCGAACCGACGGTCATCAGCGCGTGGCTGGCTTCGATCACGCGGCCGTCGGAGAGGTGGATCTCGACGCCCTTTTCGGTGCGCTCGACCTTGTCGGCGCGGGCCTGCTTGACGACCGTGGTGCCGCGCTGGGAGAAGACCTCTTCGAGCACGGCGGCGGCGTCGGCGTCCTCGTGCGGAAGCACGCGGTCGCGGCTGGACACGACGGTGACCTTGACGCCCATCTCGGTGTAGGCCGAGGCGAACTCGGCGCCGGTGACACCCGAACCGATGACGGCCAGGTGCTCGGGAAGCTCGCGCAGGTCGTAGAGCTGACGCCAGTCGAGGATGCGCTCGCCGTCCGGCACGGCGCCGGGCAGCACCCGCGGCGTGGCGCCGGTCGAGATGAGGACGACGTCGGCGTCGAGCACCTCGGTCGAGCCGTCGGGGGCGGTGACGGCGACCTTGTGCGTGGCGAGCCCGGCCTCGTCGTCGTCGAAGCGCGCCTGGCCGATGACGACGCGGACGCCCTCGCGCTGGACACGGGCGCGGATGTCGGCGGACTGCGCGAGCGCGAGGCCCTTCACGCGGCCGTGGACGGTCGGCAGGTCGACGCTGGTGTCGGCCATGTCGGTGTTGATGCCGAGCTCACGGAGGTCGTGCATGTTCGCGAGCGCGCCGGAAGAGGCGATGAACGTCTTCGACGGCACACAGTCGTAGAGCACGCACGCGCCGCCGAGACCGTCGCGTTCGACGATGGTGACGTCGGCTCCGTGCTGGGCCGCGACCAGTGCCGCTTCGTAACCGGCGGGGCCTCCGCCCATGATCACGATCTTGGTCACTGGTCTCCTCCTCGCAGCGGTGTCTGTGACTGCGTTTACCGTACGCGGGCGACCGTTGGGCGGATTGAGTGGCCGGACACGGCATGTGCGTCCAGCCGGGTGACCGCTGGGTCGCTAGGCTGTGGCCGTGCCGTTGTATGCCGCGTATGGATCCAATATGGAGCCCTCCCAGATGTTGGAGCGTGCTCCTCACTCGCCCATGGCCGGCACCGGCTGGCTGGAGGGCTGGAGGCTGACCTTCGGCGGCGAGGACCTCGGCTGGGAAGGCGCGCTGGCGACCATCGTCGAAGACCCGGGCTCCCGGGTCTTCGTGGTGTTGTACGACGTCACCTCGCTGGACGAGCCCAATCTCGACCGCTGGGAAGGCGGCGAGCTGGGCATCCACTCCAAGATCCGGCTCCGCGTGCAGACCATGGACGGCTCCGTGCTGGCGTGGCTGTACGTCCTGGACGCCTACGAGGGCGGTCTCCCGTCGGCGCGCTACCTCGGCGTGCTGGCCGACGCGGCCGAGGCCGCCGGGGCGCCCGCCGACTACGTCGACGCCCTCCGCACCCGCCCCTGCCAGGGCATCTCCGGCTGACCCCGCGAGTTCCGCCTCCAATCACGCGAGTCGCGCCCCCAATCACGCAAGTTCCGGCTCCAATCACGCGAGTCGCGCCGTGCGACGCTCGAAGGCGCCCCGCAACTCGGCCAGCAACCGTCGCGGATCCCGCAGGTCGGCCGCCTTCGCACGAACCGTGATCCATCCGCGCGCCGCCATCCGGGCGTCCCGCGCCGCGTCGTAGTCCTGCCTGCCCTCGTGAGCGGCGTAGCCGTCGTACTCCAGGGCGATACGCAGCTCAGGCCACGCGAGGTCGAGGACGTAGAGCTTCCGTCCATCGATGGTGCCGATCTCGTACTGGGCGACCGGCACCGGCAGCCCGGCCTCCACGACGATCAAGCGAAGGATGCTCTCCGACGGCGATTCGGCCTCGCCCGTCGCGAGCGCGAGCAGCATCTGGGCCCTGTGGATACCTCGCCGGTCGCGACGGTCGAGAAGGCGATCCCGGACGTTGGCGTGCAGGACCGCCCGATGGTCCGGCGCGAGGTTGTGCATGGCCTCGTCGAGTGCGGCGAACGCTGTTCGCTCGTCGCCGTCGCAGAGGTGATCGGCCAGCGCGCGATCCACCGAGAACACGGGAAGTTCGTCCAGTTCGACGATATCGGACGGGTGAAATTCCGCCCTGTGCACCACGAGCCCCGACCTCGATCCGACCCGTCTCGAGTACGGGACGGTCAGGTGGACCGTGGTGCCTTCCACAGCCGAAATCCCATGCAGGGCAAGAGAAGTGACACCGGACAGCGCTGCGGGCGGCCCGATCGCGAGCAGTGCCGCCTGCGCCAGAGTCGGCAGCTTGAGCAGATCCGCGGCGTGGACGACCACGCCTCGCCACGGCTGCGCCAGCGCACCGCGCGCCAAGCCTTCGAGGACGGCTCTCCGCCCCAAGATCCTGTCGGCCTCACTACGCGAGACCACCCCATGACGTCCTCCCCAGTTGATCACGTCTTCGAGGATCGAAGATCGGATCGGCCTTGGGAAGACCCGTATTCCCAAGCTGTGGATAACTGGCCCAGGCTGTGGATAACCCTGTGCGCGGATGTCCGGACCCGTTAGGGCGAACATCCGTGCACAGGGGCGGAACTCGCGTGATTGAAGACGGAACTCGCGTGATTAGGGGCGGAACTCAGGCCAGGGTGGCCAAAGCCGTGTGGACCAGGGTGCGGACCCCGCACAGGAGCGAACGCTCGTCGAGGGTGAAGGTCGGGCGGTGGATGTCGGCCATCGGGCCTTCGCCGGACCACACACCGAGACGCGCGAAGGCGCCCTGGACGTGCTCCAGGTACCACCCGAAGTCCTCGCCACCGGACGACTGCTCGGTCCCGGCCACGGCGGACTCGCCCAGCGCGGCCTCGACCCCGGCCCGCATCAGGGCGTGCGACTCCGGATCGGAGACGACCGGCGGCACCCCGCGGCGATAGTCGAGGGAGAACCCGACCCCGGTCGGCGCGAGCAGCGACTCCACCGAAGCCGCGACGAGCGGCTCCAGCATCGTCCAGACCTCGTGGTCCGCGGTCCGCAGCGTGCCGCGGAGCACCCCGTCCTGCGGGACGGCGTTGGCGGCCTGCCCGGCGTGCACCGCGCCCCAGACCAGCACGGTCCCGGATCGCGGGTCGACGCGCCGCGAAAGGACCGCGGGCAGCGACGTGATCACGGTGCCGAGCGCGTGCACCAGGTCCGCGGTCAGATGCGGCCGCGAGGTGTGCCCGCCCGGCGACGTGAGCCGCAGCTCGATGAGGTCGGCGGCGGAGGTCAGCGCGCCGACGCGCAGCCCGACCTTGCCGACCTCTAGCCGCGGGTCGCAGTGCAGCCCGTAGATCCGCTCGACGCCTTCCATCGCGCCCGCGGCGATCATGTCCAGCGCGCCGCCGGGCATGACCTCCTCGGCGGGCTGGAAGATCAGCCGTACACGGCCCGGCAGCTCCGGCGCGCCCGCCAGCGCCCGGGCGGCGCCCAGGAGGATCGCGGTGTGCGCGTCGTGCCCGCACATATGCGCGGCGCCGTCGGTCTTGGAGGCATACGGGAGCCCGGTGGCCTCGGTCAGCGGCAGGGCGTCCATGTCGGCGCGCAGCGCGACGCAGCGGTCGCCGCTGCCGATGTCGCACACCACGCCGGTGCCCGAAGGCAGCACCCATGGCTTGAGCCCCACCGAGCGGAGCAGGGACATGACCATTTCGGTCGTGGCGAACTCGTGGCGGGAGAGCTCCGGGTGCGCGTGGATGCGACGACGCCACGCGACGACGTCGGTGGCGTTCGCGCGGAGCCAGTCGTCGAGCCAGAAGGGGCCACGCCCGGCACCCAGATCATGCACAGGTGCCATGCTGACGCCGGCCTCGGAGATCAGCGCGGTGGGCGCCTCTATAGGGGCAACGACGCGACCCTCGGGGTCGCCTGGAATGTCCGGACGTGAATCGAGCACCGTCACGCCGCACCTCCTCCCGCAACACAGTCACCTTCGTCTACCACCGTACGAGTGGTCGCTGAAGGCACGCTGGGTGCCGTTCGATCTGTGATACGCATTTGCGATAGATCGTGCACCATGCAGATGACAAGCCGCTCGTCGAGTGATCGAGGCGGAGACGGCCGGTAGTGGATCTGCGATGAACGGCTGCGAGAGTTCGGCCCGGGCTAAGCGGAGAGTCCTTCTACTTACGGGTAGCGGTTCAGGACTTCTTCTTCTTGGAACGGGAGCGGCGGCCGAGGATCACCAAGCCGAGCAGGATGGCCGCGGCGATCCCCGCGATGACCTTGTTCTTGGTCTCCTGGCTGTTGGCCTTGTCGGTCTCGGCGGGGTCGAGCACCGGCCCCGGAGGCGCCTGCTCGAGCACGTCCTGCACCGCCGCTGCCTGCATGATCACCGGCGCGGGCGCCTGGATCTCAACGGCCTGCGCGACGGGCGCGCAGACGACCAGCCCGGCGGCGACCAGCCCGGCCAGCTGCCCGAGACGAGACCTTTTCGGCATGACTCCCTTTCGTCGGCGTAGCGCGGATCCGATTCTGCACTCTGCCGGGTTCCCGCGTCAGCCGCCACGCGGAGGACCGGAGAACGCCTCCAGAATCCGTTGCGCGGCCAGCGTCGGGGTCAGCTCACCGTCCCGTACCGCCCGTTCGACGTCCGGAACGACCGCTCGCACGTCCGGATGCGCCGCGAGCCGCCCGAGCAGCTGTTCGCGGACCATCGCCCAGGTCCACTCCACCTGCTGCCGTCGTCGCCGTTCGTCCAGTTCACCCGAAGCGGTCAGAACGTCACGGTGACGGCCGATCTCGGCCCAGACCTCGTCGAGTCCGACATCGGTGAGCGCGCTGCAGGTCAGCACCGGGGGTGTCCACTCGGCGTCGCGGCCGTAGATCATCCGCAGCGCGCCCGCCAGTTCGCGGGCCGCGCGTTTCGCGTCGCGTTCGTGGTCGCCGTCGGCCTTGTTGACCGCGATGACGTCCGCCAGTTCGAGGACGCCCTTCTTGATCCCCTGCAGCTGGTCTCCGGTGCGGGCCAGGGTCAGGAACAGGAAGCAGTCGACCATGTTCGCGACGGTCACCTCGGACTGCCCGACGCCGACGGTCTCGACCAGCACGATGTCGTACCCGGCCGCTTCCATCAGCACGATCGTCTCGCGGGTCGCCCGGGCGACACCGCCGAGCGTGCCCGAGGTCGGCGAAGGGCGGATGAACGCCTTCGGGTCCACAGCGAGCCGCGCCATCCGGGTCTTGTCGCCAAGGATCGAACCACCGGTCCGCGTCGACGACGGGTCGACGGCCAGCACGGCGACCTTGTGCCCGGCCTCGGTCAGATCCGTGCCGAGCTGGTCGATGAAGGTCGATTTGCCGACACCGGGGACACCGGTGATGCCGACGCGCCGTGCGCCGCCCGCGTGCGGGAGCAGCTCGACCAGCAGTTCCTGCGCCTGCGCCCGGTGGTCGTCCCGGTTCGACTCGACGAGCGTGATCGCCCGCGACAGCAGGCCGCGGTCACCCGCGAGGACACCTTTGGCCAGCGCCCCGACGTCGATCTTGCGCGCCAAGGTTCAGGACTCCTGGGCGGTCAGCTGTCCGATGAGGTCGATCGCCGCCTCGGCGATCACCGTGCCGGGGCCGAAGATCGCCGCCGCGCCCGCCGCGCGCAGCTCCTCGTAGTCCTGCGGCGGGATGACGCCGCCGACCACGACGATGATGTCCTCGCGGCCCTGCTCGGCGAGTTCGGCGCGCAGCGCGGGCACCAGCGAGAGGTGCCCGGCGGCCAGCGACGAAACACCGATCACGTGCACGTCCGCCTCGATCGCCTGCCGCGCGACCTCGCCGGGCGTGGAGAACAGCGGGCCGACGTCGACGTCGAAACCGATGTCGGCGAAGCCGGTCGCGATCACCTTCTGGCCGCGGTCGTGGCCGTCCTGGCCCATCTTCGCGACCAGGATCCGGGGACGGCGGCCTTCCTCCTCGGCGAACTTCTCGACCAGTTCGCGCGCCTGCTCGACGTTCTCGGTCTTGCCGACCTCCTCGCGGTACACACCGGAGATCGTACGAATCTGACCGGAGTGGCGCCCCCAGATCTTCTCCAGCGAGTCGGAGATCTCGCCGACGGTGGCCTTCGCCCTCGCGGCGTCGATGGCGAGCGCGAGCAGGTTCCCGTCGGACTCCGCGCCCGCGGTGAGCCGCCGCAGCGCGTCCTGCGTGGCGTCCTCGTCGCGCTCTTCACGCAGCCGCCGCAGCTTCTCCAGCTGCTGCGCGCGCACGCCGGCGTTGTCGACCTTGAGCACGTCGATCTGCTCGTCGTCGGTGACCTGGTACTTGTTGACGCCGATCACCGGCTGGCGGCCGGAGTCGATCCGCGCCTGAGTCCGCGCCGCGGCCTCTTCGATGCGCAGCTTGGGGATACCGGCGTCGATCGCCTTGGCCATCCCGCCCGCCTGCTCGACCTCGGTGATGTGCCCCCACGCCTTGCGTGCGAGGTCGTAGGTCAGCTTCTCGACGAACGCGCTGCCGCCCCACGGGTCGATGACGCGTGTGGTGCCGGATTCCTGCTGCAGCAGGAGCTGGGTGTTCCGCGCGATGCGGGCGGAGAAGTCCGTCGGCAGCGCGAGGGCCTCGTCGAGGGCGTTGGTGTGCAACGACTGCGTGTGGCCCTGCGTCGCCGCCATCGCCTCGACGCAGGTGCGGACGACGTTGTTGTAGACGTCCTGCGCGGTCAGCGACCAGCCGGAGGTCTGCGAGTGCGTCCTCAACGACAGGGACTTCGACGACTTGGGTTCGAAGCCCTTCACCAGCTTCGCCCACAGAAGGCGGGCGGCGCGGAGTTTCGCGACCTCCATGAAGAAGTTCATCCCGATCGCCCAGAAGAAGGACAGACGCGGCGCGAACTTGTCGACGTCCAGCCCGGCCTCGACCCCGGCGCGGATGTACTCGACGCCGTCCGCGAGCGTGTACGCCAGCTCCAGGTCGGCGGTCGCCCCGGCTTCCTGCATGTGGTAGCCGGAGATGGAGATCGAGTTGTACTTCGGCATGTTCCGCGACGTGAACGAGAAGATGTCCGAAATGATCCGCATCGACGGCTGCGGCGGGTAGATGTAGGTGTTGCGGACCATGAACTCCTTGAGGATGTCGTTCTGGATGGTCCCGGCCAGCTTGTCCGGCGTGACCCCCTGTTCCTCGGCCGCGACGACGTACAGCGCGAGCACCGGCAGGACGGCGCCGTTCATGGTCATCGAAACGCTCATCTTGTCGAGCGGGATGCCGTCGAAGAGCTGGCGCATGTCGTAGATCGAGTCGATCGCGACGCCCGCCATGCCGACGTCACCGGCGACGCGCGGGTGGTCGGAGTCGTAGCCGCGGTGTGTCGCGAGGTCGAAGGCGACCGAAAGGCCCTTCTGCCCGGCGGCGAGGTTGCGGCGGTAGAAGGCGTTCGACTCCTCGGCGGTGGAGAAACCCGCGTACTGGCGGATGGTCCACGGCTGGTTGACGTACATCGTCGGGTACGGGCCGCGCAGATACGGCGCGACACCGGGATACGTGCCGAGGAAGTCCACTCCGGACAGATCGTCGGCCGTGTACACCGGCTTGACGCCGATCCCCTCCGGCGTCTCCCAGGCCAGGGCGTCCGGGCCCTTGCCGGTGGCGGCCTGCAGCGCTTCGGTCCACTGAGGACGGTCGGCCGGTTCGGGAGAACCGAGTTCGATTCCGGCGAAGTTCGGGATGGTCATCACTGCACTCCGAGCTCGTTCAACGTGCCGGTCAGGATTTCCAGGGCGTCGCAGCCCGTGAAGAGGTAGCCCGTGACATCGGGGTGGTCACCGGGTTTTCCGGCGAGGAGCACCGACGTGGCGCCCGCTTCCTTCAACGCCTTCGCGACGCTGTCCGCTTCTTCGGCGTAGGAAGTGTTGCTTCCGCAGAGACAGGCGATCTTCGTTCCGCTGGCCCGGAATTCCGCGATGACGGCTGGGATGTCCTTGGGGGCGCCGGGGTTCACGGCCTCGATCCCGCCCGCCTGGAACAGGTTCGCCGCGAAACTCGCCCGCGCGGTATGCGCCGCGACCGGGCCGAGCGTGGCGAGGAAGACACGAGGACGGCTGGGATGCGCGTCCGCCCGGTCTCGCAGTGCCTCGAAGGCCCCGGCGTACCGGTAGCGCGGCAGGCCGCCGCCCGGCAGGTCGTCGAGCGGGTCGCGGACGACCGCTTTCTCCGTCAGGTTGGGGAATTCGCTGACGCCGGTGATCGGATCACGACGGGTCCCGATCCGCTTCGACCGCTTCTCCCAGGTCTCGGCGAGCCGAGCGGCGAGCGCGCCGGACGCCAGTTCCGCCTCGATCCCGCCCGTCGCCTCGATGGCGGTGAATTCGCGCCAGGCGGCCTTGGCCAGCTCGTCGGTGAGGTTCTCGACGTACCAGGAGCCGCCCGCCGGGTCGATGACACCGGCCAGTTTGGACTCCTCCAGCAGCACGGCGTGCGTATTACGCGCGATCCGCGCGGAGAACGCGTCCGGCTGGCCGATCGCGGCGTCGAACGGGAGCACGGTGATCGCGTCCGCGCCGCCGACCCCGGCGCCGAAACAGGCGAGCGTGGTCCGCAGCATGTTCACCCACGGGTCGCGCTGGGTCAGCATCGCGGGCGAGGTGACCGCGTGCTGCCGCATCCCCGCGCCTTTGCCGCCGGAGACCTCGGTGACGCGGGCCCACAGGCGCCGCGCGGCGCGGAATTTGGCGATCGTGAGGAACTGGTCGGCCGTGGCGGCGAGCCGGAATTCGATCCGGCCGGCGGCGGTGTCGACGTCCAGCCCCGCTTCGGTGAGCGCCCGCAGATACGCGACGCCCGCGGCGATGGCCGCGCCGAGCTCCTGTGCGTCCGAGCCGCCCGCCTCGTGGAACGGGAGGCCGTCGGCGACGATCGTCCGCACCTTCGGGTGACTGGTGGCCACGCGGGCCGCCAATTCCGCGGCGGGGGCGAGCGGATACGCCGTGCCGGTGCGCGCGGTCAACCCGATCGGGTCGGCACCCAGGGTCGCGGTGACCGCGCTCGCCGGGATCTCGCGCTCGGCGAAGAGCGTGAACAACTCGTTCGCGGCGGCCTCGTACTCTTCGCCCGCGTCGAGGGTGACAGGCGCGAGATCGACGTAGACCTCGTTCAACGCGTCGCCCAGATCGGCGACGGGGACCCCGTTCGCTCCGGCTCGCAGCCAGATCGAGCTGACGCCGCCTTCGAGGTCGGCGAGGATCGCGGCGTTCGTGGCCTTGGCGTCGCGGCGCGCGTACCTGGCACGGATATCCCAGCCGGTCGTCACCGCGCCTTCGGGCCGGGCGCTTCTCACGAACGGCGGAAGACCGGGGAAACCTGTCCCCTCGACCGTGTCTTCGGCGGTGTAGAGCGGCTGGATCTCCAGGCCGTCGTACGTCCGCGTGACCAGCTTGCTTTCGGGCAGGCCGTCGAAGGACTCGTCGATGGCGCCGCTCTTGCGCAGCACGCCGGCGACGAGCTCGCGCCACTGGTCCCGGCTCGCTTCCGGGAACTCCGCCGCGAGCTCCAGCTCTTCGGGCTCTCCGGGGGTCGGCACTGACTCCGTTTCGGCCACTTCCGTCATAACCATCGATGCTAACGGCCCTCAAGTGGCACCACCTGTGACGCTAGTCGCGCCTAGGGGGTGCTTAGGGGGCGGCGGCCGGCGGCCCGCGCTGGTCGGGAGTGGCGGTTTCGCGTGACTGGCAGGACGGCACGTGTGTTCAGATGGACGACACGCGTGATTGGAGGGACGACACGCTCGCAGCCGGGCTTCCGTCCGTCTGATCACGTGTGTCGTCCAGTCAGTCACGTGTGTCGTCCCGCCAGTCACGCTTAACCGCCCGACAGTGCTCCGCGCGGGTACCGCTGTCCCGGCGGCCCGTTCACTCCGACAGGGCACGGCGCATAGGTCCGCCACACGGGCATACGACACAATTGGGCGGTGCCGTCCGACACCACCGAGTCCAGCGAGAGTCCCGGCGATGAGAAGCGTGTAGTCGCCGGGCGATATCGGTTGCGCTCGGTCATCGGATCAGGGTCGATGGGCACGGTCTGGTCGGCCTACGACGAGTTCCTGCACCGGCCCGTCGCGGTCAAAGAGGTCCGCCTCCCGCCCGGCGTCCCGGCGTCACAGGCCGACGAACTGCGCGAACGGACCCTGCGCGAAGCCCGCGCGATCGCCGTCCTGAGCCACCCGAACGTGATCATCCTGCACGACGTCGCACGTGAGAACGACGAACCGTTCGTGGTGATGGAGCTGCTGCCGTCGCGCAGCCTCGCGCATATCCTGCGCGACCACGGGCCGCTGACGGTCGAGCAGGCCGCGGCGGTCGGCATCGCGGTGGCGTCCGCGCTCGAAGCCGCACACGCCGCCGGAATCACCCACCGTGACGTCAAACCGGGGAACGTCCTCGTCGCGGGCGACGGCCGGATCAAGCTCACGGACTTCGGCATCGCGCGCAACGTCTCCGAAGCCACCATGACCCGCACCGGGATGATGCTGGGCTCGCCCGCCTACATCGCGCCCGAAGTCGCTTCCGGCGGCGCCGTCGTCCCCGCCGCCGATCTGTGGGGTCTCGGCGCGACGCTGTTCGCCGCCATCGAGGGTTCGCCGCCGTACGACGCCGACGGCGACCCGCTCGAAACGGTCGGCAAGGTCGTCAACGGGAAGGTGCCGAAGCCCGGCCCCGGTCCGCTGGCCGACGTGATCGGCGCGCTCATGAAGAAGGAGCCGTCGAAGCGGATCACCCTGCGCGAGGTGCGGCGCCGCCTGTACCCGTTGCAGGCCAAGACGCTCATCGATCTCTTCCCCGCCGAGCTGTTCCACACGCCCGACGGCAAGAAGACCACCGCGCACCTGGACGCCACCGACACCCAGGTGATCAAGCCGGTCGCGCCGGAAAAGCCGGGCGAGGGCACGAGTTCCGAACTCGCCGCCGATCCCGGCCCGCTGCCGTTCCTGAACCAGCCCGCGCCGTCGCCTCCCGTCGAACTCGCGCCGATGCCGACCGTCACGCCACCGCCGCCTCGGCGGCCCGGCCGGTCGACGGCGGGCACCGTGGTGCTGGCGCTCGCGTCGGTCGTCCTCTTCCTGCTGGCCTCGGGCGGCGGGTTCGTGCTGGCGAGGACCGTCGGCGGACAGGATCTGCGGCCGCCGGAGAAGGTGCAGCAGGGCGACACGATCATCACCCAGCCGCCGCCGAAACTGATCACTCAGCAGGGTGACGCCAGCACGGTGAACGGCCTCAAGGGCGGCCGGTTCAGCCTCGGTGTCCCGGAGGGCTGGCAGAAGTTCGTCGCCCCGCACGTCACCAAGGGTGTGCCCAGCACCGTGGTCCAGTACGTCTCACCCGACGGCCGCCAGACCATCCGGGTCGAGCGGCTGAGCGGTTTCCTGGCCGAGAGCCGGCCGCCCGCCTACTTCAGCTGGTTGAAGAGCCAGCATCCGGAGATCGCCCCCATCGGCGGGCCCACCACCGTGCCCGGCCGGGGCGAGGACAGCCAGCGGTACACGTACCGGACGACCGAGCGCGCCGCCGGCAACCGGGACGCCACGAACGAGAGCATCACGCGGACGACGTACATGGACCTGTTCAGCGGCGGCTCGGATCTGTGGATCCTGTCGGTGACCTCGACCATCGAGCAGGAGAACTCAGCGAAGACCGGGATCTTCGAGCCGGTCGCGCTGTCGTTCATCGTCGACGGCTAGCCGGGCGAAGTACGCCTTCGACGCGCGCTGCTGCGCCAGCCTCCGCAACACCGAGAGCAGCCTGTCGCCCAGAACCGTCTCCACGACGGCGATCTCGATGATCTGCTCCAGCGACTCGACCCCGGCGATCCCTTCGAGGTCCAGGTCGGCGGTCCGGTCGGCGATCTCGGCGTAGGCGTCGAGCTTCTCGAGATACCAGCCGTGCCCGACCTCGCGGATCGTGCACAGGACGCCGACCAAGGCCTGGATGACCAGGTCGTCTTCGTCCTTGCACGGCCAGCCACGGCGGTCGGCGAGGTCACGGACCGTGGCGAGCGCCCATTCGCGGGCTTCGTCGTCGACGACCCGCTTCGAGGTCGTGATGCCCTGCTGGGCGATACCGAGGACGTGGTGGGGGCTGGCCTGCCCGGCGTCGACCGCGGCGAGCACCTCGCCGACCGTCGCGAGCGAAAGGCCGCCGACGTCCATCAGCGCCCTGATCAGCTTGATCCGCTGGACGTGCCCGTCGTCGTACTTCGCCTGGTTGGGACTGGTCCGCTCGCCCGGCGGGAGCAGTCCTTCCCGCAGGTAGTACTTGATCGTGGCGACCGGGATCCCGGTTTTCTCGCTCAGTTCGGCCATCCGCACGCGTGAGCTCTCCGATCTCGGGGACGGTTCCAGGGTCTTCCCTGAAGACTTCTCAGGATGGATAGTTTAGCTTCCCATAACGGAGAGCTTGACTATCTATTCTGGGAGGGACCCATGACCATCTTGACCGATCTCCGCGAGAGAACCCGCACCTGGCACCGTGGTTCGTATCGCTGCGGGCAGGCCTTCGCCGTGATCACCGTGCTGTGCGTTTTCGCCCTGCTGATCGACCAGCGGACGCTGGAAGGCGCGCCACTCTGGGCGAAACCGTTCAAATTCGCCGTTTCCGGCTCGCTGTACTTTTTCACCTGGAGCTGGCTCGTCTCCCTGCTGCCCAAGTTCCGGCGTACCGCGAGCCGGCTGACGAACGTGCTCGTCGTGATCTTCGGGGCCGAGTACGCACTCGTGATCTTCCAGGCCGCCCGCGTCCGCGCGAGCCACTTCAACAACGCGACGCCGCTAGACAACACGATCTTCCAGATCATGGGCGGGATGATCGCCGTGCTCTGGGTGGTGAACCTCGTGCTGACGATCGCCGTCATGTTCACCCGGCTCCCCGACCGCGCGACGACGTGGGCGGCCAGGATCGGCGCGGTCCTCGGCATGATCGGGATCTCGCTGGCGACGCTGATGAGCGGCCCCACCCCGGACCAGCAGGCCCTGCTCGACGCGACCGGCCAGTCCGCGATGATCGGCGCGCACACCGTCGGCCTCCCCGACGGTGGCCCCGGCCTGCCGATCCTCGGCTGGAGCACGGTCGGCGGCGACCTGCGGATCCCGCATTTCCTCGGCCTGCACGGACTTCAGGCGCTTCCGCTGCTCGCGCTCGCTCTCGGCGTCCTGGCCGCGCGCTACCCGCGGCTTCGCGACGACGTCCTCCGCCTGCGGCTCGTGGTGATCGCCGGCGTCGGCTACGCGGGGCTGCTCGCGTTGCTCACCTGGCAGGCACTGCGCGGCCAGTCGATCGTCGCCCCCGACTCCCAGACCCTCACCGCCTTCGCCCTCCTGACCGCGGGCGTCGCCTTTAGCGGGCTGATCGCGATCGGGCGGCCGGCGAAGGACAGGGACCTGGAGGCCTCGCTGCGATGAGCGTCGAAACCCTGTTCACCTGGACCTTCCCGCTGGCGACGCCGTTCTGGCTGCTGATGATCTTCCTGCCGGGCTGGTCGTGGACCCGCCGGATCATGTCCTCGCCCTGGACGCCGCTGCTGCCGCTGATCCCGTACTTCGTGCTCGCCATCGCGCATTTCGGCGAGCTCTGGACGGCGGTCAGCAGGCCGGACCTCGGCGTGCTCGGCGCGTTCACCGGCTCGCCGTACGGGGCGGCCACGATCTGGGCGCATCTGATCGCCTTCGACCTGTTCATCGCGCGCTGGATGTACCTCGAATCCCGCGAGCACCGGATCCACCCGCTGGTGACCGGCCCGATCCTGGCGCTCACGATCTTCCTGTCGCCGTTCGGGCTGGTGGCGTTCCTGCTCGTGCGAACCGTCCGGATACGCTCGTCGCATGAGTGAGAACGAGGTCGCGGCGGCCGCCGCCATCGCCGAACGCACCGGCGTCGAGAAGCACGACATCGCCGTCGTGCTCGGTTCGGGCTGGCGCCCGGCGGCGGACGTCATCGGGGAGCCCGAGGCGGAGATCCCGCTGGGCGAACTGCCCGGATTCGCCGCGCCGGGCGCGGTCGGGCACGGGGGAACCGTCCGGTCGGTCCGCGTGGGCGAGAAGCACGCGCTGATCCTGCTGGGCCGCACGCATTTCTACGAGGGCAAGGGCATCGACCCGGTCGTGCACAACGTGCGCACCGCCGCGGCGGCCGGCGCCGGGACGGTGCTGCTGACCAACGCCGCGGGTGGCCTGCGCGAGGGCTTCCGTGTCGGGCAGCCGGTGCTGATCTCCGACCACCTGAACCTGACCGCGCGCTCGCCGATCGTCGGCGCGAACTTCGTCGACCTGACCGATCTGTACTCGAAGCGGCTGCGCGACATCGCGCGCGAGATCGACCCTTCGCTGGAGGAGGGCGTCTACGCGGGGCTCACCGGACCGCATTTCGAGACGCCCGCGGAAATCCGCATGCTGCGGACGCTCGGCGCCGACCTCGTCGGCATGTCGACGGTGCTGGAGGCCATCGCCGCCCGCGCCGCCGGGGTCGAGGTGTTCGGGCTTTCGCTGGTGACCAACCTGGCGGCCGGGATGACCGGGGAACCGCTGAACCACGAAGAGGTCCTGGAGGCGGGCCGCCAGTCCGCCACCCGCATGGGCACCCTGCTCAAGGAACTCGTCTCCCGCGCCTGAGAAGTGTCATGAAAGGGTCGTTCAGGACATCTTTCGTCCTGAACGACCCTTTCATGACATCCGAGGAGGCGCTTCTCAACCGGCGAACTCGGGAAGCCGCCGAGCGACCTCCGCGGGCGAAGGCATCGCGGCGACCTCGTCGGCGAGCCGGCGCGCGGCACCGAGAACGGCCTCATCGGCGAGCAGCTTTCGCGCCTGCTCGAAAATGGCGTCCTCGACGGCTTCGGCACCGATCAGCCGCGCGCCCACCCCGGCCGCGACGACGGCCTCGGCGTTCGTGAACTGATCCGCCCCCTGCGGCAGCACCAGCTGCGGCAGCCCGGCGCCGAAGGCACCCAGCGTCGTCCCGCTGCCGCCGTGGTGGACCACGAGGTCGACGTGCGGCAGGAGATCGATCTGCGGCACCCAAACCTCGACGCGGACATTGCCGGGGACTTCGCCCAGCGCCGCCGGATCCACCGTCGGGCCCGCCGCGACGATGACGTCCGCGTCGAGCCGTGACAGACCGCCGATGGCCCGCTTCAACACGTCTTCGTCACCGAACGCGGTCCCGAGGGTGAGGTAGACGAGCGGACGGCTCTTGTCCCGGCCGACCACGCCCGCCGGGAGATCTCCCGGTTCGGCCCAGCCGACCGGACGCAGCGGGATCCGGTTCGCTCCGGCCAGGAAATCCGGCGATTGCACCGATTCCGGGCAGATGTCGACGACAGGATCGCCGAAGGACGGCAGGCTCATACCTGCCAAACCGACTTCCGCGATGAATTCCGCGAGGCGTCCTTGGATGACGTCCAAGATGTCATCCGGCGAGAACCGGCCGAAACCGTGCCCGATCGCGGGAATCCCGGCGAGGTGGGCGGCGATGGCGCCACCGGCGTTGCCGCTTTCGTAGACGACGAGATCCGGCCGGTGCCGCTCCAGCACCGGTGTGAGATCGGCGACGAACCGGCGGGGCAGCACATTTCCGAACACTTCGCCGATGACGGGATGGAACGACTCGGGCGGAGCGTCGGAGGCGTGGGGTTTGGGAGCGTCGGGCCCGGCGATCGTCTCGAACGCCTCCCGCATCCCGAATCCGGCGCTTTCCACTGCCAGACCGGCCTTTTCGACCACCGTCAGCATGTCGTCGCCGGTGGCGAACACGACCTCGTGCCCGGCGTCGCGAGCGGCGACGGCGAGCGGTAGTAGGGGATAGAGATGACCATGACTCACCAGAGAAGTGAAGATCAATCGCACCCTCTCCAACGTACCCGTAGGCTGACTCGGTGACGACTTCCTTGACCTCGGATCTCCGGGATCGGGCGTTCCGCTGGATCGCCGACGACCCGGACGACGATTCCCGCGTCGAGCTGCAGAACATCCTCGCCCGCGCGATGGGCGGCGAAGCCGGTGCGGCGGACGAGCTCGCGGACCGGATGGCCGGACCGCTCGAATTCGGCACCGCCGGGCTGCGCGGCCCGGTGCGCGCGGGCCCCAATGGGATGAACGTCGCGGTCGTCACCCGGACGACGGCGGGCGTCGCGGCCTGGCTGACCGCACAAGGACATTCGGGCGGCGTCGTGGTGGTCGGCCGCGACGCGCGGCATGGTTCGGAGGCCTTCGCCAAGGCCGCCGCCGAGGTGCTGACGGCCGCCGGGTTCGCGGTGAAGACGCTGCCCGGCCCGCTGCCCACGCCGGTGCTCGCGTTCGCCGTACTGGAACTCGGCGCGGTGGCGGGTATCCAGATCACCGCGTCGCACAATCCCCCGGCGGACAACGGATACAAGCTTTACGACGCGACGGGCGGCCAGATCGTCCCGCCTTCGGACGGCCAGATCGAGCGGGCCATCGAAGCCGCTCCCCCGGCGATCAGCGTGCCGCGCGAGCCCGGCGCCGAAGTGCTGGGCGACGAACTCCGGGACGCGTACCTCGCCAAGGTCGCGCTGCTGCCGCGCGGCCGGGAACGCGGGGTCAAGGTCGCCGCGACGGCGTTGCACGGCGTCGGCGCGGAGACCTTGCGCGCCGCGTTCGAGCGCGCCGGTTTCGAAGACCTCCATCTGGTGGCCGAGCAGGCGACGCCGGATCCGGACTTCCCGACGGTCGCCTTCCCGAATCCGGAGGAACCGGGCGCGACGGATCTCTTGCTGGCGTTGGCGTCCGAGGTCGACGCCGATCTGGCGATCGCGCTCGACCCCGACGCCGATCGCTGCGCGCTGGGCGTGCGCGAGCGGGACGGTTCGTGGCGGATGCTGCGCGGGGACGAAACGGGCGTCCTGCTCGGCTGGCACGTCCTGTCCACTGTAGACACCAATGATCCGCTGGTCGCCACGACGATCGTGTCGTCGTCGATGCTCGGTGAGGTCGCGAAGGAATTCGGGGCGCGCTACGCGGAGACTTTGACCGGGTTCAAATGGCTGGTCCGCGCCGGCGAAGGGCTCGTGTTCGCTTACGAAGAGGCGCTCGGCCTCTGCGTGAATCCTGGTTTCGTGCGCGACAAGGACGGTATCTCCGCCGCCGTGCTCGCCGCGGGCCTGGCCGCTTCCCTGCGCGCGGCGGGCCGCGGGCCACTGGACGTCCTCGACGAGCTGGCCGTGAAGCACGGCGTGCACGTGACGGATCAGGTCTCGCTGCGGGTCACCGATCTCTCGGTGCGGGAGCGCCTGATGGCGGGCCTGCGCGCCACACCCCCGGCGGCGCTGGGCGGCACCGGCGTCACGATGGAAGACCTCCTGCCCGACGCCGACGTCCTCCGCCTGACCGGCGAGGGCCTGCGTGTCGTCATCAGGCCGTCCGGGACCGAGCCGAAACTGAAGGCGTACCTGCAGGTCAAGGAGCCGGTCACCGGCGATCTCGCCGAGGCGCGGGCCGCCGCGGACGCGCGGCTGGCCGCGCTCCGGACCGACATCGAGTCCCGGCTGGTCTGACGTGCCGAAGCTGCTGATCGTCCACCACACGCCGTCGACCTCGACGCAGGCGATGTTCGAAGCCGTGCTCTCCGGCGCGAATCATCCGGACATCGAGGGCGTCGACGTCGTGCGCCGCGCGGCGCTGGGCGCGACCGTGCCCGACGTCCTGGACGCCGACGGCTACCTGCTCGGCACCCCGGCGAATCTGGGCTACATGTCCGGCGCGCTGAAGCACTTCTTCGACACCGTCTATTACCCGTGCCTGGATTCCACCCGGGGGCGGCCGTTCGGGGTCTTCGTGCACGGCAACAACGACACGTCCGGCACCGTGCGCGGGATCGAGGCCATCACGACCGGCCTCGGCTGGGAAAGCGCGGCCTCACCGGTGCTCGTCACCGGCGAACCGGGCAAAGCGGATCTCGAGGCCTGTTTCGAATTGGGCGGCACCCTGGCCGCCACCCTGATGCCCTGACCCGCGCGGGGTGAAAGTAAAGGGGCCTGTCACCGGAAGCCCTGGGGGTCGACCTCCGGCAACAGGCCTAGGCCAAGGGTTCGCCGTGATGGCGATCAACCTTGGCTGCCTCAGCGTACTACATCCAGCACGATCTTGTGCACCCACCAGAAAAAACGACTCTCACTCCGGCGTCCGTGCACCCCCAGGGCACGGATTCCGGAGCGAGAGGCCGGGCACGGCACGAAACCGCTTGACAACTGTAAACCACTGCATACATGCACTGTCAACAGCTGCGGACAGGCTGTATCGCGTTACACTCCAACTACGGAACGGGACTTCGAAACGGTTGGGGGGTCATGTCGCCGTATCAGACCTTCGCCCAGAAACTGAGTGCGCTGATCGATTCGGTGCGCGCGGACGAAGGCGCCCCGCACAGCTATCGCGAGCTGTCCGCGGCGATCGACCGCGCCGGCGGGCCCACCATGTCGCCCGCGTACCTCCAGCAGCTCGCCACCGGCAAACGGGTCAACCCGAAGATCCACTACGTCGAAGCGCTGGCGAAACTGTTCGGGGTGCCGATCACCTACTTCTTCGACGAGCAGGAGCCCCAACCGGTCGGAGAGGCGACACTCATGGCCATGCGCGCGCAGGAGCTTTCCCCACAGGGCCGCCGCCAGGTGATGGACCTGCTGGAGCTCGTCGAACGCTACGAACGGGCCGAGCGCGAGCAGCCGGACGAGAACCGATGAAGGAACGGGAGCTCCGCAAACGCTGCCGCAAGATGCTGCACAAGCTCGACATCGAGCCGCCGCTCGACGTCGGCGTGCTCTGTGAGCGGCTCGGCGAACAGCGCGGCAGGCCGATCCGCCTGATGCCGTATCCGCTCGAGGTCCCGGGCCCGTTCGGCTGCTGGATCGCCACCGGTTCGGCGGACTACATCTTCTTCCAGCAGGAGACCACGAAATCCCACCAGGACCACATCATCCTGCACGAGCTCGGGCATATGCTCGCCGATCACCATCCCGGCGGCGACGCCGAACCCGCCGACTTCCTGCGCGGCCCGGCCCCCGGCCTCGACGGCGATGCGGTACACCGCGCTTTACGCCGCACCTCCTACGATGAGGCGCACGAATGGGAAGCCGAGACCGTGGCGACCATCATCCTCGAATGGGCGTCGGTCTTGAACTACACGATTCCCCGTCGCGCCGACGACGATGACGTCCGCCGCGTCCAAGGCGCGCTGGGCGACCATCAAGGGTGGCTGTGAACTCACTGTTCTCCCCCGTCAACGTCGTGGCGATGGTGCTGTTCGCGACCGCGCTCGCCTGGCGGATCTACCAGACGTACCGCGCGCCCCGGCTGCTGCCGAACTGGGCGATCACGATCACGATCGTCTGCGTCGCCGGCTCCTTCCTGGCCCAGCAGAAGGTCATCGTCGGCTGGCTCGACGGCCTGACCGGCAAGGGCACCGGCCGTCTGGTCAACAACATCCTGCTCGCCATCGGCGTCTGCGCGTTGTTGATCGTGTTCCTCGGCTCCGCGCTGGGCCCGCGCAGGCCGCGGCGTGTCCTCTTCGAGCTGATCCCGTTGTCCGGGGCGATCGCGCTGATGCTGGTCGCCATGGCCGTCACCCCGCCGGAGGTACGGGGGCTGGCGCTGAGCCCGAAGCTCGTGCACGTGCCCGGGGTGGCGCTGTTCTACCTGGGCGCCGGGAGCTACCTGATCTACGGTCTCGCCGCCTGCGCCTGGTGGATCTTCCGGTACATCCGCACCGCCGACCGTCATCTGAAGACCGGGCTGAAACTCAGCGCCGCCGGACTGATCTGCCTTTCCGCCGGCAGCGTCTTCCGCGCGCTCTACATCGTGATCGCCTGGGCGTTCGGGCCGTCGATCCCGCTCCTGCTCGCCGTCGCCGTCCCACTGGTGATCCTCGGGATCGTGCTCTTCCTCGCCGGGATCACCTACCCCGGCGCCCGCGCGCGGTTCGCCGCGCTGCGACGACGCCGCCAGCACCGGCGGCACCACGACGAGCTCACCCCGCTGTGGACCGCGCTGGCCGGGATCTACCCGAACATCGTCCTCCGGACCACGCCGCAGGGGGCGTGGGAACGATGGCGCCCGCGCACGGTCCACCGCCGGTACTACCGCCGGGTGATCGAGATCCGGGACGGGCTCGTGCAGCTGAGTCCCTATCTGGAAACCGATCTGACCGCGCTCGCCGCGGACGATCCGCGGGCGGCGGCCGAGGCGCTGAAGACGGCGATCGCCCGGCAGACCGCGGGCGAGGAGACCGACGGGCGCGCGAAACTCGTGCTCCCCGGTGGCGCCTCCGACATCGAATCCGACGTGCGGCCGTTGCTCGCGCTCTCCGCCGCCGTCTCCAGGAGCAACGCATGACGACACAGCTTTTGCTGACGGCGAGCCGGCTCTTGCCGCGGCCGAGCACGCCGGTCGAAGACGGCGCCGTGCTCGTCGAGGACGGCCGCATCCTCGCGGCCGGCCCGCGCGCCGAGGTCGTGACGCAGGCGTCGCCGGACGCCGAAAAACTCGACTTCCCCGGCGCGACACTGTTGCCCGGCCTGTTCAACGCCCATGTGCACCTGGCGTTCGACGCCACCCGCGAGATGCTGCCGAACTTCCTGGCGAGCGAAGACGAAGCCCTGCGCTCGGGCGCCAAGGACCGCCTGGGGCAACTGCTGCGCAGCGGGGTCACGACGGTGCGGGATCTCGGCGATCGCGACGCCTTGGGCGCGCGGGTCCGGTCGGAGCTCGAAGCCGACGGCGCCGCCGCTCCGCGCCTGCTGACCGCGGGATCACCCCTGACCGTCCTCAATGGACACTGCCACTTCTTCGGCGGCGAGGTCGGTGACGACGACGCGATCCGGGCCCTGATCGACGCGAACGCGGCCGCCGGCGCGGACGTGATCAAGGTGATGGCCAGCGGCGGCCAGATCACCGAGGGCGGCGCGGACATGTGGGAGTCCCAGTTCGACGTCCGGGCGCTGCGCCTGATCGTCGAGCACGCGGGGCGCCACGGGCTCCCGGTCGCGGCGCACGCCCACGGCGCCGACGCGATCGAGGCGTCGGTCGAGGCGGGTGTCCGCACGATCGAGCACTGCACCTGGATGACCGGGCCTCAGCGGCAGGATCGACGCGAAGGCGTCGCCAAGCGGATGGCCGCCGAGGGCATCGCGGCCTGTTCGACCAGCAGCCGCAACTGGCGGATGCTGGCCGAGCGCATGGGTGAGGAGCTCGCCAAGACCGTCTACGGCAGGCTGTCCTGGCTGGAGGAGCTGGGCGTCCCGCTCCTGGCGGGAACGGACGCCGGATTGCCCGGTTCGGTCTTCGACGACCCCGTCGGCGCCCTCGAACTCTACGAATGGCTCGGTTTCGGCAGGCGCCGGATCCTTGAGATCGCGACCGAGGACTCCGCCGCCGGGCTCGGCCTCGGCGACGTCACCGGGCGGCTCGCCCCGGGGCTGAGCGCCGACGTCCTGGTGGTCGACGGCGATCCGCTCGCCGACCTTTCCGCCCTCCGGAACCTCCGCCTGGTCCTTTCGCGCGGCGTTCGGGCCTGATTCCCGGAAGTGGGACGCCAAATTTGGTGACAGCGTTTTAAAACAGTGTTATCGTTGCCTCATGGAAGGACCGATCAAACTCTTCACCGTCATCGCGCTCGTTTCGCTGCCGACGGTGATGTACGGCGGCTACGCGCTGATGGGCGTCCTGCGCGACAAGAAGCTGACCGAACACCAGCGCGGGATGTTCCGCGCCGGGCACGCCCACGCCGGTGTCCTGCTGGTACTCGCGCTGGTCGCGCTGCAGATCCTCGGGCAGACCGGGCTCCCGGACGCCGCCAGGTGGATCGTGTGCTTCCTGCTGCTGTTCGGCGTGCTCGCCCAGTCCGGCGGCTTCTTCCTGCACCTGGCGCCGGGCAAGGGCAAGCTCGGCGGGCGGGTCACGAGCGCCGGGGCGGTGCTGCTCGGGGCGGCGATCCTGACCACCGCGTACGGCGTCGCCTTCGCTGGTTAAGCTTGTTGACGTGCCTGAATACCTGCCGACAGCCCCCGCCAAGGGGACCCGCGACTTCCTGCCCGCCGAGATGTCCGTCCGGACGCAGGTGTTCGGCCATCTCTACGACGTGCTCGAACTGCGGGGTTTCCTCCGCTACGACGGGCCGATCCTCGAACCCGCCGAGATCTACGAGCGGAAGTCCGGGCAGGAGATCGCCGACCAGCAGCTGTACACGCTGACCACCAAGGGCGGCGAGCGGCTGGCGCTGCGCCCGGAGATGACGCCGTCGGTCGCCAGGATGATCGCGGGCAACGCCAAATCGCTGCAGTTCCCGGTGCGCTGGTACAGCCACCCGAACTGCCACCGCTACGAGCGGCCGCAGCGTGGCCGGGTCCGCGAGCACTGGCAGATCAACGCGGACATCTTCGGTTCGGACAGCGCGAACTGCGAGATCGAGATCTTCGAGCTGATCCACGACATGATGCGCGCGCTCGGCGCGACCCCGGACATGTTCCAGGTACGGGCCAACGACCGGAACCTGCTCTCCTCGGCGCTCACCGACATCGTCGGCGTGACCGCGGAGCAGCTCCCGCAGGTGTTCACCCTGGTGGACCGCTGGGAGAAGTCGGACCGCACGAAGCTGAGCGACACCGCGACCGAGATCGGGCTGACCGACAAGCAGTTCGAGAAGCTGACCGAGATCCTGTCGTCGGGCGCGGCTTTGCTCGACGAGCTGCCCGAGCAGGTCAAGGAGAACTCGAACCTGGTCAAGGTGCTGAACAGCGGCGCCGCGGACCTGATCACGTTCGACCCGATGATCGTGCGCGGGCTCGCGTACTACACGTCGACCGTGTTCGAGGTCTTCGACACCTCGCCGGAGAACCGTCGTGCCCTCTTCGGCGGCGGCCGGTACAGCGACCTGGCGTCGTTGTTCACGTCGCAGCAGATCCCGGGGATCGGCTTCGGCATGGGTGACGTCACGCTGATCGACTTCCTCGACACCCACGGCCTCACCCCGAAGCCGCGCAGCGAGGTCGACGTCGTGGTGATCCCGGTGGTCGAAGAGCTCACCGACGCCTCGCGCGAGGTCGCGGGACGGCTCCGGAAGGCCGGTCTGCGCACGTCCACGCCCGTCGAACTCCGCAAGCTGGGCAAGGAGCTCACCCGGGCCGACAAGGCCGGGGCGCGGGCCGTGGTGATCGTGGGCCAGGAGGACTGGGACGCCGGGAACGTGACGGTGCGCGGTCTCGCGACCCGCGAGCAGCAGACGGTGGCCCTCGACGGTGTGGTCGAAGCGGTCAACTCCTCGCTCTGACAACGAAAAAAGCCGGCGCCCTTTTCGGGGGCGCCGGCTTTTTCGTGTTCAGCGGGACAGCATCCGCATGGACTCCTCGGGGTAGCGCTCCCCCGCGACCGCGCCGGCGGGGACCGCCTCCTCGATCGCGGCGACGTCCTCGGCGGTCAGGTTCAGTCCGACGGACGCGACGTTCTCTTCGAGGTACTTGCGGCGCTTGGTGCCAGGGATCGGCACGACGTCGTCACCCTGCGCCTGCACCCAGGCCAGCGCCAGCTGACCGGCGGTGACACCCTTCTGCTCGGCCAGCGCACGCAGCGCCTCGACGATCGCCAGGTTCCGCTCCAGGTTGCCGTCGGCGAACCGCGGCTGGGCCGTCTGGCGGAAGTCACCTTCGGCGAAGTCCTCTTTGGACTTGAAGCGGCCGGTGAGGAAACCACGGCCCAGCGGGGAATACGGCACCAGGCCGATGCCGAGCTCCCGGCAGACCGGGACGACCTCGTTCTCGATGTCGCGCGACCACAGCGACCACTCGGTCTGCACCGCCGTCACCGGATGCACGGCGTGCGCCCGGCGGATCGTCTCCGGACCGGCCTCGGACAACCCGATATGCCGGATCTTTCCCTGCTCGACCAGTGAAGACAGCGCGCCCGCCGTCTCCTCGATCGGCACGTTCGGATCGACGCGGTGCTGGTAGTAGAGGTCGATGTGGTCGACGTCCAGCCTGCGCAGCGAGGCCTCGACCTGTTGCCGCACATAGAATTCGTCGCCCCGGACCCCGCGCTTCGAGGGATCCGCCTCGTCGCGCACGATGCCGAACTTGGTCGCCAGCACGACCTGATCCCGCTTGCCCGCGAGGGCGCGGCCGACCAGTTCCTCGTTGCGGCCGAAGCCGTACATGTCGGCGGTGTCGATCAGGGTGACGCCCAGTTCGATCGCGCGGTGGATCGTCGCGATGGATTCGGTGTCGTCACCTTGGCCGTAGAACTCGCTCATGCCCATGCAGCCGAGCCCTTGCGCGCCGACTTCCAGCGTGCCGAGCCTGCGTGCGGGCAGGGTGGAACCCGTCATGATTTCTTCTCGCAATTCTTCCGGGGTTTACTTGCCGGCCGCGCGGGCGAGCCGCTCCGGGTAACGCTCACCGGCGATCGCCTCGGCGGGCGCGGCCTTTTCGATGGCTTCGATGTCCACTTCGGACAGTTGCAGCTCCGCGGCGGCGGTGTTCTCTTCGAGGTACTTGCGGCGCTTGGTGCCCGGGATCGGCACCACGTCGTCGCCCTGCGCCTGCACCCAGGCCAGCGCCAGCTGTCCCGCGGTGACGCCCTTCTGCTCGGCCAGCTCGCGCAGCGCCTCGACGATGGCCATGTTGCGCTCGAAGTTGCCCTCGGCGAACCGGGGCAGCCCGCGGCGCATGTCGTCCTCCGGCAGGTCCTTCACCGACGTCACGCTGCCGGTGAGGAAACCGCGGCCGAGCGGTGAGAACGGCACGATGCCGACGCCCAGCTCGCGGGCGGTCGAGAGGATCTCGCCTTCGATACCGCGAGTCCACAGCGACCACTCGCTCTGCAGCGCGGTCACCGGGTGGACGGCGTGCGCGCGGCGGATGGTCTCGGCACTGGCCTCGGAGATCCCGGCGAAGCGGATCTTGCCTTCCTGAACCAGCTCCCCAAGCGCGCCCCAGGTCTCTTCGACCGGCGTGTTCGGGTCGACGCGGTGCTGGTAGTAGAGGTCGATGTGGTCGACGTTCAACCGGCGCAGCGACTCTTCGCAGCTCTGCTTGACGTACGCCGCGTCGCCGCGAGCGGACATCCCGCCGTCCTTGTCCCAGACGATGCCGAACTTGGTCGCCAGCACGACCTGATCCCGCTTGCCCGCGATCGCGCGGCCGACCAGCTCTTCGTTCGCTCCCGCACCGTAGACGTTCGCGGTGTCGAGCAGGGTCACGCCCAGTTCGAGGGCGCGGTGGACGGTGGCGATCGACTCCGTGTCGTCGTCGCGGACACCGTAGGCCTGGCTCATCCCCATGCAGCCGAGTCCCTGCGCCCCGACTTCCAGACCGCCGAGCCTCCTGGTGCTGATCACGCTGAAATTCCCTCCACGGTGGCTCCGGTGCCGAGCACCTTGCGCTCCACCTGGTCGTAGTGGTCGATCTTGTAGTCGAGGATGTCGAGGCAGGTCTGCAGCTCGGCGATCCGATCGGCGACCGATTTACGCTGGTCGACGAGGATCGCCTTGCGCCGCCCCGCGCTCGCCGCCCCGTGGTGACGCAGGGAGGCGTACTCCCGCATCCGCTTGATGGGCATGCCGGTCAGGCGCAGCTTGGTCAGGAACCCCAGCCATCCGAGGTCGTCGTCGGTGTAGGCGCGCCGCCCCGCGGCGTCCCGCGCCGGGGGCTCGACGAGTTTGATGCGCTCGTAGTACCGGAGAGTGTCGATGGACAGTCCGCTACGTCGCGCGGCTTCCGCTATCGAGTAGCTCATGTGAACGACAGTACGACCTGGAGTGCGCTCCAGGTCAACTCCGAATCCGAGCGATTGATAACAGTGTTGCGTTAACATGGGATCATGCCCCGCCCCAGGACGCACGACGAGAACCTCCGGCTGAAACTGCTGGACCGCGCCGGTGAGCTCATCTCGGCCGACGGCCCGAAGGCGCTCAGCCTCCGCAAACTGGCCGCCGACGTCGGCACGTCCACCACCGCGGTCTACTCGCTCTTCGGCGGGAAAACGGATCTCGTCGGCACCCTCTTCGCCGAGGGCTTCCGCCGCTTCGGCCGCCGGATGTCGGGGGTCACGCTGAGCGGTGACCCGGTCGAGGATCTGGTGCGGCTGGGCGTCGCGTACCGGGAAAGCGCGCTGGCCGACCCGCACCTCTACGCGATCATGTTCACGAAGTCGGTGCCGGGTTTCGAACCGGCGGACGAAACGGCGGGCCAGGCACGCGCCACGATGGCGCCGCTCGAGGAGACGATCCGCAAGGCCGTCGCCGACGGCACCTTCCTCGACGTGCCGCCCGAGGTCATCGCCGTGAGCTGCTGGGGCATCGTGCACGGCCTCGTGTCGCTGGAGCTGAACGGGAACCTGCCCGAGGAGTTCACCGTGAGCGCGGCTTACGAGACCGCGCTGCGGGCGAACGCCTCGGGCTGGCTGCGTCGCGTTTAGCGGGCTAAACGCGATCCGGGCACTTCGCGCTGGCGTGGGCCGACCTGCGTTTAGCGGGCTAAACGCGATCCGGCACTCAGTAGAGCGGAAGGGTGCCCTCGTGGAGCGTCTTCCCTTCGGCGTCGAGGACGACGACACCCACCTGCGCGTTCGGGTCCATCGCCTCTGTGCCCTCCGGTCGCCAGGTCGCGAAAGTCCCGTCGGTCGCGACCGCGTCGACCTTCTTACCCGCGCCGAAATCGAGTTTCACCGTGACCGCGGACCGCGGGACGATCCCGATGAACGGGTTCTTCGCGCTGCCGGCCCCGCCCTGCTCGGAGCCGCCGAGCGTTTCGGTCGAAAGTTTGCCCACTGACCGCGGAGCGGTGTTCGGGTCGGCGAAGAGGCGGTAGTACTCGCTCGTTCCGTCGTGATAGCCGAGCCCGCCCTGGCAGACGACGAACCTGTCGCCGAGCCGGGCGACGACCACCTTGACGTCACCTCCTTCGAGCAGCGTCCCGGTCTCGTACACGTCCACGTCGGGCAGCGGTTCGGTCGCCCCCTCCGCGCAGGTCTGGAAGAACATCCCCGCCGGTGTGCCCCGATCCGGCACCACGGGCGGGACGCGATCGATGTCCGTCACAGCCGGTTCGGGCGCGGGCCGAAGGCCGTGCGGCGCGACGGTGACGCCGTCACCCGGCTCCCCGGTGTACGGCCCGACCGAGTACGTGGTCCGCGAAGGCTTGGACTGCGAAAGCACCACGAACAGGTTCCCGTTCCGGAAGATCGGCACATCGGCCGAGGCCGTCGAATCGGCGGTCCGGCTGAAGACCTCCATCTTTTCCCAGCCGGGGTCGGCCACCCCGGCGACCGTTCCGGCACGGCTCATCAGCAGTGCGGCGGCCTTGGTCCCGGTGGCGTAGGACGGAGCGGCGTTCGGATCGGAGACCGTCACCGTGATCGACGTGGTTTCACAGAAGAAGATCTTGCCGCCCGCACGCACTGCGACGACCGTCACGGGCGTCCAGGAAGGGGCGACGGTGAATTGTGGCACCCATTCGTCACGGGCGGGGAAGCCAGTGACCCTGCCACGCGACTGGAGCGCCGCCCAGCACCGGTCCATGGCCGGGACGGCCTTCGGCAGGTCGAGGGCGAAGTCAGGGTCGCTCGCGACGGCGGGGCCCTGCCGGTCCGGCTCCCGGATGACCACGGTCGTGACCAAGGCACCCGCGAGGACCAGTACGACGGCGGCCGCGGCGGCGACGATCGGCCAGCGCCGCCGCGCGGGTTTTCCCATTCCCTCCCGCAGGGACATCCGCAGGTTGTCCAGCACTTCCGGCGGAAGTTCACGCCTGCCCGGCAGGCCGAGGTCGTCGGTCATTTCTCCTCCAGGGCGGCCCGCAGCTGCGCACGGGCCCGCGAGATGTGGGCACGGACGGTCACCTCGGCGACACCGAGCAGTTCGGCGGCGTCCGGCAGGGAGAGATCGCCGAGCAGGCAGAGTTCGACGGCCTGACGCTGCGATTTCGGCAGTTTCGCGACCAACGCGAGCACCTGCCGGAGGCGGTCCTCACCGTCGAGCTGATCGACGACGGTATCGGCGTGGTCGGACACCGACCGGGGTTCCGGCAGCCGCCGGACGAGCCGGAGCCGCCGCCCGGTGCTGCGATGTTCGCTGCGCGCGAGGTTTCCCGCGACGGTGTACAGCCACGGCAGCGCGCTGTCGCGGATGAGCGTGATGTCCGCCTTACGCCGCCAGGCGGTGAGAAACGTCGCCGAAGTCAGGTCTTCGGCCGACGCCCACGACCCGGTCAGCCGGTAGGCGTGGTTCCACACCGATTGGGCATGGCGTTCGAACAGCTCGGAGAAGGCCCCGTGATCACCGCCCGCGGCCGTCCGCCAAAGCTCCGTGTCGCTCCTGTCGGGAGGAGGTTCGCCCGAGTCCACCGGCACCCCCACCGTTCCGGTCACTGTTCTGGTCACATCCGTCAGTGACCGGCACCCGGCGAGATGTTGCGAACCAGGCCGGACCGGCGGGGCACCGGATCGCGTTTAGCCCGCTAAACGCGATCCGGGGTCAGACGGCGCCGTACTGCCGGTCCCCCGCGTCGCCGAGACCCGGCACGATGAAACCGGAATCGTTCAGCCGCTCGTCGATGCTCGCGGTCACCACCCGCAGCGGCAGCCCGGTCTTCTTCAGATGCTCGATGCCCTCGGGCGCCGCCAGCGCGCAGATCGCGGTGACGTCGGTGGCGCCGCGGTCGGTGAGCAGCCGGATCGTGTACTCCATCGAGCCGCCGGTCGCCAGCATCGGGTCGAGCACCATCACCGGCCGGTCGGCGAGCGATTCGGGCAGCGATTCGAGGTACGGCGTCGGCTTGAGGGTCTCCTCGTCGCGGGCGAGGCCCACGAAACCCATCTGGGCGTCGGGGATCAGCTTGTGCGCCTGGTCCGCCATCCCGAGCCCGGCCCGCAGCACCGGCACGAGCAGCGGCGGGCTCGCCAGCGCGTAGCCGTCGGTGCGCGCCACCGGCGTGTGGATCCGCTCGATCCGCACCGGCATGTCGCGCGTGGCTTCGTAGACCAGCATGACGGTCAGTTCGTGCAGCGCCGCGCGGAAGGCGGCGCTGTCGGTGCGCGCGTCGCGCATGGTGGAAAGCCTGGCCTTGGCCAGCGGGTGATCAACGACGTGCACATCCATGCCGGTCAATTTAGCTCTTCACGCCTGCCGCGCGAACCAGCCGACCCAGCGGCGCTGCCACGGCGTCTCCACCGAGCGCTTGTCGTGGTTGGCTCGTGCCCAGGCCACGGCCTCGTCGGCGCTCAGCCCCGAAAGGGTGGCGAGACAGGACAGCACCGTGCCGGTCCGCCCGACTCCGCCGTAACAGGCGACCTCGACGGCCTCTCCCGCCGCCGCCCGGTCGTGCAGGCCGACGATCCGCCGCCGCGCGTCCGCCCAGTCCGTCGGCAGCAGAAAGTCCGGCCAGCGGATCCACGCCCGCTCCCAGTCCATTTTGTGATCATGTTTCCCGCGCAGCTTCGCGCCGCCCAAATACAGTCCGAAATCCGGCGAGGGCCCGTCCGGCCAGGGGCGACCCAGGCCCCGTCCTCGCACCTTGATCCCATCCGGCAGCTCGATGGCGCCGGGTAGTGAGTTCCCCATCAAGGGAGGATGCCACTGTCGACCATAAGATGGACGCTTGGCCCTCTCGTCGGCGCTAGGCTCCTCCGCGTGAGTGAAGAACCGGCCCTGCCGGGCCCCGATCAGATGCGCATCTCCGACGCCGATCGCGAGCAGGTCGCGCAGGTGCTGCACGCGGCGATGTCCGAAGGGCGTATCACCATCAACGAGCTGGAAGAGCGGCTCACCACCGTCTACGCGGCCAAGACCGTCGGAGATCTGAAGCCGGTCACCGCGGATCTGCCCCAGCACGCACGGTCGGCGATCGAGCCGGCGACCTCGCGCGCGCTCGGCCTGCCCGACGACCGCATCGGCGGGCATCCGGGCTCCGGCGCCTCGATCGCCGTCATGTCGGGCGCGTCGCGCAAGGGCAGCTGGGTCGTTCCGCCGCAGCACAACAGTTTCGCTTTCTGGGGCGGCGTCGAAATCGACCTGCGGCAGGCGCGGTTCGCCGAAAAGCATTCGACGATCACCGCGGTCGCGATCATGGGCGGGGTCGACATCGTCGTACCCGACGACATCAACGTGGACGTCACCGGAATCGGCTTCATGGGCGCCTTCGAGCTGGAAGACCGCGCCGGGACACCCGCGGCGCCGCCGACGGCGCCGACCGTGAAGATCACCGGCCTGGCATTCTGGGGTGGGGTCGTCGTGAAGCGGAAGCCACGCAAGAGGGACGTGCCTGAAATCGAAGGCTGAACACAACCTGGGGGGATATCCGATGCGCCGAAGTTTCGTCGCGATCGCTTGTGCCGCAATGCTTTCCGTCACCGCCTTTCCGGCGGCGGCCGCCGAGAGGACCGATCCGCGCCAGGCCGCGATGGACGCGGCGGTCGCCGCGGGCATTCCGGGCATGGTCGCCGTCGCCGACGATTTCCGCGGGGTCAGCGGCGTCGCGAACATCGAGCGTCCCGGCAAGCCCGACGCGTCGGGCCGCTGGCGGATCGCGAGTGTGTCCAAGGTGTTCGTCGCGACGCTGGTCCTTCAGCTCGTGGCCGAAAAGCGCGTCGGGCTGGACGAGCCGGTTCAGCGTTATCTTCCCGGGCTGCTGCCATATCCCGAGCCGATCACCGTCCGCCAGCTGCTGCAGCACACCAGCGGCCTCCCGCGTGACCTGCTTCCCGAGGACACCTGGTCGTCTCCGGCGGAGGTCGACACCGAACGCTTCGAGCATTTCGACAGTGACGACATGATCCGCCTGAGCGTGACGAAGCAGCCGTTGCAGTTCAAGCCGGGGACGAGCTGGGCGTACTCGAACACCGGCTACAACGTCCTCGGCCTGCTGGTCGAGAAGACCACGCGGAAGCCGCTGGAACGCGCGCTCGCCGAGCGGATCACCGGGCCGCTGCACCTGCGCGACACCTCGCTCCCCCGCGACTTCCCATTCCTGATCCGCCCGGCCGCCCGCGGCTACGAGCAGCTGTACGAAGCGCCGCGCGGCCTCACCGACCTCACCACCTACAACTACACACGCTATTTCGGCGCGGGCGGCATGGTGTCCTCTGGCAAGGACCTCAACCGCTTCTTCGAGGCGTTGTTCGGCGGCCGCCTGCTGCCCGCGGACCTGCTGAAGCAGATGAAGACGACGGTCCCGATGGGCGGCGGCTCGGAATACGGCCTCGGCCTGATGAAGGTGAACCTCAAGACCGCCGGCGCCTGCGCGGACGACCACGTCGTGTGGGGTCACGGGGGCGATCTGCCGGGCTTCGCCACGCTCAGCTTCCACGACGAGTCCGGCAAGGACATCTCCACGCTGGCCACCGTCGATCTCACCGCGTCGCCGGACGCCGAGCTCAAACGCCAGCTGCCCATGGTCAGCGAGTTCTGCACCCCGGTCGTGCCCTCGACCAGGGCGGTCGCCCAGGCCCCGGTGCCCAGCTTGTAGGCCGCTTACACTCACCCGTATGACAGCTACGACCAGCTCGTCAGCGGCGACGGACACCCCGTCGCCGCTGGCGGACGCGACTCGCGACGAGGCGAGCCTGCGCCGGTTCCTGCACGGGCTGCCTGGTGTCGACCAGGTCGGCGTCGAGCAGCGGGCGGCCGGACTCGGCACGCGCAGCATCAAGAAGGCCGCCAAGCTCTGGGCGATCGACACCGCCATCTCGATGGTCGATCTGACGACCCTCGAAGGCGCCGACACCCAGGGCAAGGTCCGCGCGCTCGCGGCCAAGGCCAAGCGGCCGGACCCGGAACGCCCGGACACCCCGCAGGTCGCGGCCGTCTGCGTGTACCCGGACATGGTCGAGACGGCTGTCGAGGCGCTTCGCGGCACCGGCATCCACGTCGCGAGTGTGGCCACCGGCTTCCCGGCCGGCCGCACGAGCCGCGAGATCAAGCTGGCCGACACCAAGATCGCCGTGGACGCCGGTGCCGCCGAGATCGACATGGTGATCGATCGCGGCGCCTTCCTGGAAGGCCGCTACCTGGAGGTCTTCGAGGAGATCCAGGCCATCAAGGCCGCCTGTGGCGGCGCTCACCTCAAGGTCATCCTCGAAACCGGTGAGCTGGCCACCTACGACAACGTCCGCCGCGCCTCCTGGCTCGCGCTGCTGGCGGGCGGCGACTTCATCAAGACCTCCACCGGCAAGGTCTCGCCCGCCGCGACGCTGCCGGTCACCCACGTGATGCTGCAGGCCGTCCGCGACTGGTTCGTCCAGACCGGTGAACTGCGCGGCGTCAAACCGGCCGGTGGCATCCGGACGACCAAGGACGCGATCAAGTACCTGGTCGCGGTGCACGAGGTCGCCGGCGAGCAGTGGCTGAACCCGGATCTCTTCCGGTTCGGGGCGTCCAGCCTGCTCAACGACCTCCTGCTGCAGCGCCGCACCCAGGCCGACGGCCACTACAGCGGTCCCGACTACGTGACGGTGGACTGATCCATGGGCATCTTCGAGTACGCGCCCGCGCCCGAATCGCGCGACCTCGCGAACCTCAAGTCGCATTACCGGCCGTTCGTGAACGGCGAATTCGTCGACGGCTCTGGCGAGCCGCTCAAGACGATCAACCCGGCCACCGAAGAGGTGCTCGCCGAGGTCGGCACCGCGTCGGTGTCCGATGTGGACATCGCGGTGAAGGCCGCGCGCAAGGCGTACACCGGTGTCTGGTCCAAGATGCCGGGCTCCGAGCGCGCCAAGTACCTCTTCCGCATCGCGCGCCTGATCCAGGAGCGGTCGCGGGAACTGGCCGTGCTGGAAAGTCTCGACAACGGCAAGCCGATCAAGGAATCGCGTGATTCCGACGTGCCGACGGCCGCCGCGCACTTCTTCTATCACGCGGGTTGGGCCGACAAGCTCGATTACGCGGGCTACGGCCCGAACCCGAAGCCGCTCGGCGTCGCGGGACAGGTCATCCCGTGGAATTTCCCGCTGCTGATGCTGGCGTGGAAGATCGCGCCCGCGCTGGCCACCGGCAACACCGTGGTGCTCAAGCCCGCGGAGACCACGCCGCTGACCGCGCTGGTGTTCGCGGAGATCTGCCAGCAGGCCGAACTCCCGCCCGGTGTGGTGAACATCCTGCCCGGCGCCGGGGACATCGGCGCCGCGCTGGTCGGCCACGGCGACGTCGACAAGGTCGCCTTCACCGGATCGACCGAGGTCGGCAAGGCCATCCAGCGCCAGATCGCGGGCACCTCGAAGAAGCTGACGCTGGAGCTGGGCGGCAAGGCGGCGAACGTCGTCTTCGATGACGCTCCGCTGGACCAGGCCGTCGAAGGGATCGTCAACGGGATCTTCTTCAACCAGGGCCACGTCTGCTGCGCGGGCTCGCGGCTGCTGGTGCAGGAGTCCATCGCCGGGGAACTGCTCGAAAAGCTGCGCTACCGCGTCTCGACGCTGCGGCTGGGCGACCCGCTGGACAAGAACACCGACATCGGCGCGATCAACTCCGCCGAGCAGCTCGCGAAGATCAAGGGTCTCGTGGAGTCCGGCGACGCCGAAGGCGCGCAGCGCTGGACCAGCCCGTGCCCGGTACCGGAACGCGGTTTCTTCTTCGCTCCCACGGTGTTCTCCGACGTCCAGCAGTCGATGCGCATCGCCCGCGAGGAGATCTTCGGGCCGGTGCTTTCGGTGCTGACCTTCCGCACGCCGGACGAGGCCGTCACCAAGGCGAACAACACGCCGTACGGGCTCTCGGCCGGAATCTGGACCGAGAAGGGCTCGCGCATTCTCTGGATGGCGAACCAGCTCCGCGCCGGTGTCGTCTGGGCCAACACGTTCAACCGCTTCGATCCCGCCGCGCCGTTCGGCGGCTACCAGGAGTCGGGTTTCGGCCGCGAAGGCGGACGCACCGGACTGGAGGCCTACCTCGATGTCTGACCGTATTTCGGTGGCGAAGACCTACAAGCTCTACATCGGCGGCAAGTTCCCGCGTTCGGAATCGGGCCGGGTGTACCCGGTCACCGACACCAAGGGCAAGTTCCTGGCGAACGCCTCCCACGCGTCGCGCAAGGACGTCCGTGACGCGGTTTCCGCCGCTCGCAAGGCTTTCGGCGGCTGGTCGGCGGCGACCGCGTACAACCGCGGCCAGGTGCTGTACCGGGTGGCGGAGATGCTGGAAGGCCGCCGTGAGCAGTTCGTCGCGGAGGTCTCCGCTTCGGAAGGCGTCGCGGCGAAGAAGGCTCAGTCCCTTGTGGACGCTTCGATCGACCGCTGGGTCTGGTACGCGGGCTGGACGGACAAGATCGCGACCGTGCTCGGCGCGGCCAACCCGGTCGCGGGCCCGTACTTCTCCTTCACCGTGCCGGAACCGACCGGTGTCGTTGGTGTACTGGCGCCGCAGCGGTCGTCGCTGCTGGGGCTGGTGAGCGTGCTGGCCCCGGTGCTGGCGACCGGTTCGACCGCGGTGGTCGTCTCCAGCGCGGACCGGCCGCTGCCCGCGATCACGCTTTCGGAGGTCCTGGCGACCTCCGACCTGCCCGGCGGGGTCGCGAACATCCTGACCGGCCGCGCGTCCGAGCTGGGCTCGTGGCTCGCGTCGCACGGCGACGTCAACGCCCTCGACCCGACCGGCGCGGAGCCGGCCGCGCGGGCGGATCTGGCGCGTGAGGCAGCGGGCACTGTGAAGCGGGTCCTGACCGTCCCGGACGCCGAGCCGGACTGGACCGCTGACGCCGACATCGCGCGGCTTCGGCGATACCTGGAAGCGAAGACGGTCTGGCACCCGCTGGGTGTCTAAGCCGCCCCGTTTTCCGCAGTTGGACACCTGAAGTCCGTGAAGGCCTCCTTGCCTACTTTGAGGGTAGGGAAGGAGGCCTTCACGGACTCACGGGTCCAGATCGGCCCCGGTCAGCGCCCTTCCCGGCAATGACTCGTTCCCGCCGACGGCCCGCAAGCCGTCGATCATGATCCCGATGCACCGCCTCGTCGCCATCCGCGCGACCTCCTCGCCCTTACCGGGCATCTGCCGCAGCAGCGTCGCGAACAGGATCGCGACGTCACCGGTGGCGACGTCCGTCCGGAGCCTGCCCTCCGCCTGCGCGCCCCGGACGAAAGAGTCCATCACCTGGAGTAATTCGTCACGCAGGGCCTTGATCGCGGGGTCACTCTTCAGGATCGCCAGCGCCCGCGGCGACACCATCGCGAGCTGAATGCTCAGCTGGAGCTCCATCGACTGGTGCAGGAGCCGGATCAGGGCGTCCCAGTCCGAAGACTCCTGATCCTTCGCGGCCTTCGCGTCCCTGAGGACCCGGTCGAAATTGTCGACGGCGACGGCCCGGATCAAGGCGTCCCGGTCCGGGAAGCGCCGGTAGAGGGTGCCGACTCCGACGCCCGCCGAACGCGCGATCTCCTCCATCGGGACCTCGGCGCCCTGGGCGGCGAAGATGGCTCTCGCGGCGGCCAGGATCTGATCCCGGTTCCGGCGCGCGTCGGCGCGCAAGCGGGTCTCGGGGTCGGCTGTCATGGTGCTCGCCTCTCGAAGGTCCTTCAGGGCCGTGATTCTCGCACGTAAGGGCGTGCCCCTCACGCCTCCCGGGAAACCACCCCTTCGCGAGTGGACGACCCGTCTCCACTTGAGTACCTTGGATTGCATAAGCGGAATGAATCCATCCGCATATGTTTTGGGGCTCGCTGTCCGATACCGCCCGAACCCACCCGACTTCTGGGGAAGGACAACCCGATGACCGACGTCGAGGAAACCACCGCGACCTTGCCGCTGGCCCGTAAGTGCCCGTTTTCGCCGCCTCCCGAATACGAGAGGCTTCGCGAGGAAAGTCCGATTTCCCGGGTCGGCCTCCCGTCCGGGCAAACGGCTTGGGCGCTCACCCGGCTCGAAGACATCCGCGAAATGCTGAGCAGCCCGCATTTCAGCTCCGACCGGCAGAGCCCGTCGTTCCCGCTGATGGTGGCGCGGCAGATCCGGCGCGAGGACAAGCCGTTCCGCCCGTCCCTCATCGCGATGGACCCACCGGAACACAGCAAGGCCAGGCGTGACGTCGTCGGGGAATTCACCGTCAAGCGCATGAAGGCGCTCCAACCACGAATCCAGCAGATCGTCGACGAACATCTCGACGCCCTGCTCGCGGGCCCCAAACCCGCCGATCTCGTCCAGGCGCTTTCCCTGCCGGTTCCGTCCTTGGTGATCTGCGAACTGCTCGGTGTCCCCTATTCGGACCACGAGTTCTTCCAGTCCTGCAGTTCCCGGATGCTCAGCCGGGAAGTCACCGCCGAAGAACGGATGACCGCGTTCGAGTCGCTCGAGAACTATCTCGACGAACTCGTCACCAAGAAGGAAGCGAACGCCACCGAGGACGACCTCCTCGGCCGCCAGATCCTGAAGCAGCGGGAAACGGGCGAAGCCGACCACGGCGAACTCGTCGGGCTGGCGTTCCTGCTGCTCATCGCCGGACACGAGACCACCGCGAACATGATCTCGCTCGGCACGGTGACCCTGCTGGAAAACCCCGATCAGCTGGCGAAGATCAAGGCGGATCCGGGCAAGACCCTCGCCGCGATCGAGGAACTCCTGCGGGTCTTCACCATCGCGGAGACGGCGACCTCGCGCTTCGCCACGGCGGACGTCGAGATCGGCGGCACGCTCATCCGCGCGGGTGAAGGCGTCGTCGGCCTGAGCAACGCGGGCAACCATGATCCGGAAGGCTTCGAGAACCCGGACGCCTTCGACATCGAGCGGGGCGCACGGCATCACGTCGCCTTCGGATTCGGTGTGCACCAATGCCTCGGCCAGAACTTGGCGAGGTTGGAACTCCAGATCGTGTTCGATACGTTGTTCCGGCGAGTGCCGGGCATCCGGATCGCCGTACCGGTCGACGAACTGCAGTTCAAGCACGATTCGACGATCTACGGCCTCCACGCCCTGCCGGTCACCTGGTAGGAGGAGCCATGAAGATCATCGCGGACACCGGGAAATGTGTGGGTGCGGGACAGTGCGTGCTCACCGATCCCGATCTGTTCGACCAGAACGAGGACGACGGGACGGTCCTCCTGCTGAACGCCGAGCCCGAAGGCGAGGAGGCGGAGGAGAACGCGCGCACCGCCGTGCACATCTGCCCTGGTCAGGCCTTGTCGCTTGCGTGAGACGTGGGGCGTCCTAGGTACATGAAGGCCCCCTTCCTGTACCTAGGCGCAAGCAAGGGGGCCTTCATGTACTTGGCAAGGTCGAGTGTGGCGATTCACGGACCTGACCCGAAACACTCACGAGGCTTTACTTGACCGCGCCCATCGACAGACCCCGCACGAGGTGGTTCTGCGCGATCCAGCCGACGATCATCACCGGCAGCGACGCGAGCAGCGCGGCGGCGGATAGCTGGGCCCAGTACAGGCCCTCGCTGGTGATGAAGCCGACCAGGAACACCGGCACCGTCCCGGCCCGCGCGGCGGTGAGGTTGACCGAATAGAAGAACTCGGTCCACGAGAAGATCACGCAGATCAGCGCGGTCGCCGCCACCCCGGGCGCGACCACCGGCATGATGATCTTCCGGAGCAGGATCGGCAGCGTCGCCCCGTCGATCCGGGCCGCCTCGATCATCTCGTGCGGCACCTCCAGGAAGAACGATCGCATCATCCAGATGGCCAGCGGCAGGTTCATCGAGGTGTACAGGATGATCAGCGCCCATACGTTGTCCAGCAGCTGGGTGTTCTGTGAGATCACGTAAAGCGGGATGATCGCCGCCACGATCGGCAGCATCTTCGTCGACAGGAAGAAGCCGAGCGCGTTGCTCGTCCCCTTCACCGGCGCGAGCGAGAGCGCGTACGCCGCCGGGATTCCCAGCAGCAGCACGAAAAGCGTCGAAACGACGGTCACGAACGCCGAATTCGACAGGTATGGCAGGAATCCGCGTTCGAGTACGCCGGCGAACTGGTCGAGTGTCGGGGTGAAGAGCAGCCGAGGCGGGTCGGTGTAGGCGTCGGCCTCCTGTTTGAAGGCGGTGAGGATCATCCACAGCAGCGGGAACACGAACAGGATCGCGATCACCCAGGTCGCGACCGTCAGCGCGCCCGGGCCGAAGCGGCTTTTCATTTCGCGCCTCCCTGTACCGAGAACGTGCGGAACATCAGCCGCAGCGCGAAGGTCGCGACGATCATCGTCAGGATCACGACGATCACGCCCATCGCGGACGACTGCCCGATGTCGAAACCTTGGAACGCCCGCTGGTAGATGTAGAAGGGCAGGTTCGTGCTGGCCGTCCCCGGGCCGCCTTGTGTCATCAGGAAGATCGCGTCGAAACTGTTGACGATGTAGATCGCGCCCAGCAACGTCGCCAGCTGCAGGAACCGGCTCAGATGCGGCAAGGTGATCGCGGTGAACGTCCGCCAGCGGCCGGCACCGTCGACCGACGCGGCCTCCAGTACGTCCTTCGGCTGGCTTTGGAGCCCGGCCAGGATCAGCAGCATCATGAACGGCGTCCACTGCCAGACGACCTGGGCCATCACGGCGGCCAGCGGGAACTCGGAAAGCCAGTCGACGTCGGTACCGAACACGAAGTGCAGCAACCCGTACGTCGGGTCGAACATCGTCGTCTTCCACAGCAGCGCGCCCGCCGCGGGCAGGATGAGGAACGGTGTGATCAGCAGGGTCCGGACCACGCCGCGGCCGAGGAACTTGCGGTCCAGCAGGATCGCCAGCCCCAGGCCGAGCAGCAGCGAGAAGAACACGCACACCACCGTCAGCACGACGGTGTTCAGCAGCGCCCCGAGGAACGTCGAGTCCGCGAAGACGTCGATGTAGTTCCGCAGCCCGACGAAATGCCGCGAACCCGGCCGCACCAGGTTCCACGACTGGAACGAGTAGAACACCGTCAGCACGAACGGCAACTGCGTCACGGCGACGACGAACAACAGCGCGGGCAGCAGCGGCAGCCGTCGTTTGAACGGTGTATCCGTGCCGCGCTTCGGAGCCGCCTTCTTGGCATGAGCGGGCTCGGGGCGAGCAGGAGCGGAGATCGTGGCCATCACTGCACCTCCTGATACGACTTGCCGACGGTCTGCGCGTACTCCTGCGACTGCTTGAGCGCTTCGTCCACGGTGATCTGGCCCGCGATCGCCGCCGAAAGCTGCTGGCTCACCCGCGTGCCGAGATCCTGGAACTCGGGGATGCCGACGAACTGGATCCCGGGATAGGGCACCGGATTCGCCATCGCCTTGCGCTGGTCGGCGTCCGCGATTCCGTCCAGTGTCGGCTGCGCGTAGGCCTTGGCGGCCTCGCGGTACTGAGGGATGTCGTAGGTCGACTTCCGCACGCCCGGCGGAACCCGGTTCCAGTCGCCGAACTCCTGGGCGACTCGCTGCACGTACGCCTTGTCGGTCATCCAGGACATGAACTTGAAGGCGATGTCCTTGTGCTTCGCGACCTTGGGGATCGCCAAAGCCCAGGTGTAGAGCCAGCCGCTCGCCTGTGTCTTCTCCACCGGCGCCGGCGCGTAGCCGGACTTCCCGACGACCTTGCTGGCCGACGGGTCCTCGTTCGTGCCCGCCATGACCGTGGCGTCGTACCACATCGCGGCCTGGCCCTGGGTGTACCGCGTGCCGCATTCGGAGAAGCCCGCGCTCGACGCGCCGACCTCGCCGTGGTTCCGCACGAGGTTCACGTAGAACTCGGCGGCGGCCTTGAACTCGGGGCTGGTCAGCTTCGCGTTCCAGTCCTTGTCGAACCACTGCGCGCCGAAGGTGTTGGCGACCGTGGTGAACGGCGCGAGGCTCTCACCCCAGCCGGGCTTGCCGCGCAGGCAGATCCCGGCGATGCCCTTGGCCTTGTCGTCGAGTTTCGCGGCGTACTCGGCGATCTGGGTCCACGTCGGTTTGGCGGGCATGGTGATCCCGGCCTGCTCGAACAGATCCTTCCGGTAGGCCAGGAACGACGACTCGCCGTAGAACGGCACCGCGTACATGGAACCGTTGTGTGACAAGGATTCCTTGATACTCGGGATGAAGTCGCCCGCGTCGTAGGCGGGATTCGCCGCGATATGCGGTTCGAGGTTTTCGAGCCAGCCGTTCGCGGCCCACTGCGGCGCCTCGTAGTTGCTGATCATGACGACGTCGAACTCGCCGCCTTCGGTGGCCGTCGACGCGGTGATCTTCGCGCGCGCCTGGTTCTCGGGAAGCGACACGAATTTGAGGCTGACGCCGGGATTCGCTTTCTCGAACTCGCCGGAAAGCTCGATGGCGTCCTTCATCTGCGGGTTCGCGACGATCGCGACGACGAGCGTCCGGTCGCCCGTCCCCAGCGCGCCCGCACCGGCGCATCCGGTGAGGCTCAACAGGAGTACCGCGAACAGAGCGGCTGCTTTACGCACTTTCGCCTCCCGGTATGACCTGCACCTTCAAGCCGGCGCCGCTGCGCATGAGGGCGAGAGCGTCGGGGTACTGCTCCAGCGGCAGGGTGTCGGTGAGCAGCGCGGCGGTGTCGACGGCGCCGTCGGCGACCAGATCGAGCGCGGCACCGAAGCTGTTCATGACGGCCATCGAGCCGACGACGGTGATCTCGTCGTTGTAGATCCGGAACGGCGAAAGCGCGACGCGTGCTTCGGCGGGCGCGACCCCGAAGACCAGCAGACGGCCTCCGCGCTGAAGCGAGTCGAAAGCGGCTTCGATGGCGGGCGCGGCCCCGGTGCAGTCCGCGGCGGCGTCGAACTTCTCGTCGTCCAGGTCCTTCACGTCACCCGCGACGGCGGCCGCGCCGAGGTCCATGGCCCGGCCGAGCCGAGCGGTGTTGCGGTCGACCACCGTGACCTGGGCGCCCGCGCGCTGCAGCAACTGCTGCATGATCAGCCCCATCGTGCCCGCGCCGACGACGAGGAACCGCTCCCCCGCCTCGACCCCGATCCGGCGCACGCCGTGGACCGCGCAGGAGACCGGCTCGACGAGGGCGCCCTGTTCCCAGGTCATCGTGTCCGGCATGCGGTAGCAGTTCGCGGAGGGAACGGCGACGTATTCGGCGAAAGCGCCGTCGACGGTGTCGCCGGTGGCGTTCCAGTTCTCGCAGAGGTTGCCGCGGCCGGACCGGCATGGCTTGCAGTAGCCGCAGAAGAGCGACGGGTCGACCGCCACCCGGTCGCCGATCTTCCAGCCACCCGGCACGTCCGCGCCGAGTTCGACGATCTCGCCGGCGAACTCGTGGCCGGGGACGATCGGATAGGGCGTCGGCGGGAAATGCCCGTCGGCGATGTGGAGGTCGGTCCCGCAGATCCCGCAGGCACCCACCTTGACGACGACCTGGCGGTCCCCCGGTTTCGGGTCGGGTACCTCGCCGACCCTGATCTCCCCGGGCTTGTCCACGATCGCGGCACGCATGCCAGCTCCTCTTCTCTCCGCTCAAATGAGCGGGCTGGGCTTATGCTTCGGACTGCATGTGCAGGCATGGTGAACTTTTCGCAGTTGTTACGTCAACCTTTCGGGCTGATTTCGGGCTATAGTGCTCATATGAGCGGGAAGAAACAGGGTCCCGGCCTGGTGGAGTCGCTGCGCCTCGCCGCGGTGGCCCGGCGGTTCTACGAACAGGGCGCCTCGAAACTGGAGATCGCCGAAGAGTTCGGGATCAGCCGGTTCAAGGTCGCGCGAATGCTGGACACAGCCAGGGAAAACGGCATCGTCACGGTCGAGTTCCGGCTGCCGGTGCCGGTCGATCTCGCGCTGTCCGAGGAGATCCGCGCCGCGTACCGGCTGGACCGGGTCCTGGTGCTCGAACGAGCGCCGGAACCGGAATCCCGCGAGGTGGCCAGGCGCAAGATCGGCACCCTCGCCGCCCGCCTGTTGACCGAAATCGTCACTCCGGGCGATGTTCTCGGTCTTTCTTGGGCACGTTCGGTGAACGCGATGACCGCCGCGATCGAGTCGCTGCCGAAATGCCCGATCGTGCAACTGTGCGGCGTGCAGGCGGGCATGGACATGCGCGACCGGTCGGTGGAGACGGTCAGCCGGGTCGCCTCCGTCTCGGGCGGCGAGCCGTACCCGATCTTCGGCCCGCTCGTCCTCCCCGACCGCCGCACCACCGAGACACTGCGCAGGCAGCCGGGCATCGCGGAGACCTTCGGGCAGTTCAAGAACCTGACCAAGGCCGTCGTCAGCATCGGCGCATGGAAGCCCGAAGAGTCGACGGTGTACGACGCGCTCGACGAGGCCGAGCGGAGCGCGATCGCGAAACGCGGTGCCAAGGCCGAAGTTTCGGCGCGTCTGTTCGACGCCGACGGGAACCCGATGTCCACCGGGCTGGCCCACCACGTGCTGGCCATCAGCGCCGAAGAGCTGCTGGCGGTACCCGAGGTGATCGCGCTGGGCTACACGGAACCGAAGGCCGAAGCGATAGACGCCGTCCTGCGTTCGGGGATGGTCTCGACGCTGATCACCGACGCCGCCGCGGCCGTCCCGCTGCTCAGGCTGGCCGAGGCTCGCCCGCTCCCCTAGCCGCCTCGTCCTGGGCCGCCATCACCTCGTCGCCGTACCGGAACGCCCACTCCCCGAAAGCCTCGATAGGCCCCAGCAAGCTGGTCCCGAGATCCGTCAGCGAGTACTCGACCTTCGCCGTCCGCCCGCAGTCGCGCCGGTGGACGAGCCCGTTGGACTCCAGCCGCCGGACCGTCTCCGTGAGCACCTTCGTGCTGATCCCGCCCAGTCGTCGCCGCAGTTCGGCGGGGCGCGACGGTCCTTCGCGCAGGGCCCACAGCACGACCGGGTTCCACGTGTTCGCCATCAGGTCGAAGGCCAGCCGGGCACGGCAATCGGCGAGGAAGACGTCGTTCATCGGACCTCCGGTAACCATTCGGTACCCGCGCGGCTTTCTACGGTCGGTGTCGTACTCGATCTTAGGGAGCAGCACATGCGTATCGGTATTTTCGGGGCGGGCGGGATGGCGGAGGCGCTCGGCGGGCAGTGGTCGGCGCACGACGTGATGGTCGCGGCGCGCGATCGGGCCAAGGCCGCCAGGATCTCCGCCCGGGTGGGGACCTGGGCGGAGACCGCCCGCGCGAGCGACGTGATCCTGGTGGCCGTCCCCGCCGCTTCGGCACCGGAAGTCCTTGCCGCGGCGGGGGATCTCACCGGGAAGGTGCTGATCGACTGCACGAACGCGGTCGGCCCCGGCGCCGTGCTCACGGTCCCCGGCCAGGCCGCCCGGATCGCCGCCGCCGCACCCGGCGCGCACGTGGTCAAGGCGTTCAACCTGTGCCACGTGGACGTGTGGCGGATGACCCCGCCCGTATTCGGCGGGCGCCCGCTCGCGGTGCCGCTCTGCGGTCCGCCGGAGGCCGTCGAAGTGGTGAGTTCCCTGGTCCGCGACATCGGCTGCACGCCGCTGAACGCCGGCGGGCTCGACCGGGCCGCGCTCATGGAGGCGACGATGGCGTTCATGGTCGGGCTCTGGTTCGACGGCCACGACGCCCAGGCCTGCTTCCCGCCCCTTCCGGTGTGATTTCAGGGTCGTCCCCGATGCGCCGGACCGGGCGGTCACGCGAACCTGTGCGCCATGCGGACGAAGACGTGGCGACAGCTGACCGTGTGGCTGCACGTCGTCACTTCGGTGGGCTGGATGGGCCAAGCCTTGGCCCTGTTCACCCTCCTGGCGATCGGCCGCACGAGCGAGGACGGCGAGATCCGCGTCGCGGCGACGTCGATGGCGCACGAGATCGACTCGTTCCTGCTGGCTCCGCTGGCCAACGCGTCGGCCTTCACCGGCTTCATGCTCGCCGCGGCGACGGCCTGGGGGTTCACCCGGCACTGGTGGGTGCTGGCGAAGTTCGCGATCACGCTCGTCCAGCTCTACGCCGGGATCTTCCTGCTGTCGGGCGCTTTGCGGGATTCCGTCGGCGCGGCGCGGGCCGGTGACCCGCCGCCGGTGGCGCTGGTCGCCGGAACCGCGCTGATGGCGAGCGCGCTGGCTTTCCAGACGTGGCTTTCGGTGGCGAAGCCGTGGGGCAAGGTCCGGACCGGCGCGAAACTCCCGACGGCACCTACATGGGTTTTCGTCGCCGCGGTCCTCGCGCCGCTCACCGACATCACGGTGGGCCTGCTCCTGGGCTATCCGCTGCCCGCGCTGTCCCTGGTCGTGCTGACCGTGCGGCTGGTCCGCCGCCGCCGTCTGCTCACCCGGGAAGCCGCCCCCGCACGCTAGGAACGGTCCTTTCCTTGCGAAATTTGCAAGGAAAGGACCGTTCATTGCATCCGTGAGCGAGGAGAAGCGGCCCGCGTCAGAGCTGGTCCACCGCCGTGATCCGGACGACCGCCGAGCCAGCCTCGTCCGAAGCCGCCAGGTCGATCTCCGCGCTGATACCCCAGTCGTGGTCACCCGCCGGGTCGTCGAAGATCTGCCGCACCCGCCAGATCTCCGCCTCCTGCTCGATGATCAGCAGCTTCGGCCCGCGCGCGTCCGGCCCGATACCGAGGGTTTCGTGCTCGTCGTAGTAGTCCTCGACGGCGTCTTCCCACGCGTCCGCGTCCCAGCCCGACGCGGCGTCGAGTTCGCCCAGCGTGTCGTAGGCCCGTCGCGAAGCCAGCTCCACCCGGCGGAACAGCTCGTTCCGCACGAGCACCCGGAACGCCCGCTCGTTCCGCGTGACCGCGGGCGGCTCGGACGGCGGCCGCGTCGAGACCGGGCCTTCCTCTTCCGGATGCCGCAAGGCCTCCCACTCGTCCAGGAGGCTGGAGTCGACCTGGCGCACGAGTTCGCCGAGCCATTCGATGAGGTCCTGCAACCCCTCGTTCTTGGCCTCGTCGGGCACCGTGTGCCGCAGCGAGTCGTAGGTGTCGGTGAGGTACCGCAGCACCAGCCCTTCCGAGCGGGCGAGCTGGTAGAAGCCGATGTACTCCACGAAGTTCATCGCGCGCTCGTACATGTCGCGCACGACGGACTTCGGCTTGAGCTCGTAGTCCTCGACCCACGGATGCCCCTGCCGGTAGCGGGAATACGCCGCCTCCAGCAGTTCCTCCAGCGGCTTCGGGTACGTGACGTTTTCGAGCAGCTCCATCCGCTCGTCGTACTCGATGCCCTCGGCCTTCATCGCCTGCACGGCCTCGCCGCGCGCCTTGAACTGCTGCTGCGACAGCACCGGCCTCGGATTGTCCACAGTGGATTCCACAATGGACACGACGTCGAGCGGATAGGACGGCGACTCGACGTCGAGGAGTTCGATCGCCGCCAGCGCGAACGGCGAAAGCGGCTGGTTCAGCGCGAAATCGAACTGCAGGTCCACGGTCAGCCGGACGATGCGGCCCTGCTCGTCGGGCTCGTCGAGTCGTTCCACGACACCGGCCGCGAGCAGCGCGCGGTAGATCGCGATCGCGCGCAGGATCAGTTTCCGCTGGGCGGGCCGGTCGGAGTGGTTGTCCTCCAGCAGATGCCGCATCGAGTCGAACGCGTTGCCCGGCCGGGAGATCACGTTCAGCAGCATCGAGTGGCTGACGTGGAAACTCGACGTCAGCGGTTCCGGCTCCGCCGCGATCAGCCGGTCGAAGGTGCTCTCCGTCCAGTTGACGAACCCTTCGGGGGCCTTCTTGCGGACGATCTTCTTTTTCTTCTTGGGATCGTCGCCCGCCTTCTCCAGCGCCTTGGCGTTTTCGACGACGTGGTCCGGCGCCTGCACGACGACGTAGCCGTCGGTGTCGTACCCGGCGCGGCCCGCGCGCCCGGCGATCTGGTGGAACTCGCGCGCCTTGAGATGCCGTTGCCGCACGCCGTCGTACTTCGTCAGCGCTGAAAAGACCACTGTGCGGATCGGTACGTTGATGCCGACGCCGAGCGTGTCGGTCCCGCAGATCACCTTCAGCAGCCCGGCTTGCGCCAGCTGCTCGACGAGGCGCCGGTACTTCGGCAGCATGCCGGCGTGGTGCACGCCGATACCGTGCCGGACCAGCCTCGACAGCGTCTTCCCGAACCCGGCCGAGAAGCGGAAGTCGCCGAGCATCTCGGCGATGGCCTCCTTCTCCGCCTTCGAGGTGACGTTGATGCTCATCAGCGTCTGCGCGCGCTCGATCGCCGCGGCCTGCGAGAAGTGCACGACGTAGACCGGCGACTGCCCGCCGTTGAGCAGTTCGGACATCGTCTCGTGCAACGGCGTCAGCGCGTAGCGGAAGGTGAGCGGCACCGGCCGCTCCACCGAGGTGACCACCGCCGTCGGGCGGCCGGTCCGGCGGGTGAGGTCCTTCTCGAAGAACGAGACGTCGCCCAGCGTGGCCGACATCAGCACGAACTGTGCCTTCGGCAGTTCCAGCAGCGGCACCTGCCAGGCCCAGCCGCGATCCGGCTCCGAATAGAAGTGGAACTCGTCCGCGATGACCTGCCCGACCGGCGCGTCGGCACCGAAGCGCAACGCCATGTTCGCCAGGATTTCCGCCGTGCAGCAGATGATCGGCGCGTCGGCGTTGACCGCCGAGTCGCCGGTCATCATGCCGACGTTGTCCGCGCCGAAGATCTCGATGAGCTGGAAGAACTTCTCCGAGACGAGCGCCTTGATGGGTGCCGTGTAGTAGCTGCGGCGGCCGTGGGCGAGCGCGGTGAAGTGCGCCCCGACGGCGACCAGGCTCTTACCGGAGCCCGTCGGAGTCGACAGGATCAGGTTCGCCCCGGAGACCACCTCGATGATGGCCTCTTCCTGCGCGGGGTACAGCTCCAGCCCGCGCTCGGCCGTCCAGGTGGAGAAGGCTTCGAACAGCGAGTCGGGGTCGGGATCCGCAGGCAGGAGGTCTGTAAGTGTCATCAGAAGGCCTATCGTGCCATCCGTTGGTCGCTTCTTGCCCAGGGGTGATCGCGCCCATCGGCGGAAACCCGTAGGCTTCGCGGTACCGCGCACCTTCCGGGCACCATCACCCGGCCGCGCACACAGGCGGTAATCCGAGAGGGCTAAAGGAATGGCACAGGACATCATCCCGATCGAACTCGGCCTGCCACAGGGTGACGTCGTCACCCTCTGGGCGCCGCGCTGGCGGGAAGACGGCGAGGAGTGGGAAGCCTTCCTCGGCGACGAGGAAGACCTGTACGCCTTCCCGGACGCCGCGCATCTCGCCGCCTTCGTGCGGACCTCCGAGCAGCACGACCTGCTCGACCACCCCGCGTGGGAGGTCGTCCCGGCGCTGAACGTGCCCGAGCTCATCCCCGACGACGACCACACCTACGACCTGGTGGGCGTCCCCGAGCTGGTCGCCGAGAAGCCGGACCAGTGGACGCTGGGCGAGCTGGCCGAGATCATCGGCATCGTGCGTTCGCTCGCGGACGTGTGCGAGCTCGACGAGGTCCACGAAGTCCTCGACGCGCACGAGAGCTTCTCGCTGCTGGACCAGGGCACGCTGCCCTTCTCCGGCCGCGACGGCGAGCGCCTCTGGGCGGACCTGTCGCAGGCGGTCTCCGAGAAGTGGGACACCGTCCTCGACGCGATCGACGGCCTGGTGACCGTCCCCGACGTCGACGAGAAGGTGCTGGAGCAGACGGCGGAGGAGCTCGCGACCTTCCTCGCGGAGTCCGCCGAGGCCGAAGCGGCCGCCGCCGACGCGGACCTCGTGGACGATGACGACGAAGACGAGGAAGACGACGAGCCCGTCGGCTTCTGGGGCGAGGTCGGCATCGACCCGATCAAGATCATCACCTCGGGCGCCGAGTACTACACGCTGCGCTGCTACCTCGACGACAAGCCGATCTTCCTCGGCAGCGAAGGCGAGATCGACGTCTTCACCTCCGAGAAGGCCCTCATCCGCGCGATCGCGGACGGCAAGGAGCTGGCGGACAACGACCTCGCCGGAGTGTCCACTTGGGACGAGGTGACCACGAAGGCCACCGCGGGCGAGCTCGAGATCGAGGTCGACACCGAGAACACCTACGTGCTCAACGGGATCGCCGACGACATCGCCGAAGGCCCGGAGTCGATCGACCCGACCCAGCTGGAGCTGGCCGTCGAGCTGATCACCGACGCCGCCGAGTGGGCCGAAGACGACAGCGTCGAAACCGCGCTGGCCGCCAACGAAAGCCTCGGCTGGCTGGTGTCGTTCGTCCTGCGGCCGGACCCGTCGCGGCTTGAGCCGAGCGCTCCGTTCGACGCCGAGCAGTCCGAGTGGCGGAAGCTCGTCGAGACCTTCGAAAACCGCCTCACGGTTCTCTGATCCACCCGTGAAAGGGCCCCTCAGGTTCGTCCTGAGGGGCTCTTTTCGTCTCTGACCGGCACCAGCGCCACGGCCAACGCGGGGAACACCGCGGCGACGCAGAAGGCCAGCGCGTACCGCGAATCACCGATCACGAGGCCCAGCATCGGCGGTGTCAGCGCGGCGGCGATGTTCTGGCCGGTGTTCTGCGTGCCCATCGCCCGCCCCGCCCACGCGAGCCCGGCCATCTCGGCCGACGCGGTGAACCCGAGCCCGTTGTCGGACACGGTGATCACCGCGGCCAGGACGAGCGCCGGCAGTACCAGCCACGGCCACGTCGCGTCGCCGAGCGCGACCAGCAGCATCACCGCGGCGCTCGTGATCGCCAGCTGCCGCATCGGCCGCAGCCTGCTGCCGACGCGGTCGGACCAGTAGCCCGACACCAGCCTGCCCAGCGCGCCGAGGATCTGGACGGCGCCGACGAACCAGCCCGCGGACGCCGCCGTCCAGCCGTGCATGGTCACCAGGTACACGGGGGTGAACGCGGAGACCGTGAACTGCGGGACGACGAGCAGCGCGCTCGCGCCGTGGACCCGCCACAACGCCGGCCTCCGGTACGGCGACGGCGGTTTCTCCCCCTTGCCCGCTTCGGCCTCCGGGCGCGGCGGGTCGACCAGGAGCCAGGCGACCAGGAGCGCGACACCGAGCGCGGTCAGCGCGGGCAGCAGAAGCGAGACCTGGAACCCCCAGCGGTCCGCGAGCGGCGGGAGACCGAAGGCGGCGACGCCCACCCCGAGCGGCTGGGCCATCTGGCGGATGCCCATCGCGAAACCGCGTTCGGCCGGGCCGAACCAGCCCAGGACGGCCCGGCCGCTCGCGGCGTTCACTGACGCGGTGCTCGCGCCGGCGAGCAAGAACACCCCAAAGAGGGTCCCGAGCGAGTGATCACCGGCGGCCGCGTACACGAGGAGTAACCCCGAGACGCCGAGTCCGAGGGCCATTACCAAACGCTCTCCGTAACGGTCCGCGGCCGCGCCCCACAGGATCAAGGTGAACAGCAGGCCAAGGCTCGGCGCCGCGACCACGGTTCCCGCTTCGGCGAGCGTAAGACCCTCCGCACGCTGCATCGACGGCACCAGGAACGGGAGCCCGTAGAGGAACGAACAGCTCGCGGTCTGCGCGGCGAGGCCGAGCGCGAGGATGAGCCAGCGCCGTTTGCCGCCGATCCCCACGTCCACGACCTGCGTCATCTCCGCCACCGTTTCACTATTTGAGATAGTTCTCCTACATAGTGAACGATAGTTGTCGCTGCTAACTAACGCAAGGCCGCGTACCCGGGCTTGATGACCGTGTTGATGATGTCGAGCCGCTGGTCGAAATCGAGGAAGGCGGATTTCATCGCATTGATCGTGAACCACTCGAGATCGGGCAACCCGAAGCCGAACGCCTCGCTCAGTGCCGCGAATTCGCTGGTCATCGAGCAGCCGCTCATCAGCCGGTTGTCGGTGTTGACGGTGACCCGGAACCGCAGCCTGGCGAGCAGGCCGATGGGATGCTCGCCGATCGAGCGCGCCGCTCCCGTCTGGACATTGGACGTGGGGCAGATCTCGAGGGGGATCCGCCGGTCGCGGACGTAGGCGGCCAACCGTCCCAAATGGACCGTGCCGTCACTGCCGGTCTTGATGTCGTCGACGATGCGCACGCCGTGGCCCAGCCGCTCCGCGCCGCAATGCTGAATCGCCTCCCAAATGGACGCGAGCCCGAACGCCTCCCCGGCATGAATGGTGAAATGCGCATTATTCGTCCGCAGGAACTCGAATGCGTCGAGATTTCTGGTAGGCGGAAATCCGTCTTCCGGTCCGGCGATGTCGAACCCGACCACGCCGGCGTCGCGGTAGCGCACGGCGAGGCCGGCGATCTCCAGCGCCCTGGCGTGCTGGCGCATCGCGCAGAGCAACGTCCCGACGCGGATCCGGCCGCCGTCGGCCGCCACTCTCCGTTCACCTTCGGCGAACCCGGCCTGAATCGCCTCGACCACCGCATCGAGTGACAGTCCGCGTTCGACGAAGAGTTCGGGGGCATAACGCACCTCGGCGTAGACGACGCCGTCGGCCGCGAGGTCTTCCACCGCCTCGGCGGCCACTCTGACCAGCGCTTCCTCGGTCTGCATGACACCGCAGGTATGCGCGAACGTCTCAAGGTACGAGACGAGGGAGCCGGAATCGGCGGCCTCGCGGAACCATCGGCCGAGTTCCACGGGATCGGTGGCCGGCAAGGCTTCGTAGCCGGTCTGTTCGGCGAGTTCGGCGACGGTGGCGGGACGCAATCCACCGTCCAGGTGGTCGTGGAGGAGAACCTTGGGAGCGCGGGCCAGTACCGCCTGGGGGATGCCGGGTCTGCTGCTTTCAGAGGACATACGTAACGGTAACCAGCTTGTCATTCCCCTACATGGCTGTAAGTCTCATGCTTGACTTAACCCTCGGCTTTGTGGATCACCGGCTGAATCGGCCATCAGGGCAGAGCTCGGCATTGTCCGATACCCGGGGGCCATACGCAGAGCAATTTCGCAATGGATAAGCTTCACGTCACGTCCCTCCCATTTCCCCGCCCACGAAGGACACCGCAGTGACCACTGACAACCACATTGCAGCCCCGTCCTTCGACCGGATGCGCAACATGCTGGTGCGCGCGGCCGAAGTGCGTGAGAGCGAACAGCAGCAGATCTTCGACGCGCTCGACGACATCTACGCACGTCTGGCCCCGGTCGACTCGCTCGGCGCGGTGCGCAAGCGGCTCTCCGAGATGCCCGACCGCACCGAGACCAGCGTGCTCGCCGAGCGTCTCGACGAGACCATGTCGCGGCTCGAAGCGCAGGACACCGCGATCGCCGCGCTGACCCGCGCCGTCGAAAGCATCGTCGACAAGCTGGCCAAGCCGTTCGCTCAGCTCGACGGCCGCCTCGACGGCATGGCCGCGCGTCTGGAAGGCGTCGGGGGCCGGATGGACGGGCTCGAGGACAAGCTCCAGAACATCCACCGCCGTCTCGACGAGCTCGGCGCGCACCTCGACAAGCAGGACGTGAAGACCGACTCGCTGCCGCAGTCGGTGATCGGCCCGGTGCGCGAGCGCGTCGAGCAGGCCGAGTCCACCCTGCGGGACCGCGTCGACACCGTCGACCGCGAGCTGCGCACCCGCGTCGAGAACCTCGACAAGGCCACCAAGGAAAGCCTCACCGCGAACACCGAGGCGCTCAAGACCGCGCTGACCGAGACCGGCGAGATGGTCGACGCTTCGGATCGCCTCGACGGCCTGGGCGACCGCCTGGAGAAGGTCACCTCGCGGCTCGACGACCTGGCCGAGCGGCTCGACAAGGTCGAGGACGGCTTCACCGGGCGCCTCGGCGACCTCGACGGCTCGATCCGCTCCGGTCTGTCGAAGGTCGAGAGCACCCTGCAGAAGCAGCCGGACACCGACTCGGTCGACTCGCTGGTGCGCAAGAGCAACGACGAGTCCGTGCGCCGGATCGGCGGCCAGCTGGACGAGGCCATGGCGACCTTCGCGGAGCTGATGCTCGGCGGCGGACCGGCCGTGCAGCAGATCTCCCCGCCGCCGCCCGCCCCGCGTCAGCCGCGGCGCAGCTCGCGCAACGGCCGGGCGCCCAAGGCGGCCGACGCCAAGGCGAAGGCCGACGGCGCCGACGAGACCACCGACTGACGCTCTCTTGAGCGCGTGAAGGCCCCCTTCCCTCGGCTGAGCTGAGGGAAGGGGGCCTTCACGCTGTTCCGGCCTGGCTCCGCACCGACCTGCGTTTAGCGGGCTAATCGCGATCCGCCCACCCCCCGGGGCGCGGATGTCCTGAAGGCCCCCTTTGAGACGTTGAACGTCTCAAAGGGGGCCTTCAGGACACAGGGGTCGCGAGCAGGGCCAGCACCGCCGACGGATAGCGTTTAGCCCGCTAAACGCAGGTCAGGGGCGCACGGTCTCCAGGACGAGCGGAGCGGAGGCCGAGGCCTCCGCAGAGGCGACCGCGTAGGCGTCTTCGAGCGCAGCGAGAGCCGAAGGAACAGCATCGGGCGTATCGGTGTGCAGTTCCAGCAGCGGCTGCCCGGCCGAAACGTTGTCACCCGGCTTCGCCAGGCACAGCACACCCGCCGCGGCCTGCACCGGATCCTCCTTGCGCGCCCGCCCGGCCCCGAGCCGCCAAGCGGCGACCCCGACCGAGTAAGCGTCCAAACGCGACAAAACCCCATCCGAAGGCGCTTCCACCACGTGCACGTGCTTGGGCCGCGGCAAAGCGGCCTCCGGATCCCCGCCCTGCGCGGCGATCATCCGGCACCACGTCTCGTAGGCCTTTCCCGACGCGAGCACCGCGGCCGGGTCCACATCGGACAATCCGGCCAGCGCCAGCATCTCCCGCGCCAAAGCCACGGTCAGCTCGACGACGTCGGCCGGACCGCCGCCGCGCAGCACGTCGACCGACTCCGCGACCTCGATCGCGTTGCCGACGGCATAGCCCAAGGGCACGTTCATGTCCGTGATCAGCGCCGTCGTCGCGACGCCGTGCGCGGTCCCGATCTCCACCAGCGTCCGCGCGAGTTCACGGGCCTGCGGGAGCGTCTTCATGAACGCGCCCGAACCCGTCTTCACGTCGAGCACCAGCCCGGCCGAGCCCTCGGCGATCTTCTTGCTCATGATCGAGCTCGCGATCAGCGGGATCGACTCCACCGTCGAAGTCACGTCCCGCAGCGCGTACAGCTTCTTGTCCGCGGGAGCCAGCCCTTCAGTGGCCGCGCAGACCACCGCGCCGACCTCGTCGAGCTGCCGGATGATCTCCGATGTCGACAAAGAGGCACGCCAGCCTGGAATCGACTCCAGTTTGTCCAGCGTCCCGCCGGTGTGCCCGAGCCCGCGCCCGGACAGCTGCGGCACGGCCGCGCCACAGGCCGCGACGAGCGGCGCCAGCGGAAGCGTGATCTTGTCGCCGACGCCGCCGGTCGAATGCTTGTCGATCGTCGGACGGCTGACCTTCAGGTCCAGCCGCTCCCCCGACGAGATCATCGCGCCGGTCCAGCGCGCGATCTCGCCGGAGTCCATCCCCCGCAGGAAGATGGCCATCGCGAGCGCGGCCATCTGTTCCTCGGCGATGTCGCCGCGCGTGTACGCGTCGATCGTCCAGTCGATCTGCTCGTCGGACAGCCGTCCGCCGTCCCGCTTCGCGCGGATGACGTCGACAGCGGCGAACGCGCTCATGGCAGATCATCCGGTCCGAAAGCGTCCGGCAGCACCGAAGACATCGGCAGGATGCCGCTCGGGGTGTCCACCAGGCAGTCGGAACCACCGTGCTCGAACAGGATCTGGCGGCAGCGTCCGCACGGCATCAGCAGCGCGCCTTCACCGCTGCGGCACGCGACGGCGACGAGCTTGCCACCGCCGGTCAGCCGCAGCTGCCCCGCCATCGTGCATTCCGCGCACATTCCCAAGCCGTACGAAGCGTTCTCGACGTTGCAGCCGACGACGATCCGGCCGTCGTCCACCACCGCCGCGACACCGACGTGCAGGCCAGAGTACGGCGCGTACGCCGACTTCGCCGCCTCGATGGCCTGAGCCCGCAAGGCTTCCCAGTCGTACTCCGCCATGTCAGTCCTCACCTCGCCGGTACAGGGCGCCATCCGCCTTCGGCGGCCGTAGCCGCTGCGAAGCCACCGCCAGCACGATCAGCGTCACGAAGTGCGCGGTGTACGGGATGAGGTCGCTGGGCAGGTCGTCGTTGGTCCAGTAGATCGCGTACAGCAGGCCGGCGCCGACGACACCGAGCCCGGCGGCGATCCACTGACGGCGGAACAGCTGCACCGCCACGATCACGGCCAGCAGGATCACCGCGCCGTACAGCAGCGCGAGCACCGCGGTACCGCCACCGGCGAGCTGGAGACCGTCCGCGTACCCGAACAGCGCCGCGCCGCCGAGCAGGCCGCCCGGCCGCCAGTTGCCGAAGATCATCGCCGCGAGGCCGATGTAACCGCGGTTGTTGGTCTGGTTCTCCAGGTAGTCCGCGCCACCCGCGAGCAGCACCAGCGACGCGCCACCCATACCGGCGAGCCCGCCGGAGATGATCATGGCGACGTACTTGTGCAGGTAGACGTTCACGCCGAGGGATTCGGCCGCCACCGGGTTCTCACCGCAGGACCGCAGCCGCAGGCCGAACCTCGTCCGCCACAGCACGAAGTAGCTGATCGGGACCAGCGCGATCGCGATCATCGTCAGCGGCGCGACCTCGGTGATCAGGCCGTTGAGGATGCCGGCGAGGTCGGAGATGAAGACGCGTTGCATCTTTTCCAGGTCCGACAACCAGTCCGAGAGGAACGTCGCCGAGTACGTGTCGAACTTCGGCACCGGCGGCGACTGGCGCGGGTTCCCCGAAAGCGGGGTGAACACCAGGTTCGCCAGGTACTTCGCGACACCGAGACCGAGCAGGTTGATCGCCACACCGGAGACGATGTGGTTGACGTTGAAGGTCACCGTCGCGACGGCGTGCAGCAGCCCGCCGAGCGCGCCGAACACGACCGCCGAGATCAGCCCGGCCCAGACCCCGCCGTGGTAAGCGCCCCACGCGGCACCCCAGGTGCCGAGGATCATCATGCCTTCGAGGCCGATGTTGATCACGCCCGCGCGTTCGGCCCAGAGGCCGCCGAGCGCGCACAGCAGGATCGGCAGCGCCAGCCGCAACGCGGTATGCGCGGTGTTGGTCGAGGTCAGCGTGTTGACGCCGGTGGCGTACGACGCGATCGCGAGCACACCGACCGCCAGCAGACCCCAGATGGCTCCCTTGAGCCAGCCGGGGATACGCCGCTTCGGCGGCTTCACCGGCATGGTGGTCCCGCCCGTGTTGGGCGAAAGAACGTCCGCGGTGGTCACACCGCACCTCCCTCGGACACGCTGGAACCCTTGCGGCCGTTGCCCGCCAGCGCGCGACCCACGCGGCGTTGCTCGGCGGCCAGGTCGGCGCGGCGCACGATCTCGTACGCGATGACGACCGACAGCACGATCACGCCCTGCATGATCGTGGCGATCTCTTTGGACACGTTGATCTGCTCCAGCGAAACGGCGGACCGGTCGAGGAACGCCCACAGCAGGGCGCCCAGCGCGATCCCGGCCGGGTGGTTACGCCCGAGCAGGGCGACCGCGATGCCGGTGAAGCCGTACATCTGGGTCGAGGTGATGCCGTAGCTGAAATCGCGGCCGAGCAGTTCCGGCATCGCGACCAGACCGGCGACACCACCGGAAAGCAGCATCGCGATCAGCGTCATCTTCTTGGCGTTGACGCCACCCGCCGCGGCGGCCGTCGTCGATTCGCCGGAGGCCTTGAGCTCGAAGCCGAACCGGGTCCGGTTGAGCATGAACCAGTAGGCCGCGCCGATCAGCGCCGCGATGAACACGAAGCCGAACAGCTCACCGGGCCCGATCGGGATACCGGGGATCCGGCCGGTCTCGGCGATCTCCCGGGTGGCGATGTTGTTGCCGGTCTGCACGCCGAACTGGTCCGCGTTGACCAGGAACGCCACGATGCCGCCGACGATCGCGTTCAGCATGATCGTCGAGATGACCTCGGAAACGCCGCGGGTCACCTTCAGCACGGCGGGGATGGCCGCGTAGAGCATGCCGCTGGCCACCGCGACGATCAGGATCGCGATCACGTGGATCACCGGCGGCAGCTGCAGCGCCCCGCCGATGATGGCGGTGACGATGGCGGCGAACCGGTACTGGCCTTCGACACCGATGTTGAAGAGGTTCATCTGGAAGCCGATGGCCACCGCGAGCCCGGACAGGTAGTAGACCGTCGCCAGGTTCACCGTGTCGACGGCCGTCGAGCCCTTGAAGAGCTGGCCGATCATCGTGCCGTAGGCCTGGAGCGGATCCGCACCCGAGATGATCAGCGCGATGGCTGTCAGGATGACCGCGAAAACGATCGCGAGCAGAGGCGGCAGCAGCCTCGTACGCCAGCTACTCACGCTGCACCTTCTTCACTGTCTTCGGAGGCACCCGTCATAGCGGAGCCCAGTTCCTGCGGGGTCACGGTCGCGGGATCGGCCTCGCCGACCAGCCGTCCGCGCAGCATGACCTGGATGGTGTCGGAAAGCCCGATCAGCTCGTCGAGGTCGGCCGAAACCAGCAGGACGGCCAGCCCGGCGGCGCGCGCCTGGCGGATCTGTTCCCAGATCAGCGCCTGCGCGCCGACGTCGACACCGCGCGTCGGATGCGACGCGATCAGCAGGACGGGGTTGCCGGAAAGTTCGCGTCCGACGATCAGCTTCTGCTGGTTACCACCCGAAAGCGCGGCGGCGGGGACGTCGATACCCGGCGTGCGGACGTCGTACTCCTCGACGATCCGGCGGGTGTCGTCCCGCGCGCCGTCGATGTCGAGCAACTGTCCTTTCGCGACCGGTTCGCGCGTCTGGTAACCGAGGATCCGGTTGACCCACAAGGGTTGCCTGAGCAGGAGGCTGTGCCGCGTGCGGTCTTCGGCGATATAGCCGATCCCGGCCTCGCGGCGGGCGAGCGTCCCCAGTTTGTGCAGTTCGACGACTTTGCCGTCGGCCCCGGTGAGCTCGATCCGGCCGCCGCCCTTGCGCATGCCCATGATCGTCTCGACGAGTTCGGTCTGGCCGTTGCCCTCGACGCCGGCGATCCCGAGCACCTCACCCGCGTGCACGGTGAAGGAGATGTGGTCGAGCACGTTCCGCTCGGAACCCTCGACGCTCAGGCAAACGTCGTCCAGGCGGAGGACGTCCCGGTCGGTCACCGTGGATTCGCGGGTCTCCGGGCTGGGCAGTTCCGAACCGACCATCATCTCGGCCAGCTGACGTGAGGTGATCGTCTTCGGATCCGCCGTGCCGACGGTGGTGCCGCGGCGGATCACGGTGACCGTGTCGGCGATCGCGCGCACCTCGTCGAGCTTGTGCGAGATGAAGATGAAGGTGAAGCCGTCCTTCTGCATGGCGCGGACGGTCTCGAACAGCGCGTCGACCTCCTGCGGGACGAGCACCGCGGTGGGCTCGTCGAGGATGATGATCCGCGCGCCGCGGTAGAGCACCTTGACGATCTCCACGCGCTGGCGGTCGGCGACGCCGAGCTCTTCCAGCAGCGCGTCCGGGCGGGCGCGCAGGCCGACGCGTTCGGCGAGTTCCGCCAGCTTCGCCCTCGCCGCCCGGCCGATGCCGTGCAGGTTCTCCGCGCCGAGGAAGACGTTCTCCCCGACGGTCAGGTTGTCGGCCAGCATGAAGTGCTGGTGGACCATCCCGATCCCGGTCTTGATGGCGTCCTGCGGGTTGCGCAGTTTCACCGGTTCGCCGTTGATCGCGATGTCGCCCTCGTCCGGCTGCTGCATGCCGTAGAGGATCTTCATCAGGGTCGATTTGCCCGCGCCGTTCTCGCCGCAGACGGCGTGCACCTCGCCCTTGGTGACGGTGAGGTTGACGTCGGAGTTGGCCACGACACCGGGGAATCGCTTCGTGATCCCGGTCAGCTGCACGGCCGGTTCGCCCCGGTCGGGGGCGTCGGTGACCTCGGCCTGGGGAGCGCTCATGAAAAAGCCATCCAGTCTGGGAGTTAAACAGGTGAGGGCTCGGAAGGGTCGCCCTTCCGAGCCCTGCTGCCTGGTGAACCTTACTTCTGCGGCTTGTCCGAGACGGTGATCGCCCCGGAGACGATCTGCGCCTTGTAGCCGTCGAGGACGTCCTTGATGTCGTCGACCTTGCCACCGGAGGTGGCGTAGCCGATGCCGTCGACCTTGAGGTCGAAGCGCTTCGGCAGGGTCGTCAGGTCGCCCTTCGCCAGCGCGCGCAGGTAGTCGAACACCGCCACGTCGACGCGCTTGAGCATCGAGGTGATGATGACGTCCTTCGACGCCTCGACCGTCTTCTGGTTGTACTGGTCGGAGTCGACGCCGATGGCCATGGCGTTGTTGGACTTGGCCGCCTCGAAGACGCCCTTACCGGAGGCACCGGCGGCGTGGTAGATCACGTCCGCGCCCTTGGCGATCTGCGCGGCGGCCTTCACGTTGCCCTTCGCCGGGTCCTGGAACCCGGAGAAGTCACCGGCCGGGGTGAGGTACTCGTCCTCGATCTTGGCCTTGGTCGACGCGGCCTTCACACCCTGCAGGAAGCCCGCCTCGAACTTCTGGATCAGCGGCGTGTTCACGCCGCCGACGAAGCCGACGTGGCACTTCTTGGACTTGTAAGCGGCCGCGACACCGGCCAGGAACGAGCCCTGCTCCTCGGCGAACACCAGCGGGGTGACGTTCGGCGCCTTGACGGAGTCGTCGTCGACGATCGCGAACTGGGTGTTCGGGTACTTCGGCGCGATGGCGCCGACGGCCTTGGCGTAGGCGAAGCCGACCGCGATGACCGGGCTGAAGCCCTGCGAAGCGAGCTGGTCGAGACGCTGCGACTTCGCGGCCTCGTCCTCGGTCGCGGCGGCGGTGCTTTCGGTCACCGAGGTGACGCCGAGCTCGGCCTTCGCCTTGTCGGTACCGGCGGCGGCGGAGTCGTTGAAGGACGCGTCGCCGCGGCCGCCGACGTCGAAGGCCAGCGCGACCTTCAGCTTGCTGCCGTTGACCTTCTCACCCGACTGCGCGGAGCTGGTCGAGGCGGCCGCCGCGGCAGGCGGCTTCGGCGCCGTCACGCAGCTGGCGGACTGGTCCCCAGAGCTCGCGTTGTTGTTGTTCCCCGCACCCGAATCCTTCGCGCACCCGGCAAGTACCAGTGCACCGGCCATGGCGGCGGCGGCCAGCGCGGTTCCACGCATGCGACGCAACGTGTGTCTCCCTCCCCGCTGATCCAGCGGATGGTCCGAAGAAAGCGACCCGGCGACGCTGCCGGGTTCGACCGAGAGACGGTACCTAACGGCCGCTTTGCTGCCATAGGAAAGGCACGCTACGTAACACAAACGTTTACTCATGAATCGTGAGCGCGACGAATGGAGTACTTACGGTGATCACAATGGAGTAGCCGTGAGGAGGCCTTCTCCCCCGTTCGGGCGCGGGGAAGAAGGCGCTCACGCCCTGTTCAGGGCCTACTCGCAGGTGAGCACCGGCGAGGCCCAATCACCCCGGTCGTACTGGACACCGTCGCCACCGTCGGTGAGCACGAGCCGCAGGTAGCGCGCCCCGGTCACGTCCGCGGTCAAGGTCGTCGCCGGATCCGCCCAGGTCTTCAGACCGGACCCGGCGGCCTTGGTCCCGTCCGCGTAGACCTCGAACGCCGCCGAACCCTGTTTCGTCGCCGGCTCCTTCTCGTCGTCGATCCCGACGTCGGTGCTGAACGCCGAACAGCGGCCGCCGAGATAGAACACGACCTCGGCGCTCGCGTGCGTCCCCAGGCCTTTGGCGTGTTTCGCGCCGTTGATGGTCAGCGGCTTGCCGTCACCGGCCGGGATCCCGCCGTTCGACATGTCCTTCTCGACCGGCCCGTACCCGTTCCGTTCGGCGGCGATGGCGACGTCGCTGGCCCAGACCCGGCCGGACGGCGGCGCCGCGGGCACCGTCACCGGTGAGGCCGTGGCTCTCGTCACCTTTCCGAAACGTGTCGTCCGGTACGCGAGTGCGCTGGTCAGCACCGCCTTCGTACCGGCCGCCGCCGGTGGCGGAGTGAGCCGCCAGCGACCGGTCGCGGACTCACCCGTGGTCAGCACCACCGGACGCGGCAGGGCCAGTCGCTCGGCCTTCCACCCGTCCGGTGCCGTCAAGGAGACCTCCGGGGTGAACACCGGGACGCGGGCCTCGTTGGTCGCCCGGACCGTGACCTCGATCGGTTCACCCGGAGGAAGGATTTCGCCGGGGATGCCCGGCACCGGGGCACGGAGTTCGAGCCCACCGCTGACCAGCGGCGCGTGCCGGAACCAGTCGCCACCCGCCTTCACCCGGTAGATCACCGTCTCGTGCGGGCCGACGACCGCCGAGATCCGCCCGGCGGTCTGCAGGTTCTCGTGCCGCCACAGATCCCGCAGGCTGTACCCGGCCGCGGACGGCAGGCCGATCTCCCGCGCGCTGGTCGAGATCGTCGCGTTCGCCGAGTTCTCGTTGAACAGCGCCACCGCGACGTCGCCGTTCGCCAGTGGTTTCGCGAAGACCCATTTCCCGTCCACGGCGGACAGCACCTTCGCCTGGACACCCTTGCGGTCCTGGTCGACCGCGATGATCTCGTCGTTGCGGAGGATGTCGAAATGCTCGGCCGACACCTTCCGCAAGTCGGCGCCGATCAGCAGCGGCGCGGCCATCATGGCCCACAGCGCGAAATGCGTCTTGTACTCGGCCGTGGACATGCCGCCGTTGCCGACTTCGAGCATGTCGGGGTCGTTCCACCGGCCCGGTCCGGCGTAGGCGTCCAGCGGCGCGTTCTGCTTCATCAGCTGGAGCATCCGTGACCAGTTGTCCTTGATGTCGCCCGTGGTCCGCCACAGATGCCCGACGTCCGCACCCCACTGCCACGGTTTGTTCTCGCCCCACTCGCAGATCGAGAACACGATCGGGCGGCCGGTCCTCTTCAGCGCGTCCCGCATCTTCGTGTACCGCTCCAGCGCGGGACGGCCCTGGTTGTTGCAGTTGTCGTACTTGAGGTAGTCGACACCCCAGTCGGCGAAGGTCCGCGCGTCGACCTCTTCGTGGTCGAGCCCGCCCGGCATCGTCTTGGCGCAGGTCACCGTGCCGGCGCTGGTGTAGATGCCGAACTTGAGCCCCTTCGAATGCACGTAGTCGGCGAGTGCCTTGATACCGCTCGGGAATCGTGTCCTGTGCGCTTCCAGCTTCCCCTCGGCGTCGCGCAGCGGCTCCGCCCAGCAGTCGTCGACGTTGACGTACTCGTAGCCGGCGGCCTTGAGCCCCTTCGAGACGAAGATGTCCGCGGTGTCGCGGATCAGCTTCTCGTCGACGTCGCAGCCGGTCGTGTTCCAGTTGTTGAACCCCATGGGCGGGGTCAGCGCCAGTCCGTCCGGCAAGGCCTCCGCGGCGGGAGCCGTCACCAGCACGGCCAGCGCGACCGCCGCCATCAGCGTCGCTCCGGTCTTCCGCATGCCGCCCCCCTCAGACCAGCTGGTAGGACTTGAGACCACGGATGTTCTGGTGACAGTTCTTCAGGCCGGACGAGTTGAGGCTGCGGTAGATACCCCATTTCGGCCGCAGATAGTTCTTGTCCCGCCACAGATCCGCCGGTTTCCGGACGTCGGCGACGGTGCGGGCGCCGTCCTTGAGCACGCAGCGCAGGTATCCGGTGTGCGAAGCCTTGAACTCCCACGACACGTCGATCCACTTGTTCTGCAGGGGCGCGTAGTCGGCGAGGTCGGCCTCCGCGCCCGAGTCACCGGCGATCGTCAGCACCCCCTTCCCGCCCTTCTGGCGCGGCGTGAGCGTCCACTGTGGAGCGCCGACGTCGGGCACCTTCATCTGGAACAGATGTGTGAACGACGTCGTGGCGGTCAGCTCGGAGGGCCAATAGGCCTGGTAGGAGATCCGCCAGGTCTGGTTCTGGAGGATCTTGTAGGTGGTGTCGCCGTCGCGCATCCCCTTCGACTCGTTGCGCTGCCGATCTGTCGACGTGTCGACATCACGGGTGTGCATGTCGAACCGCCAGTGATCGCCCTCGGGATAGATGTGCTTGACCCCGGGATGCGAGCCCGCGCGATCGTCCTCCAGCCCTTCGAACGCCCTCAGCCCGTCTTCGGCGGGATCGGGGCTCCACCGCAAGGTCCAGGTCGCCGCCCGCGCCGTCCCGGCGCCGAGCGCGACCGCGCCGAACACGCCGGCACCCAGGACGAGCACCTTCCGGCGGTCGATGTTCTCCATGACGGTTTTCCCTTCATCGGGGGACGGGGTGGCGGCGGAAGGGGGCGCGTATCCGCCGTCCACATAGGACCTGCGGATCCGGGGCGCGGCGACACTCGTGAGTTCACTCACCGGCGTGAGCGGGGCCCGCACGGCCGGGCGCGGCGCGACGGTCCGCTCAGCCACGGAGGCGGGCCGATGACACTGAGGCTGGCCCATGGTCACCCCATCGTGAACTCGGCCGAGTGATCAGATGTCTACCCGGCCGAACGTAAGATATGAAATACGATACGTCAATAAACTCCCATTAGAGCAACCCCTTCGGCCGATCGGCGTTCAACCCGAGGCGATGTCCCACTGAAAGAGATCGGATGTCCTTGGCCTTTAGGGGCTTGGATCGGCGCGTAAGCGGCGAACCGGGGCGGATCCGCCGCCGTCACCCGCGACAGGGCGTGATGTCTGGTCCATCACACACACGAACCCGGAGGTGAGCCCACCGTGAGGTGCGGGTCTAGCATCCTTTTCATCCACGCTCGATGACCATGATCTCGGCACCGTCGCCGGAGCCGTCCCAGGTGGACGACCCGGCGGCAGGCGCGGAAACCAGCGGTCAGCGGGCCCAAGCCATGACGTTGGAGGCCGTTCACCGATGTCCACCACGGCTAGCACCGCCTCTGAGGCGGCCGCGAGCGATCGGGCGGGTGCCTCACGCCGGCAAGGGACCTTCTACCGGGGCGACCCCGGTATGTGGTCCTGGGTGCTGCACCGCATCACCGGCGTGCTGACATTCTTCTTCCTCTTCGTGCACGTGCTCGACACCGCGCTCGTGCGCGTGTCGCCCGACACGTACAACGAGGTCATCGAGACCTACAAGACCCCGCTGGTCAACCTCCTCGAGGTCGGCCTCGTCGGCGCGGTGCTGTTCCACGCGCTCAACGGCATCCGGGTCATGCTGGTCGACTTCTGGGAGAAGGGACCGAAGTTCCAGAAGCCGATGCTCTGGACCATCCTGGCCATCTGGGTCGTGGTGATGATTCCCGGTGCCTTCTTCATGATGAAGCGCACCGTCGAGACGCTCTTCGGGGGTAACTGACCATGGCATCCGAAGTCCTCGCACTCGACAAGCCGCGCTCGCCGAAGCGCCCCGCCGCTCGCCGCAGCAACTTCGAGCTCTACAGCTGGCTGTTCATGCGCATCTCGGGCCTCGCCCTGATCGTGCTGGTGCTCGGCCACCTGTTCATCATGAACATCCTCGACGGCGGCGTGCACCGCATCAACTGGGGCTTCGTCGCCGGCCGCTGGGCCTCGCCGTTCTGGCAGTTCTGGGACCTGTCGATGCTGTGGCTCGCCGAGATCCACGGCGGCAACGGCCTGCGGACGATCATCGACGACTACGCCCGCAAGGACAGCACCCGGTTCTGGCTGAAGATCGTGCTCTACGTCTCGATGGTGCTGATCCTCGCCGTCGGCACGATGGTGATCTTCACCTTCGATCCCGGCATCTCGGCCAACTGACGCCCCACCACACGTTCAAAGCGGAGTCCTCATGCAGTTCCACAAGTACGACGTGGTGATCGTCGGCGCCGGTGGCGCCGGCATGCGCGCGGCCATCGAATCCGGCCAGCGTGCCCGCACCGCGGTCCTCACCAAGCTCTACCCGACGCGTTCGCACACCGGCGCCGCCCAGGGCGGCATGTGCGCCGCGCTGGCGAACGTCGAAGAGGACAACTGGGAGTGGCACACCTTCGACACGATCAAGGGCGGCGACTACCTGGTCGACCAGGACGCCGCCGAGATCATGGCGAAGGAAGCCATCGACGCGGTCCTCGACCTCGAAAAGATGGGCCTGCCGTTCAACCGGACGCCCGAAGGCAAGATCGACCAGCGCCGCTTCGGCGGCCACACCCGTGACCACGGCAAGGCCGCGGTGCGCCGCGCCTGCTACGCCGCGGACCGCACGGGGCACATGATCCTGCAGACGCTGTATCAAAACTGCGTCAAGCACGGCACCGAGTTCTTCAACGAGTTCTACGTGCTCGACCTGGTGCTGACCCCGGACGAGAACGGCAACCCGGTCGCGTCCGGCGTCGTCGCCTACGAGCTGGCGACCGGCGAGCTGCACGTCTTCCAGGCGAAGTCGATCGTGTTCGCCACCGGCGGCGCGGGCAAGATCTTCAAGACCACGTCGAACGCGCACACCCTCACCGGTGACGGCCTCGGCATCATCTTCCGCAAGGGCCTGCCGCTGGAGGACATGGAGTTCTTCCAGTTCCACCCGACAGGTCTGGCCGGGCTCGGCATCCTCATCTCCGAGGCCGTGCGCGGCGAGGGCGGCATCCTCCGCAACGCCGACGGCGAGCGGTTCATGGAGCGCTACGCCCCCACCATCAAGGACCTCGCGCCGCGTGACATCGTCGCCCGGTCGATGGTGCAGGAAGTGCTGCAGGGCCGTGGTTGCGGGCCGAACAAGGACTACGTCGTCCTCGACGTCACGCACATCCCGGAAGAGACGCTGAACGCGAAACTCCCGGACATCATGGAGTTCTCGCGGACTTACCTGGGCGTCGACCCGGTCACCGAGCCGGTGCCCGTGTTCCCGACCTGCCACTACGTGATGGGCGGTATCCCGACCAACATCCACGGCGAGGCGTTGCGGGACAACGAGAACGTCATCCCCGGCCTGTACGCCGCGGGCGAGGTCGCGTGTGTTTCGGTGCACGGCTCGAACCGGCTCGGCACCAACTCGCTGCTCGACATCAACGTGTTCGGCCGTCGCGCCGGCATCGCCGCCGCCGAGTACGCGCTGGCGCACGAGCACATCGAGCTGCCGGAGAACCCGACTCGCGTCGTGGAAGACCAGCTGGCGCTGCTGCTTTCGGAGCACGGTGACGAGCGCGTCGCCGACATCCGCACCGAGCTGCAGCGGACGATGGACTCGCACGCTTCGGTGTACCGCACCGAGGACACCCTGAAGCAGGCGCTGACCGACGTGCAGGCGCTGAAGGAGCGGTACAGCCGGATCACCGTGTCGGACAAGGGGAAGCGGTACAACACCGACGTCCTCGAGGCCGTCGAGCTGGGCTTCCTGCTCGAACTCGCCGAGGTCCTGGTCGTCGGCGCCCTGGCGCGCAAGGAATCCCGCGGCGGGCACGCGCGCGAGGACTACCCGAACCGTGACGACACGAACTTCATGCGGCACACCATGGCCTACAAGGAGGGCGAAGGTCTTACCGCCGACGTCCGCCTGGACTACAAGCCGGTGACCTTCACCCGCTACGAACCGATGGAGCGGAAGTACTGATGACCACGGCCACCCCCGAGAAGTCGGAGGCCGTGTCCTCCGACCACACGCCGATCACCGTCACGCTGAAGATCCTCCGGTTCAACCCCGAGATCGACAACGAGCCGCACTGGGAGTCCTACGACGTCCCGGCGCAGCGCACCGACCGGCTGCTGAACCTGCTGTTCTACGTGAAGGACTACATCGACGGGACGTTCTCGTTCCGGCGCTCGTGCGCGCACGGCGTCTGTGGTTCCGACGCGATGCAGATCAACGGCATCAACCGGCTGGCGTGCAAGGTCCTGATGAAGGACCTGCTGGAGACCAACGGCAAGAAGACGACGATCACGATCGCGCCGATCAAGGGTCTGACCACGCTCAAGGACCTTTACGTCGACATGGACCCGTTCTTCGAGGCGTACCGTGCGGTGAAGCCGTACCTGATCGCCTACGGGAACGAGCCCACGCGCGAGCGGATCCAGTCGCAGGCCGACCGCGACCGGTTCGACGACACGACCAAGTGCATCCTGTGCGCCTGCTGCACGTCCTCGTGCCCGGTGTACTGGAACGACGGCTCGTACTTCGGCCCGGCGGCGATCGTCAACGCGCACCGGTTCATCTTCGACTCGCGTGACGAAGGCGCCGAAGAGCGTCTCGACATCCTGAACGACTCCGAGGGTGTCTGGCGCTGCCGGACGACGTTCAACTGCACCGACGCCTGCCCGCGCGGTATCCAGGTGACGAAGGCCATTCAGGAAGTGAAGCGCGCCCTGCTGTTCAAGCGCGTCTGACACTTCTGCTCCAAGTACATGAAGGCCCCCTTCCTTGCGCCTAGCGCAAGGAAGGGGGCCTTCATGTACTTGCGACCGAGTTATCCACAACAGGGTGGTTATCCACAGGTCTCGCGAATGGCACTGGTGACGTAGTAGCTACCGCGCTCAGGCTGGTTGCATGACCAAGAGGGGAAGATGGGCTCAGCATCCCGAACTGCTGTCAGAGCGAAGCCGCAATGGCGTCGTCCGGGCTTCCGACCTGGAAAGCCTGGAGATGAGCAGCAGGACGATCTATACCCGTTGCTTGCCAGGTGGGCCTTGGCGGCGACTGCTTCCGGGCATAGTCCTGCTGCACAACAACGAGCCGACAACCGAACAACTCGTGACCGCGGGTCTCCTGCACGGTGGCGAGGACGCGGTTCTCACCGGCACGGAAGCCTGTCTCCGGCACGGCCTTCGGCAGGCGGCGATGCCGCCGGATACAGGACTGCACCTGCTGATTCCGCACGACCGGAAGATCCGCAGCACCGGCTTCGTGACCATGGAGCGGACGATCCGACTGCCACCACCGGTCACCCGGGACGGAGTTCCCTTGGCGCCGCTGATCCGGGCCACGACGGATACAGTGCGCCGGCTCGGGAACGCCGAGCAGGTCGAGGCGGTTCTGATCGAAGCGGTCCAGAAAGGCGGGTGCCATCCGAAGGCCCTGCTCCGCGAACTCGATCACGGCTCGCTACGAGGGACCGCGGTACCGAGACGGTTGCTGACGGGCTGGGTGGACCTCCGTTCCATGGCGGAGTCGCGGGCCAAACTGCTCGCACAGAGACTGTCTGTTCCCCCGAGCCATTGGAACGCGACGATCCACGACCGTGAGGGCCGCTACATCGGTCGTCCCGACGCGTTGTGGCAGGACGTGGGCCTCGTCTGGGAAATCGACTCGTTCGAGTTTCACTTCCGCAAAGCGGACTACGCACGAACCGTCGACCGCAACACCCGGTACGCGGCGGCGGGTCTCGTCGTCGTGCAAACCCTGCCTTCCCGGCTGCGAGACGACCCCGACGGCGTTCTCTCCGATCTCACTGCCGCTCATCGCGTCGCCTCAGCCAGGCCCCGGCCCGACATCCACCTCTCGTCGGCGGCCTGAAGTACATGAAGGCCACCTTCCTGTACCTAGGCGCAAGGAAGGGGGCCTTCATGTACTTGCAACCGGCGCGCTACTCCAGAACGCGGGCCGCGGCGGCGGAGTCGGCGGAGTCAGCGGAGTCCGCAGTGCCCGGCAGCAGGTCGAAAGCCTCCGGATCGATGCGGTCGACAGCGCCCGTGCTCACGTCCCGCAGCATGTTGTACAGCCCCGCCATCACCGCGCGCGTGAAGTGTTCCCGGTGCTGCTGCCCGAGCGTCTGCGTCTGCCCGCGCACCTCGAACAGCACCGTCCCCGTCCCGTTCAAGGCGAACGAACACCGCGCCTGCCCCGGCAGATCACGATCCGCGGCATGCGGATACCGCGCCCCGACGAAACCGCGCGACGTCATCCCGTTGAACGCGCTGATCGCCAGCTGCCTCGATTCGTCCTTTGTGTACACATCGCGATACTTCGCGTACTTCTGGCCGGGCTCGAAGAACTTGTCGGGCAGCGGCGGGTAGTCGATGCCGACGTCGAGGAGCCGGTTGCTGCCGTCCTGCCGGACACACGCGCCTTGGTGGTGCAGATCGACGTAGACGTCGGGCACCTTCCCGCGCCGGGCGGTCAGCTCCACGTACACCGAACGCAGGGCCCGCGCCTCGGGCGTGATGAACCAGCCCGGCCGGTCCGGCGCGCCAGGGAGGTCCTCCGCGCGCGGGACGTAGTTCAGGTCCGGATTGAAGTCGCGGTTGACGTCGAACCCCGGCCGCTTCCGGTAGTCGTCGCCCTGGAGGACGTCGCTGAGGTAGTTCCAGGCGGGCGGGCGGTCCTTCAGCTGGGGGAACGTCCGCTGAACCTCGGCCCACGACAGGTCGTTGCCGCGCCGGTCGAGTTCGGCGCCGTCCGGGTTCAGTTTCGGCACGGCGACGAAAGTGATGGTCTTCCGCAGCCGCTCGGCGTCTCGCGACTCCGAGGTGCCGAGGTAGTCCAGGATGCGTAACAGGGCGTCGGTGCCGGTCTTTTCGTTCCCGTGGATCTCGCTGGAGACCACGAAGACCTTCGGGCCGGTCCCGACGGTCGCTTGATGGATCACCCGGCCGCGGTTGGACCGCCCGACCTCCTTGACCGCCACTCGCCCTTTGCTCGCGCGCTCGAGCCTGCCGAGTTCCCGCACCATCTCGCGATAGTCGGTGAACTCGTCGATGGGCAGCTCCCGCGGTTCGTCGCTGCAGGGTGCCACCGGAGCCGCCGCCGCGGGCGTGCTGAGCAGTGGGAGCATCGCCAGCCCCACCACCACGGGAACCAACCGGCCGAACACCGACATCGTGAACTCCCCACTGTCGAAGGTGTTCACAACCTAGCGAGCAAGGACGCGGTCGCGTATCCGTCGAAAGGTGCTTCGCCGTCAAGAAGACCGTTGGAAACGGTGTGTGACTGAGATAGCCTGGAGAGTCACCAAGCCGGGTGATCGAGGGGCGGCGAGGCGATGGGTGCTGGTTCGGAGCTGCGCGCGATCCTTTCGCAGCGACTCGTGCCTCTGATCGCGGAAATCGAAGAACTGGTTTACAAACACGGCTACATTCGCGTGTTCGGAAGCACGATCACCATGCTGGGCACGGTCGGCCTGCTCGGTCAGGTACTCGGCGTCGCTTGGCTCAGAACGGCTTTCGCCACCGCCGCCGGCGCCTTGTTCGTCTTGGCCGCGCTGGTTTCGTTCGCGGGAACGCAACGGCAACGCAACAAACTCGTCAACGTGGAGAACATTCTTCACGACTACGCCGACAGCATGCACACGGATTCACCGATCGTCCTCCGCGAGTGGCGGCAAGAAACCATCGTCGAGAACAATGGTGATGTCTACTGCAAACGCAACATAATCCTCAACGCCGCCGCGGACGGCAAGCCGAGATACGTTTCGCTCAAGATGGCCTACTACGGCATAACACCCTTGACCGCCAGGGCGAAACGGCGCATCTCGTGCAAGGCGTACCACGCGAGACCGGAAAGCGCGTCCGAGCGCACACGGGCGAAGGCCACGTCGGTCTGGAAGAACTCGAAGACCGGCAAGCCCCGCCTCGACATCTACGTGCACTTGGGCAACCGGGTCGCGGACGGCGACCTCGTGACCGTCGAGTGGTGGTGGCCGAAGATGTCGGCGGACCTGATGAGCGGCGCGGAGCCGGAGGACTTCGATGTGGTCTTCGACAAGCAGGTCTGCAAGTTCACCCACCGAGTGGTCTTCCGCAACGTCCCGAACCCCGCGTCTCTCACCGTGCGCAATCAGGGCGCGCGGAATTTCAAGAAGAGAGTGCGGAACAAGGATGTGATCGTCGAGTACTCGGCTCGCGAGCCCCGGTTGAGCGAGCGGATGGGCTTCGTCGCGGACTACACGCGTAACGGCTGACGCTCCGGCACGGGTTTCATGCCGGAGCCAGGCGGTGGCTAGTTGCCACCCGTCTCAGAACCGCCGGTCATCATGTGTGTCCATTCGCGAGGTTGGATCGGTCGTCCCCATCGGTGCCGATGTGGTGGAGGCGACATTAACCGAAGCCGATCGACCATCAATCGACACCTACCCCATTGGGGTTTCACCCAGACGAGTTTACCTCGCCCGGAGACCGTCAAGACCGAAGAATCCGGTATGTGTTCGGGTGGTCACCGAACGGATCTTGCTTTTCGGCAAGCGGCGGAACGCATTCGGGGCCGGCCCACCCCGTGGACCGGCCCCGAATACCCGGAAATCCTTTTACTTCACCGCGTCCAGGGCGTTGACGCGGCCGTGGCCGTAGTACGTGTTGTCCTTGGCCGGACCTTCACAGACCGGCGCCGCGGTTCCGCACGGAACCTCGTCCGCCTGGTGCTCCAGCAGCCACCTCAGCGCCGCGGGCGGAGCGTGCCGGAAGCGGGACGCCAGCAGCGCGGCGACGCCGGCGGCGTGCGGAGACGCCATCGAGGTGCCGCACTTGGCGCCGTAGCCGCCGTTGAAGATCGTCGACAGCGGGCAGCCCACGCCCTGGCCGGTGGGCGGCAGCTGGGCGCGGTCGCCACCGGGAGCGGTGACCGAAACGTCGTCACCGTAGTTGCTGTACGACGACTTCGTGCCCGCGTAGCCGATGGCCGAGACGTTGACGACGCCGTCGATGGCCTTGGGCAGGATGCCGCAGCTCTCGTCGACCGGGTGGGGTCGGTTCGGGTCGGTGGTCTGCTCATCCGGGTCGAAGCCGCTGTTGCCGGCGGCGGCGACGTTCAGCACGCCACGTCCGGTCGAGTAGGTCACCGCGCGGCGGACGGCCTCGAACGCGGCCGCGTCGCCCGGCTCCTTCGAGCAGTAGAACATGCCCGGGTCGATGTAGTAGCTGTTGTTCGTGACCGGGAAGCGGTGCTTCGCCGCCCACATGAACCCGCACACCGCGGCCTCGGGGAGGATCAGGCCGTCGTCGTTCACGACCTTCACCGACGCGAGCTTGACACCGGGCGCGACACCCGTGAAGCCGCGCGCCGCGTCCTTGCCCGCGATCGTGCCGGCGACGTGCGTGCCGTGGTCGGAGTTCGTGGGCGCCCAGGCGGCGGGCGTGGTGTCGGGCGCGCCGCTGTTGCAGCCGGCCGACACGCTCGGGTCGAGGGCCGCCTTCAGCGCGGGGTGGGTGGGCTCGATGCCCGAGTCCAGTACGCCGACGGTCACCGAGCGGCTGCCACCGGAGATCTTGTTCGCCTCGGGAGCCTGGATCGCCCGCATGTCCCACTGCTGGGCCGACAGATCCTCTTCGACCGCGACGCTGGTGGTCTCTTCGGTTTCCTTGGTGTCGACCACGGCGGAGCGGGTCGCGCTGGTGGTGGCCGCCGGCGGGAACGCGACGTCGCGGCCGCCCGAGTAGGCGCGGAAGACGCCGATCTTCGCCTGGAAGTCGGCGTTGCGCGAGGTCGCCACCGCGACCCCGATCTCCGGGTAGTACGCGACCTTCTCGCCGCACTTCGCGCGCAGCTCACTGTCGACCTTGCGCTCCGGGGTACCCGGGTTGTAGAGCACCACGTAGTTGAACGGCGCGCTCGCGGTGTCGCACTGCGGCGCGGGCGCGGCGCTCGCCGACGGGGCCACGAACACGCTTCCCGCCGCCGCCGCGACGAGCGCGGGGACGAGCAGGCGTCTGATCCGGGACATTCCACCTCCATGATTCGGTGGAGTGAACCTAGGCGAGCCGAAGGCGGCCCACCACCGTCAAAAGGACGACAAACCGGATCAGGCGTCAGCCTTTTCCGCGTCCTGCGACCTGGCGCCACGAAGCGTGCGCAGACCGATGACGCCGATGATGGTGCCGAGCACGAAGGAGACCACCGTCAGCACCGCGTGCACGATGAAGTAGGCGGTGGGCGAACCGTCCGCGGCCCAGGCGCGGTCACTGTCCCAGAGGTTCTTGGCGAACGTGATCCAGATGATCCACGACCACACGCCGAAACCCAGCAGGAACATCGAAGTACCTCGCGAAATGCGCATGCCCCTGAGTATGCAGCGGGCCCGGCGACGCTACATTGCTCGGGTGCACAGCGCTATCTCCCGGTCGCTCCTGGTCCTCGTTTCCGGTGTGCTCGCCCTCGCGGTGACGCCGGTGGCCACAGCCGCCCCGAAGCCACCAGCCCAGGCGCAGCCGTGCGCGAACAAGACGACGCCTCCCCCGCCCATCGACACCTCCGAGAAGCCACGCCCCGGCGAGGCCGCGCCGGCGCCGTTGCCGGTCCCGCCGGTTCCGGTGGGCGGCGACCGGATGGCCGAATGCGGGCTAGTGCTCCCGGCGCGCGCGCTGAACCCGCCCGAGGGGAACACCTCCGCGTCGTGGGTGCTGCAGGACCTCGACAACGGCGACATCATCGCGGCGAAGGACCCGCACGGGCGTCAGCGGCCGGCGTCGCTGATCAAGGTCCTGCTCGGGCTGGTCGTGGTCACCGAACTCCCGCCGGGCAAGATCGTCACGCCGACCAAGGAGGACGCCGAGCAGGAGTGCACCTGCATGGGCATCGCCGCGGGCGGTCAGTACACAGTGGACCAGCTGCTGCACGGCCTGCTGATGCATTCGGGCAACGACGCGGCGCACGCGCTCTCCACCGTGCTCGGCGGGGTGGACGCCGCCGTCGCGAAGATGAACGCGTTGGCCACCCGGATCGGCGCCACGGACACCCGGGCCGCGACCCCGTCCGGGCTCGACGGCCCCGGTATGTCGACCTCGGCCTACGACATGAGCCTGATCTTCCACTACGCGATGAAGAAGGCCGAATTCGCCAAGGTGGTCAAGACCAAGAGCTTCGAAATCCCGCCCACCGCGGGAAAACCGGTCATCACGATCTACAACGACAACAAACTCCTCGGCAGCTACCCCGGTTTCACCGGCGGTAAGACCGGTTTCACCGACGACGCGCGCCACACCTACGCGGGCAGCGCGCTCCAGAACGGTCATCGGGTCGGGGTCGTGATGCTTCGTGCCGAGCAGCGCCCGACGCGGGTCGTCGAGCAGGCGGCGAAGCTCCTCGACTACGGCATCGCGCTGCGCGAGGCCAAGGCCGAATCGGTGGGGCGTATCGAATACCGGTCACCGGAAACCGTGAACGCGGACCAGGCCAACGCCGCGCCGAACGCCGACGGAGCGTCGAACAGCGGCGCCGCGGCCGCGGCCGAAGACCCGTTCGGGGTGACGGGCTGGATCATCACGCTGGCCGTCTTCCTGATCATCGTGGCGTCGTTCGTCATCGGCCACCAGCGCAAGAAGGCCATGGCCGGCGAATAGCGTCAGGACTTTCGGCGGCCGAACCAGCCCAACAGGGCACCGGTCGCGAAAGCCCCGCCGACGGCACCGAGCCCCGGCCCCTGCTGAACGGTCACCCTCGGGTGGATCAGCACCGGGGCCGGCGGCTCGATGACCGTCTGCATGTTCTCCTTCGCCGTCGCCGTCCACGCGGTGACGAACAACAGGAAGCGCGACACGAGGTTCGCGAACACGAGCAGACCGATCACCGGGCCGAACAAGGTGAACGCCGGTGATTTCGTGACGCTGCCGAGGTAAACGGTCGCGGCCTGCTGGAGCACGATGAACCCGACCGCGGCGAAGATCGCGCCCTTGACCGCGCTGCGCAACGCGACGTGCTCACGAGGCAGCCGCGCGATGACCCACAGGAACACCAGGGTGTTCGCGAGGAGACCGAGCAGGATCGTCGCGACCTTCAACAGGAACACGGCCCAGCCCTGGTTCTCGAGGCCGACCAGTTCGAGCAGGAACCGCCCGACACCGCTGCCCGCCGCGGTGAGGCCGAACGAGACCACCAGCGCGAGACCGAGCCCGACGAGGGACAGCAGGTCCTTGATGGTGGTCGAAACCAGCGGAAGCTTCTGCTTTTCCTGCCCCCACTGAGCGGTCAGCGCGTCACGCAGGTTCGACATCCAGCCGATACCCGAGTACAGGGCGAGCAGCAGCCCGAACAGCCCGATCCCGCCGCCGGAGTCGAGCGCCGCCTTGATGATGCTGCCGACGAGATCGCTCAGACCTTCCGGGACCGACTTCTTGATGCCGTCCACCAGCTGGTTCGTCACCACCTGGTCACCGGCGAGCACGATCTTGATGATCGCGAAGGCGACCATCAAGATCGGGATCACCGAAAGCACGCTGAAGTAGGTGATGGCGGCCGCGTAGTGGTTGCCATAGCGCTCGGTGAAGGCGTCATTGGCCCGGATGAGGTGATCGAGCCAGCCGTACTTCCGCCTCAGACGCGGTAACAGCTTGTCCTCTGCCGGCTTCGCGCCGTCATCTTTCGCCACCTTGAAACGCTAACCACGCGGCCGCGACCGCGCAGCGCGAATCAACCTGCCGGGGGAAGGAACCCGATGTTCTCGTAGACGTTCCGCAAAGTCACCGCGGCGACCTCTCGGGCCCGCTCCGCACCGAGCGCCAAGGCCTTGTCGAGCTCGGCGACGTCGTCCAGGTAGGACCGGACGCGCTCCTGCACCGGCGTGACCCACTCGACGAACGCCTCCCCGACGCCCTTCTTCAAGTCCCCGTAGCCCTTGCCCTCGTACGAGTTCTCGAGTTCGGCGACCGGCTGATCGGTCAGGGCGGACAGGATCGTCAGCAGATTCGAGACGCCAGGCTTGTTCTCGGCGTCGAAGACGATCTCGCGGCCGGTGTCGGTGACCGCCGAGCGCACCTTCTTCGCCGACTTCTTCGGGTCTTCGAGCAGCTCGATGAGGCCGTTGCCGGTCGACGAGGACTTGCTCATCTTCGCGGTCGGGTCCTGCAGGTCGTAGATCTTCGCCGTGTCCTTGACGATATGCGGCTCCGGCACGGTGAACGTCTTGCCGTAGCGGTTGTTGAACCGCTGCGCGAGGTTGCGCGTCAGCTCCAGGTGCTGCCGCTGGTCCTCGCCGACGGGGACCTCGTTCGCCTGGTACAGCAGGATGTCCGCGGCCTGCAGGACCGGGTAGGTGAACAGGCCGACACTGGCGCGATCCGTGCCCTGCTTCGCGGCCTTGTCCTTGAACTGCGTCATCCGGCTCGCCTCGCCGAACCCGGTCTGGCATTCCAGCACCCAGCTCAGCTGGGCGTGTTCGGGCACGTGGCTCTGGACGAACAGTGCGCTGCGGGCCGGGTCGACGCCGAGCGCGAGCAACTGCGCGGCCGAGCGGCGTGTGCGATCGCGCAGCACCTTCGGGTCCTGCTCGACGGTGATCGCGTGCAGGTCGACGACCATGTAGAAGGTGTCGTGGGTGTCCTGCAGCCGCACCCATTGCCGCAGCGCACCCAGGTAGTTGCCCAGGTGGAACGAGTCGGCGGTCGGCTGGATCCCGGAGAGCACGCGCGGGCGCTTCTGTTCGTCGGACACGTCCGGATTCTGTCAGGCCACGCCGCGGCGGGTCATCCGGCCTCGGCCCGGCCGAACGGGCTAAACGGTTAAACGCCACATACTTCCGACGGTTCTGGGCACGGTGCCCGATTCCTAGCGTTCATGGCACCGGATCTTCCGGCCACACCGAAGGAGAACCCAGATGAAGGCACGATCCCTGCTGATGGGCTTGGCCATGGCGGCTGCGGCCGTCTTCTCGCTGTCCGGCGTCGCGGCCGCGGCCGAGCCCACCGGCGGCGTCCAGCCGAACATCGTCGGCGGCGGCAACGCGACTCAGGTCTACTCGTTCATGGTGTCCCAGCAGTCGAGCTCCGGCAGCCACCAGTGTGGTGGCTCACTGATCAGCTCGACCTGGGTGGTCACCGCGAAGCACTGTGGCACGCCGTACCAGGTGCGGGTCGGCACCACGAACCGCACCAGCGGCGGCACCGTCGCCCGCGTGGCCCAGCGCATCGCCCACCCGAGCGCCGACCTGGCGCTGCTGCGGCTCTCGACGGCGGTGTCGCAGGCGCCGGTCACGATCGCCGACGCGTCCGGGGCCGTTGGCACCGCGACGCGGATCATCGGCTGGGGCCAGACCTGCCCCGTCCGCGGTGGTTGTGGCGCCCCGATCAACCTCCAGGAGCTGAACACCTCGATCGTCGCCGACAGCCGGTGCCTCGGCATCAGCGGCGCCAGCGAGATCTGCACCAACAACCCCAACGGCAACTCGGGTGCCTGCTACGGCGACTCGGGCGGCCCGCAGGTCAAGCAGGTCAGCGGAGTCTGGCAGCTGATCGGCGCCACCAGCCGCGCCGGGAACAACAGCAGCACCTGCGCGACCGGGCCGTCGATCTACGTGGACGTCCCCTACTTCCGCAGCTGGATCCGCACCAACTCCGGCGTCTGATCCGGTCCCCGCGTCGCCCCACCGTCCCCGGGGGCGACGCGGGCCCAGCCGGTTCAGCAAGGATCCGTGCGGTAGTTCGAAGAGCCGCTCCAGCAGCGCGACCGCCTTCAGGGAGTCGCACCGCTCGGGGCGGCTTCTTCCTGTCCGCCAGTAGCTCAAGGTCGCGACACTGATCCGGACGCCCTGCCGGGCGAGCCGGTGCCGGATCCGGTCGAGCCCGAGCCCGCTTTCCGTGATCGCCCGGTCCAGGGCGAGGGGGAAGGGGTCACCGGGCCGGCTGCGACGCCGCGTCACCGTCATGGACCCGAGCGTGGCGATCAGGGCGCGGCTAAACAATCCGGGCCGGACTAGGTGTACCTACCCAAGAAATCCGCCGCGTCGCCTTTAGCGGGCTAAACGCGATCTGCCGCGCCCAGGGCACCGACCTGCGTTTAGCCCCCTAATCGCGATCCCGGGGCGCGTCGCCTTTAGCGGGCTAAACGCGATCCGAGCCGGAAAAGTGCAGGTCAGGGGCGCTGCTGGCGAGTGAGGGCATCGTCCGCGAGCACGGCCTCGGCCATCGCGGCGACCGGCGGTGCGGCGGGCTGAGCCGGGGCGACGGGAGCGGGGGCGACGGCGGCCGCGCGGGCCTTCCGGCGCTGACGGAACACACCGAAGGCCATGCCGACGATGCCGAGCGCGACGGCGATCAGGCCGACCGGGCCCAGCAGGCCGAACGCCATCTCCGAGCGTGACGCCGACTCCGCGGCCGACGCCGGAACGGCGCCCGCGACGAGCAACGCGACCGGGATCGCGATGACCGCCGCGGCCCGGGCGGCGGGCACGGACGATCGCATCAGGAGATGAACTGGGTTCCGCACCGGAGTGCCTCCCGTGACGTGACTTTGCCGAACCGGAACGCTAACCCGAACGAGTGAGCATTTCCAGGTTGCTGGTCAAAAAACTACCGAGCGTGTCAAGACCTGTGGGTTCTGATCAACTCGGGGCCCGAGACTAGCCCCTCACAGGGGGGATGTTTCGAGCACCCCTCGCCTCAGAGTCGTCGTGCGGGGAATCGGTTTCCGACAAAACCGGACAGCGGTTAGGCCATTCGACTGTCGCATGCGGCCGAACAGGCAAGATCCGGCTTTCCCCGGTTGGTTTCTTGCGCGCAATGGTCTATACCTGTTGGCCATACCCCTTAAAGGTATAGACCAATATCTCCCTGCATGGTCCCCTCGTACGAAGGAGCCACCGATGTCTCTTCGACGTATTCTCGCGGCGGTCGCCGCCACCTTCGCCGCCACCACGGTCGCCGTGGTCGCCCCGACCCAGTCGGCCTCCGCCGCGGACTGCGTGGCGCCGTGGAACGCGAGTTCGGTCTACTGGGGCGGCAACACCGCCTCCTACAACGGGCACAACTGGTCCGCGAAGTGGTGGACGCAGAACGAAACCCCAGGCACGGCCCAGGTCTGGGCCGATCAGGGCGCCTGCGGCGGCGGGACAACCAACCCGCCGAACCCGTCCGGCTTCGTGGTCAGCGAGGCACAGTTCAACCAGATGTTCCCGAGCCGGAACCCCTTCTACACCTACAACGGCCTGGTCACCGCCCTCAGCGCGTACCCGGCCTTCGCGGGCACGGGCAGCGACACCGTGAAGAAGCAGGAAGCGGCAGCCTTCCTCGCGAACGTCAGCCACGAGACCGGCGGCCTGGTCCACATCGTCGAGCAGAACGAGGCGAACTACCCGCACTACTGCGACACGAGCCAGTCCTACGGCTGCCCCGCCGGCAACGCCGCCTACTATGGCCGCGGCCCGATCCAGCTCAGCTGGAACTTCAACTACAAGGCCGCCGGCGACGCGCTGGGCCTGCCGCTGCTGACCAACCCGTGGCTGGTGCAGAACGACGCGGCGGTCGCCTGGAAGACCGGCATCTGGTACTGGATGACCCAGAACGGGCCCGGCACGATGACCCCGCACAACGCGATGGTCAACAGCCGCGGCTTCGGCGAGACGATCCGCAGCATCAACGGGAGCATCGAGTGCAACGGGGGCAACCCCGCCCAGGTGCAGAGCCGCGTGAGCAAGTACCAGCAGTTCACGGGCATTCTCGGCGTCGACCCCGGCGGCAACCTGTACTGCTGATCCATCCAGGGAACTGAAGGGGCCCTTCGCCGCATGTGACGCGACGAAGGGCCCCTTCAGCTTTCGTCGAGGGACGCCAGGAGCCGACGCAGCGAAGCGTCGAGGACGCCGAGGTCCTCCCCCAGCGGCGAGAGCAGCTTCGCGACGTTCGCCGTGTGCTCGGTCATCGCGACGTCGACGACTTCGAATCCGCGCTCGGTCAACGTGACACGGAAGCTGCGCCGGTCTTCGGGGTCGAGCGCCCGTTCGACCAGCCCCGCCGACTCGAGCCTGTCGATCCGGCTGGTCATCCCGGCCCTGGACATCATCAGGGTCGCGGACAGTTCGGACGGGATCAGCGTGTACGGCTTCCCGGACCGCCTGAGCGCCGCGAGCACGTCGAACTCCCCTTGCTTCAAGCCGTGTTTCGCGAAGACGGCCTCGACCATCGGCGTGCTCAGCATCGTCACGCGGCCGAGACGGCCGGCGACCCCGATCGCGGTCAAATCCAGTTCCGGCCGCTCGCGGTGCCAGGCGTCGACGACGGCGTCGATCGCGTCCGCGTTTCGTTGTTCACTCACGAACGCAGTCTATTCGACGGGAGATAGTTTGACAGCGAACTATCAGCAGTGGAACTATCGAGGGCATGACACAGCGCATCGAAACCCGTGAACCCGTCCTCGTCCGCGCCGCCGAAGCCGAGACCGTCGGCGCGGCCCCCACGTTCGTCACGCTGCTCGCCGACGTCTCGACCACAGGCGGAGTCATGAGCAGCGCGAGAACACGGTTGGGCATCGGCGCCGATGGCGCGGCGCCGCACTACCACACCGGCTCGTCCGAGATGTTCTTCATGCTCGGCGGAAAGCTGGAAGTCCTTGTGGGCGAAGAGATCGTGACCGTTTCCGAAGGCGACATGCTCGTCGTGCCGCCCTTGACCACACACGCGTTCCGGGCGGCCGTGGACTCGCCGGCGGACGTCCTGATCGTGTTCGTCCCCGGCGTGGAACGGTTCGACTACTTCCGGCTACTGGAGAAGGTCGGGCACGGCGAGGCGACCGTCCAGGATCTCTTGGACAGCCAGGAAAAATTCGACAACCACTTCGTCGAAAGTCCAGTGTGGACGGAGAGCGCGAAGGCTCGTCAGTAACCGCGCGGCGGGTATCCCGGCGGCGGATACTGCTGTGGCGGGTACTGCTGCGGTGGGTACTGCTGCGGTGGGTATTGCTGTGGCGGGTACGGCTGCGGCGGGTATCCCGGATGTTGCGGCGGATACGGCGGCTGACCGTACTGCGGCGGGGGCGGATACTGCGGCGGATACGGCTGTTGCGGATAGTGGGGCTGCGGCGGCGGAGGTGGCGCGGCGGGCTGCCCGCCGCCGAGGTGGAACGGCAGCAGCGACACCAGTTGCGTGAGCCTGCCGAGTGTGGAGAGCACGTCGTCCGGCTTGGTCCGGCCGAAGGTCGGATTCTCGACGTAGACCAGCTCCGCGCCCACCAGCGACCAGGTGTGCAGCTTCGACGACCGCATCGTGGCGGCGACCTGCGGCGTCAGCACGGCGACCGCGACGTTCGGGTCGGTGTCGATCAGCTTGTACCAGCGGTTGAACTTCCGGTCCGCGGTGGCGGGCTCCGGGTACTGATCGACGTCCCAGGCGGACTCGATACTCGACACGATCTGGAAGTTCGGCATCGGCGCGGGCAGGGTGACGACCCAGACCGTGTCGATCGAGATCGTGTCGAGCTCGTTGACCTTCTTGTTGGTCCACCGCGTGTGCACGCTCGTGACCGTCGGGCGGCGGTGGTAGTCGAAGACGCTGAAGCGAAGCCCGTTGTACGCGCCGCTCAGCGCGCCGAACGCCATCCGCTTGTCGCCGCGCTGGTTGAACGGCAGGACCGTCCAGCGCTCCAGCAGGTTCGGCGCGTCCGGGCTGAACTCCCACCCGTACTGGCCGGACATCGCGTAGCGCTCGGCGTTGGTCGCCTCGATACGCCTGGCTTCGTTCGTCTCCATCACACCCCCGGATCTCCTGCGCGCAGGTTATCCGGAGTACGTCGCCGTCACCGGCGCGTGGTCGGACCAGCGCTGGTCGTAGGACTCGGCGCGCTCGACCACGACGGAGGTGCACCGCTCGGCCAGGCCGGGGGTGGCGATCTGGCAGTCGATGCGCCAGCCAGTGTCGTTGTCGAAAGCCTTCCCGCGGTACGACCACCACGTGTACGGGCCGGGGCCTTCGGGGTCGAGCTTGCGCTGTACGTCGACGTAGCCGGCCTCGCCGAACACGCGGCCGAGCCACTCCCGCTCCTCCGGCAGGAAGCCCGAACTCTTCTGGTTCCCGCGCCAGTTCTTCAGGTCGATCTTGTCGTACGCGATGTTCCAGTCCCCCACGACGACGACCTCACGGCCACCGGCCTCGGCCTTGGCGCGCAGGTCGACGAGGTAAGGCAGGAACGCCGCCATGAAGCGCTCCTTTTCCTCCTGCCGCGGTGTCCCGACGTCGCCGCTGGGCAGGTACAGGCTCGCGACCACGACGTTCGGCAGGTGGATTTCGGCGTAACGGCCGCTGTCCTCGAATTCGGGCTCGCCGAAACCGATGCGGACCTCTTCCGGCTCCGCCCGGCTGAAGAGCATGACGCCGTTGCGCCCCTTCTGCACCGACGGCGCGTGCACCACGTGCCAGCCCTCGGGCGCGGCGGCACCGGCCGGGAGCTCCTTGAGCTCGGCCCGCACCTCCTGGCAGGCGACGACGTCCGCCTTCGTCGAGCCCAGCCACTCGACGAAGCCCTTTTTCGCGGCGGCACGGAGGCCGTTGACATTCACAGTGGAGACGGTCAGCACCCTTCGCACGCTACCCGGAGGGTCCGACAGAATCGGCACTGGGAGACTGCGCGCATGAGCGAGCTGACCGTGTTGGGCAGCTGCGGCGCCTGGCCTGAACCCGGCCGGGCCTGCGCCGGCTTCCTCCTGGTCCATGAGGGCTTCAAGGTGGTGCTGGACCTCGGATACGGCGCCGCGTCACGGCTGTTCGAGTACTGCCCCGACGGCCGGGTCGACGCGGTGGTGGTGACGCACGAGCATCCCGATCACTGCGCCGACGTGAGCGCGCTCGGCCGGGCTCGCGCCTACGGGCTGCCGGGCGAGCCGAGGATCCCGCTGCACTGCACGCCGGGCACCGTGCGACGGCTCGAAGCGTTGGAACCGCGACCGCATCCGACGACGATCTTCGACGTACACGAACTCGGCCCGCCGCGCGAGGTCGGGCCGTTCCGGATGACCACGTTCCTGCTGCCGCACCACGTGCCGAACCACGGAGTGCGGCTGACCGCGCCCGGGCTCACCGTCGCCTACACCGGTGACAGCGGGCCGAGCCCGCTCCTCGCCGAGCTGGCGCGCGACGCCGACCTGCTCATCGCCGACGCCACGCTCCAGGGCCCGTCCCCCGAAGAGACGCCACGCCTGGTGTCGACGGCGGGCGAGGCCGGGTACTGGGCCGAACGCGGAGGTGCCCGGCGGCTGCTGCTCACCCACTTCTGGCCCGGTTCCGACCGTGAGGTCTCGGTGGCCGAAGCGCGGAAGGAGTTCAGCGGCGAGGTGCTGGCGGCCGCGGAAGGCACCCACCTGCGTTTAGCGGGCTAAACGCGATCCCGCAGGTCAACGCACATGTCGCCTTTAGCGGGCTAAACGCGAAATCGCAGGTCACGGGCCGCATTTCGAGCCTTCGACCGGGCGCGCGAACTCGGCCGACACCCATTTGCCCTCGGCGATCTTGCGGAAGCCGTTCTCGACCACCGGCTGCGCGTCGATCTTCGCGTCCTTGACGTACTTGCCGACGATCTTCTGCCCACCGGGGGTGTCGCGCGCGTTGAGCACGTCCGCCGTCACCACGACCTGGCAACCGGTCGGGCTCGACGCGCTCGACTCCCTGTCCTGTCCCGAGATGGCGACGACGACGATCAGCGCCAGTCCACCGCCGATGAACAAGATCGGTTTCGAGATGGCCATGATGGTCACTCCTCGAACAAGGGAATCGTTTTCTGTCCGGTCCAGAGTGGCAGAAGCCGGGACGGTCGCCCAGATCCCGGATTGCCAACCACCCGGAGGCGCCAACCCCGATCGGTCACGGGCTACCCACCGTCACAACGCGAAAGGCCCCCTTCCGCGAGGGAAGGGGGCCTTCAAGCGCTTACGCGACTCAGCCCTGGGCGATCTTCTTGGCCAGGTTGGCGTCCAGCGTCGCGAGGAACTCCTCGGTGGTCTGGAACGGCTGGTCCTTGCTGATCAGCAGCGCGAGGTCCTTGGTCATCTTGCCGCTCTCGACGGTCTCGATGACGACCTGCTCCAGCTTGTTCGCGAAGCCGATCAGCTCCGGGTTCGAGTCCAGCTTGCCGCGGTGCTCGAGGCCGCGGGTCCACGCGAAGATGGACGCGATCGGGTTGGTCGAGGTCGGCTTGCCCTGCTGGTGCTGGCGGTAGTGCCGGGTCACCGTGCCGTGCGCGGCCTCGGCCTCGACGGTCTTGCCGTCCGGGGTGCGCAGCACCGAGGTCATCAGGCCCAGCGAGCCGAAGCCCTGCGCGACCGTGTCGGACTGCACGTCACCGTCGTAGTTCTTGCATGCCCAGACGTAGCCGCCCTCCCACTTCATCGCCGCGGCGACCATGTCGTCGATCAGGCGGTGCTCGTAGGAGATGCCCTTGGCGTCGAAGTCGGCCTTGAACTCGGCCTGGTAGATCTCCTCGAACACGTCCTTGAACATGCCGTCGTAGGCCTTCAGGATCGTGTTCTTGGTCGACATGTAGACCGGGTACTCACGGTCGAGGCCGTACTGCAGCGAGGCGCGCGCGAAGTCCTCGATGGACTTGCGGAAGTTGAACATGCCCATGGCGACGCCGCCGCCCTCGGGGTACTGCGCGACCTGGAACTCCATCGGCTCGGAACCGTCGGCCGGGGTGTAGGTCATCGTCAGCGTGCCCGGGCCGGGGACCTTGAAGTTGGTCGCCTTGTACTGGTCACCGTGCGCGTGACGGCCGATGATGATCGGCTTGGTCCAGCCCGGTACCAGGCGCGGGATGTTCTGGATGACGATCGGCTCGCGGAAGATCACGCCGCCGAGGATGTTGCGGATCGTCCCGTTGGGCGACAGCCACATCTTCTTCAGGCCGAACTCTTCGACGCGTGCCTCGTCAGGCGTGATCGTGGCGCACTTGACGCCGACGCCGTGCTTCTTGATCGCGTTGGCGGAGTCGACGGTGATCTGGTCGTCGGTGCGGTCCCGCTCCTCGATGCCCAGGTCGTAGTACTCCAGGTTCACGTCCAGGTACGGGTGGATCAGCCTGTCCTTGATGAACTGCCAAATGATGCGGGTCATCTCATCACCGTCGAGCTCGACGACGGTGCCCTGGACCTTGATCTTGGCCATGAGCAGCGGTGCTCCTTCCGCGGATCTTCGCGTTCTTCTTCAGTCTCTCCGGTAGCGGTACAAGCGTACTGCTTAACGGTCCTGGATGGTTCCAGTAGTGGTCGGTATCAAGTCTCCACGAGCCTGATGTGTCCGACGTCACCCGGTCGTCCGACGGCCATCCGGCCGTCACGGGAACGTCGGCGACCGCGTCATCATCGAACCGAACCCGACGATCGGCACGTCGGCCACTGGAAAGGCGGACCTCATGACCACCGACCCCTACGCCGTGCCGCCGCACGGGCAGCCGGCGACACCGGAGCCTTACCGCCAGCCTAGGCAAAGCAGCCGCGCGGTGCCCCGGGTGATCAGCGGGCTCGGCGGTGTCCTGCTGACGCCGGTCGCGCTGAGCGTGACGATCTACGGCGGCACGCGACTGCAACGGGGCTTCGCACAGGCCCTGAGCTTCACCGACGACCCGCTCGGCTTGGCCCTGCTGATCGTCGGCGGCCTGCTCCTGCTCGGCGTCGCGTTCCTCGGGGCGCTGTCCGGGCTCGGGCCGGTGGTGGGTGGGCTGCTGTGGGGTGTGCTGCCGGGCCTGGCCTTCCTCTTGAGCCCCCGCGACTTCATGAGCCTCATCTACGACATCGGGCCCCGGGAACTCGGCCTCGGCCTGGTGACCTGGATGGCGATGGGCGCCCTGGTCGCGAGCGGTTTCCTGTTGATCGGGGCAGGCCTGGTCGGCACCCTCTCGCGGCGCCGCTCAAATCGCGTTTAGCGGGCTAAACGCGCTCCGCGGAGATCAAAGTGAACCGAAGGGGGCCGGCGTCCGTAGTCCGGTTAAGGGAGGTGACCCGCCCATGTCATCGCACCGGTACGTCGCGGAGTACGACGACGAGGACTACCAGGAGTACGGCGAGTACGAGCAACCCAAAGATCCCCGGAGGCCGTACGAGGACGTCGAGTCGTATGAACCGTACGAACCTTTCGACGACGACCTGGGCGCCGAAGACCCGCGCGCCGGCCGAGGCGTGCGACGCGTCCTCAGCGGCGCCGGCGGCCTGATCCTGACGCCGGTCGCCCTCGGTCTGCTGGCTTGGGGCGGGCTGCGGCAGCAGATGCTCGTCCAGGCGACGCTCAGCACCCAGCGTGACGTCTTCAGCATCGGCCTGCTCGTGGGCGGCGGGATCCTCTTGCTGGCCGTCGGGCTGCTCGGCGCGCTCTCGGCGACCGGCCCGATCCTCGGTGGCCTCGTCTGGGGCGTCGCCCCCGGCGTGGCCACCATCGCCGTCCCGGAGTGGGGCTTCCGGCTGGTGAAATTCCTGCCGAAGAACGATGTCACCTACGGCGTCACGAGCTGGCTGTTCATCGGCGGCCTGCTCGGGACCGGCTTCCTCCTGATCGGCGCGGGCCTCGCGTCGAGACTCGCCCGGAGGCGCCGCTGAGCCGGCTGGGACCATCGGCGTATGGGTCTGTTCACCGTTCCCGAAGCCCGCGCCGAACTCGCCCGGCTACGCCCGGTGCTCGACGAGCTCGTCCGGCTCCGCGCCGACGCGGCCGAACTCGCCGCTTCCCTGCGCCCGGGCGGCCGGGAGACCTCGCTCGGCGGGATGCCGGAGTGGAAGGCCGCGCAGGCCCGGTTGGACGATCTGATGACCACCGTCCAGCGGACGGGGGCGGAGCTGAAGGGGTTCGCCCCGCTCCTGGTCGACTTCCCCGCCGAGCTCGACGGCGTCGACGTCCTGCTGTGCTGGCTCGAAGGCGACCCGGAGCTGTGCTGGTATCACCGCGCCGACCTGGGTTTCGCCGGGCGCCGCCGCCTCCCGGATAGAGTCGCGTCCGTGAGTGAGGAGATCGCTGCGGGGCTGTTCGACGGCATCGCCGCGCACTACGACGAAGACACCTTCCACGGCCTCGTCGCCGACGCGCTCGTCGACGGTCTCGGCCGCACGGCGCCCGAACGTGTTCTCGACGTCGCGACCGGGACCGGCGTGGCCGCGTTCGCCGCGCTGCGCCTGGAGCCGGGCGAAGTGCTGGCGATCGACATCTCGCCGGGCATGATCGCCCAGGCCGAGGCGAAGGCGGCGACCCACGATCCCGGCAAGCGCATCACCTGGCAGGTCGCCTCCGCGGTCCCGTCGCCCGTGGAGGACGAAGGCGCGGACGCCGTGCTGTGCGCCTCTTCGCTGCATTTCCTCGGCGCGGCCGCCCTGCGCGACTGGCTGCGTGCGCTGCGCCCCGGCGGGCGGGTCGGCTTCAGCCTGCCGATCGCGTCGGCGTTCCGGCCGTCGGAGGCGTTCGCCGCGATCGTCCCCGCCGACCTGAAGCTGCCGGAAACCGAGGACGACGCGGCGGAACTGGCCTCCGCGGCCGGATTCACCGAAGTGACCGTGAAGCGCCTCGACGTCGAATCCGAGGATCGGGTCCGATCGGTGTTCGTGGTGCACGCGACCCGGCCCTGAGAGCCGGTTGGCGGAGCTGAGATTTTGTCCGGAAGGTGACCGTGCGCGTGAACCCGCCCTGGCCGAAGGCCCCGCTATCGCGGTGGCAGGGCGCCATCGACACTCGCCGCGACCTGGAAGACCGGATCGCGCCCTGCCGACGTCGATCGCGGACGCGGGTTCACCAATAGGCACAGAGCTACAGCGGCGCGAAGAACGGCACGCACTTCGGCGCGGGAGCGCCTTCCGGGTCGAGCGCCTTGAGGATCAGGTCCGTCACGTTCGGGTCGATCGCCTGGCTGAGGTGTCCGGAAACGTCCACGCCGCAACGGTCCTGCAACACGATGTCGGTCGTGCCCGGTTCGCCCAGCACGCCGCTGGTGTACGGCGTGACCACTCGATCGTGTCGGCTCACGATGCTCGTGTACGTCGGCCCCGGCACGCTCACCCCACCACGGGCGAGGTCGTCGAGGAAGCCCGACGGCGCGAGGTATTCGCGGCACGCGCCGCACACGCCGTCGGCGAGCAGATCGATCCCGGGCAGCGAAAGCACGGCCTTCGCCAGCTCGGAGAAGCCGTTGAGCGACGTGCCCTTGAAGTTCGAGCCGAAGCCGACGAAATGCTTCACCTTCTCCGCGCCTCCCTCGAATTTGAGGTAGTACGCGGGCATCGTCGTCCCCTCGGAATGCCCGACGATGTCGACCTTGTCCGCGCCGGTGCTCGTGCGCACGCGGTCGACGAACGCGCCGAGTTCGACCGCGCTCTTCCGCATGGAGGCGAGCCCGCCGAACAACTGTCCACCCAGGACGGTGGCGCCGTAGGTCAGCGAATAGACGCAGTAGCCGGCGTCCTTGATCTTCGGCGCGTGGTGGAACCAGTTCGTCGTCGCGTTGCCGCCGAGACCATGCACCAGCACGACGGGCTCGGGATGGTTCGCGCTCGGCTTGCACGACCAGTCGTTCCAACCGCTCGACGGCGCCGCGTTCGCCACCGCCGGGACGGCGATCGTGAACGTCAAGGCCGCGACAAGCGTGGTGAGGATCCGAGCCCGCATCCCTGCCTCCGGTTACTCGTCAGTTTGTGATGCGAGTCATCATGCGTCACAAACCGGCGGCCTGAACCAGGACAACGACCAGACTTACCCGCAGCCTCTTGTGACAGATCACAAGGGCAGCAGCACTCGCCTTTCGATCGGGCTGGACATGACGATCGACGTCGTCGTGGCGCCCAACGCGGACAGGTCCTCCAGTAGTTCTTCCAGGTGGCTCGTGTCGCGCACGGCGATCTTCAGGATCCAGCAGTCCTCGCCCACCACATGGTGCAGCTCGAGGATTTCGGGGCGGTCCATGATCTTCCGCGTGCGCGGATGCCGGACGGTGAACCCGCTGTGCGGCGCCATCCGCACGAACGCCCGCAGCCCGAGGCCGATCCCGGTCGGCGAAACCAGCGCCGCGTAGCCGGTGATCGTGCCGTCGGCTTCAAGGCGTTTGACGCGTTCCCCGACGGCGGCGGGGCTCAATGAGACACGTCGCCCGAGCTCGCTCAACGTGATGCGGCCTTCCTCCTGAAGGAGTTCGAGGAGTCGTCGATCGATCGCATCCAGTGAGCTTTCAGCGAAACTCCGATTTGACCGAGGTTCTTTCAGTGAATCCGCCGTTTCGCCCATGTTCTCCCCTTCAAACACCCGGATCGCCACCGTAACACTGGTGGACATGAAGAAAGTGCTCGTTCTCGGCGGAAGCCGGTACTTCGGCCGCGGGGTGGTCGAGCGGCTGCGTGATGCCGGGATGGACGTCACCGTCCTCAACCGTGGCTCCGCACCCGCGCCGTCCGGTGTCACCCACCTGATCGCCGACCGCGACGACGAAGCCGGGCTCAAGGCCGCGCTGGGTTCTCGTTCCTTCGACGTCGTACTCGACCAGGTCTGCTACACGCCGGTCCAGGCGGAGATCGCGCGCCGTGTCCTCCGCGCGGACCGGTACGTGATGACGTCCACGATCGAGGTCTACGACCAGGTCCGGGCGGAAACCCCGATGGCCGAATCGCTGATCACCCCGGCGACCGTCGACCTCGGGCTTCCTGGATACGACTACGGCGAAGGCAAGCGCCAGGCCGAGACCGTCTTCGCCGGCGGAGCCACGCCCTTCGCTTCGGTACGCGTCGCGCACGTCCTCGGTGGCGAAGACTTCACCGGCCGGCTGCGGCATTACGTCGAACGGCTGGACGCCGGTGAGGTCGTGGACATCCACGCGGATCCGCGGCCCTCGACGTTCATCCACGCACGTGAGATCGCGGACTTCCTGACCTGGGCCACGCTCGCGGACTTCACCGGTCCGGTCAACGCCGGTTCGCACGGCGAACTGTCGGTGCTCGATCTCGCCGCCGCCATCAGCACCAAGCCCCGGTTCCGGGTAGTCGAACGAGACGCCTCACCGTTCTCCTTCGACCGATACGCCGTCTTGAACACCTCACGCGCGACCGGCCTGGGCTTCTCCTTCTCCTCCACCACCGACTGGCTCGGCGAAGCGGTCGAAGAACTCAGAAAGGCTTGACCCACATGCGTTACCGCAGCATCGGAGACGTCGAAGTGAGCGCGGTCGGCCTTGGCGCGATGCCGCTGTCGATCGAGGGCCGCCCGGATCGGGATCGCGCGATCGCCACGATCCACGCCGCGCTCGACGCCGGGGTCACGCTGATCGACACGGCCGACTCCTACCACTGGCACGCGGACGAAATCGGCCACAACGAGGAGCTGATCGCCGACGCGCTGGCCGTCCGAGGCGGCTCGGACGCGGTGCTCGTCGCGACCAAGGGCGGTCGTGGCCGTCCCGGTGACGGCTCGTGGACCGTCACCGGGACTCCCGCGCACCTCAAGAACGCCTGCGAGGGCTCGCTGAAACGGCTCGGCGTCGACGCGATCGGGCTCTACCAGCTGCACAAGCCCGACGAGAACGTGCCGTGGGCGGAGTCCGTCGGCGCGATCAAGGAGCTGGCCGACGAAGGCAAGATCCGGCTCGCCGGGATCTCCAACGTGTCACGGGCACAGATCCTCGAAGCACGGGAGATCCTCGGCGAGACACTGGTTTCGGTGCAGAACGAGCACGCGCCCGCGCACCTGGCGCACGAACCGGAACTGGCCCTGTGCACCGAACTCGGGCTCGCGTATCTGCCGTGGGGCCCGCTCCGCGGCATCGGCGGGGAATTCCTTTCCGTGGCCGAGGATCTCGGCGTCAGCCCCCAACGGGTGTGCCTGGCCTGGCTACTCGCGAAATCGCCGTCGATGATCGCGATCCCCGGCTCGACCAGGCCCGCCACGATCCGCGATTCGGCGGCCGCGGCCGATCTCGTGCTCACCGCCGAAGAGCTGGCCCGCCTGCCGTGATCAGGCTCCGGCCACCAGCGCCACTCCCAGGCCGATCATCGTCGCGGCGACCAGACCGTCCAGCACCCGCCACGACGACGGCTTGCGGAAGAACCCGCTGAGCAGCCGCGCGCCGAAACCGAGCGCGAGGAACCACAGCACGCTCGCCGACACGGCACCGACGCCGAACGCCCATCGGTCGCTGCCGTGCCCGGCCGCGATCGCGCCGAGCAGGAGGAGGGTGTCGAGGTAGACGTGCGGGTTCAGCCAGGTGATCGCCAGCGTGGTCAGCACGATGCGGCGCAGCGATCCGCCGGTCTCCGGACCGGCGGTCTCGAGTGCGGCCGGTTTGAACGCGCGACGGGCGGCGAGAGCGCCGTAGCAAAGCAGGAAGGCGCCGCCGATCAGGGCGACGATGGTCAGCGCTTCGGGTGACGTCCCCACCAGCGCGCCGACTCCGCCGACGCCGAGGCTGACCAGGATGGCGTCCGAGAAGATGCAGATCAGCACCACCACGAGTACCGCCTCACGGCGGATGCCCTGGCGCAGCACGAACGCGTTCTGCGCGCCGATCGCGACGATGAGGGCCATGGTGGCGCCGAATCCGGCACCCAGGCTGAACAGAACGTCTCCCATACGGACCAGGCTAGGAAGCCGATCGTCAACAGTACAGCTAAAGATTCTTACGTAAGATTAGCGTTCGTGATGACAGATCTGCCGCTCGACCTGGTCCGCACGCTGCTGGTGGTCGCCGACGAAGGCACGTTCGACGCGGCGGCTTCGGCGCTGCACGTGACCCCGTCGGCGATCAGCCAGCGCGTCAAGGCGCTCGAACAGCGCACCGGTCTTGTCCTGCTCATCCGCACGAAACCGGTGCGCCTGACCGAATCCGGGCAGGCGGTGGTGCGGTTCGGCCGTCAGATGGCCCTGCTGGAGGCCGACACCCGGGCCGAACTCGGCCTGACCGCCGGCGACGAACCAGTCCGGCTGCCGATCGCGGTCAACGCGGATTCGCTGGCGACCTGGTTCCTGCCCGCCCTCACGCGGGTGCCGCCCGAGCAGAAGATCTGCTTCGAGCTGCATCGCGAGGACCAGGACCACACCACGACCCTGCTGCGGGAGGGCCTGGTGATGGCCGCCGTGACGTCGTCACCCGATCCGGTCGCGGGGTGTTCGGTGCACCGGCTGGGGCACATGCGCTACCTGGCCGTCGTGAGCCCGGCGCTCGGCACGGACCTCGACCTCGCCGAAGCACCCGTCGTCGTCTTCGATCGCCGTGACGACCTTCAGGACCGCTTCGCGCGCGAGCGCGGCACGATCGCGAGCTCGCTGCGGCACTACGTCCCGTCTTCCGAAGGGTTCTTCGACGCCGTCTCGGCCGGGATGGGCTGGGGCATGGTGCCGCTCGCGCAGATCGGCGACCGCCTGCGCGACGGCAGCTTCGTCTGCCTGGACCCGGATCACCCGATCGACGTACCGCTGTTCTGGCAGCAGTGGAAACTCGACTCCCCCGCGCTGGCGGCGGTGTCGGACGCCGTCACGACCGCGGCGGCGGACCTGCTGGTCGACCCACACGGATGAGGACGCGCGCGGCGGCCCGGTCGTGAGATCCTGGGCGCATGACGCGCGCATTGCACCTGGTCGGGGACGAGGAAGCGGACCGGCTGCTCACCGAAGACCCGTTCGCACTGCTCGTCGGGATGCTCCTCGACCAGCAGTTCCCGATGGAACACGCGTTCCGCGGCCCGCAGAAGATCGCGGACCGGATGGACGGTTTCGACATCGAGAAGATCCACGCGATGGACACCGAAACCTTCGTCGAACTCTGCGTGGTCCCGCCCGCGATCCACCGCTACGGCGGCTCGATGGCCCGCCGGGTGAAGGATCTCGCCCAGCATGTCGTCGAGGTCTACGACGGCGACGCGGCCGGGATCTGGACCGCCGGACGCCCCAAGCCGGACGGCCCCGAAGTCCTCAAGCGGCTCAAGGCGCTGCCCGGCTACGGCGACCAGAAGGCCGCGATCTTCCTCGCGTTGCTCGGCAAACAGCTCGGCGTGCAGCCCAAGGGCTGGCGCGCCGCGGCGGGCCCGTACGGCGACCGCGGCTCACGGCGTTCGATCGCCGACGTCGTCGACGCGAAGACCCTCGGCGAGGTGCGGGCGTTCAAGAAGGCGGCCAAGCAAGCCGCCCGGACAGCCTCCGCATAACCACGAACCTTCTCCGCTTCGAGGTCGCGTCGCCGATCAGGAGCAAAGCGGAAGGAAAGCTACAGGAAAGCCTCACTCCCCAGTATTGCGCCATCGATCACCGAGGGGAGCGTGGACCGTGTCGTTCGAAGTGGACACCGAGGCGCTGGGCAAGTTCGCCGATCTGCTGGAGCGCTATCACGAGGACGGCAAGGCCGTTTTCGATCATTTCGACCAAAAAGCCACACTGAGCCAGCCGGGACTGGGAATACTCGGGTTCCTCGGCGACGCCCACGAAGAGGCCCGCCGGATGGCAGGCGAGCGTACGGAGCTGCTGACCAGAATCGCCGGAAATTCGGTCGCCGCCGTACGCACCGCGGCGAAATGGTATGAGGACACGGATGCGGAAAAGGCGGCCAAGATGGACGCCACCTATCCGGCGGCGACACCCGGCAAGCTCGACACGAAAGAAGAAGTGGAAAGCTATGGGGTACAAACTCATAACGTGTACACTTTTCAGGACATCGCCTTGCCGAACCACGAGTTGTCAGCCCATCCGGATCCAGCGGCCCTCAGGCCACAGGTGAATTCGATCGACGATTTCGTACATCTTCTCGGCGACCTGATGAGCCCGACCGCTTACCTGCGCGCAATCATCAAAAATACGTTCGGAGCCGACCCCATCGACGAGGCGATACAGTTTTTCGCTGGCGACTGGGAGCAACTCGCGACCTGCGAGGCCGTCTGGTTCGAATGCATGAAATCGGTCGGCGCGATGGCGGAAAACCTGCACTATTCGGACGAGGCGCTTGCTCAGGTATGGAAAGGGAACGCGGCCGACGCCGCGATCGGATTCTTTCAGAAGATGTGGCGCGCGAACCTGGCGGAATCTGACTTCTTCTCATACCTGTACGGCAAGTACCGAGGTTACGTGGAGATCGCCTTCAATCTCCAGCAGGTACTGAACGACTTGATCAATCTGGTTCTCGATTATTTTTCGGAATGCGCGGTCGGGCTCGTCGCGATGTGGCAGACCGGAAGTGTGACGGGGGCACTGGCGGCGTTACTCAAGGGCGCGGTCTGGGGGGCACTCGGTAAGATCATGATGATCTGCACGTTCGCGGTGGACGCGTTCCGACTGTATGAAGTCGTGAACGCGGCCATCGATCTTCCCGACGAAGCACCGGTTTGCGAAATGGAACAACTCGGTTCCATGTTCGATCCGAATGCCGGATACAAGCACCCGGAGAGCTGAGGTCAGTGAAATGCCGGACGAACAAATGCCGAGTCCCATCCTGGATACGGATAAGCGCGACAGGCTCAGAAAGGTCTTCCTTCAGCAGCTGGCGAAGGGCGACGACCCGGTGTTCGCCGAGATGGCGCGTGAGGTGCAGTCCGGCCGGATGACGCTGCGCGAAGCCGTGCTGAGCTCCGCCTACCGTGACGCGTTCACTTCGGTCGCGGACAAGATCACCGAATCGCTCAACGCGATCAGTGAGGAGGAGATGGCGGCGGCCGATGGCGAGGCCGTCGATGAATACCTGGCACGGCACGAACACGATGAGCGGGAAACCGATTCGGCCGACGAGGCCCCGGCGCCGGACAGTGATGACGTCTTCTCGGCTCCGATCATGCAGGCGCCACCGTCCAGGCGTCACAGGCAGGGCGACCCGCCGCCGGAGCGCTCCAGTTGGCAGCGCCGCCGGCGTGAGGGGTAACGCATGGCTCACGGCCCATGGTTCTTCCCCGCCCCCGGCCACGGCCCCGGCGTCTCGGCGGGCAGTCCGGCCTGCTCGACGTCGGTGCGGAACAGCCGGAACCCACGCGCCTGGTAGTTCTTGAGCGCGGCCGGGCCATCGGTGGTGCAGGTGTGGACCGTGACCCGGCGCGTCGGCGTCTTGCCCGGCCAGCGCTCCGCGAGCGCCCACGCCTCCCGCAGCGCGATGGCCAGCAGATGCCCTCCGAGGCCCTTGCCGACGAAGGACGACATCAGGCCGAAGTACTCGAGTTCCACCTCACCGTCGATAGTGCCGTCGAGCTCGAAGTACCCACACGGCGTCCCCTGCGCGTACGCCACCCAGGTCTCGACACCCGGCCTGTCCAGCCACTCGATCCACTGATCCCACGACCAGCCGAGCCTGTCGATCCAGAACCAGTCGCCGCCGACGGCGGTGTAGAGGTAGCGGTTCAGTTCCGGGCTGACCAGCTCGGCGCGGGTGACCGTCACCGGGACGGCCGGCGGCTTGGCCGCGCTCAAGTCGTCCGGCGAGGTCTGTTCGAGGTGCCAGGTCGTGATCTCCATGCGGCGATCATTTCAGCCAGACCCGCAACGGCCCCAGAGCCGTGTAGCCGTTTCGGAGTGCGGCGTCGAGATCTTCGCCGCGTTCGTAGCCCGTGATCGGCAAGCCGGGGAAACTCGCCGCGACGGCCGAGGTCGCGCCGCGCCAGGCGTCGTCCAGGTCGCCTTCAGTGTACAAATTGGACAGTCCGGCGAAGTCGCCGTCACGGTTGGCCGTCACCCCGGCGACCCCGTTCGACCATACGGCGACGGACGGATCGCCGAACCGGTCGTCGGCTCGGGCCCAGCCCGGTTCGAGCGGCACGTCAGCCATCCGCGCGATCCACGTGGCCTCGAAGAGCACTTCGAAACCTTCGCGCGCGAGATCCAGGCAGCCGAAGCTGTCCTTCACCGCGCAGCCCGGCGAGGTGTCGATCCCGTCCAGCACCTCTGCCACCGTCGCGTCCGGGGCCAGAGTCACCGCGTCGGGGTACAGCGGCGGCGTCCGGCTCGGCGACTTCCAGACGCGAGCATTGAAGGTGCCCGTTCGGCACACCACGTCACACCAGCGCGCGTTGACGCGCGCGGCGTCGGCTACACCCGCGCGAACCACAGCACGTCCGGTTCCCCTTGTGGCACCGGGATCTTCAGCTCCCGCACCTCACCGAACCGCGCCCGCAGCCGTTTCGCGAACGACGGCACCGCCTCGGCGCTCCACACCCCGAGCACGCCGCCCGGCCGCAACCGCTCGGTGAGCATGTCCAGCCCGTCTTCGGAGTACAACTTCGCGTTGCCGTCGGTGACCGTCCACTCAGGACCGTTGTCGATGTCGAGGCACAGCGCGTCGAACCGCTCTTCCGTCCGGCGCAACCACTTCACCAGATCGGCCTCGACGACGGTGACCCGTTCGTCGGAGAGGGCGTCGTCGTGGACGTCCTTGAGCGGGCCCTCGCGGTTCCAGCCGATCACGGCAGGCTCACGCTCGACGACCACGACCTCGCCGACCCCGGGGTGGTCCAGCGCGGCGCGCAGCGAATAGCCGACCCCGAGGCCGCCGATCAGCATCCGCGCCCTGCCCGGCACCAGATCGGCCGCCACCGAGACGAGCAACCGTTCGGATTCACCGTTACGGGTGTCCATCAGGAAGACGCCGTTGGCGATGACCTCGAAATCGTCGCCCGCCCGCCGGAGCACCAATTCGCCGCTCTTCCCGGCCACCTTGTCGAGTACGTCGGTCATCCGGGCAGCCTATCGGCGACGGTCACAGCAAGCCCGCCAATTTGTACAACACCAGGCTGCCCGCGACGGCGACGTTGAGGCTCGCACCGGTGCCCACCATCGGGATTTCGACGACGGTGTCGAGAAGGTCGAGCGCTTCCGGCGGAATCCCCTGCTGTTCGTGGCCGAGCACGGCGATCGTCCGCCCTCGCGCGGGCGGGAGATCGGCGAGGCGCACGGATTCGTCGGCGAGTTCGACGCCGACGATCGCCGTGCCCGCCGCCTTCTCCCGCGTCAGCCAGCCGGGTGGATCGTGCACCCAGTGCACACAAGCCGGACGCCGCAACGTGTTCCCGCGGCGCAGCGCCTCCGGCACCCAGGGAAACCTCGGCACGGCAAGGCAAGCACCCACGGCGTCGCAGGTCCTCAGCAGGGTGCCGAGATTCGCGCCGTGCAGTGGCCACAGCGGTGCCGCGACGAGATGCCCCCAGCAGGAATGGGATTTCCTTCTTCTGGCCGCACGCAGCTCCGATGGTGTGCGGACCCGGATCGACGGGCTCACCGGAGGCGAGGCGTCGCGCCTCCAAGGATTTCGAGGATCATGCCGACACTGTAGCGGGATCACTCCGACGCTCCTAACCTTGAAACGTCGGAGGTGATTCTCATGCAGGCGACCGTCGGAGACGAGATCCACGTGCACGGACGCACCGTGGGCTCGGCCGAACAACGCGGCGAGATCCTCGAGGTACGCGGCGAACACGGTGCCCCGCCGTATCTCGTCCGGTTCGCGGACGGACACGAAGGGCTGGTGTTCCCCGGCCCCGACTGCGAAGTCCAGACTCGCGCCGAGTAGCCGTCACTCGGCCATGGCGGGCTGCTTCACGCGGCTCCGCCAGCCGGCCACGACCACGGCCGCGCCGATCGCGGTCAGCACCGCCGCGATCTCGGGCAGCAGGAGCGGCCCGCCGCCGCTGAGCACCGCTCCCCCGACCAGGCCGGACAGGCCGACGCCGAGGTAGATCGCGGACGCGTTGAGCGAGAGCACGAGCCCGGCGTTCTGCTTGGACAGCTCGATCAGCCGGTGCTGGATCGGCGGATTGATCGACCAGGTGGCCAGGCCCCAGAGGAACAGGACGACGGCCGCGCCCGCGACGGTGGTCGCCACCAGCGGCAGTATCGCGAGCACCACGGTGATCCCGCCGAACACGATCAGCAGCGGTCCCCTGGCACCCCAGCGGTCGGTCGCGCGGCCGCCGAGGACGTTGCCGAGCGCGCCGCCCGCGCCGTAGACGAACAGCAGCAGGCTGACCGTCGTGCCGTGGATCCCCGCGGTGGCGGAGAGGACCGGCGAGATGAAGGTGTAGACGGAGAACGCGGCGAGGCAGCCGAGCACGGTCGCGCCGAGCATGGCGAGCACACGCGGGTCCTTGGCGACGGTGAATCGTTCGGCCAGCCGGACCGGGGGCGGCGCCGGGACGGCGGGCAAGACCATCCGGACGGCGATGGCGCCGAGAAGCGAGAAGACCGCGACGAGCGCGAAGACGGCCTGGTAGCCGACGCTCTGCGACAGGACGCTGCCGAGCGGGACGCCCAAGATCGTCGCGATGGTGAGCCCGCCGAAGACGAGCGCGACCGCGCGGCCCCGGCGTTCCGGCGAGGTGAGTTCGGCGGCGACGGCACTCGCCGCCGGAGTGAAGACCGCCGCGCCGATCGCGGTGACGACCCGCGCGAGGAGCAGGGTCACGTAGCCGGGCGCGAGGGCGGCGAGGGCGTTGCCGACGGCGGTGACGACGAGTGCGGCGACCAGAAGGGTGCGGCGTTCCCAGCGGCCCGTGACCGCGGCGAACAGGGGCGAGCCGACCGCGTACGCGATGGCGAAGGCGGTGACCAGCTGGGCGGCGGCCGTCTCGGAGACCGCGAGCTCGCCGGTCAGCGCCGGCAGCAGCCCGGCGACGACGTAGCCGCTGGTGCCGACCGCGAAGGTGCCGAGCGCCAGCACCGCAGTCCTTGGTGGTGCGAAAGTCATGACTCCCCAGCTCCAGACCCCACAGATCGCGTTTAGCCCGCTAAACGCAGGTCGGCGCCGGATCGCGGTTAGCCCGCTAAAGGCGACACGGGGGTCGTTGTTCGATGGTTGTCGTAGTTCGATGGAGACCGTACTACGAACTCGCGTGAAGTTCGAGGGGCGTCGTACTATGGACGGATGGCCGCGACGCAGCAGTACGTCTATCCCGATCAGGACGAGATCCGGATCGAGGCGGTCCTCGCCGCGCTCGCGGACCCGGTCCGGCTCGACATGGTCCGCCAGCTGGCCGCCCCCGGCACCGAGATCTCGTGCAGCGGTTTCGACGTCGCCGTGACCAAGTCCACACTCACCCATCACCTGCGCACGCTGCGCGAAGCGGGCATCATCATGGGCCGCCAGCAGGGCACCGCCCGCTACAACTCCTTGCGCCGCAACGATCTCGATGAGCTCTTCCCCGGCCTGCTCCAGGGAGTGCTCGCCGCCCGCCGCTGAGGGTGGTCAGCCTCACCCGAAACCGGGATGACAAACGCCCCCTCGATCCGTTGAACTGGACGCAGGACAGCTCGTCGACGCTGGGGCCGCACGCGCTGTCTTCTTTTGTGCCCGAGACCTAAATCGATTCAGCTCCCCATCCGCGACGCTGGGCGAGTAATCGTTTACTCACGTACGACCCCCGGAAGGAGAGCCGTGCCCGTCGCGCTGCTCGCGCTCGCCATCGGTGCCTTCGGCATCGGGACCACCGAATTCGTCATGATGGGCGTGCTGCCCGAAGCCGCCGCCGACTTCGGCGTGTCGATCCCGTCCGCCGGTTACCTCATCTCCGGCTACGCCCTCGGCGTCGTGGTCGGCGCCCCGCTGCTCACCGCCGCGGCCGTCCGGCTGCCACGCAAGACGATGCTGCTGGCGATGATGGGGCTGTTCACGCTCGGCAACACCCTCTTCGCGCTCTCGCCGAACCAGGAGTTCGGGGTCGCCTTCCGCTTCCTCGCCGGCCTGCCGCACGGAGCGTTCTTCGGCGCCGGCGCGGTCGTCGCGTCCAGCCTGGCCAAGCCGGGCGAACGCGCGAAGGCCGTCTCGATGATGTTCATGGGCCTCACCCTGGCCAACGTCGTCGGCGTGCCGCTGGGGACGCTGCTCGGCCAGAAGGTCGGCTGGCGCGCGACCTTCGGCGTCGTCGCCGTGATCGGCCTGCTCGCCATGGCCGCGATCGCGAAACTGGTCCCCCACCAGGGCAAACCGGTCGAGCCGTCGCTGCGCGGCGAACTCGGTGCCTTCCGCCGTCCGCAGGTGTGGCTCGCACTCGCGATCGTCACCTTCGGCCTCGGCGGCGTGTTCGCCTGCCTGTCCTACATCGCGCCGATGCTGACCGACGTCACCGGCTACTCGCCGTCGAACGTCACCCTGCTGCTCTCGCTGGCCGGGGTCGGCATGACGATCGGCAACATCCTCGGCGGCAGGCTCGCCGACAAGGCACTGATGCCGAGTCTGTACGTCTCGCTGTTCGGCCTGGCCACGGTGCTGGCGATCTTCACCTTCACCGCGAACGGCAAGGTCGGCGCGGCGGTGACGATCTTCTTCGTCGGCCTCGCCGGGTTCATGATCGGCCCGATGATGCAGGCCAGGATCATGGAGAAGGCGGGCGGGACGCCGTCGCTGGTCTCCGCCGCCGTGCAGTCGGCGTTCAACATCGCGAACTCGATCGGCGCCTACCTGGGCGGACTGGTGATCGCGGGCGGCTTCGGCCTGGTCGCGCCGAACTGGGTCGGTGCGTCGCTGGCCGTCCTGGGGCTCTCGCTGGCCGTGGTGTCCGGCGGCATGGACCGCCGCGAAGCCCGCCTGGCACCCGCCATGGCGTCCTGACCCCTCAGGACAGGGGCCCGCCGGTGATCGTGAAGGCGATGAACAGGATCAACACCGACAGCGCGCCGTAGGTCAGGACGTCGACCGGCTTGCCCCGGATCGCCAGCAACCCGGCCTTCGCTTCGGGCAGCGCCGCCCGGAGCAGGCCGGCGAGCAGCAACGCGCCGCCGATCAGCGCGGCCCCCTGCCGCCAGTGGTACTGGCCGATCCGCAGGGCGGCGACGGCCATCACCAGCATCACCAGCAGAAACGGCAGGTGATGGAGTAGTACCCCACGGTCACGCCGCTGTCCGGCCACCGCCATCAGTCCTCGTCCTTCGGGGTCTCGCCGGCAAATCGGTTCACGGCGTCAGTATCCCGGGTGAGTGATCCGGCAGCAGGTCAGGGCGTCTTCCGGGCTGTCAATAGCGGCAAAACCCACATGCGGGGTGCACAGGAGCGCGGATACGGTCAAAATGTGACCGTGGCACAACCGACGACTCAGTTGAACGCGACCGAGCAGGACACCCTGGTCAAACAGATCGGCCTCGCCCTGCTGCGGGCCGCTCCGCGTGATTGGCGGAAGGTGACCGCCGAGTACCGAGCCGTCGGCAGGTACCACGAGATGACCGGCGAGATCATCACCGAGGACGGCACCTCGCACGAGTGGGTCGCGACGCACGACATCGCGACGTTGTTCGGCAGGCTCCGTGCCGGGATGTACCGCGACGGCCGCGGCACCTGGTTCAACGCCCGTTACCAGCTCGACCACCCGTCCAGCTACAACCTCGAATACAACCGCGACGAGCCGCAGTGGCGCCTCGCGCCGCCTCCGCAGGCACTCTCCGACGAGCTGCGCATGTTCCCCCGCTCCGAGGAGAACGTGCCCGAATGGCTGATCCGGCGGATGTCCGGCCTCGGCCCCGAGCAGCCCGGACCGCATTTCCGCATCGCCCGCATCTTCGACACCATCGGCCCGGCCGGACGTCCGGTGATCAACCGGCCCGACCTGGAGATCGAGGAGCAGGACAGGCTGCTCGAGTACCTCGACCGCGCGCCGCTGGTGGTCACCGAACGCGGCTACGACATCGACCGGCTCGCGCAGACGCCCGAGGCCACCGTCCCGGTCGCCTTCCACAGCGACGGGCAGTGGATCTGGCCCGCCGCCGTCAACTTCTACCTGCGCGAGTACGGCGTCTCGCCGGAGCTCGATCTGATCGACCACGTCCGGCAGAACGAGTTCGCGCTGCCCGAGGTCGACGCCCAGACACTGCAGGCCGCGGCGGGGTATCTCACCCGGGGGAATCAGCCCCCGCAGCAGCGCCCCGGCGGTCCCAACGGCGTGCCCGCGGGCCCGCCTCCGCAGGGCCCGCCGCAGAACGGCCCGGTGCCGCCGCAGCAGGGGGCTCCCGGGCAGCCCGGCCCCGGTGGTCCCGGTCCGAACCAGCCCGCCGCTCAGCCGCCTGTCCCGCCGCCGCACCAGCAGGGTCCGGATCCGGCCGCGGTGGCCGCCGCGGCCGCGGCACCGGTCGCCGCGGCGGCGGCCGGTGCCGCGGCGACCGGTGCCGAGGCGGGCGTCCCGGATCAGGCCGAGCAGGCCGAGCGGTACGAGGACGACTACGACACCCAGGACTACCAGGCGCAGGACTTCCACGAGGCCGCCGCCGAGCAGCAGTACGCAGAAGGCTACGAAGACCCGTACGCGTCCGAGCAGGACACCTACGCGGACGAGGCCCGTCAGGACACCGAGCCCGAGCCGGAACCGCAGATCGCCGACCCGGAAGCGACCACGTACGCGCGGGCCCCGCAGGTCGACGCCTACGAGCAGCCTCCTCACGAGGAGGAGCAGGACGCGTACGCCCGGCAGGAAGAAGAGCAGCCGTACGCGCCCCCGGAGGAGGAGACGACCACCGGATACGCGCCGGTCGAGCAGGCCGACGCCGGTCCTGAGCTGCCTCTTCTGACGCACGACGCGGAGCCGAACGTGGCGCCGCCGCCGTCGGATTCCGAGGTCACGCAGGTCGACGCCCCGCCGCAGGAGCGGGGGACCTTTGCTACCACCCCCGTGCCGCAGCCGGAGCCCGAGCCGCGACGCGAGGAAGCGCCGCCGCCGCGCCGCCCCGAGCACCCCGTGCCGGTGCTGAACGAGCTGCAGGCGAAGTTCGACGACCTCGACGTGCCCGAAGACGTCTACCGCATCGGCGCCCCCGCCGAGCACGGCTGGAGCGTTGAGCAGGTCGACGGTGGTGGCTGGCGGGTCGGCTGGTACGACGGGAAGCTGGCCAACCCGGCGGTGTTCGGCGACGCCGAGGACGCGGCCGCGTTCATGCTCGGCAAGGTCCTGCTGAACCCGAACGGCGCTCCGCCCCCCGAGGAGGAGCCCACCGTCGAAGAACAGCCTGTCGAAGAGCAGGCGCCGGCCCCGCCCGTGCTGGCGACGCTGTCCCCGGAGATCGCGACCGGTTCACATCCGGTGCCGCCACGGGAGGCGATCCCGGCACAGGAGCAGACCGCGTTCACGACGGCCGAGGAGCTGCTCGGGGACGATCTGGACGACGAGCCCGCCCCCGCACCGGTCCCGCCCGCGCCCCCGTCGCGGCCGAACCCGGTACTGGCGAGCCCTCCGCCCGCGCCGCCGCGGCGTGAGCCGCCGGTGACGCCGCCTCCGCCGCCGCCGATGCGGCGCGAGGAACCGGCACGTCCGCCGGCCGCGGCGAACGCCGGGGCTCCCGACGCCAAGCAGAACTGGCCGATTTCTCCGCTCAACGGCGAGCCGCCGCTGACGCTGTTCCGAGGCAAGGAGCTGCGTGAGCTGCCCGCGGGCAGCGAACTGGACCGCTTCGGCGGCCCGAACGGCAACCTGACCTACGCGGCCGGGACGCCGTTCGAGGAACGTTCGCTCGTGCCGGAGTGGGTGAACCGGCCGTACCACGTGTACCGCGTGCAGCGTCCGCTCGAAGCCCTCGCCGGTGTCGCGATCCCGTGGTTCAACCAGCCGGGTGGCGGGTCGGCGTACCTGCTGCCCGCGTCCATCGAGGAGTTGCTCGCCGAGGGCGACCTCATCGAGCTGGACCCGGGCGAACCGCCGATCGACTAGCTCGCCTGAACGCTATGAACGGGCCGTTCCTTGCAAATTTTGCAAGGAACGGCCCGTTCATAGCGTCCGGGGGTCAGTGGATGACGAGACCGTGCGCGGCGGCATAGGCGATCGCGGTCTCGGTGTCGACGTGGACACCGGAGAGGTTCGCCTGCACCAGGCCGTTGGCGTCGAGCCGCGCGCCGCGCAGGTCCGCGCCCTCGAGTTTCGCGCCGGCCAGCCGGGCACCGGTGAGATCCGCACCTCGCAGGTCGGCGCCGGTCAGGTCCGTTTCGAGCAGGTTCGCCTCACGCAACCGCAGGCCACCTAAGTCCACTTTGGACATACGGGCCTTACTGAGCGAGACCAGCGAGAGATCGCATTCGGTGAAGGCGATCTTCTGGAACCGGCAGTCCACAAAGGACGATCCGAGCATCGAGCAGGAGCTCCACCGCGTGCTCGCCAGCACGGTGCGGTCGAAGGTGCACGAGCGGAACGCGGACGCCTCGTGGCGCGAGCCCTCGAAGTCCGTCCTGGTGAAGTCGCACTGGTCGAAGGTGCACCCTTGAGTACGCAGCCCGCGCAGGTCGGCTTCGGTGAAATCACAGCCGACGAAACTGCGTTTTTCCCACCATTGCTGGGAAAGGACGGCTTCTCGGTAGTCCTCGGCAGTCTCGATCACCCGTCCAGGATCGCACACCCGCTCAATCCCAGGTGATCCTGCCGAACATCGCGCGCAGCTTCGCCGCCCGTGCCTGCGAAGACACGGCGATCCAGCCGATCCGGCCGAGCAGATGGGCGCGGAAGTCCGGATGCCCACCTCTGTTCTGCGCCTCCGGGCCGGTCCGGACGCAGTTGTGGAGCAGAGCGCGCAGGGCGTCGTAGTCGGCACGCGTCGCGGCGGGCGCGCTGTTGACCACCAGGCCCGCGACCCGTTGCCGCTGGTGCGCGCCGGCGATCGAGGTCTTGGCGTCCCGGAGCCGGAAACCCTCGTCGGTCACGATCCGCCGGACCCCGGGCAGCAGCCGGTGCAGCGGCAGGGAATCCCCGGAGAACGCCAGATCGTCGGCGTACCGCGTGTACGTCGCGCCCAGTACGCGCGCGAGGCCGTCGAGCCTGCGGTCCAGATGGTGTGTGACCGCGTTCGCGACCGGCGGCGACGACGGCGCACCCTGCGGCAGATGCGTGGCCGCCAGATTGTTCAGCAGTCGCAGGCGCGCCGGATCCCGCCGTCGGCCGGGCGCGGTGGCGAGGACATCGGGCGGAACGGCCGTGGTCAGCATGCCCGCCAGCGCCTCCGCCACGGCGGGCGGATAGCCGGCGAGGTCGAGCAACGCCGAGATCCGGCGCGCGGACACCGCCGGGAAGAACCCTTCGAGGTCCATCCTGACCACGATCTCCCGACCGGCGTGCGGCGCGGCACACGTCATCGGCGAACGTCCACGCCGGAACCCGTGCGCGGCCTCGTGCACCGGCAGCGCGCCGACGACGTGCCGCACGATCCGGCGCTGGAGTTCGGCGAGCCGCGGCTTCGGCCGCTCGATGAGCCGCACGCCGCCCGAAGCGGTCGGAATCCAGCGGTAGGTGTAGTGCCGGACCGGCTCGGCCGCGCGCCTGTTCCAGCCCTTCGTGTCGGCGAACCACGAGAGTTCGCCGGGTGTCAGGTCGAGACCGGCAGCGCATTCGTCGAACGTCGTCCAGCGGGCCACCTGGAATCGCCAGACCGGCATGGGGCCGAGGAGCGACGCGGAGGTGACTCTTTCTCCTGTCATCCGCGCGGCCTCGCAAGCGGAGCATGCCGCGCTCGCGCGGGGCGCCTTGTCTCGCTGACTTCGTGCTCCCCGGGGTTGCCCCGGAGTGGGTGGTGATCCACCGGCTCACCTCCGCGTCGCTGTCACCACCCTACCGATTTCAGCGCGCCGGGATGATCTTCGTGCCGGAGACGTACCGCATGGCCTCGATGAACTTCGGATCGTTCATCCGGCGTTCCATCTCCGGGAAGTCCAGGTCGTGCAGCCGGGTCTGGATCCACCACAGGTTGCCGAACGGGTCGCGGACCCGGCCGACGCGGTCGCCGAAGAAGAGTTCTGTCTGCCTTGTGACCTCTTCGGCGCCGGCCTCGACCGCTCGGCGCTGCGTCTCCACGCTGTCTTCGACGTAGAGCCGCAGGTACGCCGGGGTCTCGATCCAGTCGTCCCGCGCGTCGAACAGCATGACGACCGAATCGCCGATCCGGACCTCGGCGTGCCCGATCTTCCCGCCTTCGACGTACACCGGTTCACCAATCGGCTCGGCGTCGAAGACCCGCTTGAGGAAGTCGATCATGCCCGCGGTGTCGCGCGAGATGATCCACGGAGTGACGGAGTGGTAGCCGTCGGGGATCGGGTTGCTCATCGAAGTTCTCCTCGGTCGTCGTATGCGATGAGAAGAACGCTAGAGCCCCTATAGGACAGATCGTGTCCTAATGCGATTTCAGCAGGAACGGCGGCTTCGACTCCTGCCACTCCGGCATGTCCAGCGAGTCGAGCACCTCGACGATCCGCTTCTCCTCGTACCGGAAATGCGTCTCCATGATCGCCGTGAGGCCGTCCAGTTCCCGTTGGACGTGAAGGATCTCGGCTTGACTCGACCCGGGGCCGACACCGGCGACCAGCTCTTCGAGCCGTTCGATGATCCCGGTCATGACCTCGTGGTCGTGCGCCAGCTCTTCGAGCGACGGCCGCAATTCGGGGAATTCGTCCGCCAGCACGAGGAAAGCACCGCCGTCCTCGCCGGTGTGATGCCTGGTCAGCGCCGAGCAGAAGGTGAGGCAATGCGCCCGGAGATCGCGCAGCCGCTCGGCGCGTCCCGCCGCGACCGACCCGAGGTCGTCGTGCAGCATGGCCAGCTCTTTACGCAACCAGTTGTGAACCTGAACGAGTTGATTTCCGAACGCCGTCGACCGGCCGTTCGTCCGAGAAGGGGTTTCCATGATTTCCCATGGTCCGGCGCCTCCATGCCCGCGACGGTCTCTTTGCCGGGTGCACTGCGACGCTGGCGCAACTTCAGCACAGCCTCAAAGTGATCGTCAAGAGGGTTCAGTGGAAGTCACGGGACTTGGCGGTGATCCGCAACGGCAGATGCCGGATCTGTTCGGCGAGGACGTTCACCACCTCACCGGTGCGCTCGACCACGCCCCTGACCAGCAGCGCGGGACTGCCGCGGGCGACCCGGTGGTAGCGCTGCCACACGCCCATCGTGCAGATGACGTTGATCATCCCCGTCTCGTCTTCGAGGTTCATGAAGGTGACGCCGCCCGCGGTCGCCGGCCGCTGGCGATGGGTCACGGCGCCACCGGTCAGCACCTGCGCGCCGTGCGGGATCTCGCGCAGGCCCGCCGCGGTGACGACGCCGAGTTCGTCGAGGTGTTCCCGGATGAACTGGGTCGGGAAGCTGTCCGGTGACACCCCGGTGGCCCAGACGTCCGCGGCCGCGATGTCGATTTCGTCCATCCCCGGCAGCATCGGCGCTTTGACCCCGGTGATGAGCCCCGGCAGTTTCTCCAGGCTCTCGTCGGCGACCGCGCCCGCCGCCCAGAGCGCGCTCCGCCTGCTCTCGCCGAAACAACCGAAAGCGCCTGCCGCGGCCAGCGCCTCGACCTGTGGTTTGGTCAGCCGCACCCGCCGGGCGACCTCCGCCAGATCCGCGAACGGGCCGTCGCGTTCCCGCTCCTCGACGATCTTCCGCGCCAGGTTCTCGCCGATCATCCGCACGGTGGACAGGCCGCCCCGCACGGCGAGCAGTTCTCCCCCGTCCGGCAAGGGTTCCAGCGTCGCGTGCGGGAGGCTCGCGTTGATGTCCGGGCCGAGCACCCGCACTCCGTGCCGCCGCGCGTCGGCCACCAGCGACTGCGGCGAGTAGAACCCCATCGGTTGCGCGCGCAGCAAACCCGCCAGGAACGCGTCCGGGTGGTAGTACTTGAAGTACGAACTCGCGAACACCAGCAGGGCGAAACTGAGCGCGTGACTCTCCGGGAAGCCGAAATTCGCGAAGGCCTTGAGCTTGCCGAAGATCTTCTCCGCCAGCTCCCCGTCGACGTCGTTCTTCGCGGCACCTTCGAGGAAACGCCGTTTGAGTCTTTCCATCCTGTGTTCGGAACGTTTGGCACCCATGGCGTGCCGCAGCTGATCCGCCTCCGCCGGGGTGAAATCGGCGATGTCGAGGGCGATCTGCATCATCTGTTCCTGGAACAACGGGACACCGAGCGTCTTACCCAGCGCGTTGGCCAGTTTCGGATGGTCGAAATCCCATTTCTCCTGGCCGTTCTTGCGCCGGATGTAGGGATGCACCGAACCACCCTGGATCGGGCCGGGCCGAATGAGCGCGACCTCGACCGCCAGATCGTAGAACGTCTTGGGGCGTAAGCGGGGCAGCGTGGCCAGCTGCGCGCGGCTCTCCACTTGGAAGACGCCGATCGCGTCGGCACGGCAGAGCATTTCGTAGATGTTCTGATCCTTGAGATCCAATTCGGAGATGTCGACCTCTTCCCCTTTGTGGTCACGAACCAGGTCGATCATATAGTGCAGGGCCGACAACATTCCGAGCCCGAGCAGGTCGAATTTGACCAGTCCGGCGGCGGCGCAGTCGTCCTTCTCCCATTGCACGACGCTGCGATTCTCCATACGGGCCCATTCGATCGGGACCACCTCGCTCACCGGCTGTTCGCAGATCACCATGCCGCCGGAATGGATACCCAGATGCCGAGGGAAGTCTTCGAGCGCGCAGGCCAGCTCCACGACCTCCTCCGGGATGTCGTGATCGTGGTCCTTCTCCGTGGCCCGCAACGCACCCCAGCGGTCGATCTGCTTGCTCCACGCGTCCTGCTGGCCGGGCGAGTACCCCAGCGCCCGCGCCGCGTCCCGGACCGCGGAACGCGCCCGGTAGGTGATCACGTTCGCCACCTGCGCGGTGTTCAGCCGCCCGTATTTCCGGTAGACGTACTGGATCGCCTCCTCACGGCGATCGGATTCGATGTCGAGGTCGATATCCGGGTAACCGTCGCGTTCCGGGGCGAGGAACCGTTCGAAGAGCAGGCCGTAGCGCACGGCGTCGACCTTGGTGATGCCGAGCGCGTAACAGACCGCGGAGTTCGCGGCCGATCCCCGGCCCTGGCAGAGGATCTTGTTGTCCCGGCAGAACCGCACGATGTCCCAGACGATCAGGAAGTAGCCGGGAAAACCCAGTTCTTCGATGATGTCCAGTTCGTGGTCGATCAGCTTCCGGGCCTTCTCGCGGTACTCGGCGTCTTTGTTCTTCTCGTGTTCCTTCGCGCCTTCCTTGGTGAGGTACCGCAAGTAGGACGCTTCGGTGTACCCCTTCGGCACGTCGAACGGCGGCAGCTTCGGCTCGATGTGGTGGAGTTCGAACGCGCATTCCCGCCCGAGCAGCGCCGCCCGCTGCACCGCACCCGGATACCGCGCGAAGATCTCGGCCATCTCATCCCCCGACCGCAGGAACGCCGTCCCCGCGGCGGGCAGCCAGCCCTCCATGGCCTCCAGGCCCCGCCGGGCGCGAATGGCGCTGAGCGCGTCGGCGAGCGGAGCCCGCTCCGGCCGGGCGTAGTGCGCGGCCGTGGTCGCCACCGTCGGCAGCCCGAATTCCACGGCCATCTCGCTCAACAGGTCGTTGTGCGTGCTGTCCAGGGGAAGACTGTGGTCGATGAGTTCGACGTAGACGTTTTCCCGGCCGAAGCAGTCGATGAGCTCCTTCAGCCGCACGACGGCCGCCGCGGGACCTTCGGTGACGAGCGCCCTGCGCACCGCGCCCTTGCGGCAGCCGGTGAGCACGACGCACTTCCCGCGCACCTCTTCGGCGACCGCGCGCAGATCGTAGACCGGTCTGCCCTTCTCCGCCCTTTCCTTGGGGGGCAACGACCGCCTGTCGAAGCCGTGCAGCTGTCCGGCGGTGATCGCCCGGTTCAGGCTCAGGTAGCCGTCCTTTTGCTTGGCCAGCAAGAGCAGGTGCTCACCCTCGGGATCGGCGAACCCGTTCTGCGGGCCGGACAGGCCGAAACTGAGCTCCGTGCCGAAGACGGTGTGCACGCCCAGTTCCCTCGCCGCTTCGGCGAAACGCACCACGCCGTACATGCCGTCGTGATCGGTGAGCGCGATCGCGTCCAGGCCCAGCCGCGCGGCCTCCTCCACCAGTTCCTCGGGGTGGCTGGCCCCGTCGAGGAAGCTGAAGTTCGAATGGCAGTGCAGCTCGGCGTACGGCACCCGGCGCGCGGTGGCGCCGTCGTCGTCACCGATCAGCCCGGTCAGGTCCGCGGGCGGCTGATATCCCTGCCGCTTGGCACTCCACGCGGGGCTGTCACCGCCGTCGCCGGGCGGTACCTCGCCCGCGAGCTCGCGGGCGAGGTCCTTCCACGGCCGCGGAGGATTGTTCCAGCCCATCGGTCACCGGTTCTCGATCGAGCTTCTCGGCGCGGGGACGAACACTTCCGCGCGCGGAACGCACGCCGCCCAGGCCGTATCCAGCTCCGCACGTTGCACCGGGATGGCGGGCTCCTCCAGCCATCGCCGCACGAGCCGCGTGTACTCCTCGTCCATGTTCAGTCGTACTTCCCTTCCAGTGTCCACATCGGATTCTTGTGGTGCTCGAAGCGGAGCAGCACCGCCTCCTCGGCGTCTTGCCCGTCGGCCAGCAGCACCTGCAACCGCATCCGGGTCGCCGACCGGGCGTGCCCCGCACCGGCCCGGACACCGACGAACCACGGCCCCGCCCACGCGAGGACCTCGCGCGGCTCACCGCCCTCGAAGCTCACGACGAACGGCGCGGCGGTGACCCGGCGCCGCGTGGTGATCTCCACGACGCGCCCGTTCTCGTCCAGCACCTGTGCGGGCACCGGCCGGGCGAACACCGTCGCCGGGGAGGGCGCCGGGAGCCTCCCTGCCCAGTTCGCGTCCGCCTGCGCCGTCTTCTCCCGCCTGTCACCCCACGGCACCAGCCGGGCGCGCTCGGCGGGTCCGTGGCCGCCGTCGAGCACCGCGGTGAAGACGCTCTCCGGGCCGAGCAATCCCTGCACCCGTACCAGTGCGCGAGCGGCGCGCTCGCCGGACAGATCCTCGTCCTCGGTGGACGGCCGCAGCGCACCCGCCGCACCCGCCTGCCACAACCCGAGCTGCAGCGACCGGCCTTCGACCGTCTCCTCCGGCTCCAGCCGCAGCCGTACGACGCCGGAACTGGGACGATCCTTGGCTTTCAGCCAGCCTTCGAACTGCCAGCGCACCCTGTCCGCGACGCCGAGCGGGGTCAGCGGCTCGGCGCAACGCCACACCCGGCCGAGTTGCTCACCGGTCTCGGTGGTGGCGTAGATACCGAGCCGGGTGCAGGCCAGCCCGTACGCGGCGAGCCCGGCATGGAAGCGTTCGCCGAGTCCTTTCGCCACGAACGCGGCGGCGTCGACCCGGTCGATCGGCGGGTCGAACGCCTTCGCGAGCGAGAGTTCCGGTGGCGGACGGCGGCGCGACGGCGGACGTTCGGACCGTCCTCGTGCCAACCGATGCGCGAGCACCCCCTCCATGCCGAAACGCGCGGAGACGTCGCTTTCGCCGAGCGCCGCGAAGGCACCCAGCGTGTGCAGACCGAGCTGCTTGAGCAAGGTGACCAGCTCGGCGCGGCCCGCCTCGGGCTGGTCGAGCTCGCGAATGGGCAGCGGGGCAAGGAATTCCGCCGTCCCACCGGGTTCGACCAGCGTCGAACGGCGGGCGGCGAGTGTCGCGGCGAACAGGCCGTCGGCCACGCCGACCTGACTCTCCACGCCCGCCGCCACCGACACCTCGTCCACCAGTCTTTCGAGGAGGCCGTGCTCGCCGCCGAAGTAGCCGGCCGCGCCGTCGACCGGGACGGCGACGATCCCCGGGCGCACCACCTCGACGCCGACGGCCAGCTCTTCCACCGCCCGTGCGACGGATTCGAAGAGCCGGGCGTCGCGACCTTCGTCCTCACCGAAGACCGCCAGCTCCGGACAGCAGGACTGGGCCTCGCGCCGCCGCATCCCTCGGCGGACGCCGTATCCCCTGGCCACCGCGGTGCAGGCGACCACGCGGTTCGCCGAGAAGACCGCGGCCGGGCGGCCGACGGGTTCACCCGCGACGGCCGCGGCGGCGACCGCCGGCCAGTCCGGGCACCACAGCACCAGCATGCGTACCGGCGGGTTCATGCCGACCCCCACCTCGCCGTGGCCGCCGCGGGGAAGTCCACCCGCTCGACTTCGCCCTGGCCGGGAAAGCGCAGCAGGGCCGACATCGGCCGGGCGGCCGCACCCCGGCCGCCCGCCCGTACCTCCACCTCACGAGCGCGCAGATAGCCCGCACCACCGCCGGTGAAACCCGTCCAGCGTGAACGACGACAGCTCAGTTCGACCTCCGCGCCGGGCCAGGAACCCAGCGAAAGCAGCACCGAACCACGGTTGCGCGCGCGGGCGGACAGCCTTCTCGCCACGTCGGGCCGGGCGAGCCCCGGACCGACGACCACGAGATCGAACCCGTCGAGCAAGGCCGCGGTCACCGCCGGGAACTCGGCACCGGGGCGGGGGACCAGCGCCAGCCTGCCCACCTCGACCCCGAGTTCCGCGGCGGCGACCACCCCGAGCGCGGGCAGGCCGACCGCGACCGCCCACGCACCGCCGGCGGTCGCGGCGGCCAGCAGGGTGAGCATCAGTGACGTGGACCCCAGCACCGAAACGGTGCTCCCGCGCCGGAGCCCCGCGGCGGGCAGCAGACCGGACAACGCCGGGGACACCGGGAGCACCCTTCCCGTCGTCCTCGCGTGTTCGGCCGCGGAAGCCACGCCACTGGCCGTGCTCACTCCTGGCAAAGCCGCCAGCCTCGCCAACGGCAAGGCCCGTGCCTCGACCACCTCCGCTGTCACCGGACCCCGCCTCCCCACGACACCTAGACCGTCCTTTGTGGACGGCACCGGCGTGCCACGGGGAAGGCGGCACTTCGAACGCTTGTTCGATACCTCCAGTAGACCGGGTGGCGCAGCGCTTGTCAAGCGGCCGGGAACGATCACCGGACCTGTCACGTCCGAGACCGGGGGTCTTCCCGTCAGGAAAGGAAAACCGCAGTGGACGACGCTTGGCCCGAGACGGTGAACGGCTGGGAACTCGCCAGGGAAGGCCATATCGAGAACTACCGCAAACGCCTGGCCAACCGGGTCACGGTCACCGCGATCTGGGAGAACGGGGCCGGGCGGGGCCAGGTGGACGCCCGCACCGAGCCGCTGGGCGGCGGCCGGACCCTGACCAGCAGCCGCAAGGACTTCCGGGACAAGGACGCGTTCTGGACCGCCGCGACGTGCGTGCTGGAGATGGCCGCGAACCTGCCGTCGCTGGACTGGCACACGAGCCCGGCGCCCACGGCGCTGGCCGGCACCGTGGCGGGCATGGTCGAGGCGGAGCCCGGCACCAGTGGCTACCCGGAGGCCGAACTGACGTTCACGTTGACCGAAGGACACACCGTGACGCTGTTCATGACCGACGAACAGGCCTTCGATCTGAGCAACAGCATCTCGCGGCTCGATCACCACGTCTGGTCCGAAGAACGCGAAGACAACGAAGAAGAAGATGAAGACGACGAGGACGAGGACGAGGACGAGGACGAGGACTACGACGAGCCCGTCGTAGCCGAAGAAGTGCCTGACGTCAGCGAAGTCCGGCCCGGTCCGGACACCGGGCACGACCTGGTCACGGTTCTGGAGGAACGGTTCGGAGTCACCGAGGACAACCTGCTGGCGCACGTCGACTGGTCCGCGCTCATCGTGGTGGGCGAACCCGAGGTGAGTTCCCTCATCGAACGGGGCGAGGAGCTGACCGCCGCGGTCGCGCCTCGGTGGTATCCGGTCGTGGCGGACCGGCCCGGTGAGCGCTGGGTCGTCCTGAAGCGCACCGGCCTGCGCTACCACGGGGAATGAAGGTCTCGTGAGTGGCCGGCCGTCCTGGCCACTCACGAGACCCGGCCGGCCTCAGGCCACGCGGGGAAGCGGATCCGGGTGATACCGCCGGAAAGCGGGTGCGGCTGTACCCGGCTCACCGTGCAGCCAGTCGTAGAGGAAGCGGAACTCCGGGCCGAACCGGTTCGCCTCGGCGTTCAAGCGTTCAGGTGACGTCGAGGGCCAGCGACCGGTTTCTACGCGGTCCCGCAGCACACGCAACGCCGTCAGTTCTTCCGCGGCGGTGTGCTGGCAGTGCCCGCCCCGGTTCACGAACAGTTGCCGGATCCGGCCGGGATCGACGCGGTCACCGTAGGTCCGCTCGTGTTCGGGGGCGACGCCGTCGCCGATCGGATGCAGTGTGACGACGGGCTGACGACCGCGCCCGGTCGGTGTCCCGACGCGGCCGAGCCATCGGGCGGCGGCGTTGTCCGCCTCGACCCGGGGCGCGGCCGCGAGCCGCGCCAAGTCGGCGCCGAGGTCCAGGCCCGCCTCACGGTAGGCCTGGTTCACGAGGCCGCGTTCGCTGGACCGGGCGAGCAGGCCGCGGTAATCCACTCCGGTGTTCCCGGTCGGATTCCCGCCGGCCTGCGCCTCCAGATCGGCCCGGTGCGCACCCCAGGACAGCTGGTCGTAGACCGCCTTGACGAACCTCGTCTGTTGACGGATCTGCTCGGCCACATCGGTGGAACGGGGATGATGCGCCGTCGACCAGCCGGGGACGTCGGCGAACGCGTTGGCGAGAGCCAGCCGCGCCCGTCCATCGGGTGTTTCGAGCGCCTTCGCGATCACCTGATGGGCTTTCGCGAGATTCGCCCCAGGATCCGCGATGCGGGCGATCTCCAGTTCGGGCGCCAGCAGCGTCCGGACCGTGAACCCCAGATCGAGCGCCTGGCCGAACAACGCGGAACCGCCCGCGACGGGACCGCACATCGCCAGCGCGCCGTCGATGCGGTGCGGGAGCCGCTCGGACAGCAGGACCGCGTTGAGCCCGCCGCCGGAAGCACCCCAGGTGAGCACCTGCTCCGGACGGCCGACCGTGCGGTCGAACCAGGACAGCAGCGCAGTCTGATCGTGCACGGCTTCGCGGGCCGAAAAGCCGTTCGGCTTGCTGTAGAGCGACGCGGCCAACGCGTACCCCTCGCCGAGGAGAACGGGTTTCGCCTCCGCCCGGTTGGCGAGTTCGATCTCCTCGGGAACGTAACCCGGCGGATAGATCCCGTGGTTGTACAGCAACAACTTGCCGTTCCAGTTCGACGGCACCTCGACCCGGTAGCGGGCACCGTCGATCGCTCCGGTGTGCACACGGACGTCGTCCGCGCCAATGGCGGGCGCACCGGTGACGATCAGCGCGGCGGCCAGGATTCCTGTCAATGTCATGGCGGAAATGCTGACAGCGCGAGGCGTTGCGGGAATCCGTCGAGACGCGGGCTTCTCGTTTACGCTTCCCGGCGTACGAGCTCTTCCGCCAGCTCGACGACGATCCCCTCCGGGCCGCGGACGTAGCAGAGCCGGTAACTGTCCTCGTATTGCACCAGCTCGCCGACGAGGGTGCCGCCGTGCCGCCGCAGCCGTTCGAGGCTTTCTTCGATGTCCTCCACCGAGAAAACGAAGTGGCGGATGCCGGGCGTGTTCATCGGCGCGTGCGGATCGGCTTCCGGCCCCTCCGGGGTGTGGTACTTGATCAGCTCCAGCCCGCCGTGGCCGTCCGGCGGCCGCAGCATCGCGATATCCGTCCGGACCCCGTTCAGCCCGGTGATGCGATCGACCGTGTCCCCTTCGAGCGACGCCTCGCCTTCCAATTCGAGCCCCAGCTCGATGAAGAACGCTTTGGCCGCTTCGAGGTCGTGGACGACGACAGCGACCTGTTCCAGTTTCTTGAGCGTCATGACGGTTCCTTTCAGGCGCTCTGACGGCGGATGAGCTCTTCGACGGCGGTGGGCAGTGTTTCCTCGAAGTCGATGAGCTTGACCCAGGTCGGGGTCATCACGATGCGGACCATGCCGTCGTAGAGCGATTTCACGTTTTCTTCCCACTCGGCCCGCTGCTCCGGCGTCATCTCGTAGGTGCCGTTCCACTGCAGGTATTCGTCAGGGATGCCGTCGACGTAGTCCAGCTCGACGGTGCCGCGCAGGAGCAGGATCTTCGGCGGATGCGATTCGGTGTCGATCGTCAGCGCGACGGCGGGGTTGCGGCGCAGCGACGGCAGCTTCGGCGCGTTCGTCGAGGTGCACATGACGATCTCCTTGCCGTTCCAGTGGATGCCGATCGGGATCGCCCGCGGCGTGCCGTCGGACGCGGTGTAGGCCAGCCTGGCCAGGTCACGGGCCAGGAGCTCCTGGCTCAGCGGGCGGTTCAGGATCTCGTCGATCGCGCTCTGCTGCATGTCTCTCTCCTCGGGTCGCCGTCTTCGCGGACACCCCGGGGACGCCGCTGTCCGCCGCACTTCGACACGCCAGAATGTGACCTGCATCACTTCGCCTTTAGTGGGCTAAACGCGATCCGTTTGTCGAAAGCGCCCCTGGCCAGGCGTCGCTCTTATGAAGACACAAGAGAGAGGACAGCCATGGCGAAGGAATCCGAGGTCCGCTTCGAGGGCTTCCTGCCCACCACGCCCGCCGACACCTGGGCCGCGATCACCACCGCCAGCGGCGGCTGGCTCTGGCCGATCCAGTACGAACCCCGCGACGGCGGCGCCGAGTCCGGCCTCACCCCCAACGGCGGCATGGTGACCGTCTGGAAACCGTCGCGGCGCTTCGTCACGTACGCGGAAGACGAGACCGGCTGGTTCAACACGCTCGAGTACGTCCTCGAACCGAAGGACGGCGGCACGTACCTGCGCTACGAGCACACCACCGTCCTCGACGACTGGGATGTCGAGTACGACGCGTGCAAGCAGCACACCGCGTTCTACTACCACTCGCTGGGCGAGTACCTGACGCACTTCAACCGGCGTCAGGCGAAGTACTTCAAGGCCGATGCTCCCGAAGCGTCGAAGGCCCCGGAGGCGTTCGAGACCGTGAAGGCGGCTCTAGGTGCGAAGGCTGTCGGGGACCGAGTGCGGCTCGATGTACCCGGCGTCGAAGGTGTCGTCGACTACCTGACGCCGGCCTTCGTCGGCGTCCGGACCGAAGACGCGCTGTACCGCTTCTACGGCCGGAACGTCTGGGGCTGGCCTGTGGGCATCGGGCACCACCTGTTCGCCGAAGACGCCGACGCGGACAAAGCCGAGAAGGCGTGGACAGCCTGGCTGAACGGCCTGTACGCCTAGCGGGGCAGGTTCTTCACGAGCTCGGCGCCCACGGATTTCGCCACTTCGGCGGACTCCGCGGGCGGGATCGGCGAGTTCGTGAAGAACCCTTTGTCCCAGCCCTTGTAGGTGACCAGGACGACGTACACGCCCTGGATGACCCGCAGCTCGGCGCCGCTGAAGGCGCTGTCGGTGTCGAGGGAGACGAGGACAGCCTTCTCTCCGATGCCCTGCACCTGCTGCTGGCGCTCGGACGGCGCGGCCGATCCGGTGGAAGACTCGGCCGCGCGCTTCTCGGCGTCAGGGCCCTCGTGGCGGTACACCATGACCTGGAGGGCGCGGTCGTGGACGTTGTCGCTCTCCGGCGGCAGCCAGGAACAACCCTGCTGTTTGGTGACGATCTCGCCCGCTTTGATCTCGTTGTCGCGGACGCCCTGGAAGCTGGTGGTGAACGTCTTGTTCAGCAGCTCCGGGGAGACGGTGCACTCGGCGGGCGGCGCCTGCGAGACCGGCGCCTTGCCGACCGAGGAGTAGTACTCCGACCCGAAGATGGCGCCGGGGATGCCCAGTCCGAGAAGGACCACGGCACCCACGATCAGGCCGACGACGAGACCGGTCTTTTTCTTCTTGGGCGGCTGTCCGTAGCCGGGCGGGCCGTAGCCGGGCGGCGGACCGTATCCGGGACCGGCGGGCGGGCCGTAACCCGGCTGCTGCCCGTAGCCCGGCTGACCTCCCTGCCCAGGTGGCGGGCCGTAACCCGGCCCCTGGCCGTACCCCTGCGGCGGCTGGTGCACCGATCCTCCCCTGGCGATTCGCGTACGTCCGCGTCGCGTTTAGCCCGCTAAAGGCGACACGCGGCCGGATCGCGTTTAGCGGGCTAAACGCGATCCGGGGCCAGCATGGCACGAACCTCCGGACCCGGGCACCGGGAACGCCCGCGGGCACCCCCGGATCGCGATTAGGGGGCTAAACGCAGGTCCGCGCGCGGATCGCGATTAGCCCGCTAAACGCAGGTCGGCCTCAGTGGGCGAAGTGCCGCGTGCCCGTGAGGTACAGGGTGACCCCGGCGGCCTCGGCGGCGGCGATGACCTCGGCGTCGCGGATCGAGCCACCGGGCTGGACGACGGCGCGGACGCCGGCCTCCAGCAGGACCTCGAGCCCGTCCGGGAACGGGAAGAAGGCGTCCGAAGCGGCGACAGAGCCCTTCGCCCGGTCCCCTGCCCGCGAGACGGCGAGCCTTGAGGAGTCGACCCGGTTGACCTGGCCCATGCCGACGCCGACGGTCGCGCCGTCGTTCGCCAGCAGGATCGCGTTCGACTTCACCGCGCGCAGCGAACGCCACGCGAACTCGAGGTCGGCCAGCGTCCGCTCGTCGGCGGGCGCGCCGGTGGCCAGCGTCCAGTTCGCCGGGTCGTCGCCTTCGGCCGCGATCGTGTCGACGGTCTGCACCAGCATGCCGCCCGAGATCGGCCGGAACTCGATCGGATCCGGCGACGTGATCGCGGGCAGCTTCAGCAGCCGCACGTTCTTCTTGCGCTGCAGGATCTCGAGCGCCTCGGCGTCGAAGTCCGGCGCCAGGACGACCTCGGTGAACACCTCGGAGATCTGCTCGGCGGCCTCGCGGCTCACCGGCCGGTTGGTCGCGATCACGCCGCCATAGGCGGAGACCGGATCGCATGCGTGCGCCTTCCGGTGCGCCTCGGCGATGTCCTCGCCGACCGCGATCCCGCACGGGTTGGCGTGCTTGATGATCGCGACGGCCGGGGCGTCGAAGTCGTAGGCGGCGCGGCGCGCGGCGTCGGTGTCGACGTAGTTGTTGTACGACATGGCCTTGCCGTGCAGCTGTTCCGCGTGCGCGAGGCCGGGCCGCCAGTGCTTGTACAGCGCGGCCTTCTGGTGCGGGTTCTCGCCGTAGCGCAGCACATCGCCGCGCTCCCACGAAGCGCCGGTGAAGTCCGGGAAGCCGGAGTCGTCCGCGGGCGCGTAGACGTTGGCGAACCACGCGGCGACGGCGGTGTCGTACGCCGCCGTGTGCGCGTAGGCCTGCGCGGCGAGCCGCTTGCGGTCCGCCAGCTCGAAACCGCCCGCCGCGACGCGCTCCAGCACCCACTCGTAGCGGGACGGGTCGACCACGACGGCGACGCTGTTGTGGTTCTTCGCCGCGGCGCGCACCATCGCCGGGCCGCCGATGTCGATGTTCTCGACACAGTCCTCCGGGCTCGCACCCGAAGCGACGGTCTGCGTGAACGGGTACAGGTTGACCACGAGCAGGTCGAACGGCGCGATGTCGAGCTGTTTGAGCTGCTCGACGTGCTCCGGGCGGTCACGGTCGGCGAGCAGGCCGGCGTGCACGCGCGGGTGCAGTGTCTTGACCCGGCCGTCGAGGGACTCGGGGAACCCGGTGACCTCTTCGACCGGCGTCACCGGCACCCCGGCGTTCGCGATGACCTTCGCCGTGCCGCCGGTCGACACGATCTCGACACCCGCCGCGTGCAGCCCGGTGGCGAGTTCGAGCAGGCCGGCCTTGTCCGAGACGCCGATCAGCGCGCGCCGGACGGGACGCTGTCCCTGTGCGGTACTCACGAAAACCTCACCTTTCGTCCCTCGACCGAGCACCCGCTCCGGCCGAGTTTCTCGATCGTTTCCACCAGGAGCCTGCGTTCCACGGCCTTGATCCGCTCGTGCAGGACGTTTTCGTCGTCGTCGGGCTCCACGATCACCGGCTCCTGCGCGATGATCGGCCCGGTGTCGACCCCGGCGTCGACGAAATGGACCGTCGACCCGGTGACCTTGACGGCCATCGCCAGCGCGTCGGCCACGGCGTGCGCGCCGGGGAACGACGGCAGCAGGGCCGGATGCGTGTTGATCACACGGCCGGGGAACCGCGCGAGGAATTCGGCGCCGAGGATCTTCATGAATCCCGCGGAGACGACCAGGTCCGGCTGGTAGGCGGCGACAGCTTCGGTGATCGCCTTGTCCCACGCCGCGCGGTCCGGGTGGTCGGCCATTCGCACGGTGAACGACGGCACGCCGGCGCGTTCGGCCCTGGTCAGTGCCTCGACCCCGGTGCGGTCCGCTCCGACGGCGACCACCTTCGCCGGGAAGTTCGGCTTTTCGACGGCGTCGAGCACGGCTTGCAGCAGCGTGCCGGAACCGGACGCGAGGACGACGAGCTTCACCGGAGTGGGCAGGTCCAACCGACTAGCCAGAACGGGCTCCTTGCCACGGCGGTACGCACTCGGGCGTACGGCGCTTCACCTGGTCGCGACAACCCTAACGGTCGTCTCCGGGGGCGCTTTCGTCGCCGGACCCGTCGGTGGACTCGGTCACAGCGTCGTCGACGGCACTGTCCTGCTCGGGCTCGGCTTCAGGCTCCGGTTCCGCCTCGATCTCGTCGACGTCCTCGCCCAGCTCCCGGGCGAGTTCCTCTTCGGCCTCGTCGTCCAATGCTTCGTCTTCGAGGGCTTCTGCGTCCGCTTCGGCCTCGGCTTCCTCTGCCGGTTCGTCTTCGGTCTCGGCGACTTCTTCTTCGGCTTCGGCGACGTCCTCGACGTCGGGTTCACCCGGCGGTGCGGGCGCCTCGTGTGGTCCGGCGAAGAACGCGACGAACCCACCGGGAACGACGATCCAGCAGAAGGCGATCACGGACGCGACCCCGACCGGCACGCTGACCGGGTCGAACGGCCCGTCGCCGAGCCTGCCGCCGGAGACGGTACCGAGGATGACGCAGCCGAACGCGACCAGCGCGCCCGCGACGGCGACCGCCCGCATCCGCAGCATCGGATCCTCGTCGATCGCGCGGATCCGCCAGCCGACCAGCGCGCCGACCAACGCGGGCAGGAGCAGCAACGCCGGCCACCAGACGGCGTGATGCGACGGGATCCCCGCCAGCACCGGCACCCCGGGCAGCTGCCCTTCCTGGTAGCCGAACATGCCGACGGTCAGCGAGCCGACCGAGAAACCCGGCCCGGTGGTGAACGACAACGCGGCGACGACCGCGTTCGGCAGGTAGGCCACGGAGAGCACGAACAGGCCGAAACTCGCGCCGAAGGCCGGCTCGAACAGGCTGTCCACAGTGGACCATGAGAGTGCGGTGGCCGCGGTGAACACCACGGCGCCACAAGCGATGAGCGCGGCGAGGCCGAGTGCGCCCGCCCGCAGCCCCTGAACGGCCACCGGATCGAACCGATCCCGCACCACGGCCGGAAGCCCGCAGACGTTGGCGAGTCCCGCGATGGCGGCGAGCCCGGCGAGGAGTCCCGGCACGCAGAACGCGGTCAGCGGGTTCACGTCGATCGGCGACCCACCGGCCAGCAGGGCGATCAGCACCCCGAACAGCGCGTGCGCCCCGGCGATCACCGTCACCACCGGGACGGCGTCCGCCGGGGTCCGGCCGCCGGCGCGGCGGGCGGCGCGCGCGGCCGCCCTCGCCACGAGCCACCCGACGGCGAGTGTCGGAAGCAGCGGCAGCACGCCGAGCGGATGACCGCCGAGATCGAGTTCCACCTGCCACGAGGCGAGCCAGCCGGGGCCGGCGGCGAGCAGGGCACCGGTGACGGAGAACCGGGTCCGGTCGGCGGCGAACGAGACCACCGCGAGCACGAGCGCGACGGCGGTATAGGAGAAGAGCAAGGGCGCGCAAGCGGCGGCGAGCAACACACGAACCCGCTTCGCCCTGGAGACCTCCAGCTCGGGGACGAGGTCGCTCACCGGCTCTTCGCCCGGCGGGCGTTCGTCGCGGGTGAGCAGCTTCATGATCCGCACCATGACATCCGGAGTGGGCCGTCCGGGTGAGGCACGCCGCCGCCGGCCGGGGCGCGTGGCCCAACCCACCCGGTCGGGTACCCCGGAAAAGAAAAGCACCCGCTGTGACACGGAGAGTCACAGCGGGTGCTTTCGCGTTTCGGGAGGTCAGCTCTGCTGGCCGAAACCGCCGGGCGGCGTGCCCGGGTTCTGGCCCGACTCCGACGACGGGGACGCCGGCGGCTGCTGGAAGAACTGGCCCTGCTGCGGCGCGTACGTCGTGGCCTGCTGGCCCGGCGGCTGCGTCACCGGCGGCTGGAACCCGCCGGGCTGGGAAAACGGACCGGACTGCTCGGCAGGCTGCTGCCCCTGCTGGCCCGCCCCGGGGAACGGCTGGACCTGCGTGGCGGCCGGACCCTGCTGCCCCTGCTGGCCGAACGGACCCTGCGGGCCCTGCTGCGGGAACTGCTGGCTGTACGGGGCCTGCGGTGCCTGCTGCTGCGGCTTCGCGGCGGGCAGCTTGATGACGTCGTGCTCGAACAGCAGCGCGGCGACCGCGACCAGCATCTGCAGGATGCCGAGGATCAGCACCACGGTGAGGATGCCCGGGACCGAGACGTCTTCACGACCGCTCCCGTAGCCGATGACCAGGTCCAGTGCCCCGAACGCGCCGATGACGCTGAACAACGCGGCGAACGGCAGCGTCTTCGGGCCGCGCGGCAGCGCGTGCAGTGCCGCGAGGAGACCGCTGACCAGGAGGAAGACCGAGACCTGCCCGGCCGCGTCGGCCTCGTCGGAGAAACCGATGAAGAACTGCACCAGGCCGAGGACGGTGACGGCGAGCGCGAGCAGCAACGCCAGGTTCAGCGGGGCGGCCGGTGACGGCGCCTGCTGCTGAGGAAAGGCTCCCGAGCCGGGGTTGGGGTGTTGCTGGCCGCCACCCTGCTGGGGGTAGCCGGGCCCACCGCTGGGATAGGACATCCGAATGCTCTCCTGTCGTTCGACCGGCACCCCGGGGCGCGCGGGACTCCCGGGACAAACGAGGCGGCTGTGATGCTCGAACGCTAGCGCACACGCGGACACCCCACGCCTCGGGCTCTGAGACGTCTGTACACCCGGTCAGGTTCCCGGCGGAACCCCTCGCGAAGCATCGGATCGCGTTTAGCCCGCTAAACGCAGGTCGCCCCGACGTGCGTTTAGCGGGCTAAACGCGATCCGGGGGCGAAAAGCAGGCGGGCCGGGCACCGGTGAGGGTGCCCGGCCCGCCGGGGAAAGCTCAGTCTCCGGAAGATCAGAGGCTGTTGTACAGCTCGCGCGCCAGGACGGCGGTCTCGCTCGGGGTCTTCCCGACCTTGACGCCGGCGGCCTCGAGGGCCTCCTTCTTGGCGGCGGCCGTGCCGGAGGAGCCGGAGACGATGGCGCCGGCGTGGCCCATGGTCTTGCCCTCGGGCGCGGTGAAGCCCGCGACGTAACCGACGACCGGCTTCGTCACGTTGTCCTTGATGTAGGCCGCGGCACGCTCTTCTGCGTCGCCGCCGATCTCGCCGATCATCACGATGACCTTGGTCTCGGGGTCAGCCTCGAACGCCTCGAGGGCGTCGATGTGCGTCGTGCCGATGACCGGGTCGCCGCCGATGCCGACACCGGTCGAGAAACCGATGTCACGCAGCTCGTACATCATCTGGTAGGTCAGCGTGCCGGACTTCGACACCAGGCCGATCGGGCCCGCGCCGGTGATGTCGGCCGGGATGATGCCGGCGTTCGACTTGCCGGGGCTGATCACGCCGGGGCAGTTCGGCCCGATGATGCGGGTCTTGTTGCCGGTCGCGACGGCGTGCGCCCAGAAGTAGGCCGAGTCGTGCACCGGGATGCCCTCGGTGATCACCACGGCGAGCGGGATCTCGGCGTCGATCGCCTCGATGACCGCGTCCTTGGCGAACTTCGGCGGCACGAAGATGACCGAAACGTCGGCGCCGGTCTCCTTGATGGCCTCCTCGACCGTGCCGAACACGGTGAGGTCCTTGCCCTCGATGGAGACGGTCTGACCGGCCTTGCGGGCGTTGACGCCACCCACGATGTTCGTGCCGGACTTCAGCATCTTGGTCGCGTGCTTCATGCCCTCGGAGCCGGTGAGCCCCTGGACGATGACCTTGCTGTTCTCGTTGATGAAGATCGACATCTCACGCACCTGCCGCGGCGAGCTCGGCGGCCTTGTCGGCCGCGTTGTCCATTGTGTCCACCACGGTGACCAGCGGGTGGTTCGCGTCGGCAAGGATCTGACGTCCCTCGACGACGTTGTTGCCGTCCAGCCGCACGACGAGCGGCTTGGTGGCCTCGTCGCCCAGGATCTTCAGCGCCTCGACGATGCCGTTCGCGACCGCGTCGCAAGCGGTGATGCCACCGAAGACGTTGACGAAGACGCTCTTCACGTCGGTGTCGTTGAGGATGACGTCCAGACCGGCCGCCATGACCTCGGCCGAAGCGCCGCCGCCGATGTCGAGGAAGTTGGCCGGCTTGACGCCGCCGTGCTTCTCGCCCGCGTAGGCCACGACGTCCAGCGTGGACATCACGAGGCCCGCGCCGTTGCCGATGATGCCGACCTCGCCGTCGAGCTTGACGTAGTTGAGGTCCTTGGCCTTGGCCTTCGCCTCGAGCGGGTTCTCCGCGTCCTTGTCGACCAGGGCCTCGTGGCCCGGCTGACGGAACGAGGCGTTCTCGTCGAGGGTGACCTTGCCGTCGAGGGCGATGATCTTGTCCTGCGGGTCACGGACCAGCGGGTTGACCTCGACCAGGGTCGCGTCCTCGGAGACGAAGGTCTCCCAGAGCTTCACGACGACGTCGGCGGCCTCGTCGACGACCTTCTCCGGGAACTTGCCCGCGGTCAGGATCTCGACGGCCTTCGCCTTGTCGACACCGGCGATCGCGTCGACCGGGATCTTCGCGAGCGCTTCGGGACGCTCGACGGCCAGCTGCTCGATCTCCACGCCACCTTCGGCCGAAGCCATCGCGAGGAAGGTGCGGTTCGCACGGTCCAGCAGGAAGGAGAAGTAGTACTCCTCGGCGATGTCCGAGGCTTCGGCCACCAGCACGCGACGCGTGATGTGGCCCTTGATGTCGAGACCGAGGATCGCCTCGGCCTTTTCGGCGGCCTCATCCGGCGTCTGGGCCAGCTTGACGCCGCCGGCCTTGCCGCGGCCGCCGGTCTTGACCTGCGCCTTGATGACGACCTGGTTGCCGATCTTCTCGGCGGTGGCCTTGGCTTCTTCGGGGGTGTTTGCCACGGCACCCGGCAGAACCGGTACTCCGTGGGCGGCGAAGAGATCCCTCGCCTGGTATTCGTAGAGGTCCACTACTCCAGTCTCCTGACGACACGCCACTGTGGTGGTCCGTTGCCGGACCGCGCTGTCGGACCAGTCGAGGTTAGCGACCTGCGCAGAAGCAGGGGACTCCGCACCTGGTGAAGTCGGTCACCGTACGCGGTCAGACGGTGTTTCCACGGTGTGAGACCGCACACCGGAGACCCAGTTCGCCGCGTCTTCCTGGCTTTCGAAGGCGTTGTCGAACCCGCTGGGGCCGTTACCGACCGCGAAGAGGAGAACGCCGGGGAGCGTTTCCGCGAGCCCTTCCGGTTCGCTCGCACCACGCAGGACACCCAGGATGTCCGGATCCTCCTGTTCGACCGTCCGGACGAGTTGTTCGACGGTGTCGAGACGGCCGGCGTAGACGACCTCGACGCCGTCGTCGCGCAGCAACCTGCCGAGCACGACCGCCGAACCTTCCTCGACACCGAACTCGGCCAGCACGACCCGAAGGAGATGACGTGTCATCCGGCCCGCCGTGAACCCGCGACGGCCATCCCGGCCGCGACGAGGGTGACGACGCCGCCGCCCAGCGCGAGCCAGAACCCGGCTCCCGCCGACGAGCCCTGGTACGCCGAGCCGACGAGCGGCAGTTCCGCCGCGCGCAGACCGAGCACCAGCGCGGCCCCGGCCAAGGCGGACGCCGCGGCGACCGGCCGTGAGCGCGGGACGAGCGCGTACAGACCGAGGACGACCGCCAACGCGCCGAGCAGGCCCCACGACGCCGCGCCGAAGTTCGACCACAACCCCGGGGCGGTGTAGCCGGGCGCGCCGAACACCGGCGTGCCGAACGCGGCGATCGCCAGCACCGCCGCCGCGACGACCGGGGTGAGCACGGTCCCGCTCGGCCGTGCTCCATCCGCTCCGGTATCCGTCTCCTCATCGGAGACGTCGCGCTCCACGACACCGGTGATCACCGCGGCGAGCGCGGCCAGCGCCGCCAGCACGAGCGCGATGAACGTCCACGTGACGCCGGAGCCCGCCGAGTAGCCGACCTTGTCCGGCAACGGCACCGGAAGGTCTACGCCGAACAGTGCCGGGTCCACCGCCTTGTCCTCGGTCACGGACAAGGCCGCGCTCAGCACCGCCGCGCCCGCGAGGACGACGCCTGCCCACGTGGCCGCGACGACTCCCCTGGCGAAGGCCGAGAGCCGCGGCACGAAGACGAACAGCGCGGGCACGGCGAGCACGACGGCGGCACCGAGCAGCAGCCAGCGCGCCGGGGTCTCGGGGACCGGCGTCGGACCGTTGGCCTTCAGCACCGGGGCCAGCGCGCCCGCGGCCGCGGCACCGGCGGCCAGCAGCGCCAGACCCCCGGTGGCCAGCCGCCACCAGAACAGTCCGGGCAGCCTGGCTTCGCCCGCCAGGTCTCCGGTGACTGCCTCGTCAGCTTCCGCGACGTCGAACCGGGTGAAGGCCAGCCCGACCAGCGCCAGGCCGGCGATGGTCACCACCACCGAACCCGGCGCGACCGAAAGCCGGTCCACGACCATCCCCGCGACCACCGGCGGGACGCCGACCGCGAGCGCCGCCAGCCCCGCGCCCGCGAATCCGCCCTTGCCGACCCCGGCCGAGGGCGAGCTCACGGCCACGAGCACCGTCAGCGGAAGCAAGGCCGCGAGCAGCAGGTACCCGGCCATCGCGACGGTCGGGCCCTCGAAGGCGTTCTTGGCCAGGAGGTACGCGTTGCCCGAACCGAACGGCGCGAGCAGCAGACCGACCCCGCCCGCCACACCGAGCACGGGCCCGAGCAACCGCCAGCGGCGTCGTCCGTCGAGCTCACCAGCCAGTTCCGCCTCGTCGCGGGCGGTCCCGGCGGCGAAGGCCCCGGCCGCGAGGGTGAGCAGGTGCCCCGCCACCAGCGGCCACAGTCCAGGCCCGGCCTGCGGCATCGCGAGCAGCCTGTCGGCGAGGAACAGTTCCGGACGCGCGGCCAGGGAGCCGTCCGCGAGCAGCTGCAGATCCAGCAGCAGCCGTCCGGGTGCGAGCGCGGTGAGCCCGAGCACCAGGCCCGCCGCGAGCCCCGCGCGCCCGGAGACCAGTGCGTAGAGCACGGCCGCCGCGGGCGCCAAAGCCAGCACGACCAGCAAGGGAGCAGCGGTGAACCCGGGCGAACCACCCCGGACGACGGGCATCAGCGCGCCGGCGGCCAGCGCGACCGCACCGGCCACCACCAGCCCCGCCGACAGCAGGAGCGCTCGCGGGCGGGCGCCCGGTTCGCTCCGGAGAAGTTCGGCGGACGCGGTCCCGGGGACGGCTTGCCCGGTGGATTCGCCACCAGGGTGCCGTGAGCGCGAAGTCATCGACGGCGACGCTAGCAAGCCGGGCTCGACCGGGCCCGCCAGCAGGGCCCGTGAGGTCTTCAGTGACGCGCCGCGGCCTGGGCGGCCAAGCGGCGTCGCAGGTGACCGGCAGTACCGAGGCGAGACCTGGTCCGGGTAAGGCCCCTTCAACACCGTTGGGCAACCGGTTATTTCCCTCGTTCGCCCCCTTCCCCACCGTCCGGTACCCCCGAACGGCCGCTCGAACCTGTAACGCAAGTCACACGGTTGTGAGTAAACCGGGTCTAACTTTGAGTAATCCTCACTGGACAACGGCCAGATCCCCGTCGCCCGATCGGCCGAGAGCGCCGTCAGATCTTGCTGACCCGGGTGCCACTTCGTTACTGTCCCGGGGTCCCCATTACAGTCAGATCACGAATGAGAGCACCGAACGAACCACCCCCGAGGTCGTTCACCGGGATCCCCCGCCCGGGCTCTTGATCCGACTCCCCGAACATGGAAGGCCCCGTCTTGGCTTCACACCGCTCCCCCGGCGGCCAAGCTCCTTCCCCGGCGCTCGAGAACGCACTCGATGGTGCGGTCGTTCGCGTCCGGGGCTCGCACCGCCTGTCGCCCCCGTCCTCGGCCCTTCGTGGCCGGGTCGTGGTCGCGGCCGTCGCTGCCGGCGCCTTCGCGGCCGCCGCTGCCGGGCAGACCCTGAAGTCCGTTTCGGAATCTTCCGACGCCGCCGTCACCCCGCTGGCCAGCACCCAGGACGCGAGCGCCTCGTTCGCTCTCGGCGGCGGAGCCGGTGGTGGCGCCCCCGAACTGCTGCCGACGAGCCAGTCGACGAACGCCTCCGCCGAGGCCCAGAAGCTCTCGGACAACAACAGCATCACCCAGGCCCGCGTGAAGCGTGAGGCCGAGGCGGCCCGCAAGGCCGAAGAAGAGGCCAAGCGGCCCAAGACCTGCATGCCGACCAAGGGCACCTTCACCTCGGGCTTCGGCGCCCGGTGGGGCACGAGCCACCTCGGCATCGACCTCGCGGCCCCGATCGGCACGCCGATCGTCGCGGCTTCCGACGGCACGGTCATCGAAGCGGGCCCGGCCAGCGGTTTCGGCCTCTGGGTCAAGGTCCAGCTCGCGGACGGCACCGTCCACGTCTACGGCCACATGAACTCGTTCTCCGTCCGCGAAGGCCAGAAGGTCAAGTGCGGCGAGGAGATCGCCGAGGTCGGCAACCGCGGCCAGAGCACCGGCCCGCACCTGCACTTCGAGGTGTGGCAGAACGGCACGAAGAAGATCGACCCGCGCCCGTGGCTCGCCGCCCGTGGCGTGAGCGTCAGCTGATCGAGCCCCGCTCTTCCCCGCACCACCACTCCCGTTTGTGACGAGGGCGTGCCGGGCAATGACGCTCAGGTGCGCCTTCAGGACCTCCGCTTCGCCCTTCGCGGGCATCACGAAGCGTCGTAGCTCCTCCGGCTTGGAGCCCGTGTGGTTTTCCGGGCCCTCAAAGCCCTCAGGCGACGCCGTCCGGCAGCTTCCGGACGAAGTACGCCACGGCGATCCGCCAGACCGTGCAGAGACCGGCCGGGCGCCGTTCGATCGGCCGCCATCCGGCGAAAAGTCTCCGAGCAGGATTCCGGTACCCGGCTGGCCGCGGCCCGAACAGCCATCGCCGCGCGTGCCCGCATACGACACACCGTCCGGCCCCGTCCGGCTCGTGCGTCCGCAGTAACGCGCGCCAGGCCGCGACCAGCCTGAGCACTTCCGGCGGTTCCGGACCCCGATCCGGTCCCGCCCCTTCTTCAACACCCCGCAAGTACTCGAATACCCCACTCGAGAGAACCTGAAACAGGACCCCGTCCACACCGTGCGCCCCCTCCCCTGTCGGGGCACACCGGCTTGTCCAGCATACCCCAGCGCATCGAACTCGTGTTCGACGACACAGGTATACGGGAAGGGTCCGACAGTTTTCGGACGCGAGAGGGAAACCGCAGGTCAGGGCTAGAGTTTGACCATCGGGACGCTGCCGATCAGCATCAGCCGGACCTTGCCGGCGGCACCGAAATCGATCGTCGCCGTGGCACGCGGGCCCGCGCCGTCGCAGGCGACGACCGTTCCGAGCCCGTACTTGTCGTGGCTGACCCTGTCGCCGACGTCGAGTTTGAGCGCGACGGTGTCCTTCCAGCCCTTGCCGAACGGGCTCGTGCTCGCCGCCCTCGACGACGAGCCGCCACCACCGCCTCGGCTGCCCCAGGTCGTCGCGGCGCGCGGCGATCCGCCCGACGAACCGAAACCACCGGAAGAAGTGGAAGGCGCGAGCCTGCGCCAATCCACCAGGTCGGCGGGAAGCTCGTCGAGGAACCGTGAAGCCGGGTTCATCTGCGGCTGGCCCCAGGCCGAGCGCACCATCGAACGGGAGACGTACAGCCGCTTCCTCGCCCGCGTGATCGCGACGTAGGCGAGCCGGCGCTCCTCAGCCAGCTCCGTCGGGTCACCGAGTGCGCGCATATGCGGGAAGATCCCGTCTTCCCAGCCCGTTCCGAAGACGACCGGGTACTCCAGGCCCTTCGCGGTGTGCACGGTCATCAACGTGACCACCCCCGCGTCGTGCCCGTCGCCGTCATCGCCGCCGTCGGGCGACGGGACCGAATCCGCGTCGGCCACCAGCGAAACCCGCTCCAGGAACGCGGGCAGCGAGCCCGGCTCCGGAACTCCCGGGTCCGCCTCCGGCAGCTCGCCGTCCGGGCCGGCGACCTCGGCGGTGAATTCGGTGAACTCCCGCGCGACGGTGACGAGTTCCGTCAGGTTCTCCACCCGCGACGCGTCCTGCGGGTCATCGGACTCTTCGAGTTCCGCGCGGTAGCCCGTGCGCTCCAGGACGGCTTCGAGGATGTCGGCGACTTCGGCGCCGCTCTCGACGACCTCGCCGAGCTCGTCCATCAACTCGACGAACCCGGTGATCGCCTTGGCGGAGCGCGGGTTCAGCAGCGGCACCTCACCGCTGACGGCACCGCGCAGCGCCTGCGCGAACGAGATGCGCTCACGCTCGGCGTACGTCGCGATGACGGCTTCGGCGCGATCTCCGATGCCGCGTTTGGGGACGTTGAGGATGCGGCGCAGGCTGACCGTGTCCTCCGGGTTCGCCAGCACCCTCAGGTACGCGAGCATGTCGCGGACCTCGCGCCGCTCGTAGAACCGCACCCCGCCGACGACCTTGTACGGCAGGCCGAGGCGGATGAAGATCTCTTCGAAGACACGGGACTGGTTGTTGGTGCGGTAGAAGACCGCGACGTCGGAGTAGTCCGCTTCGCCCTTGTCCGCCAGCGCGTCGATCTCGCCCGCGACGAACGCCGCTTCGTCGTGCTCGTTGTCCGCGACGTAGCCGACGATCTTCTCGCCGTCGCCGGAATCGGTCCACAGCCGCTTCGCGCGCCTGTTCGGGTTTCGCGCGATGACCGCGTTCGCCGCGTTCAGGATCGTCTGGGTCGAGCGGTAGTTCTGTTCCAGCAACACGGTCCGCGCGTTCGGGAAGTCGCGTTCGAATTCCTCGATGTTGCGGATCGTCGCCCCGCGGAAGGCGTAGATCGACTGGTCCGCGTCACCGACGACGCACAGCTCGGCGGGCTCGATCCCGGCCTCGTTCTTCTCGGTGCCGACCAGCTCGCGGACCAGCGTGTACTGCGCGTGGTTCGTGTCCTGGTACTCGTCGACCAGGACGTGGCGGAAGCGGCGCCGGTAGTACTCGGCGACGTCCGGGTACGTCTGCAGGAGTTCGACCGTCCGCATGATGAGGTCGTCGAAGTCGAACGCGTTGGCCTGGTTCAACCGCCGCTGGTACTCGACGTACACCTCGGCGACGCGGCGTTCGAGGTCGTTGCCCGCGTCGGCGACCGCCGTCTCCGGATCGATCAGTTCGTTCTTGAGGTTCGAGATGTGCACGGCCAGCGTGCGCGCCGCGTACCGCTTCGGGTCGATGTCGAGATCGCGGGCGACGAGGGTGATGAGCCGCTTCGTGTCGTCCGAGTCGTAGATGGAGAAACTCGACGACATCTCCAGCGTTTTGGCCTCACGGCGCAGGATCCGCACGCACATGGAGTGGAACGTCGACACCCACATGGCGTTCGCGCGGCGGCCGACGAGGTCGCTCACCCGCTCCCGCATCTCCGCGGCCGCCTTGTTGGTGAACGTGATCGCCATGATCTGGCCGGGGTGCACGTCCCGTTCGGCCAGCAGGTACGCGATCCGGCGGGTCAGCACCCGGGTCTTGCCCGAGCCCGCGCCCGCGACGACCAGCAGCGGCGAGCCCGCGTGGGTCACGGCCTCGCGCTGCGCCGGGTTCAGGTCGTCGAGCAGGTCCGCGTGCCGGGGCTTGGCGGGACCGTCCGCTGGGAGATCGAAGAGGGTGTTCATCGCCGGTCCACGCTACAGCGCCGGGCGTAGGCGGTGTTGCCGCCTGCCGTCCGACGCGCTGGCGGTGTTCGCGGCGGAGGATCGGATGCCATGGACACCAACGGAATTCCCTCCAGGCTCAGGGCCGCCGACACCGACCGGGAACAGGTCGCCTCCCGTATCCAGGCCGCCGGCGGTGAAGGCCGTCTCACTCTCGAAGAGGTGGAAGACCGGCTGAGCGCTGTGTATTCCGCGAAATACACGGACGACCTCGCCGCGCTCACCTCGGATCTGCCGAAACCCGCCCCGAGGCGGCGCCCGGTCGTCTTCGGGCATCCGGCGGTACGGATCCATCTCGCGATCGCCGTCGTGCTTTCGGTGCTGCTGATCGCCCGCTGGACGGTCTCCGGGGTGCCGTTCTTCTGGCCGGCGATGCCGATGTTCTGGCTGGCCATGAGCGTCCTCGTGCACGCCCGTGTCCGTGGAGCGCGCCGCCGCTTCAAGCCGGGGGACGGCATCGCTGTGGCATAATGACCGGCATGCGGCACCACGCGACGCGATTTTTTTACGGGACCCGGACTCCGGCTCCCGTGATCGCATAGTGCCGCGAATGCCATCACCCGAAGCCCCGGAGTCCACGGACCCCGGGGCTTTACGCTGTTCCGGGGGCCAGCAGGGAATCCGGACCGAAGAAAGGTCCCGATGAGCACCACACAGAAGCCGGACGCCGAAGAACCCACCGCCACGGCCGAAGAGATCGGCGAGCTCCGCAAGGAGATCGACTTCCTCGACGGCGAGATCCTGCGGCTGGTCAAACGCCGCGTCGAAGTCTCCAAGACGATCGGTGCGGCCAGGATGGCCGCGGGCGGCACCAGGATCGTCTACAACCGCGAGATGGACGTGCTCGCGCGCTACCGCGAACTCGGGCCGGAGGGTCGGCAGCTGGCGATGGCGCTGCTCAACCTGGGGCGGGGCAGGCTGGGGCGGTAAGCGGTAGCAAAGGTCCCTTGCTCCCCGCCGGCGCACCCGGATCGCGTTTAGCGGGCTAAACGCGATCCGGCCACGTCACGATCCAGTGCCGTGAGGCGGAACTCAGGGTGTTCCCCGAGCCACGACGGCTCGGGACCAGGCAAACTGGACACATGATTAACCTCATCGCCGTGATCATCGCGATCGCCGGTGTCCTGGCGGCATTGGGTCATGTCGGTTATCTCGCCATGCTGAACAACGCGGCGGGTAAGCGCGCGGGTGGCACTCCCATCGCCCAGTACGTCAAGACGCGCTGGCCGATCGCAGCGGGCACCACCGCCGCGTCGCTTTTCGCCTGGCTGCTCACGAGTGGGGGAACGACGCTCGACGTCATCGCGATTTTGCTTGCTGCGGGTAGCGGGATCACCGCCACGAAAGCCTTGCAGTCGACCCAGCAGAAGTACCGCAGCGGCAACTGAACGGCTTCACCAGCACCGATAGCACTGCGTTACGTCACCGAGGCCCGTTCGGCCGCGCCCGACCGAGTGAAACATCTGCAACTTGCAGAGTGGGTGAAGACTTGCGGGTGTCGAACTTTTAGTGTGGACCTCGTGAGGACCCTTGCGTCTGGGTCGGGCGATGCCCGCATGGCGCGCGGGGGCGATGGCCCCGCGCGCCCCCAGTCGTATGCGCGTGCATTTGCTCACGAGAGTGCCCGGGAGTCTGCAAGCGAGGGATCCCGTGAAACCACTGCTCCGTTCGGCTTAACCGGTGTCACATCGCCGTCAGGGCGGGCCCGTGAGGGGGTCGCTCGGACATGAACGGCTGGGCGGAACACCAGGGACGCAACGGCACCACACAGACAGGCCGTCACCGGGCGGGCGGCGCCGAGAGCTGGACTCCACCCGTGCCCCCGAGGCGGCAGCGCCCGACCGGGCACGGGCACCACGCGCACCACGAGTTCGCCCCGCCCTCCACCGGTTCCCTTCCCCTGCCGCCACCGCGGAACAGGAGGGCGCCGAGCCCCGGCTACGCCCCATCGAGCGGCCTGCTGCCGCTCCCCCAGCCCGCTCGCGACGTGCCCGTGGAGCACCCAGCACGTCCGGCCAGCGTCGAGGTGTCGTTGACCGAACCCGCCCTGTCTCCCGTCGAGGAGCGGCGCGCGAAGGCCGCCCAGCGCACGAAGGTGACACTGGCCGCCCCCTCCCCCCGCCGTCCCGAGCCGGCGGAGATCGACGACAGCGACGTCCGCGTCTACGTCGCCCCGCCCCTCGACGGCCTGAGCACCTTCGACCTCGGTTCGGTGCCCGCCTCGGTGACCCCGCCCAAGACCTGGCGCAAGGCCGCCTGGTTCGCGGCGGCGGCGTCGGCGCTGGTCGTGGTCGGCCTGCTCTTCGCCGGTTCGTTCCTGGTCGGCAAACCCCTCCCGGAGCAGCAGAGCCAAGGCGGCTGGCCCGGATACCGCGGCGGCAGCCCGCTGAGCCAGGACGGCCTCGCCGGCAATCCGACCACCCCGCCGCAGGGCGGCGCCGCGGGCAACCCCTCCGAATCCGAGACCGATTCCTCCACCAGGGACGACCGCAGTTCCGCCAACTCCGGCACCTCGTCGGAGAGTGACAGCACCGGGACCGGCTCGTCGCGGCCCGACACGGGCGGACCGGTCACGTCCGGGTCCGCGCCGTCGTCGAGCAACCGGCCGCAGAAGCCGCCGGTCGTGCCCGCCGACCGCACCACCACGACGGCCGCCTGGTACTCGGAGCATCAGGACGCGCAGGCGATGGGCGACAACACCGAGATCTTCCTCAACTCCGTCACCACCAACCCTCAAGAGGCGTCCTCGGTGACCTCCGGCAGCCTGGGCGAAGAAGGCGCTCAGGGGCTCCGTGAGCGCTACGCGAACGTCGCCTACTTCGAGGTGAAGAAGGTCAGCATCGACCAGCGCCGCGGCGTCACGGTCAACACCGTCGAGGTCACGCACAAAGACGGTACGAAGACCATGGAACAGCGCACGTTCACCTTCGGTGACGACGCCAAGATCGTCGACGACGGCATGTAGGGCACCACGCACGTGCAAGTGTCCTGTTCCTCTGCACGTGCGGTGCGTTGAGCGGTCGTCCCTGGTCCGGGTGGGTGACCTAAGCTGCCGTTCGTCGTATCGCGACGGCATTCCGGCGATAGAGCCTGGCCGTGCACCGTCCGTACAGGGTTACCTGACGACTGCAGGGTCCGCACCGTTCAGAAGACGGCCGCGCGGACCAGAGGCGTCGGCCGAACGGCCCAACGCCTGCCCCGGACCAGAGCGAGGAATTTCGTGCTTGATCGACAACGCATACGGCGTGAGGACGCCGTACGTGTCGAGGACGTCATCCCGGAAGAGATCCTGAACGACACCCGCGTCGACCGCGAGTACCTCGAGCAGGTCTTCCGCGAGCCGCAGAAGTTCGTACCCGCGCGCATCCGCGAAGAGCCCGCGCCGCGGCCCGAGCCCGAGGAAGACGAGCCGGAGAGCCGCGCCGCCCGGCGGGCCAAGCTGGCCGGGCTGGTCGCCGCCGGACTGCTGGTCGCGGGCGCCGTCGTCACCGCGGGCGTACTCGCGGGCACCCAGCGGGAGAGCGGCACGGCGCCGGGCGCCGCACCCAAGGTGATGAGCGGAGCCGCCGCGCTCGGCGGTCTCGCCGTCCCGGACTCCACCGAGCCGCAGCGGAAGCAGGAGACGCCGACGACGTCGGGCACCAGCACGAAACCCCACCCGTCTTCGGGCACCGGCGCGGGTTCGCTCCCGCCGCGGGGATCGTCGTCCAGCAGCACCAGCTCACAGCAGTCCGCCAAGCCCGCCGCGGTCAGCACGGCCGAGGGCAAGATCGACGCGGTCCGGAAGTTCTACCAGACCGTCGACGCCGATCCCTACGGCGCGATGTCGCTGATCACGCCGGTATTGGCCGAGTCCGAGGCCGGCAAGCTGATCGAGGCCTGGAGCGCGATGGACGCCATCCAGATCCAGGACATCCGGGAGCAGGCCGACGGCACCATCCTCGCCGTGGTGACCATGCGCGATCCGGACGGCGGCCTGCTCCGGGTCACCCAGGTACTGGAATTCGCCGACGAGACGACCGGCCTGATCACCGACGCACGGCTGCTGTCCGCGCAACACATGTGACGAACACCGCGCGTGTAACAGGCCTCCACCCAGGGCGATCAGAGTGTGCCGCGTGTGTGTGCGCAGAGTGAGCGCCTAGCCTTGTCACGAGTCGGTCTCGGAAAAGCCGGCACACAGACCACTACATGTGCATACGCTCCAACGCTGTGGCGTGCTGAAGGCCGCACCGCGTACGCGGACGACTCCGCGACGTGAAGACGGAGCCCAAAGGGAGGTCGCGTGAGCGACGAGGGTCGCCTGGTCGCCGGTCGATATCGCATCGCCGGGCGGATCGGCACGGGCGCGATGGGGGCCGTGTGGCAAGCGCACGACGAGGTACTCGGCCGCACGGTGGCGATCAAACAGTTGCTGCTGCAACCCGGGCTTGAGGCTCACGACGCCGAAGACGCCCGCCAGCGCACGATGCGTGAAGGACGGATCGCCGCGAGACTGCACCACCCGAACGCCATCTCGGTGTTCGACGTCGTCACCGACGACAACGGCCAGCCGTGCCTGATCATGGAGTACCTGAACTCCACGAGTCTCGCCCAGGTGCTGCAGGAGGAGCGGACGCTGCCGCCGACGGAGGTCGCGCGGATCGGCGCGCAGGTCGCGGCGGCGCTGACCGAGGCGCACGCAGTCGGCATCGTGCACCGCGACATCAAGCCCGGCAACATCCTGCTGGCGCCCAACGGCACCGTGAAGATCACCGACTTCGGCATCTCGCGGGCCAAGGACGACGTCACGGTCACGAAGACCGGGATGATCGCCGGGACCCCCGCCTACCTGGCGCCCGAGGTCGCCATCGGCGGCGACCCCGGCCCGGAGTCGGACGTCTTCTCGCTCGGCTCGACGCTCTACGCCGCTTGCGAAGGCCAGCCGCCGTTCGGCCTCAGCGAGAACACGCTGAGCCTCCTGCACGCGGTCGCGGCCGGGCAGATCATCCCGCCGCGGCAATCCGGCCCGCTCGCCAGCGTGCTGGCCGTGCTGCTGCACCCGGAGGTGCGGCACCGGCCCACCGCCGAAGAGTGCGAAGAGCTGCTCGCCGCCGTCGCACGGGGTGAAACTCCGCTGGGCGGTCCCGCCGACGACACCGTGCTCGCCGCGCCGATCGCGGGCGCGCTCGCCGGCGGAGGCGTGACCCAGGCGCTCGACAGCGAGGCCGCCGGTCATTCGGGTTCACTCCTCGACGAGCAGGCCGCGGCCGGTTCGTACTACGACGAGGACGACTACCACCAGCCGCCCGCGTCGGGATACCCGGAAGACGACTACGACGGGTACGACAACTACGACGAGACGGCGTTGCTGGCCGAACGCGGCCACCCCGGCGGCGGTCCCGCGCCCACGCGCGCCGTCCCGATCCCCGCCGGCGGCTACGACGACGATCCCTACGACGACGACTACGACGACCAGCCCCCGCCGCCGCCCGCCCGCGCGCAGACCAGCCCGGTGGACGAGGACGACGAGAAGCCGGGCGCGTGGAAGAAGCCCGCGATCATCGGCGGTGTCGTGGTCGTGGCACTGGCCGCGCTGGGCTTCTGGCTGCTGAGCCCGAACAACCCGGAGACGCCCGCGCAGGTGGGGAACTCGTCGACGAAGCCGACTCCTTCGGCGACGTCTTCGGCTCCGGAGACGACGGAAACGCCGACGGAGACGCAGTCGTCCGAGCCGCCAAGGGAGACGACTTCGTCGAAGAAGACGTCGAGCAAGGCGAGCCAGACGGATGAGCCGGATCGGCCGACCAGTTCGAAGAGTTCCGTCAAGCCGCCGTCGAAGACGACGACTCCGACGACACCGACCTCGTCCAATGAGCCGACCGACCCGCCGGTGAGTTCGACCCCGGCTGGAACGTGATCCGAGGATTGCATTGAGTTCTGAAGGTTCCATCGTCGGCGGCCGATACCGCCTCGACCAGCCCATCGGGCGTGGCCGGGCGGGCATCGTGTGGCTGGCGTTCGACACCCGTCTGCTGCGCACGGTCGCGATGAAGCGCATGTATCTGCCCGTCGGCCTGCCGCCGGACCGGGCGGAGCAGGCCAAGGCCGTCGTCATCCAAGAAGGCAAGGACGCGGCCAAGTTCGAGCACGCCACCGCCATCAAGGTGTACGACGTGCTGCCCGACGGGGCGGACGTGTGGCTGGTGATGGAGTACATCCCGTCCCGCGGGATGGCGACCTTCCTCGCCGAGCACGGCAGGCTCACCGCGGAACAGGCCGCGGGGCTGGGCATCGTCCTCGGCCGCGCGCTGGCCGCGATGCACGAAGCCGGGGTGGTGCACCGGACCGTCGAGCCGGGCACCGTCCTGCTGGCCGACGACGGCGGCGTGAAGCTCACCGACATCGGCATCACCGGTGGCGGCGCGAGCCCGGCGTACCGGGCGCCCGAGGTGGCGCGCGGCGAACCGGCGACTTCGGCGTCCGACGTGTTCTCGCTGGGCGCGACGCTGTACACGGCCGTCGAGGGGGTGCCGCCGTTCGGCGAGGACGGCGAGTCCTCGGAACGGCCGCCGCAGACCGCCGGGCCGCTGGCCGGTGCGCTGCGCAAGATGCTGCGGGCGGAGCCGGACGCGCGGCCGACGATGGCGGACACGGTCCGCTCGCTGGGCGCGATCACCGAGGGGCGGCAGACGGCGTTCATCCCGCCGACCGCCCCCGCGATGCCGACGGTCCCGGCCTCGATGCCGATCCCGACGCACCAGCCGTCGCAGCAGCCGGTTCCGCAGTTCGCCCCGCAGCAGTATCAGCCGCCGCAGCCGCAGTACGCGCCGCTGGCTCAGCAGTACGCTCCCGCCGCGCCGGCGGCCGCGAAGTCGCCGGACACCCGGAAATGGCTGATCACGGTGGGTGCCGTCGTGGCGGCGATCCTGATCGGCGTGCTGTTCGCGGAGCTCTTCCTGATTTAGAGCCGCTCGCGGACCAGTGTCGCCAGTTCGACGGGACGGCTGAGGTATGGGCTGTGGCTCGCACGCCAGGTCACCGTCGTGTCGCACCGGGCGGCGAAGTGGACGACCATTTCCGGGACGAGCGCCCGGTCTTCGGTGCAGGTGACGTACGTGGTCGGGGTGTCCTTCCACGCCGAGCCTTCCGGCGACTCGTCGAAGATCGTGACGGGCTCCGGCCGCAGCAGGGCCGTGGCGCGCTCGGCGACGGCGTCCGTGCAGTCGGCGTACATGGCCTCGCGGACGGCGGCGAGGTCGAGATGGGTCCAGCCTTCATCGTCGAAGATCAAGGGCAGCTGCTGGGGTTCGCGGCCCGTTTCCTCGCTGATCCGCTCGATCCAGTGCTGCGCGGTTTCACCCGGCTCGCTGACGATCCCGGCCAGGTAGATCAGATGCGAGGTCCCCTGGAGCCCGCTGGCGGTCAGGCCGCCGAAGGAGTGCGCGAGCACCACCGGTGGCTCGGCCGCCTTGTCGACGATTTCCTGGACGGCCTGGGTGGTTTCGGCGATCGGGCGCGCGCCGAGGTCGGGGACGGTGACCTCGACGCCGTCCCGGCGGAGGCGTTCGACGACGTCGTCGAAATGGGCGGGCTGGTGCCATGAGCCGTGCAGGACGATCAGGGGACGCACGGAAGTCCTTTCGCTGGCGGGAATATGGCTTCCCTGCCAGGTTGTCGACCGCCGTCGCGGCTGTTCAAGCTCAGCCGGTTTTCGTGCCCACTCGGCCATTCCCGCTTGCCTGTCCGGCCCCTTCGCGGATCGCGCCGAGGAACCGCCGCACCGCGGGGTGTTCCCTGGCGTGCGCGGCGACGGCGGCGTGGATGGACCGCACCGGATCCGGGCGGCGGACCTTGCGGATGGCGACGCCGGGATGCGGGGCGCCGAGGCCGAGCTCCGGGATCAGCGCCACGCCGAGCCCGGCGGCCACGAACCCTTGTGCCGTCTGGTAATCCTCGGATTCGACGACGTGGTTCGGGGCGAATCCGGCCGCGCCGCAGGCGTCGAGCAGGATGTCGCGGCAGGCGCCGGGGAGACCGTCGACGCCGACCCACGGATCCTCCGCGAGCTCGCCGAGATCGAGAACGCGTTTGCGGGCGAGCCGGTGGTTCTTCGGCAGGATCGCGCGGTACGGGTCGTCGAGGAGGTGGATGTACTCGACGCCCTTGATCCGGGGAGTGCTGCTGGGGAGCACGATCATCGCGACGTCGGCCTTGCCCGACTCGATCTCGGGCATCGAATCGTCGGGCTCGACCAGTTTCAGGTCGAGGCGGACACCAGGGAAGTCCCGGCGCAGCGCGGCGACGGCCAAGGGCACCAGCGACGCGCCGGCGGTCGCGAAATAGCGGATCGCGAGCCTGCCCGTGCGGCCTTCCTTGAGCTCGGTGAGCGCGGCTTCGGCCTTGGCGAGCTGCGTGCTCAGCGTTTCCGCGTGTTCGGACAGCAGCGAACCGGCGGGCGTCGGCCGCACGCCGCGGCCGACGCGTTCGAGCAGTTCGACGCCCGCTTCCCTTTCCAGGGTGGACAATTGCTGGCTGATCGCGGAAGGTGTGTAGCCGAGGTTCCGGGCGGCGGCGGTGATCGAACCGCTGCTGATGACGGCTCGGAGGACCTGCATGCGGCGGACGTCCAGCATGCTCCGATCGTACAGTTCTTCTTAAGGCTCCCTGCAGTTATTTTCGCTTGTCCTTACGCGTCGGCCCGGCAAAGCTGGGCCAGGCACTTAAGGAGGACTGGGGTGGGCGAGACGAAGACCCTGCTGCGTATCGGCGCGCTTGCGCTCATGTGGGGATCGAGTTTCTTCTGGATCAAACTGGGGCTCGGCGCGTTCACGCCGGTGCAGCTGGTGCTGGCGCGGGTGGCGCTCGGCGCGGCGGTACTGATCGGGCTCTGCTATCTGGGCAGGGACAGGCTGCCGTCGGGACGGCGGATCTGGGGACACCTGGCCGTCGCGGCGTTCTTCCACAACGCGTTGCCGTTCCTGCTGTTCGCGTGGGGTGAACTGACGGTCGATTCGGGGATCACCGGCGTGCTGAACTCGACGACGCCGCTGTGGGTGCTGGTCGCCGCGCCGATGCTGGGAGCGCGCACGCGGATGACCGCGCTCCGCGTCGCCGGGCTCGTCGTCGGACTCGCCGGGATCCTGCTGATCTTCGCGCCGTGGGAGGCCTCCGGCCTGCTCAGCTGGGGCGCGCTGGCGTGCCTCGCGGCGGCCGCGAGCTACGGCTTCGCGTTCGTCTACGAAGGCAAGTACCTCACCGGCACCGGTGACTCGCCGTTGTCGCTGGCCGGCGGGCAGATGCTGCTGGCGACCGGGTTCCTGCTGCTCGCGATGCCGATGGGCGGCTTCGAACCGGTGCACCTGAGCACCGGCGCGATCGTCGCGGTGGTGATCCTGGGGATCGGGTCGACCGGGATCGCGTTCGCGCTGAACTACCAGCTCCTCGCGAGCGAGGGTGCCGTGGCGGCGTCGATCGTCGGGTACCTGCTGCCGGTGGTCTCGGTGCTGCTCGGCGCGGTGTTCCTGGCCGAGCCGCTGAACCTGCGGGTGATCGCCGGGATGGTCGTCGTGCTGGGCGGGGTCGCGCTGACCCGGCTCCGCCCGAGGGAGCAAGGGACCTTTGCTACCACTCCGCAGGTCGAGCGCCCCTTGGCCACCGCCGATAAGGTCGCGCCATGACGGACACGACGACGCTGTGGCGCCCCACCGGACCCGTCGAGCTCGACCTCGTCCGCGAGTCGGGGTGGCGCGAGTGGCCGCCGAGGCTTCCGGAGCAGCCGATCTTCTACCCGGTGCTGAACGAGGACTACGCGATCAAGATCGCCCGTGACTGGAACGTGCGCTACAGCGGCGCGGGGTTCGTGACGCGGTTCGAGGTCGAGACCTCGTTCGTCGAGCGGTACCCCGTCCAGCAGGCGGGCGGGAAGACGATCCTGGAGCTCTGGGTCCCGGCCGAGGACCTGGCCGAGTTCAACACGCACATCGTGGGGAAGATCGAGGTCACCCACGAATTCCGCTGACCTGCGTTTAGCGGGCTAAACGCGATGCGGTGGGGCCTGGGGGCTCGCCGGATCGCGTTTAGCCCGCTAAACGCGATCCGGTGTCAGGGCCGCGAGGATGAGCAAGGCGGCGAGAACGATCTCCACCCAGAAGTAGAACCAGCTCGGATAGAACCGCTCGGGCCGTTCCGCGAACCGCGCGACCAGCCGCCCGAAGGCCATCCCGGCGAGCGCGACGGCCACCGCGATCGCGACGCCCCGCTGTATCCCGCCGACGTCGAAAGCCGCGAACCCGAGCAGCACCGCGACAGCCACCCCGAAGCCGCCGTAGACGGCCCGCACTTCGGTCCGTGCCGTCGCCGACTCCAACGAGATGCCGAACGGCCGGATCAGCCGCTTCGGCGCGGCGAGCCCGAGCAGTCCCATGCCCAGGAAGAACGCGGCCACCAGGCCGATGAGAACAGGCGCCATCTAGACGAGACGCCGGTCGGAAGCCCAGCGGGAAAGCTCGTACCGGTTCGAAAGCTGCGTCTTCCGCAGGACGCTCGACACATGGGTCTCGACGGTCTTCACCGAGATGAACAGCTCCGACGCGATCTCCTTGTACGCGTACCCGCGCGCGAGCAGCCGCAGCACGTCGCGTTCCCGCGGGGTCAGCAGGTCGAGGTCCGGGTCGCTGATCGGCGCGGAACCCGGCCGGTCGGCGAACGCGTCGAGCACGAACCCGGCCAGCCGCGGCGAGAACACCGCGTCCCCGTCCGAGACCCGCACGACGGCTCGCACGAGCTCCTTCGACGAGATCGTCTTCGTGACGTATCCCCGCGCCCCCGCGCGGATCACGGCGATCACGTCCTCCGCGGCGTCGGAGACCGACAGCGCGAGGAACACGACGTCCGGCAGTTCCGGCCGGACCCGGCGCAGCACCTCGGCACCGCCACCGTCCGGCATATGCACGTCGAGCAGCACGACCTGCGGTTTGGTCCGGGCGATGCCCGCGACCGCCTCGGCCACCGAGCCCGCCTCACCGACCACGCGGACGTCGTCGGTGATCGAGTCCAGTTCGGTGCGCACACCCGCCCGGAAGAGCGCGTGGTCGTCGACGAGGAAGACCTTGACCGGCTCCCGCGTCTGCTGGTTTTCCGTCACGATGCTCCCTCGCTCGCCCTGTCCCGTGAGCATAGCGACCTCACGCCGCGCCCTTCCCCGCCTTGACCGGCATCTCCAGCTGGACCTCGGTTCCTTCACCCGGTGCGGTACGCAGTTTCAGCTTCCCTCCGTGCCGCTCCATCCGCCCCCGGATGGAATCGGCGAGACCGTGCCGGTCGCTCGGCACGACGTCGGGATCGAACCCCTTGCCCCGGTCGCGCACGAACACCGTGACCGCTGTCGGCTCGACCTCGGCGTACACGCTGACCTCGTCGACGCCCGCGTGCTTGGCGGCGTTGACGATCGCTTCCCGTGCCGCCTGGACCAGCGCGGTCAGCGGCTCGTTCAGCGTCGCCTCCCCCACGACGACCTGCTGCACCGAGATCGCGAACGCGTCCTCGACCTCGCCGCACGCGGCCGCGAGCACTTCGGACAGCTGACCGCTGATGGCCTCTTCCTCGGTCTTCTTGCTCTTGCCGTACCCCGACGGCCCGTACAGCCAGCCACGCAGCTCACGTTCCTGACCGCGCGCGAGCCTGGCGACCTCGCGTGGCGATTCCGCCTGTTTCTGGATCAGCGCGAGGGTCTGGAGGACCGAGTCGTGCAGATGCGCGGCGATCTCGGCGCGTTCGTCGGTGCGGATGCGGGCGGTGCGCTCGTCGGACAGGTCGCGGACCAGGCGCAGCCAGAACGGGACGGTCAGCACGGCGACACCGAACAGCGTCGCGATCACGGCGACCAGCGCGAACTTGACCTGGTCGATACTGCCGCTTTCCAGGACGACGACGCCGATGCCGGTCATCACCAGCGCGACACCGGCGACCACGCGGATCGCGGCCGACCAGCCCCCGCCGCCGAGGAACGCCGTGGCGACCCCGCCCTTGGCGCTGATGCGCCAACGCCGTCGCTGCGACTCGTCGGCCTCGCGCCAGACGACGGCCGCACCGATCATCGCCAGCGCCAGCGGAATGGCGACCCAGCCGCTGATCAGGCCGGTCAGCGTGCCGCTGGCGACGGCGAGGCCGACACCCAGCGCCATGAGCCCGAAGGCCTGCTGCTTCTCCTTCGGCGCGGATTTCTCCGGCTCGACCTCGCCGGATTGCTGCTGGACGAACACCCAGAGCAGGCCGTACGCGAGAAGGCCGGCACCGTTCAGGGCGGCCAGCAACGCGAACGCGGTCCGGACCCAGAGCACCTTGACGCCGAGGTGGTCGGCGAGACCGCCGGCGACACCCGCGATGGCGCGGCCGGAACGGCGGCGGTACATCTTGGGCGGCTCGAACGGTGCCGGGGACAGGCTGCCGGGAACGGGCACCGGAGGGCGCTCGATGATCGTCGGCTTCACCTGTTCGGCGAGGTCGTTGGGGGCGGATTCCTGCACGTTCTCCATGGTCACACGGAGTGGGGTACTGATCCATCGGGGAAACCCCTGACTCTTCCCGCTGGGGGAAACCTCAGGGACGTTCCCGGATGTGGCGGGGGCCCGCCGAGGCGCATTCTTTGTGGCATGAGTGGGAGTGAGACACACGTTCCGAAGCGCGGCCCCGCGGCCGGTTTCGAGGAGACCGTCAAGGATTTCTGGCGGAGCAGGCCGGTCCGGCCGGCGCACGGCCGTAAGTTCGCCGGTGTCGCCGCGGGCATCGGCTACCGGTACGGCATCGACCCGACCGTGGTCCGTGTCGCGCTGGTCGCCGCGACCGTGTTCGGTGGCTTCGGCGTCTTCGTCTATCTACTGGGCTGGCTTTTCCTGCCGCAGGAAGGTGACGCCGTTTCCGCGTTCGAGGGCCTGATCGGCCGTGGGCGCGCGTCGAGTTCGCCCGCGTTCGCGGTGCTGCTGCTGATCCTGCTGTTCCCCGGTCTCACCTGGACCTTGAGCGGCGGCTGGATGACCGACGGCACCGGGCTGATCGGGTTCGCGCTGATGGCCGTCGCGCTGTATCTGCTGCACCGCAACCGCGGCCAGTTCAACCGGCCGTCGATGCCCACCCCGGCCCAGCCGGCGGCCGCGTTCTCGATGGCGTCGGCTTCGGCGGCCTCCACCTCGACGGCGACCGAGGGCGGCTGGGACCCGCTCGCGGCCGACCCGTCCGCTTGGGATTTGCCGAACGCCTCACCGTCCGGCGGACTGCCGCCGCAGACCCCTCCGCCGCCTCCCGCGCCGCCGATGCCCCGTCGCCGCAAGTCGAAGATCGGCGTCGCGACCTTCGGGATCGCCGTACTGGTCGCCGGGGTCGGCACCGTCCTCGGCTTGGACGGCGAGGCGTGGTTCACGCCGCAGCACATCATCGGGCTCACCCTGGGTGTGGTCGGCATCGGCCTGGTGGCCGGTTCGTTCGTTCGGGGCGGTCGCGGACTGATCGGGCTCGCGGTGCCGCTGGCGATCGTCGGGATGGCGCTGACCACGGTGCCGTTCGAGAACTTCTCCGTGAAGGGCGGTGTCGGCGACCTGCAGGCGACGCCGGTCCAGGTGTCCGAGGTGCTGCCGGAGTACCACCGCTCGGCGGGAGACATCGACATCGACCTGACCAAGCTGCCGGCGGGCGCTTCGGTGACCACGAAGGTCACCAACGGAGCGGGCAACTCGACGGTGCTCGTGCCGGCGGGGGCCGAAGTGAAGGTCTCCTGCGAGACGGGCGCGGGCGAGGTCGACTGCCTCGGTCAGTCCCGTTCGGGGGTCGGCGAGGACACCGTCGACTTCACCGCGCCGGGCGACAACGGGCAGAAGATCACTTTGCAGGTCAAGAACGGTGTCGGGAACGTGGAGGTGCGCCGTGGCTGAGTACGACTACGACAACACGCAGACCCAGTCGGCTCAGCCGTCGAAGCGCGGGGTGGACGTCTTCACCCTGATCGTCGGGATCGTGACACTCCTGGTGTCGGGTTACGTCCTCTCGGACGGCTCCTCGTGGCTCCCGCAGTTCGACTTCCGGTGGGTCATGGCGGGTGGGGCGATCTTCGTCGGCGTCCTGCTGCTCGCCGCTTCGCTGCGCAAGAGCCGCCGCTAGCGGCGCCGCTCACGATCCACCCCACTCCGAAGGCCCCGGCCCCTCGCCGGGGCCTTCGCCTTGCCCCACCCCCTGCGCCGACCTGCGTTTAGCGGGCTAAACGCGATCCGCGTCGCCGAGGTGCCCGCCCCCGCCGACCTGCGTTTAGCCCCCTAATCGCGATCCGGGGGCGCGGCGGGTACCCAAAGCCCCAGAGCGCAGTTAGCGGGCTAAACGCGATCCGGTCACCTGGGTGCCCCAGGACCGGCAGATCGCGATTAGCCCGCTAAACGCAGGTCGGGGCGGGAGCGGTCACTCCCACTCGATGGTGCCCGGCGGCTTGGACGTGACGTCCAGGACCACCCGGTTCACCTCGGCGACCTCGTTCGTGATGCGGGTCGAGATCCGCTCCAGCACCTCGTACGGCAGCCGCGTCCAGTCCGCGGTCATCGCGTCCTCGGACGACACCGGCCGCAGCACGATCGGGTGCCCGTAGGTCCGCCCGTCGCCCTGGACACCGACGCTGCGGACGTCGGCCAGCAGCACCACCGGGCACTGCCAGATCTCACCGTCGAGCCCGGCCGCGGTGAGTTCCTCACGCGCGATGGCGTCCGCCGCGCGCAGCGTCTCGAGCCGCTCGGCGTCGACGGCGCCGATGATCCGGATGCCGAGCCCAGGGCCGGGGAACGGCTGCCGCTGCACGATCGTCTCCGGCAGCCCGAGCTCCAGCCCGACACGCCGCACCTCGTCCTTGAACAGCAGACGCAGCGGCTCGACGAGCTCGAACTGCAGGTCGTCGGGCAGCCCGCCGACGTTGTGGTGGCTTTTGATGTTCGCCGCGCCCTCGCCGCCGCCGGATTCGACGACGTCCGGGTACAGCGTGCCCTGGACCAGGAACTTGTAGTCGCCCTCGGCCTTGAGGTCGCGCTCGGCCTGCTCGAACACGCGGATGAACTCGCGGCCGATGATCTTGCGCTTCTCCTCGGGGTCGGTGACCCCGGCCAGCGCGTCGAGGAACCGGTCCCGCGCGTCGACGGTCACCAGGTTGACCCCGGTCGCGGCGACGAAATCGCGTTCGACCTGGGTGCGCTCGCCGGAGCGCAGCAGTCCGTGGTCGACGAACACACAGGTCAGCCGGTCACCGATGGCCCGCTGGACCAGCGCGGCGGCCACGGCGGAGTCGACGCCGCCGGACAGCCCGCAGATCGCCCGGCCATCGCCGACCTGCTCGACGATGCGCTTGACCTGGTCGTCGACGATGGACGACGTCGTCCACTGCGGCTTGATGCCCGCGATGTCGTGCAGGAAGCGGCGGAGCACTTCCTGGCCGTGCGGCGAGTGGTGCACCTCGGGGTGGTACTGGACGCCGGCGAAGCGGCGCTCGACGTCTTCGAATCCGGCGACGGCGGCGCCGTCACTCGAAGCGGTCACTGTGGCGCCCTCGGGGGCCTTGGTGACGCTGTCGTTGTGGCTCATCCAGGCGGGCTGGTTGGCCGGGAGACCGGCGTGCAGGACGCCGCCTTCACCGGCGACGCGGACCTCAGTGCGGCCGAACTCGCGGATCCCGGTCGGCTCGACAGTGCCGCCGAGGGCCTGCGCGAGCACCTGGTGGCCGTAGCAGATGCCGAGGATCGGCACGCCCGCGTCGACCAGCCCGGGGGCGAGGGCAGGCGCGTTCTCCGCGTACACGCTGGAAGGACCACCGGAAAGGATGATCGCGGAAGGGTCCTTGGCGAGGATGTCCTCGGCGCTGGCGGTGTGCGGGACGACCTCGGAGTAGACCTGCGCTTCACGCACCCGGCGCGCGATCAGTTGCGCGTACTGCGCCCCGAAGTCCACGACGAGTACCGGACCGGTGGGACTGGGCACCTGAAACCTCCAGATCAGAGCAGCACGCTTCCCCACCATCGTCCCAGGTGGGCCCGGTCACCCCGCCGCCAACCCCCTCACGATTCAGGACAGTGTATGACCGCGAGGGGGCCTAGCGTCCGGGACATGGGCATCGACTGGAGCAAGGAACTGTCCGAACAGCTCGACTGGCACTGGAAGGGGCTCCTGCGTCCCCGGCTGGAGACCCTCACCGACGACGAGTACCTCTGGGAGCCCGTCGAGGACTGCTGGACGATAAGGCCGGGCGAGAACGGCGAGCTCACGATCGACTGGGCGTATCCGGCGCCGTCCCCGCCGCCGGTGACGACGATCGCCTGGCGCCTCGCCCACATCATCGTCGGCGTCTTCGCGATGCGGACCGCGTCGCACTTCGGCGGCCCGCCCGTCGACTACCAAACGTTCCCCTACGCGGCCTCCGCCGAAGAAGCGCTGAAGCAGCTCGACGACGCCTACGCGTGCTGGCGTGACGGCGTCCGCGGCCTCACCGCCGAAGACCTCGAACGCCCCTGCGGCGAGGCCGAAGGCCCGTACGCGGAGTACCCCTTCGCGGCCCTCGTCCTGCACATCAACCGGGAGGTCATCCACCACGGTGCCGAAATCCTCCTGCTGCGCGACCTCTACACGCGTCGCGTTTAGCCCGCTAAACGCGATTGCCGTAAGAAGGGAGCGATCGCGACAGGCGGGAGACGCAGTGAGCGGCAACGGTGACGAGGTCCGCCCCGGTCTGGCGCCGGGTGCCCGCGGGTTCGCGGGCACCCTGTTCGCGGCGCTCTACGGCGAGCTCACACCGCACCCGTGGCGCACCCCGGACACGGATCGTGACGCGTACTTGGTGTTCTACGAGCGTTCGGTCGCCATGGGGTGGCTGCGTGAAGACGGCCCTGCCGGTTTGTGGGGAATGAATGACGCGGGTCGGGAACACCCGCTCGCCGATACCTCACTCGCCGCGTGGTTCCAGGTGGAGGCCGAGCCGGTGCCGGGTGATCGGCCGCTGCCGGTCCAGCCGTTCCTGAGGTGCGCCGGTGACGCGGTGGCGCGCATCGGAAGTCTCAGGCTGGACGCGGTGCAGATCCTGCTGCCCGTCCAATGCCTCGACACGGCGCCGCGCCCGGATCCGGCCCGGTCGCCGTCGCTGCTCACCAAGGCGTGGTTCGACGACAGCGCTCCGGCGTCGCGGACCTCCGTGCGCGTGACACTGGACGGCGGGCGGTCCCCCGCGGTCCTGTCGATCGCGGACCGGCTGACCACGATCGATCAGGGTGTGTTCGTGTGCGAGTCGTACGCGGACGGCCAGGCCGACCTCAGGCCTCCGTTCGACGACGACTTCTGGAACGGCCCGCCCCAGCACGCGGTCACCTTCCACGGGACACTCGCCGAGTGGTCGCCGGACGCGGTCGGCTGGCTCGCCGGCCTCCTCGCCGACCTGAGCGCCCGGCACGGCGTCGCCACCCCGTTGCTGCTCACCGCGAGCCTGGCGTAGCGCTCAAGGTGCCCGTCGAACCCTGACTGGAATACCTTGTCACCCATGGACATGATCACTCCGGAGCCGCGCCCCGCCTGGATCGCCGGACGCCCCGAGCAGGGCGCTTCGACGCTCACCGTGCACCACCCCTTCGACGGAAGCGAAGTCGCCACCGTCGCGGTGCCCGGCCCTGATCAGGTCGAACGAGCGGTGAGCGCGGCGGTGAGCGTCGCGAAGGAGTTCCGCCGTTCTTCTGCGCACAGCCGCGCCGCCGCGCTCGACCACGTTTCGCGGGTCATCGCCGGCCGGGCCGAGGAGATCGCCGAGGTCATCACGGCCGAGAACGGCAAGCCACTCAAGTGGGCCGAAGCCGAGGTGCGGCGCGCGGTGTCGGTGTTCCGGATCGCCGCCGAGGAGGCCCGCCGGTTCAGCGGTGACCTGCAGCGACTGGACACCGATCCGGCGGGCGAAGGCAGGCTGGCGCTCACCCGCCGCGTCCCGCGCGGCCCGGTGCTGGGCATCGCGCCGTTCAACTTCCCGCTGAACCTGGTGGCGCACAAGGTCGCGCCGTCGCTCGCGGTCGGCGCGCCGATCATCGTCAAACCCGCGCCGCGGACGCCGCTGGCCGCGCTGATCCTTGGCGAGATCCTGGCCGAGACGGAGCTGCCGGAAGGCGCGTTCTCGGTGCTGCCGCTCGGCAACGAGGAGACGTCGGCGCTGGTCGCGGATCCCCGGCTGCCGGTGGTGTCGTTCACCGGTTCGGGCCCGGTCGGCTGGTCGCTGGCGGATGCCGCGCCGCGCAAGCATGTCGTGCTCGAACTCGGCGGCAACGCGGCCGCCGTCGTGCTCCGCGACTGGCCGGATCCCGAGGGCGCGGCGGAGCGGATCGCGACCTTCGGCAACTACCAGGCCGGGCAGTCCTGTATCGCCGTGCAACGCGTCATCGTCGAACGCGAGGTCGCCGAAGAGTTCGTGCCCGCCTTGGTGGAAGCCGTGAAAGCACAGCGGACCGGCGACCCGTACGACAAGAACACCGATGTGGGCCCGGTCGTCGACGAGGCCGCCGCGGAGCGGATCGTGGCCTGGATCGACGAAGCCGTCGCCGCGGGCGCGAAGATCCTCACCGGCGGCAAGCGTGACGGCGCCACGGTGGAGCCGACCGTGCTCACCGACGTCCCACCGTCCACAAAGGCCTGGGCGGAGGAGATCTTCGGCCCGGTGCTCGCGGTGTCCATTGTGGATGGTGTCGACGAGGCTTTCGCTTCGGTCAACGGATCCGCCTATGGCTTGCAGGCCGGGGTGTTCACCCGCGACGTCCATCTCGCCTTCTACGCGTCGACAGAGCTAGAGGTCGGCGGCGTGATCATCGGCGACGTCCCGTCCTACCGCGCGGACCAGATGCCGTACGGCGGCGTCAAAGGATCGGGCGTCGGCAGGGAAGGCGTTCTCGCCGCGATGCACGACCTCACCGAAGAACGGGTCACCGTCTTCACCGGTATCGACCTCTAATCCGGGGTGACGGCCTGCGCGAACCCGAAGACCTTGTCCGGGTCGTAGGTTTTGGCCACCTGCTTGAGGCGCGCGGCATTGCCGCCGTAGTAGGCCGTCATCCAGTCGGGCAGGGCGGGGTCGATGTAGTTGACATAGCCCCCGCCCAGCCCGAGCCCCGTCACCACTTCAGCGACGGAATCCGTTGCCGTGGAACGGTTACGCGCGTCCGCCTGGCTGTAGATCTGCACACTGCCGATCGCCTTCCGATGCCAGAACGCGGTCGCGTCCGGGGCGACGTCGGCGACCGCACCGCCGAGCCCGTCGACCAGGAGATCCATTCCGCGCCTGCCCTTGAGCACGGACGTCAGCTTCGCGGGATCGGCCGGTTCTTCGAGTATCCGTGACGAGGCCACAAAGGACTGCCGGCTCTCGCTGCCGGAGAAGTACTTCATCGCGCCGAGGTAGTCGAACTGCTTGACCGAGCGCGATGCGCCGGGGAATCCGTCCAACAACTTGCCCAAGGAAGCGGAATCGCCGACGTAGCAACCGGAAACGCGCGCACCGACCGGCGATCCCCCGGACAGTACGACATTCGCCCACAACTCCGGCGGCGCTTCGGGAAGCCATCGCTGCCACTCGGCGAGGACGTCGTTCGCGCTGCCCGCCGGGAAACGCAAGGAGAACACCGAAACAGCCGAAGGTGCCGGATCGGTGCGAAAGGTGAACGAGGTGACGACACCGAAGTTGCCGCCTCCCCCACCGCGTAACGCCCAAAAAAGCTCGGGCTCGGACTCCGCCGACGCCGTCCGCAGTTTCCCGTCCGCCGTGACGACTTGCGCGGACACCAGGTGATCACAGGTGAGGCCGTATTTCCGGGCGAGGACACCGATTCCGCCGCCGAGCGTCAGCCCGGCTATCCCGACGCTGGGGCAAGAACCAGCGGGCAGGCAACGTCCCGCGGCACCGAGCGTCGCGTAGACGTTCTTCAATTTCGCACCCGCGCCGATCACGACCTGTTCACCTTGGACGTCCACTGAGGACATTCCGCCGAGGTCGATCATCAAGCCACCGTCGGGAACCGAGTAGCCCGCGTAACTGTGGCCCCCACCGCGAGCGGCGATCGGGACTCGCCGTGCCGCCGCGGAAACGGCCTCCTGCACGTCTTCCGGCTTGGCACAGTTCGCGATCGCGGCGGGCCTGAGCCCGTCGAAGGCCGGGTTGAACACGCGTTTGGCGTTGTCGTAGCCGGAATCCCCCGGCAGGAGAAGGGAGATCTTGTTCCGCAGCGCGGCCCAGTCCGGCGGGCCGGACGGTGGCGTGACCCCGGTGCTCGGCGGCAACGACGTTCCGGGTGCGGAGCTGGGCGCCGGCCCAGGAGGCGCGGCCGAGCACGCCGTCGCGGCCACTCCGGCCACGGTCGCACCGGCGAGTTTGAGGAACGCCCTTCTCTCCATGCCCGTTAGACGCGTAGCGAACGGGCAGGTTGCGACGCTACGCCCGAAGGTGTGCGCTCACCGGTACGACCAGCGGCGTACCGGACACCGGATCCTCCATGACCTTCGCCGACAGGCCGAAGATCTCGTCGAGGAGCGGCTCGGTGAGCACCTCGGCCGGCGGGCCCTGCGCGACGATCCGGCCGCCGCGCATCGCGACCAGCTTGTCCGCGTACCTGGCGGCGAGGTTCAGGTCGTGCAGCACCATCACCACGGTGGTCCCGCGTTCCTTGTGCAGCCGGTACACCAGGTCCAGCACGTCGATCTGGTGCGCGAGGTCGAGGTAGGTGATCGGCTCGTCCAGCAGGAGCAGCCCGGTCTCCTGGGCCAGCGTCATCGAGATCCACGCCCGCTGCCGCTGCCCGCCGGAAAGCTGGTCGACGACCCGGCTCGCGTACTCGTCCATCCCGGTCAGCCGCAGCGCCCGTTCGATCGCCTCGTCGTCGGAGGAGGACCACTGCCGGTACCAGCTCTGGTGCGGATGCCGTCCGCGCCGGACCAGATCGGAGACGGTCAGCCCTTCGGGGGCGGACGGCGTCTGCGGCAACAGGCCGATGATCTTGGCGACCTCACGGGTCGGCAGCTTGTCGATCCGCTCGCCGTCCAGCAGTACCGCGCCCTGGCGGGGCTTGAGCAACCTCGCCAGCGCACGCAGCAAGGTGGACTTGCCGCAGCCGTTGGGTCCGATGATCGCGGTGACGGTCCCGTCGAGGACGTCGAGGTCGAGCCCGGTCACGACGGGCGTTTCGCCGTAACCGAGTTCCAGTTCCCGGGCACGCAGTCTGGCGTTCACGCGCGCTCCTCCTTACGGCTGCGGATGAACAGGAAGATCAGGTACGGCGCACCGAGGATCGCCGTCAGCACGCCGACCGGGAGCCCGGACAGGCCCGGCGTCACCCGCACCACGAAATCCGCGCCGACGGTCAGCAGCGCACCGAGGACCATCGACCCGAACAGCGGCGGTTGTGCCGAGCGGACCAGCCTCAAGGCGATCTGTGGGGTGGCCAGCGCGACGAAGGTGATGGGCCCGGCGGCCGCGGTGGCGACCGCGGCCAGTGCCGCGGCGAGCAGCAGCAGGGTCCCGCGGGCGGCGTCGACGCGAATACCCAGACCGCGCGCCGTGTCGTCGCCGAACTGAAGCCCGCCGATGGTGTGCCCGGCGATCAGCGTGACCGGCGCGAGCACGGCCAGCGCGAGCAGGACCGGGGCGACCGATTCCCAGCCGACGTCGGCGAGGCTGCCCACGATCCACGTCGTCGCGCGCGCGGCGTTGTCGACGTCTCCGACGGTCAGCAGCCAGTACACGAGGTTGTAGCCGACGGCGGACAGCGCGATGCCGATCAGGACGAGCCGGTAGCCATCGATCCCGCGCCGCCAGGAAAGGGCGTACAGCAGGATCCCCGCGATCACGCCGCCGGCGAGCCCGGCGAGCGGGACACCCAGTGTGCTCGCCAAACCGCTGACCTGGCCGCCCGTGCCACCGGCGACGATCACGCCGACAGCGCCGACGCCCGCGCCCCAGGTGATCCCGAGGATGTCCGGGCTGGCCAGCGGATTCCGGGCGATGGTCTGGAACAGCGCACCCGAAAGGCCGAGGGCGGCGCCGACGCCGATCGCGGTCAGCGTGCGCGGCATCCGCAGGTCGAAGATGATCCCGCGTTCCCGCGAGGTGCCGCCGCCGAACAGCGTCTTCAGGACGTCGCCGAGGCCGATGTGTGAGGTGCCGATGCCGATGTTCAGCGCCGCGACCAGTACCAGCGCGATCGCCGCGAGGGTCACGACGGCGAGTGTCCTCGGCCGGACGGTCCAGGCCGCCGGGCCGAACGAGATCACCTTGGGAGCCGTCATATCCGTGCCAGGCCCTTCTTGCGGACGAGGTGGACGAACACCGGCACGCCGAGCACCGCCAGCATGATGCCGACCTCCAGGCTGTCCGATGCGACGACGCGGCCGAGGAGGTCCGCGGCCAGCAGCAGGATCGCGCCGAGCACGGCCGAGAACGGCACCAGCCAGCGGTAATCGGGTCCGCTGATCGCCCGCGCGAAATGCGGAACGAGCAGGCCCAGGAACGCGATCGGACCGCAGGCGGCGACGGCGGCGCCGGTCAGCAGCGTGATCGCGGCGACCCCGAGCAACCGCGTCCGGCCGACCCGCCGCCCGAGCGCGACGGCGACGTCGTCACCGAGCGCGAGCGTGTTCATCCCCGGCGTGTTGATCACGGCGAGGAGCAAGCCCGCGGCCACGAAGGGGGCGATCTGGCCGATCATCGCGGGATCCCGGCCCGCGATCGAACCCACGTGCCAGAAGCGGTACGTCTCCATCCCGCGGTCGTCGCCGAGCACGATCGCGGAGATTATGCCGTTGAGCAGGGCGCTCACCGCGGCACCGGCCAGCGCGAGCGTCACCGGTGTGGCGCCGCGGCCGCCGACTGCGCCGAGCAGGAACACGACGGCACTCGCGACGAGGGCGCCCGCGAAGCCGAACCAGATGAACGCGTACAGGTCGTCGATGCCCAGCACGACGACGGCGAGCACCACCGCGAACGCCGCGCCCTGGGTGACGCCGAGCAAGCCAGGGTCCGCGAGCGGGTTACGGGTGTGGCCCTGCATGAGCGCCCCGGCCGCGCCGAGCGCGAGTCCCGCCAGAACACCGAGCAACGTGCGCGGCACCCGCAACGAACGGACGATCAGGTGATCCGGCACACCCGCAGGATGAAAAATCGCGTCCCAAACCACACCCAACGGAATCGAACGCGCACCGAGGGCGACACTCGCGACGCAGATCACAGCCAGAAGAGTGACCAGCAGGGCTCCCGCTGTCGCCTTTCCAACACGAACTTCCACTGTGGACATCCGCCATCCTATGCTCCGGTTAGGAAAGCCTAACCGCAGAGAAAGAGTGACCCATGACCCCACCCCGGCGCGCAGTCGTCGCCTTCGCCGTGACCGCCTGCCTGGCACTCTCCGCATGCGGTGGCGGAGCACAGGAAGCCGCCCCCACCGGCACCGGCCAAAGTGGATTCCCGCGCACCGTCGAACACGTGATGGGGTCGACCACGATCGACAAGCAGCCCGTCACCGTCGCGGCGCTGGACTCCAGCTACGTCGACGCGACGCTGGCGCTCGAGACGAAGGTCGTGGCGTACACCAAATATCGCAACTACGACAAGCTGCCGGACTACCTCGGCGACGACCGCAAGTACGCCGAGGGCGCCAAGGAGATCGGCGCGCTCGAAAGCCCGGACATCGAGAAGCTGTACGACATCAAGCCGGATCTGATCGTGTCGGCGAAGGTGCGCCACGAGAAGTTCTACGCCGAGTTCGGCAAGGTCGCGCCCACGGTGTTCAGCCAGACCACCGGCGCCACCTGGAAGGACAACATCCGGATGCTCGGCAAGGCGCTGGGCAAGGAAGCCTTGGCGGAGCAGAAGATCAAGGCCTACGAGGAGCGAGCCCGCAAAGTCGGTGACGCGATCAAGGCCAAGCTCGGCAAATCCGCCGCGGTCTCGGTGGTCCGCTTCGTCGAAGGGGAGCCGACCGTGCGGCTTTACAGCAGCGCGTCGTTCCCCGGCACCGTGATGGCCGACACCGGGCTCCAGCGGCCCGCCGGGCAGCCGGACAACAAGGCGAAGATCTCGAACGACCTGAGCCAGGAAGAGATCGGGAAACTCGACGCCGAAGCGATCTTCGTCGCCAGCTACGCCGACGAGACCAAGCAGGCCGAAAACCCGAAGACGAAGTTCCAGTCGAACCCGCTTTGGGGCACCCTCAAGGGAAAGGTGATCGACGTCAACGACGCCACCTGGTTCACCTCGGTGAGCCTGCAGGGCGCGCACGCCATGCTGGACGACATCGCGAAGCAGTTCGGCGTGGACTCGTTCCGCGCATAGTCCTTTGTGGACCGAGCCGTCACAACCAATTCGGCAGTGGCGGCGCGGTACCGTCCAAAGTGGATCCGTCGCTACGGCCGGTGATCCATGCCAGGACGTCACCCGGGGAGCCGGTCAGCGTGGCCGGCTCTCCGGTGCCCATCCGCCATTCGTGACGGGTCCCGTCTTCGCTGACAGCGACCAGAAGGACCGAGGGCAACTCGCCGCCGTACATGCCGATGGCGTTGCCGACGACGATCTCGAACTCGTCGCCGAGCAACTCGGCGACCCGCGCGAAGTCGTAGCCGAGGTCGAGATCCGCCAAGTGGATGGCGGTTTCGGAGAGCCTGAGCCACAGCACGAACTCCGCCGGGATCTCCCGCCCCTGCCGGGCGCGCACCCGGGCCTGCCATGCCTCGTCCGGCAGGTCCGACGCGACCTCGGCGAACCGTGCCGCGGAGGCGACGACGTCTTCGGCGATCTCCTCGGCGGACCGGTACGCGCCCTTCTCGATGTCGTCGTCCCTGGCCGCCTCACCGGCGTACATCGGCGTCTCGACACCCGATTTCGCCCAGGTGAGCAGATTGACCAGGCCGTCGGCGTTACGCGCCAGGTGGGACAGCAGATGCGCACGCGTCCAGCCGGGCAACGCACTGGGGGCGTGCACCGCCTCCTCGTCGAGCCCGCGCGTCAACCGCGCCCATTCGTCGTGCAGGGCGCGGACGCGGTTCAGCAGCGCGTGTGCGCGTTCGGTGGCGGTCACTCCCCCAATTTAGCGCCGAAGTGCCGCCGGCGCGGCCGCCGGAACCGCGGGATTCTTCGGCGCGATCGGTTCGAGCCGCGCGTACGGCGCGTCCTGTGCCGGCCTGCTGTCCTTTTCGCCCTTGTTGGGCCAGAACGAGAAGGCCCGCTCGGCCTGCGCGGTAATGGTCAGCGAGGGGTTCACACCGAGGTTCGCCGTGATCGCCGAACCATCCACAATGGACAATCCGGGATAGTTGAAGACCCGGTGGTACGGGTCGATCACGCCGTTGTCGGCCGCCGTGCCGATCGGAGCACCGCCGATGAAGTGCGCCGTCAGCGGGATGTCGAAGATCTCGCCCCAGGTGCCGCCCGCCATACCGCCGATGCGCTCGGCGGTGCGGAGGTTGGCCTCGTGCCCGGCGGGGATGAAACTGGGGTTCGGCTCGCCGTGGCCCTGTTTGGACGTGTACTTGCGGCGGCCGAAGAGCCCGCGTTTGGTGTACGTGGTGATCGAGTTGTCGAGACTCTGCATCACCAGCAGGATCACCGTGCGCTCGCTCCAGCGGTAGCCGTTGAGCAGCTTCGCCGTCTGGACCGGATGCTTGAACATGAAGTTCACGGCCTGGCGCCAGCGCGGGACCGCCGAGTCGCCTTCGGTGGCGATGGTCTGGAGCAGGCTCATCGCGTTGCTGCCCTTGCCGTAGCGGACGGGCTCGATATGCGTGTTGTCGTCGGGGTGGATCGACGAGGTGATCGCGACGCCGCGGCTGAAGTTCCGCTCTTCGTCGACCGAGGTGCGGGCGGCGCCGATGATGGCCTCGGAGTTCGTGCGGGTCAGTTCACCGAGACGCGGCGAGAGCTTCGGCAGCTTGGCGGTGTCGCGCATGCTGTGGAGGAGGTTCTGCGTGCCCCACGTGCCTGCCGCGAGGACCACCTGCGCGGCCGTCAGCTTGTGCCGGAACCTGCGCGAGGTGGTCCCGGTCTTCTTGATGCTCACCTCGTACCCACCTGCGTTTAGCGGGCTAATCGCGCTCACGGTGGTGAGGGGGATGACCTTCGCGCCGTCCTTCTCCGCGAGGTAGAGGTAGTTCTTGACCAGCGTGTTCTTGGCGCCGACGCGGCAGCCGGTCATACAGGCGCCGCATTCCGTGCAGCCGGTGCGCGCCGGACCCGCGCCGCCGAAGTACGGGTCCTCGGCGCGCTCCCCCGGCTTGCCGAAGTACACGCCGACGGGCGTCGGGTGGTACGACTCGGGCACGCCCATGTCCGCGGCGACGCCCTTCATGACGACGTCGGACGGCGTGACGCTGGGGTTGGTGACGACGCCCAGCATCCGGCTGGCCTGGTCGTAGTGCGGGCCGAGCTCGGACTCCCAGTCGGTGATGTGGGACCACTGCGGGTCCACGTAGAACGGCTTCAACGGGCGGTACAGCGTGTTCGCGTAGACCAGCGAGCCTCCGCCGACGCCCGCGCCGGCGAGCACCATGACGTCCTTGAGCATGTGGATGCGCTGGATGCCGTAGCAGCCGACCTGAGGCGCCCAGACATAGCGGCGAAGGTCCCAGGACGTCTTCGCGAACTCGTCGTCGGCGAAGCGGCGCCCCGCCTCGATGACGGCGACGCGGTAGCCCTTCTCGGTCAGGCGGAGGGCGGCGACACTGCCGCCGAACCCGGAGCCGACGACGATCACGTCGTAGTCGAAGTCGTCTTCAGTGGTGGTGTTACTCGCAGTCACACCCTCGACTGTAACCCCGGCCACCCCTTCTGACCAGAGGTAAGTTACTCGTCGGTTACCTTCCACTCGGATGGTGCATGCTCGGACTCGTGATCGACGATTTCGCGAAGGAATACCTGCACAGTGACCTGCGAGAGATCCGTGAAGCGATGCTTCGGAAGCTCGACGGGCTTTCCGGATACGACGTCCGACGTCCGCTGACTTCGACGGGGACCAACCTTCTCGGCCTGGTCAAGCACCTGGCGGCGTGGGAGGCCCGCTACTTCGGCGAGGTCTTCGACCGGCCGTTTCCCGAGGCGGTCCCCGAGCGTGGCAGCGACCTGTGGGCGACCGAGCACGAAACCCGCGAGGAGATCGTCAGCCGCTACCGGCGCGTCTGGGAGCACTCCGACGCGACCATCGCCGCGCTCGCCATCGACTCGCCCGGACGCGTTCCGTGGTGGCCGAGTCCCGACGTGACGCTCTTCAACATCCTGGTCCACATGCTCACCGAGACCAGCAGGCACGCCGGGCACGCCGACATCCTGCGGGAGCAGCTGGACGGCTCCGTCGACCTGGCCCCCGCCAAGGACCCGGCCTTCTGGGAATCCCGGCGCGCCGAAATCGACCGCGCCGCCCGGGCGGCCACAGAGCGCCTTTAGCGGGCTAAACGCGAAACGGGCCGGGAAGCGAGCGTCAGCGGCGGACGGTCAGGCCGACCCGCTGGAACTCCTTCAGGTCCGAGTAGCCCGTCTTCGCCATCGCGCGGCGAAGCGCACCGAAGAGGTTCACGACGCCCTCAGCGTCCGAGGACGGCCCGAACAGCAGCGTCTTCAGGTCGACGGCGTAGTCCGGCCCCAGCGCCACGCGCGAACGCGGCAGCGACGGGTGCGCAGCCGCCGACGTCCAGTAGAGCCCCTGCCCCGGCGCCTCGGAGGCGGCGGCCAGCGGCGCGCCCAGCATGACCGCGTCGGCACCGCACGCGATGGCCTTGGCGATGTCGCCGGACGTGCTCATCCCGCCGTCGGCGAGCACGTGGACGTACCGGCCGCCGGTCTCGTCGAGATAGTCGCGGCGCGCGGCCGCGGCGTCGACGATCGCGGTCGCCATCGGCGTCCCGATCCCGAGCACGCTGTCGGTGCTCGTCACGCCGCGGCTGGCCCCGTGGCCGACGATGACGCCGGCCGCGCCGGTGCGCATCAGGTGCATCGCGGTGCGGTAGTCGCTGACGCCACCCGCGATCACCGGAACATCGAGCCGACCGATGAAGTCCTTCAGGTCCAGCGGCTCGGCGTCCCGCTGGACGTGCTCGGCCGAGATGATCGTGCCCTGCACGACGAGGATCTCGACGCCGGCCGCGAGCAGATCCGGCGTGAGCTCGGCGGCGTGCTGCGGGCTGACCCGCGCGGCCACGGTGACCCCGGACTCGCGGACGGTCTTGATGGCCTCGGTCAGCAGGTCCAGCCGGATCGGGGCGGAGTGCAGTTCCTGCAGCTCACGCACGATCGCGGTCGGGTCCTCGGTGTCCTCGGCGGCCCGGACGAGGCGGAAGATCGCGTCCTCGACGTTCGGGTGCCGCGCCCAAAGGCCTTCGGCGTTGAGGACGCCCAGTCCGCCGAGCTCGCCGACGGCCACCGCGGTTCCCGGCGACACGATCGCGTCGGTGGGGTGCGTGACCAGCGGCAGCTCGAACCGGTACGCGTCGATCTGCCAGGCGGTGGACACGACCGAAGACGACCGGGTGCGCCGCGACGGCACGATCTCCACGTCATCGAGGTCATACGCCCGCCGCGCGGTGCGGCCCATGCCGATCTCGACCAGATCCCGCACGTCAAGTCCCTTCTCACCGACGACCGTTACACCCCATTGTCGCTAGGCCGCGTGGGTGACCTGCGCACGGGGCACCCGAACCGGGCCGAAAGTCACACCAGCCCCATTCGCCCCACCCGTTTCGCGTTTAGCCCGCTAAAGGCGCTCTGAGGGTGGCGAGGTCAGAAGGAGACCTTCTCCACGGAGTCGGTCCGGAGGACGGATTCCTGCGAGAAGGCCTTCTTGTAGTCGGTCCGGATCTCCTCGATCTCGCGGTTCGCGTCGCGATCGCTGAACGGGTACACGACGACGATCACCTTCGACTTCTCCCGCGAGATCACGCCGTCCGAACCGCGCCATTGGCCGCGCCCGGTCAGCTCGGTGAACCCGTCCGGGAACCTCGGCGTGACGGCCTTGTCGGTGAACGCGGTGAACTCGGCGTCGGTCAGCTCCTCGCCGCCCGGCTTCGTCGTCCCGAAGTACAGCTCGGTGCGCTTCCACAGCTCACCCGGCGACGCTTGAAGAGCGGCGGCCTCGGGCGCGGAAGGCGCGGCGGAAGCGGTGGGGACGGCGGAAGCCGCCACCCCGCCGCCGAGCCCGAGGGCAGCGGCGGCGAAGACGGCGAGCGCGGTCCGGCGCGACGTGAAAGACATCGGGTTCCTCCCAGGAGACTTGATCAGCGGGCCAAGTCTCCCGGGAACGGAACCGGATGGGTAAGTGTCCTAAGGGGCGGACTAACGGGTGGTGTAGTTCGGTGCCTCGACGGTCATGGTGATGTCGTGCGGGTGGCTCTCCTTGAGCCCGGCCGCGGTGATCCGCACCAGCTGCGCCTCCTGCAGCTCGGGGATCGTCGACGCCCCCGCGTAGCCCATACCCGAACGCAGCCCGCCCACCAGCTGGTGGACGACGTTCGCGAGCGGTCCGCGGAACGGGATCCGCCCTTCGATGCCCTCGGGGACCAGCTTGTCCTCGCTCAGCACGTCGTCCTGTGCGTAGCGGTCCTTCGAGTAGGACTTCGCCTCGCCGCGCGACTGCATGGCGCCCAGCGAGCCCATGCCGCGGTAGGTCTTGAACTGCTTGCCGTTGACCAGGATCAGGTCGCCGGGCGATTCGGCGGTGCCCGCGAGCAGGCTGCCGAGCATCACCGTGGACGCGCCGGACGCGATCGCCTTCGCGATGTCACCCGAGTACTGGATGCCGCCGTCACCGATCACCGGGATCCCGGCCGGGCGCGCCGCCTGGTCGGCCTCGTAGATCGCGGAGATCTGCGGCACACCGACCCCGGCGACGATGCGGGTGGTGCAGATGGAACCGGGGCCGACGCCGACCTTGATCCCGTCCGCGCCCGCCTCCACCAGCGCCTGCGCACCGGCCCGGGTCGCGACGTTGCCGCCGACGATGTCGACGGTGTCGCCCAGTTCCTTCTTCAGCAGCGCGACGGTCTCGACGACGGCGCGGGAATGCCCGTGCGCGGTGTCGACCATCAACACGTCCACCCCGGCGTCGGCCAGCGCCATCGCGCGCTTGTGCCCGTCCGGGCCGACCCCGACGGCGGCACCGACGATCAACCGGCCGTTGGTGTCCTTGGAGGCGTTGGGGTACTGCTCGGTCTTGACGAAGTCCTTGACCGTGATCAGCCCGCGCAGCTTGCCGGCGCCGTCGACGATGGGCAGCTTCTCGATCTTGTGACGGCGAAGCAGCCCGAGCGCGGCCTCCGCGGTGACACCGACCTGCGCGGTGACCAGCGGCAGCTTCGTCATCACCTCGTGCACCGCGCGGGTGTGGTCGACCTCGAACCGCATGTCGCGGTTGGTGATGATGCCCACCAGCGTCCCGGCGGCGTCCGTGACGGGCACACCGGAGATCCGGAACCGCGCGCACAGGGCGTCGACCTCGGCGAGGGTGTCCTCGGGCGAGCAGGTGACCGGGTCGGTCACCATGCCTGCTTCAGAGCGCTTCACGACCTCGACGGCCGCCGCCTGGTCGTCGATCGGCAGGTTGCGCTGCAGCACGCCCATCCCGCCCTGGCGTGCCATCGCGATGGCCATCCGGCCTTCGGTGACCGTGTCCATGGCGGCGGAGACCAGCGGGATGTTCAGGGTGACGTTGCGCGAGAGCCGGGTGCGGGTGCTGACCGCACTGGGCACCACGTCGGACTCGGCCGGCAGCAGCAGCACGTCGTCGAAGGTCAGCCCGAGCATGGCGAACTTGCTCGGGACGGGGGCGGTGACGCTGTCGCTGGTCATAGCAGGCGAAGGGCCTTCCTAGCGGTGATAAATGGGAGCCGCCGTGGCTGGTGGCCTCGTGGCGGGGGCCTGCCCCTCATGATATCCGGGCCGGGCGGCCGCCCGGCCCGGGTGGGCGCCCGGTAGCGTGCAGGCGTGCCGCAAGATGCGTTGCCCCCAGACCCGTTCGCGGATGACCCGGACGACCCGGCCCGCGCGTTCATCGACGACGCCGACCGGCTCGACGAGCCGATCAGCGACGAAGAGCGCACCGAGTTGCTGGCCGACCTCTCCGATCTCGCCGTCTACCAGGCGCTTCTCGAACCGCGCGGAGTACGCGGGATCGTGGTCGACTGCGGTGAATGCGACGAACCCCACTATCACGACTGGCATCTGCTGCGCGCCAGTCTCGAGCAGCTGCTCGCCGACGGCCGCATGAGGCCGCACGAGCCAGCCTTCGATCCGAACCCCGGCGATTACGTGAGCTGGGACTACTGCCGCGGCTTCGCGGACGGTGTCACAGCCAACGAGAGCGCCTACTGATCGCGTTTAGCCCGCTAAAGGCGATTTGAGTCGTACAGCGAAAGGGCCTGGTGAGAGGGATCTCACCAGGCCCTTCGACGTTCTCGGGTGTTACGGCGTCTCGACCGCTCCTGCCGCGGGAGCCTGCGCTCCGGCGCCCGGCGACGGCTCGTTCCGCGAGCCGCCCGGGTCGTTGCCCGAGGCCGGCGGCGTGGTCGACGTCGTGGGCGGCGGGGGCTCACTGGTCGTGGTCGGCGGAGTCGGCGAGGGAGTCGTGGTGCCCGGCAGAGTCGTGCCGGGGTTGCCGCCTCCCGGCAGCGACGTCGGCGGAGCCGTCGGCTGCGGAGTGGGCTGCGGGGTGGTCGCGACCGGAGTCTGCGTGGGCGACTGCTTATCCGGGGGCAGCGGCTGCTGACCGGGATTCTGCAGCTGCGCGCTCAGTTGGCGGTGCTGTTCGAGCAGCTGATCGCGGTTCTCTTCGTCGGTCACCTGGTTCAGCGCGGCCTGGGCCTCGTCGAGCGCCTTCCGGGCGTCGTCGAGGCGCCCACCGGCGAGCGCGAGGTTGGCCTTTTCGAGATCGAGTTTGGCCGCCGCGGCGGCCTCGACCGACCGGGCGTGGTCGGCGTAAAGCACCTTGGTCAGGCCCCAAAGAGTGTCACCAGGCTGCGCGTCCTTCGCGGCGAGACCGGTACCGGCGAAGGCGATGGCCAGGACGGCCGCGGCGGCGGCCACCGGGACCAGCAGCCGGCGTCTTCCCCCGTGTCTGCGGGCGAGCGCGGCGGTCTTCACGGTGACGACGGCGGTGTCGACGTCGACGAGTTCCGCGAGCGGTTCGCTGTCGATGTCACGCCGCCAAGCCAGCAGCAGGGCATTGAGTTCTTGATCGCCGAGGTCGTCGGCCATCTTCGGATCCGAGCCACCGAGTGCGTCGAGCAGTGCGTCATCGGCCTGGACGGCCGACAGATCAGCTGCGAACTCGGCTTCCGAAGGCGTCAGCCCTCTTTCGAAAGCCGTCAGTTCACGATCGGTCCCAGGGGAGAACCGACGGTCGCGATCGGTCACTCAGATCACCTCCTCAGCGGCCAGAACCTTACGTAGGCGCGCGAGGGCGCGATGCTGGGCCACCCGGACGGCGCCGGGGGTGGACCCCACGGCCTCTGCCGTCTCCTCGGCGGACAATCCCACGACTACCCGCAGGACCACGATCTCACGCTGTTTGTCGGGAAGGACGCGCAGCAGCTGCGACATGCGCTCGTTCAGCTCGCCTTGGAGGGCACGCTGCTCGGGACCGACGCCACCCTCGACCTCGTCGGGGACTTCGGCGACCGGTTCGGCGCGATTGCGGGCCGCGGCGCGATGCGCGTCGGCCACCTTGTGCTGGGCGATCCCGTAGACGAAGGCCAGGAACGGGCGGCCCTGATCACGGTACGAAGGCAATGCCGTGAGCACCGCGAGACACACCTCCTGAGCAACGTCGTCTGCGGAAGCGAACGAACGCTCCTGCCTGCCAACCCGAGCGCGGCAGTACCGCACTACCAAAGGACGGATGGCCGCCAGCAACCGCTCGACCGCTTGAGGATCACCCTCAACAGCAGCGGCGACCGGCTCATCCAGTCCGTCCCCCACATTGGCCATCGCAGACAACAGTCCCAGTGTTACGTATAGGCGTGCAAAGAGTCCGGCGTGTGACTTCGGAGACCACTACCGGTGACAGCTACCGTACCGCCCGGGTCCGCCGCCCTTCACTGACGGCCGACGTCGGCGTGCCGCCTTTCCGGCGAGCACGCTGAACCCGGGTCTTCCTGGTTCCCTTCGCTCGTAGTCGAACTTTCAACGAGCCGGAACGCAGTGGGGTACGACGGTCCACCCTGAGGCGGACTCGCTCGGGCAAGAGTGCCTGAGCGTCGAACATAAGTGTGCGAAGCGTGACAGGGAACACAGGTACGGGCCAGGGGTACTCCCCCGGCCCGTTCGTCACCCGTTGTGCAATCTGACCGATGAAATCAAGAAAGCGTTGTCAGGAAACAAGTCCACGGCGGAATCCGTGGGCGACCGCCTGAGCGCGGTCCCGAACGCCGAGCTTGCGGAACAAGCGGCGCGCGTGGGTCTTCACGGTGTCTTCGGACAGGTACAGCTCGCGGCCGATCTGTCCGTTGCTCTTGCCCTGACTCATCCCGCGAAGCACCTGGAGCTCGCGCTCCGTGAGCTGGACGCCGGGGTCGGACGGCTGGCGCGGCGCCGGTACCGAGGTGCTGGCGAGCGTGTGCGCCAGTGCGGCGACCAGCTCGGGACGCGAGGCGTCCCAGCGCAGGTAGCCGCGCGCACCGCCGGCGATGGCGGCGGCGATGCTTCCCGCGTCGTCCGGGGCACCGAAGACGATCACGTTCGCTTGGGGGTTCGCAGAGACGAGCCGCCGGGTGGCTTCGACGCCAGTCGGGACAGCGCGCTGGGTTCCGACCAGCACGACGTCGACCGGCTGACGGGAGTACCGGGCCAGCAGCTCGTCACCGTGCGCTACGCAGTCGATGCGACTGACCCCTGGGACCGCGGACATCACTCGAGTGAGCCCTTCGCGGACACTGCGTCGGTCGTCGCAGATCAAGACCGTCGTCACGGGGTTTCCTTCCTGCAGCCGGGTGACATTCCACTTCCCCTATCGGACGCTTTAGCCCGAACCTTGACACGATCCGGTGGCTTTTTTTGAAAGTTCTTAGCCCGGTTGCCGGAATGGGCCCTCCAACAGGCTAGACGCCCTCAGAGGGGGACCCACGGAGATTCCCGTGCGAGCCACCTCCCGCAAGGATCCGCATGCCGTAACACTGCGTGCAACAGTTCGGCACTTCTGGATCGATACTCATCGGCGTGTCCCGCCCCGAAGTCCGCCCCGAGCAGGCAAGCCACCCACAGAAGTGAATTGAATTCGTATTTCTCGGCGGTTTCGCGCGCGCCCTCTACCAGCGCTTTCGCGCGATCCCGCTCAGCGGAACCGCCATTCGCGATCGTCACGGCGAGTACAAGACGTGATTTGACGACATGCCGGCAAGCGCCTCTGGCGCGCGCGGTTTCCAGCGCCATTTCCGCAGGAGCGATGGCCGCCTCGGAAATGTTACCCGCCAGTTCGATTTCCGCGCCCACCCAACCGGCCCTTGTCCGGGTCCGCCAGTTGCCGGAGTGCGCGCCCGCACGGGCGAGCAGCCGCCGGGCGGCGGGCAGCCTGCCGCGCCCGAGGTTGTCCGCCGCGAGCCCCAGGAGCGCGTCCGCCCGCGCGCCCTCGGCGTCCAGACCGTCGGGGTCGGGTTCGCCCTGCGGCTCCGTGATCGCCAGCGCGAGCGCCTCGCCGTCGAGGACGAGGGCGGCCGCGTGCCCGCCCAGCTGCCGCCGATGCGACGCCAGCGTGCTCGCGGCCAGCGACGCGAACACCGGGCCACCGCTCGCGCGCAACTCGTTCAGCAGCGTTGCCGCCGCCGCGTACCGGCCGCGGGCACCGAGCCCGATCGCGGCGAGCAACCGTCCGCGAGGCGACGCGGGCACCGCGAAGGGGTCCGGCGGCGGCACGCCGTCGCCGAACGCGGCGGACCGCAAGGACGATTCCATGCGTCCTTTCTATCGCCTCGCACCGACAAGAACGTGCTCGATCCGGTCGGCGGCGGTCGTCAGTTCGCCGAGCAGTTCGATCTTGTCCGGGAGCGTGGCGGGATCCCAGCCGGGACCGCAAGCGAACAGCCTGCTGCGCTGGCGGCCGCGGGACACCCTGGCGAACAGGCGCGGATCCGCGGTCGCCCGGCGACCCGACCACAGGACGACCGCCGCCGGGACACTGCGGCGGACGGTCACCGCGAGCACTTCGGCCGGCAGGGACGCCCCGAACAGCTGGGCGCCGATCCGCCGCCCCGCCAGCGCTGCGGCGAGCGCGTACATCGGCAGGTTGTCGCGCTCGTCCGGGACGCAGGTCAGCAGGACCGGACGCTGGTTACGTGGTTCGCGGAGCACCGGCGTCGCGCGGACGAGGGCGGCGTACACGCATTCGGCGAGAAGGTACTCGACCTCCGCACCGGCACTCACCCCGCGCCAGCGCGCGCCGAGCGCGGTCAGGACCGGCGACACGACACCGGTCCAGGCGGGCAGGACGCCGAGTTCGCGGATCGTGTCGGCGAGCATGCGCTGGACCGCGCCGAAGTCCATCGCGAGCGCGGCCGTGCTCAACCGCCTGGCGAGGCGGGACGGGACGTCGTGATCCTCAGCGGCCGGCGCGGCGGCCTGCTCCGCCACTTGGACGACGACGGCTTCCGAAGGCTCCGTCGCGGTCCTGGGCATTTGCTCGAGTGCGTACTTCGCCGCTTCGGCCGTCGAGGCGCCGCGAAGAAGCGCTCGCTGCATCAGTTCGAGACGGCCGATGTCGGAGCTGCCGTAGCGGCGGTGACGGCCGTTGGTGTGGCGACTCGGCCCTACGCCGTATCTGCGGTCCCAGGTGCGCAGGGTGGACGGTGCGACCCCGAGCCGGCGAGCGACGGAGGCCACCGGCAGGGTGGGTTCTTCACTGCTGGTCCGAGATCCCACTCGACCCAATATCCAGGCAGGCCGGGACGGGGGCAACCGGAGCGGAAAGTAGGGCTCACACATCCGGGGGATGCCTAACGGCTGAATCGTCTTGAATCTCTTGAACAAGTATTGGCGCGCTTCTAACGTTACCGCCGTTGCACCGAATGGAGTATCCGCAGCGCAGCAGAGCAGGTAAACGCTTCGACCGGATGACGGAGGCGGTCAGGATGGCGGACACACGCAGGCTCCCGGGGCCCAACGCGGATGTATGGGACTGGCAGCTCGAAGGGTCGTGCCGAGGCATGGACAGCGCGTCCTTCTTTCACCCTGACGGCGAGCGCGGGCCGGCCAGAGCCCGCCGCGAGGCGCGGGCCAAAGCCGTGTGCCTGGCCTGCCCGGTACTGGCGATGTGCCGGAACCACGCACTCGCCGTGCACGAGCCGTACGGGATCTGGGGCGGGCTGTCGGAATCGGAACGCGAGCACATCATCAAGGCGGACAAGCGCACATTGAGCATGTCGAACGGCTGATCCGGCCGAGTCGGCAACGCGGAAGGGCGGCATCCGGGTGGGGTGCCGCCCTTCCGCTTGTCCGGGCACCGGATCGCGTTTAGCCCGCTAAACGCAGGTCAGCGCTGCCGGGCACCCGCGCGGCCCGGGTCGCGATTAGCCCGCTAAACGCAGGTCGGCCCGGGAGCCCGTCAGATCGCAGTTAGCCCGCGAAAGTCGCTCTGCCTGCAGCCGGCACCCCTCCGCCGCCCGGGTCGCGTTTAGCGGGCTAAACGCGACCCGGGCGCGGAAGGGGCGGGACAGCGAAAACGGGGCGGCACTCCGAGTGGAGTACCGCCCCGCTTCAGGGGTGGAACTAGTGCGCGTGGCCGTGACCGGCCGCGGCGGGCTCCTCCTCGACCGGCTTCTCGACGACGGAGCTTTCCGTCGTGAGCACGAGCCGGGCGATTGAAGCGGCGTTCGCCACCGCGGACCGGGTCACCTTGACCGGGTCGACGATGCCGGCGGCCAGCAGGTCGGTGAGCTCACCGGTGGCGGCGTTGAAGCCGTGCCCCCAGCCCTGCTCCTGGACCTTGTTCACGATGACCGCACCCTCGTGGCCCGCGTTGGTCGCGATCCAGAACAACGGGGCGGACAGCGCGTCGCGGACGATGCGCACACCGGTCGCTTCGTCGCCCTCGAGGCCGAGGCCGCCGTCGAGCTCCTTGACCGCGTGCACGAGCGCCGAGCCACCGCCGGGCAAGATGCCCTCTTCGACGGCCGCCTTGGTCGAAGCCACGGCGTCCTCGATGCGGTGCTTGCGCTCGTTCAGCTCGGTCTCGGTGGCCGCGCCGACCTTGATCACCGCGACACCGCCGCCGAGCTTCGCCAGCCGCTCCTGCAGCTTTTCGCGGTCCCAGTCGGAGTCGGTGTTCTCGATCTCCTTGCGGATCTGCGCGACACGGCCCGCGATGTCGTCCTTGGTGCCGGCACCGTCGACGAGCGTGGTGTCGTCCTTGGTGACGACGATCCGGCGGGCGTTGCCCAGCTGGGCCAGCGTGGTCTCGGACAGCTTGTGTCCGATCTCGGCCGAGATGACCTCACCACCGGTGACGACCGCGAGGTCGTCCAGGAACGCCTTGCGGCGGTCACCGAAGAACGGCGCCTTGACCGCGACGGCGGTGATCGTCTTGCGCAGCGAGTTCACGACGAGGGTGGACAGCGCTTCGCCATCGACGTCCTCGGCGATGATCAGCAGCGGCTTCTTGGCCTCGACGACCTTCTCCAGCACCGGGAGCAGGTCGGCCAGCGACGAGATCTTCTCGCGGACGAGCAGGATGTAGGCGTCCTCGAGGATCGCCTTCTGCTCCTCCGGGTTGGTCGCGAAGTGCGCCGACAGGAAACCCTTGTCGAACTGGACACCCTCGGTGATCACGAGCTCGGTCGCCAGCGTGGACGACTCCTCGATCGTGATGACGCCGTCTTCGCCGACCCGCTCGACGGCTTCGCCGAGCAGGGCGCCGATGGCCGCGTCACGCGAGGTGACGGTGCCGACCTGGGCGATGTTGTCACGACCCTTGACCGGGGTCGCCTTCTCCTTGAGGACCGCGATGACCTTCTCCGCGGCGGCCTCGATGCCACGGCCGACGGCGGTCGGGTTGGCACCGGCGGCGACGTTGCGCAGGCCGACCTTCACCAGCGACTGCGCGAGCACGGTCGCGGTCGTGGTGCCGTCACCGGCGACGTCGTTGGTCTTGGTGGCGACGCTCTTGGCGAGCTGGGCGCCGAGGTTCTCGAACGGGTCGTCGAGCTCGATCTCGCGAGCGACGGTGACGCCGTCGAGGGTGATGGTCGGGCCACCGAACTTCTTGTCGAGCACGACGTGGCGACCGCGCGGGCCGAGGGTGACCTTGACCGCGTCGGCGAGCTTGTTCACCCCGCGCTCGAGCGCGCGACGAGCGTCCTCGTCGAAACTGATCTGCTTGGGCATGGCCTGTTCCGCTTACCTTCCAGTTCTAAAGCTCGGAAAACACGAACGCCCCGTTCCCCGGCAATGCGGGGCCCGGGGCGTCATGCGCTGAGAGCGGACGTCAGTTGATGACGGCCAGCACGTCGCGAGCGGAAAGGATCAAGTAGTCCTCACCGTTGTACTTCACTTCGGTGCCGCCGTACTTGGAGTAGATGACGACGTCGCCGACGGAAACGTCGAGCGGGACACGGTTGCCCTTGTCGTCGATGCGGCCCGGGCCCACGGCCAGAACCTTGCCCTCCTGGGGCTTCTCCTTGGCGGTGTCGGGGATGACGAGGCCGGAAGCGGTCGTCTCCTCGGCCTCACTCGTCTGGACAACGATCTTGTCCTCGAGCGGCTTGATGTTCACGCTCACCGGGTTGACCTCCACGGTCGTCGAAAGCGTTGGCAGGATTAGTTACGGCTCCTACCACCCCCGCCGTCGCGGGTGCCGGGGCGTGTTCGGGCCGTGCAATTAGCACTCTAGCCATGTGAGTGCCAGCTTCGCAAGGAGGGTCCGCTCACCCTGCGGAAACTTTGCCTCCGGGCGCCTGACCGGCCGTTTTGTTCCGTCAGGGTTCCGTGCCGCTCTCGATCGCGCTCGCCTGCTCACAGTCAGTATGCCCGCCGCCGGAGAGCCTCGGCCTGCTGTCGACTGTCCTCCATGCTCGCGCCTGAGCGTCTGGCGCCATGACCCCGGCCGGGTGCGAACAGGCACAGATGAGCGGCGGCTCTACTCCCCCATCTTCCTCGCCCCTGCCGTCGTTAGCGCCGGGTCGACGGTGTCAAGGGTGAGCGAAGCTCATCGCGAAGCGACGCCGTAGGCGCCCTTGATGGCGGCGGGTCGGGGTTAAAAAATCGCGCGCGAGGGATGGCCACGGTTTGAAGCGCTTCCGCCATCAGCCAGGATTGACGGCATGACCAATCCGACGCTGTGGGGCAGCCTGATCACTGGCTTGATGACTGGCGTCATCGCGCTCTCAGGTGTGATCTACACCCAGCGTAGAGCAGACCGACGAGAACGTGATCAATGGAACCGCGAACGCGAACATGAGCAAATTCTCTGGGAGCGAGAAGAGGCTGCAAGAACATTCGAACAGCGACGCGAGGGATACAGCGCCTTCTACGAGCGCCTGCGCTCTATGGCGAAAACGATCTACGACGCTGGCCTGGGACTTGGCCCAGAGCTCGACGACGAGTGGCAGTACCCCCTCTATCAGGAGCTACTGCGCCTGGAGCTCTACGCGACTCCCAAAGTCCACAAGCTGGCCGATAAGGCTTACAACGAGCTCTGGCACTGGGGAGACCTAGTCGATACTGAAGCGGCGGCTGCCAGCGCGTCGACAACTGACCCAAACTCGGACGACTTCGGCTCCGCAGCCTTCTACCAGGCCCAAGAGACGTTTGACGAGGCACAAGAGCTACTACTGGCGGCGATGCGAGATGACCTCAGGGTGCCGAAGGATTGAGTTGGCGGGCTCACGAGCACCACTGCGCTGCCCGCCAGGGCCGCCGGCCGAAGCGGAGCGGCAGGCCGTGCGGACCCTGGCGGCGCGCCTGCGCGCCGTCTTGATTCCATAGAGCCAAATTCGGCAAAGCGGCTCTACGAACCCTTCACGGTCGCAAGCAGCGCAAGACCGTACGCTTCTCGATTTTCCTGATTTGAAGGGCGTTCAGTAAGGCTAGATAGATCAACCATCGGTTGCCCAATTTGCCCATCAAGCTGCGTGATCGCAAATTCAACGTCAAGAAATTCTTCCAAGTCATGCAGACTGCGTTCCCCGACAAGCTTAACGTTCCCCGAACTTCCGTACACTGTTCTTTCACCGACAAGTTGCCCAAGGTAGCCGCGCATGGACCAATTACCTATTTGCACAAAATTCTGAGCTTTAATCTTAGCCTTCTCTGTGCCATAAAGCTGACCCCAGCGGAGGAACTTACGAAACTCCTCCCGATCAATTGATTCAACCGGCAAGGCGCCAATCTTATCTACTTCCGCTTCCAATACAGGTTCAAGTTTGGCGTGAAGCAGTGGAAGCCAGTCGATTTCTTCTTTAGAACGCTTGAGCCTTGTTGCCAAATTCACAAGAAGAAGTGAGTTCTTCGGCGTAACCACGCCATCCAGGAGAACTTCAATCTGATCAGCCGATGTCCGCATAAGCAAATCTCCAACAACCTGCTCAATTTCATCTGCGGTTGACCCCTGAAGAAATTGTCGATCATCTTCGATTGCCCCATGGATAGATGATAGATTCTCGATCAACCTGAGCGGATTTCCGCCACTCACCTGGTCAATTACCATATGAATCTTCGGCACGCACACACGAGGATTCGAATGCAACTCTAGTTCAAGCCGTCTCGCAGCAACGTTGCCGCTATCCCCTCCCAGGTATCCACGAATTCCGTCGATCACGAGCTTGTCGGATACGTCACCCGGAGGAATGGTCAACTGGAAATATCTATCAAAGCAGGCCGGCGACTCAATCCTTTTTTCATGCGTAAGATCTTTCACTATACGCTGATGCTTCACGCCCGTCTCAGCCTCCGCGGCCGACGAGAATAACTTTCCTAGAACACCAAGAATATTAGATGAGCGCACTTCAGGAACGTCGTAGTTAAATAGCTGCGCTTTCCAGAAATTTGCCTGATCGGCTGGCTCGACCTTAATGCTGAAATCCCAAAATGAAGCTCCGGTCAATCTGGACTTAAGCTCAGAAAGACTATTGTATAGAGCTGGCTCATAGATACGCAAAAAGCTAATCAGAAAGTTATCATGAAAGTTAACTTCTCCAGCCAAGCTTGCCCAGGACTGACGAACCTCGGTAAACAGCTTGCGTATGCTTCGAGGCGTACCGAGCCAGGGCGAAAGATACCTTCTGGTCACGTAGTACAGATCGCTTACCTCGGTCTGCGAAATTTCCTGCCCCGTCCTTTTGACAATCGACTGTATCCCCTTCAGGAACAAGTCTTCGTGATGCTCTTCATGAAGGGGCGGGATTTGCACCTTTGCCTGCACGATCTTCTCGATATAGGCAGATGCTCTTGGCCGATCCTGGCGAGCTAGATCAGTCGCGGATAGCAGATCAAGAATAGTGTGCTCATCAAACGAGAGCACGTAGTAGACATTAGGGAATCGAGCTATAGATCGAATAAGCTTGAATACGAGAAGGAGCTCTTCCGGATGAAGGCGATCCAGGTCATCGATAAATATTATTACCTTGTGGTCTATCTTGCGTAAATCACTTTCAATACTATTGCGCTTCTTCTCAAGGGAACTTGTATCGGCAAGAAGATCGCCCAAACCTTTAATCGCAGCCGACACGTCGGGCCCGCCAACCAGAGCTGGAACCTTACCTAGTGGCGCAGCGGCGGATGAATACTTCGACAGCTTTGCACGGGTTCCCTCAAATTTTCTTCCCGGCAGCGCCCCCTTGACACTCTCGAAAAATCCGGCCACAAGTGAGGCGAGATCCGAAAACAACCATGGAGCAAAATCGACAAGCTTAAAGCTTGAGTTTTCCCTCAGTTTCGCTTTAGCGATATTTAGTATCGATGTCTTTCCTGCACCCCAGGCGCCTGTGAGGGCTATTACGCTACTCGGGGCCTCTCGGCATGCAAACTCCACTTGGTCAACAAGCAGGCGCACAATATGCCCACGATGAAGCTGGTCCTCGCTAGCGTCAACGAGTGGCTCATCCGTGATCGTTTCTTCATCCGTGGTCATGCTGGATCCTCAAGTCTTGTGCGGTTACTCGGCCAACCTGGCCACTCCCGCTTTGTAGTCGCCACAACGCCTACGCCTGTTAACCTGGGCGTATGCGCGGTGCGGGTGATCAGCTCAGCATCGGGGAGCGTATTGCCTTCTACCGGCGGCGGCGTGGTCTGTCGCAGGCGGTCCTTGCTGACCTGGTGGGCCGTACTGAGGACTGGCTGAGCAAGATCGAACGCGGTGAACGCGAGATCCGGCGCTTGGACGTGCTGGCTGACGTCGCGCGGGGTCTGCGGGTGACGCTGGGAGATCTCCTCGGCGAACCCGTGCTGATGGAGGACGAGGACAAGAACGACGACGTCCCGGCCATCCGCGACGCGCTCATGGCTCCCCGGCGGCTGTCTCGCACCTTATTCTCCTCGGCCATGTCGCCGGAGTACATCGACCCCGCTCCGGTCGCTCAGCTCGTGGAAGGTGCTTGGTCCAGCTACCAGAAGGGCGACCTCGGCCGTGTCGTGGCCGCTCTGCCGGGTCTGATCAAGACCAGTCAGGGCATGGAGTCCGCCTCGGCCGATGATGCGGCCTACCGGCGAGCCTGCGCTGCGGTATCGGCCCGCGTTCACCACCTGGCCGCGACCACGCTGAGCAAGATCGGTGAAGCCGACCTCGCATGGATCGCGGCCGAACGCGCCATGCAGGCAGCCGACGAGGCAGACGACCCGCTGGTCCTGGCCTCGGCTGCCCGGTCTGGAACTCACGCGCTGCTGGCGGTCGGCCGGTTCGATGACGCTCTTGAGCTGGGCGACGTCGCCGCGAAGTGGCTGGTTCCGAGGATGCGCGAGGGTGATCCGGCCGCGCTGAGTCTCTACGGGATGCTCTACCTGCGGACGGCCGTCGCCGCTGCTCGGCAACAGGACCGGTCGACGGCGAACGAGCTGCTGTCTCACGCGGGCCGCGCGGCCGATCAGCTCGGCGTGGACGCCAACCACTGGCAGACCGGGTTCGGCCCGGCCAACGTCGAGCTGCACCGGTTGTCGGCTGCGCTGGATCTGGGCGATATTTCGCAGGTGATCGAGTCGGCTCCGAGGATCAGCGTCGACCATCTGCCGGTAGAGCGGCAGGTCACGCACCTGATCGACTTCGCGCGGGCCTTGAGCCTGGTCGCGAAGGATGACGAGGCGTTGTCGGCGCTGCTGACAGCTGAGCAGAAAGCGCCGGGGATCGTCCGGCACAGCACCGCCGTGCGGGAGGTCGTGCGGTCGATGTATCGCCGCGCCCCGGCGACGGCTGGTAAGAAGTCCTCGCCCCTGTTGGCGTTGGCTGAGCGCTGCGGCGCGGTGAGGTAGGTCGGGTGGCGTCGCGTGTTCTGGGCCTGGTCGGCTCGGGTGCTGGTGGTGTTGAGGACCTTCTTCCGCGCGTGATCCGGCCCCTCCAAAAGGACGGCTGGACAGTCGCGGTGACCTTGACCCCGACGGCGGGCCGCTGGCTGGACGAGAACGGCGGCCGCGCCGAGATCGAGGAGGCCACCGGGTTCCCTGTCCGGGTCGAGCCCCGCTCGCCGGCCGAAACCAGCCCGCATCCGGCCCCGGACTGCTACCTGGTCGCGCCCGCCTCGGCGAACATGGTCGCCAAGCTCGCGATGGGCATCGCCGACAACCAAGCCCTGACACAGGTCAACGAGGCCATCGGAACCCTGAACCTGCCGGTCGTCGTCTTCCCGCGCGTGAACGCCGCGCACGCCCGTCACCCGTCCTGGGAAACCCACATCGACGCGCTTCGGCGCGCTGGCGTCCGTCTCGTGTACGGGGACGACGTGTGGCCGCTGCACGAACCGCGGAGCGCTCCGGGCCGCGAGCTGCCCTGGTCAGCCGTACTTTCCGCGGTGAACGCAGCGGTCCCGACGCCGGGCTAGCTCGGTAAAATCGACGTGTGACAGCTGCATCTGGGGAACGGCCGAAACCCATCGATCAGTGTCAGGACGTTCAAGAAATCCTCGACCAGATCCGGCTTCGGCCGGGGATGTGGCTCCGGCAGCGGTCCTTGCGGGACTTGGAGAGCATCCTCTTCGGCTACGGCGTCGCCCTGGACGTTCACGGACTCGATGAGAAGTTCGCGATGGGGGCTGTCGGTCCGTTCGCCCAATGGATCGAGGCTCGCTTTGGCTGGTCGATGTGTGCGGGGTGGGCGGTTGCCATCGAAGAGCATGCCGACGGCGAGGAACCGCTGAAGGTGTTCTTCCGTCTCCTCGACGAGTACCGAGCCCTCCTGAACCCGGCCACGTCACGCCAGGTGGGCCGTCATCTCTGAGGACGCTCTCCCCCGCCAGTCCCTACCCGGACAGTTTGTCCGGGGTGAGCCTCCTCACTGGGTGTCTCCTGTGTCCAGCGCGCCCGACCGGGCTCGCCGAGACCGAGACACCGGGAGAGCACACATGGGCATTCACGTGGTGATTCAGCCCCTCGTCGGCTACGGCGCGGCGGTGGTTTCACCCTCTCCTGGCGTCCGTCAGCTCGTCGCCGGAAGTGAAGAGACCTCCTTCATCGTCCAGGTACCCGCCCGTATCGGCGGCCTGATGGACACCGCACGGTTCGCGCAGAGTCTCGCGGCCGCTGCCAGCGAGTTCAGCGAGTGGTGCGAAACCCAGCACCGCACGCGCTCGCATTCCTCTTCCTTCCATGACCAGTGGTCCGACGCTGCCGATGACGCCGTCACGCGCAAGAACGACTGATCACACGCACTTAGGAGCAATAAATGGCTATCTACAAGGGTTTCCGGTTCCCCATCGAGTTCGACGAGGCGTTCGGGCAGGGCTTGGTCATGGTCGGTGAGGTGTCGCCGGACAACGAGTACCAGTCGCGTGAGGACCGGGCTGCGGGTCGTCCGGCTCGGCAGCGGGTCGACGAGGTGACGGGCAAGCGTCAGTGGAAGGTCACCGTGACCGACCCGGACGAGGTCAAGGCGAAGCGCGCGTCGTTCGAGATCACGCTGCTGGCCGATGTGCAGCCGGTGCCGACGACGTCGGAGGTGCTGCCGGGCATGCGGCCGATCGAACTGGAGGGCCTGACGGCTGAGCCGAAGGTGGCTGGTCAGGGCGAGTTCAAGTACCAGTCGTACACATTCCGCGCGACCGGCTTCAAGGCTGCGGCCGCTAGCGGTGCGTCGAAGTCGGGCCGGGCCTCAGGTTCCGCTGAGTCGACGCCCAAGGCTGCGTGATGCCGGGCGGGGTGCCGGGGAGCCACCGTGTGGCCGTGGTTCCTCCGCACCTGGTCCAGGCGTGGGAGATGGCCTACCACCACTACAGCGCACTGAGGGCACACGCGGTCGACCCCGTGGCGGCGCATGACCTAGCCGTCGCTTCCCTCGCGGTGGCGTCGGCCTGGCGGGACCTCGCTTCGGAAGGCCAGTTGCCGTGGTGGGTGCTCGCGGCCGTGACAGCGGCGGCTGAGGGATTCGAGGAGAACGCGCGGTCGTGGGAGATCCGCGCACAGAGTGAGGAGGGACAAGGCCGTGGCGTTCAACGCGATGTGGAAGCCGGGGCCGCAGGCGGTCGCGGGGATGCAGGGCAATGGTTCGGCGAACCCGGCCCTGGTGATCTACCTCGACCCGGACAGCCTGGCGATCCTGCCACCGTCCGACCCGACCGAGTGGCCGGAATTCATCCGGCTCCTTCGCCAAATCCGCGACAGCGCGGACGAACTGGCCGTGTTCCTCGACAAGCACGCGACAGCCGAGGAGGTGTGCGGTGACGACCCCGGGCCGGAATGAGCCGCAGACGCTGGCAGACGCGCACGCCGTCGCTTCCGCTCGTCGTCCACAGCCCGGTTCGAACCTGGCGACGTGGCTGAAATTCCACAAGGAGAACGCGCGCATGTACCGCGCTGTGTCCGATGTAGACCGAGGTCACCACCACGAACTCCGCTACTGGGTCGGCTACGAGGAACGCAAGGCCGAGGAGGTGGCCGCGCAGATCCAAGAGGGAAAGTCGAAAGCTAGCTGAAACCTGAATGACAGAGCGAAAAACGCACGCGGGGACGTGCGGCGTAAAAACACGTCCTCAAACGCTTTTCTTGTCCTGTAAGGCGCAGAAGCGGAATCCGGCTACCAACCTTGCCGCTCCTGCGCTGTCCACAACCACTGGAAGTGAACAATGACAACGCTAAACGATGGCAACAACCGTGCGCTAGACGGGGTCACCCGAACGCGCTGCACAGTCTGTAAGCGGTTCGCGAAGCTGCTGCCCGGCGAGAAGGAATGCGCTCCCTGTCAGGGAATGCTTCCGCTGGACCTGACCGGCGGTGGTCGTCGATGAACACGAACGGGATCGGTTTTCTTCTCGTCGGCGGCGGAGTGCTCGGCGTGGCGGTGTGGCTACTGCACAAGATCGGTCGCGCGCTCGCCACGATTCTGGAAGTCCTGGCGGCGGCCGCGCTGGTGTTCATCGCCCTCTGGTGGCTGCTGAAATCGTTGCTGTGGCTGGGGAAGCAAGTCGTCACGCGCTGGCGGACCAGTCTTACAATGGTGGCGCTCGTGGCGTGGTGGCAGTACCTCGGGTGGCTGTCCCTGGCGATCGTGACGGGCTCGGTCGTCGCTGTGCTGGCGTCGTGGCGGCTGATCGACGTCGTGTCCTATGACCACCACTGCGGCCGGTTCCTCCGGTCCTGGTGGATGCGTTGGGCGGTCTACGCGCGCAAGCTCCCGGCCTGGCTGCACGCCTGCGGGCTGAGCATCCGGGACGAGACCCTGCCGGTGGAAGTGACGGTGAACCTGGTCGGCCGTCGACGTTTGCTGTCCCGCAAGGCCGCCTCGGCGTCACGGGCCGTTCAGGTGCCGATGGTGCTCAAGGTCCGGTCGGGGCCGTCGTGGGATGAGGTGCGGGTGCAGCTCGTTCCGGGGCAGAAGCCTGAGGACTTCGACGAGGCCGCGCGGGCGCTGGCGGTGGCGCGCAAGGTCAAGCGGTGCCAGGTGCGGGAACTGGAGCCCAACGTGGTCTCCATCGACTTCCAGCGCCGGGACCTACTCAAATCCGCGGTGACCTCCCTGCCGGTTCCTGACCTGGTGTCCCCTGATGGGCTCGGCGTGGATCTGCGGCACGTCTGGTCCGGGACCACCGAGTACGGCTCGGACTGGCGGGTTCCGCTGGTCGGCTCGGGTGCGCACTGCCTGACCGCTGGCGCGACCGGATCGGGCAAGAACTCGGTCATGTGGTGCCCGCTGGTGTCGGCCGCACCCGCGATCCGGTCCGGTGTGGTCCGGGTGTCCGGCATCGATCCCAAGGGAATGGAACTCGCCTACGGACACGGGATCTTCACCCGGTACGCGGTGACCGGCAAGCAGGCGCTCGAACTCCTCGACGGCCTCCTTGAGGAGATGGAAGCCCGCAAGCACGAATTCGCTGGACGCGTGCGCATGATCCCGATCAGCGTCAAGCATCCGCTAGAGGTCCTGGAGTTCGACGAGATCGGCGCGCTGACCAAGTACACCGACCGCAAGACCCGCGACGCGATCGTGGAAAAGGTCGCGCTCCTCACCACACAGGGCAGGGCCTTGGGAATCACGGTGCGCGGCTACGTCCAGGAACCCACAAAAGACACCGTCCCGGTTCGTGAGCTGTTCCCCCGCCGCGTGTGCCTGCGGGTGACCTCCAAGACCCACGTCGGCATGGTCCTCGGCGACGGCGCTTACGAACGCGGCGCGTGGGCAAACCGCATCGGCGATTCCGAAGCCGGTGTCGGCTACGTCTGGGGCGAAGGCGTCCGCGAACCCCTGCGCGTCCGGGCCGGATGGGTCGCCGACGAGGAGATCAAGGCCCTGGAGACCTACGTGACCAACGGCGGCGCTCACATCATCTCCGAGGGGAGGGCGGCATGAACCGGCTGATGGTCTTCCTCGACGCGATCCGCGACCACCTGGACTCGTTCGCCCTGCCTCCGGCCGCCTCGGTCCGGGTCGGGGTGGGTCCTGATCCGATCACTGTGCAACTCGACTCCGACCGCCTGGAGGACGTCGCCCGTGGCCTGCTCACCTGGGCTGCCTCGCTCGACGACGTGACGGCCTCGCTGTGGCGTCCTCCGGGCGGCGGGTCGGTGCACCTGGAACTCAGCGGCCGGACTCCCTGCGGCATCCCGGTGGTGGTCTTCGGCGGCGTCTGGTTCGACGAAGCGACCTTCCCGGATCTGCCTGCGGGGATGCGGCAGGAGATGCCGGTGTTCGTGCTGCGGCAGTGGAACGCCCCTGGGGAGGTGGCCGCCTGATGAGTAGCCAGGAATCCGCGGTGACCATGCCGGCCAAAACCCGGGCCGCTCGGATGCGGGAACCGCTGGCCTCGGACGTGGTGAAGGCGACGGCTGAGAAGCACGGGGTTTGTGTCCGGCCGTTCACGATGGAGGTGGGCGACGCCGAGACCGGAGAGCTTCGCTACGTCCCCGTTCCGTGTGGCTCGACCGTGGAATCGGTGTGCCTGCCGTGTGCCCGGAAAGCGAAGGCGCTGCGACAGGTTCAGTGCCGCGAGGGCTGGCACATCGACACCGAACCGGACTTCACCCCAGAGCCGCCCTCCGAAACCCAAACAGAGCTGTTGGCGTTCCGGGCTGACCTCGTCGCCGCCTACCGGCAAGAGACAAACCAGGCGGAGGCCGACGAGCTGCGGGAGGAGATCCAGGGCGTCGACGACGAACTTCGGCAACTCGGGATGCGCGGTCGCCTCCCCTCGATCGACCTGCCCACGAAGAAGGCGGTGAAGCGCTCGACCAAGCGGCGGCAGGACGCGCCGAACCTGCCTCGCCGCAAGGTCGCCAAGACCACCGTGGGCCGTGAGTACGCGGGACGGTTCCGGCCGTCAATGTTCGTCACGCTCACCTGCGACACCTACGGCCCAGTCCGTTCCGATGGCGCACCGGTCGACCCGTCGACCTATAACTACCGGCGGGCGGCTCGGGACGCGGTGCACTTCTCGGCCCTGGTGGACAGGTGGTGGCAGAACCTGCGGCGGGTCGTGGGCTGGGACGCGCAGTACTTCGCCACCGTCGAACCCCAACGCCGCGCGGCTCCACACCTGCACGCGGCCATCCGGGGATCGGTGCCGCACGACGTCATCCGCCAAGTCACCGAAGCGACCTATCACCAGGTCTGGTGGCCCAACCATGACCAGGTCGTCTACGTCGACCGACTGCCGCTCTGGGACGGCGACCGCCGCGTGTTCGTCGACCCCGACACCCGCGAATCACTGACCGACTGGGACGACGCCGTAGAGGCCGTGGAAGACCCGGCGCACGTGGTCACCTTCGGCCATCAGGTGCACTCCAAGGGCATCCTCGGCGGCACCGAAGAAGCCGGACGGCACATCGGCTACCTGACCAAATACCTCACCAAATCCACCGGTGAGGTCGTCGAAGCCGACACCACCCGGCAGAAGGACCACCACGACCGGTTACACGCGGAACTGTCGGTGACACCCTGCTCGCCTCGCTGCGCGGTGTGGCTGCTCTACGGCATCAACCCCAAGGGCGCCAACGGAAAGACCACACCAGGGCACTGCAAAGGAAGGGCGCATCGGCGGACCACGCTCGGTCTGCCAGGTCGACGAGTGCTGGTGTCGCGCAAGTGGTCGGGGAAGACGCTCGTCGACCACAAGGCGGACCGGAAGGCGTTCGTCCTGGAGGCGCTGGCGGCGGTCGGGATCGAGAAACCGGCACCGGACCCGGCTCGGTTGGTCTGGCGCAAGGTCGACTCCGGGGATCCGTCCTTGCCACCTCGGGACCACCTGGTGATGCACGCGATCTCGGAACGCATCACCTGGAAAGCCGAGTACGACAAGGCACTGCTAGCCGCGCAGAGTCCGCCAGATCTTTCGGCAACTCCGCTCGCTGCCTGACTTTGGGGGACGACATGAACGACAACGTTGCACGACTGGACACCCTTCTCAGCACTCCCGAGCTCTGCGATTTCCTCGGCATCAGCCGGGACACGCTCTATGAGTGGCGGGAGATCAACACGGCTCCTCCTGCGATCAAGCTGCCCAACGGTCATTTGCGGTTCGCACTGTCGGCGGTGCGTGAGTGGTTGAACGGCAGGCAGGAGCGCGCCGCATGAAACCGACGCATCAGGTCCGACTGTGGGAAGTCACCACTAGGCCGCCAGATAGCAAGACCGGCAAGAAACGGCGACGTCCCTACGGCGTCCGCTGGATCACTGCTGGTCGAGAGCACTCACAATGGTTCACTACCAAGGCTTTAGCCAAGGCCGAGCTGTCCAAGCTCCAACAGGCCATGAACCGCGGTGAGGCGTTCGATATCGAGACCGGGCTTCCGGAGTCGATGTACCGGAAGGAGCGATCACCGACGTTGCTCCGGGTCGCCCGTGAGTACCTGAATCACGTTTGGCCCGACCTGTCACCGAACTCGCGCGGGCGTCTTGTCGACGGGTTAGCCGTTGCGGTGCAAGGGTTTCTGACGGAGGAACCGGACGCTGAACCTGCCGTGATCCGGCGCTTGCTGACTACGTTTGCGCTCCCTCCGGATGGGGCGACCGTTGAACCGACACCGGAGGGACTGGAGCTTGCGGCGTGGCTTGCGGACCATTCGCGTCAGGTCGTCGAACTGGCCGATCAGGACGGCGTGACAGAGGTCGGGCGAGCGCTTCGGACCAACCTGGACGGCAAGCGAGCAGCGAACAGCACGGTGGACACCAGGAAGGGCGCGCTTGTGCAGGCGCTCGGGTTCGCGGTCGACAAGACGTATCTCGGTGAGAACCCGTTCTCTGGGCTGAACCTGGTCAAGTTCCGGGATGTGCAGGCCGTTGACCCCGGCGTCGTCGTGAACCCGCTTCAGGCTCGGGAGCTGCTTGCCTCAGTGAGCTACGTCCGGCCGCGCGGGCGGAACCGATCGTGGCGGCCGTTCTTCGCGGCGCTCTACTACGGCGGTATCCGTCCGAGCGAGGCTCGGTTTCTGGCGGAGCAACATTGCGAGTTGCCTCGGACCGGATGGGGCGCGCTTGTGCTTCCAAACTCGCTCGGTCGGTCAGCAGCGCGGTACAGCGACGACGGACAGACGTACCAAGTTCGATCGCTGAAGCATCGGGCGGACACGGCGACCCGGACTGTGCCGATCCCGCCGGTACTCGTCCGGCTCTTCCTCGATCATTTGGACGAGGTCGGGACCGGGCCGGACGGGCGGCTGTTCTGGGGCAAGGGCGGTGCCCCGATCAGTAACGCTTCGTACACGGATATCTGGCGCCGGGCTCGGCTGCTGGGTCTGCCGCCTCGCCTGGCGGGTTCGATGCTGGCCGGACGCCCATATGACTTACGTCACGCTGCCGTCTCGTCGTGGATCGCGGCCGGTGTACCGCTCCCTGACGTGGCGGACCGGGCGGGGCACACGGTGGACATGCTGACGAAGGTCTACGCGAAGTTCGTCCACGGAACCCGGTCGACGGCGAATCGCAAGATCGAGATGTTCCTAGACGATGACCTCGACTAGGCGCGGTACGGTGGATATGCCCTCGGATGAAACACCAGGTCCGGGGGCATGTTCGCGTCCCGGACTTGTTCCGTGACTGTTCCGTGGACACCACCAATCGGCCGGTGATCGTCACAGACAGTCCCAGACGCCATTTTTCGACAATCTGCCGTTTCGCCTGGCAGACGCCCAAAATATGCCTCAAGCAGGCGTCTTTCATATCACCTTGAGTGACCAAAATTCCGCGAGACTTCTAGCCATGTGAGTGCCAGCTTCGCAAGGAGGGTCCGCTCACCCCGGGAAAACTCGGCCTCCGGGCGCCTGACCGGGCGTTTTGTTCCGTCCCGGTTCCACCGGATCGCGTTTAGCCCGCTAAACGCAGGTCGGCGAGGTCGGTCACCAGGGCATCGGGGGCGAGGGCGGCGAGGGCCTTGCGCTTCGCGGGCGTCCTCGCGAGAGCGATCGATGCGACACCGGCGGCGCGAGCGGCCAGGATGTCCGCGGCCGAGTCGCCGACCATGACGCACTGCCCCGGCGACGTGCCGAGAGCCTTCACCGCCGCGTCGAGGAGCGCGGGGTGAGGCTTGAGGCGCGCCGGGTCGCTCGTCGTCCGCGCGCTGATCCCGCGAACGAACTCGGCGAGGTCGTGCAGCCCCAGGAAGGACCTGACCGCGTCGACGGAGTTGTTGCTGACGATCGTCACCGTGAACCCCTGCGCACGCCAGTCACGGAGCACGTCCGCGACACCGGGCGACGGCGAGGTCTGCGCGACGGCCTCCCCTTCGAAGCGACTGAGCTGCCGCTCGACGACGTGCCCGGCGTTCGGACCGCACGAGACCGCGTACCGGAGCACGTCGAACGGATCGGCCGAGGCGATCGGCTCGGGCTCGACGAGGCGTTTCAGCCTGTCGGCCACCTCGCTCGCCGGCAGTCTGGCGAACACGTCGCACACCGGGCCGTCGAAGTCGAGGAAGACATGGTCCTTCTCCTGCAGAAGCTCCCGCACCCCACCCATGCCCCCCACCTTGCCACCGACCTGCGTTTAGCGGGCTAATCGCGATCCGGAGGGACCTTACGGACGAAGCCGGTTTCTGGTTAGGTTCCGACCATTGGGGTCGGTCCTGTTCAGCAGACCTAGTCACTGGGGGTATACGCCCATGCCGCGTCCCTTCCGTCCCGTTTCCCTGGAGCCGCTCCGCCGCCGGTCCAAACGGACCGCCGGGCTCGCGATCCTCAGCCTCGCCGCCGGCCTTCTCGCCGCTGTACCCGCCGACGCCGCCCCGGCGGACCAACAGCGTCAGCGGGACTTCGCGGCCGCCGCGCAGGAGTTCGGCGTCCCCGAGAACGTCCTGCTCGGCGTCTCCTTCCTGGAGTCGCGCTGGGATTTCAACGCCGGCACCCCGAGCACGTCCGCCGGGTACGGCCCGATGCACCTGACCGACCTGCGTGAAGCGGGCACGGGCACGCATCACGACGAAGGCGAGGAGGATCCCCGCGGAGACGATGCCCGCCAGGCGAAACTCCCGTCGACCCCGGCGCCGAAGCCTCCCCCGCCCGGTCTCCAGACCATCGACGAGGCGGCCACGCTGATCGGCCAGGACGTCGCGACGCTGCGCACGAACACCACCCAGAACATCCGCGGTGGCGCCGCCCTGCTGGCGAAGTACCAGCGCGAAACCGGCGATTGGCGGGCCGCCGTCGCGCGGTACAGCGGCGCGAAGGACGCCGAGGGAGCGCAGTCCTTCGCCGACGAAGTCTTCGACACCATCTCCAAGGGCATCAGCCGCAGGACCGACGACGGCCAGAACGTCACCCTCGCCGCGTCACCGGTGAGCCCGGCGCGCACCCAGGCGGAAGCCCCGAAGACCGAGTGCCCGAAGAAGGTCTCGTGCCTTTCGGTGCCGGCGCCGTACCAGGAGCTGCCGGACAACGACTACGGCAACCACGACAAGGCGGACCGGCCGAAGAGCCAAAAGGTCGAATACATCATCGTCCACGACACCGAGGGCTACTGGGACACGGCGATGGACCTTGTCACCGACCCGACGTACGTGAGCTGGCACTACACGATCCGCTCCTCGGACGGCCAGATCGCGCAGCACGTGCCGACCAAGGACGTCGCCTGGCACGCGGGCAACTGGTACGTCAACGCGAAGTCCGTCGGCATCGAGCACGAGGGCTTCGCCGCGAAGGGCACTTGGTACACGGAGGCGATGTACCGCACGTCCGCGAAGCTCGTCGGCTACCTCGCGCGGAAGTACGACATCCCGCTCGACCGCGCGCATATCCTCGGCCACGACAACGTCCCCGGCACGATCCCCTCGACCATCAAGGGCATGCACTGGGATCCGGGCCCGTACTGGGACTGGGCGCACTACTTCGACCTGATGGGCGCGCCGCTGTCCGGTTTCGGCCGTCCCGGCTCGCCGCTGGTGACCATCACGCCGGACTTCGCCACGAACCAGCCCGCGTTCACCGGTTGCGAGACCGCAGGAAAGCCTTGCCCGGCAAGGGGTTCCGGTTCGGTCGTGCTGCGCAGCGAGCCGCACGACTCGGCACCGCTGCTCAAGGACATCGGCCTGCGCCCGGACGGTTCGGCGAGCACGATGGCCGTTTCCGACATCGGCAGCCGCGCGGAGACCGGCCAGCGCTACGTGGTCGCCGAGCGGCGTGACGGCTGGACGGCGATCTGGTACCTCGGCCAGAAGGGCTGGTTCCGCGACCAGCGCACGACGAGCCCGGCGTTCGGCCTGGTGGTCACGCCGAAGCCCGGTCTGGCGACCGTGCCGGTGTTCGGGCGCGCGTATCCCGAGGCGGCGGCCTACCCGGCGAACGTGCCGGTGCAGCAGGTGATCCCGCTGCCGTACACGTTCTCGGCCGGGCAGCGGTACTCGCTCGGCAACGTCCTCGGTTCCGAGTACTACTCGGCGACGACGTTCGACCCGGCGAACCACGTGGTCGTCAAGGGCAAGACGAAGTACGTGCAAATCCAGTTCGGACACCGCATCGCCTTCGTGAAGGCGGACGACGTCCGGATCCTGCCCGCCGTCTGAAGCCGTCCCCGGGGTCAGGAGTCCAGCGCGACCTTGACCCCGGGGGCGTGCTCGGTGTTCCGCCGCGTCTTCGACCAGCCGTTGCGGCCGCGCACCAACCGGAACAGCGCCCGCCACGACGTGATGTAGAACGTGTAGATGTACAGCGCGTAGGCGAAACCCATCCCGATCCCGCGCAGGAAATTGCGGCTCTTCAGGCATTTGTACTGGTAGATCGGGCCCCACACGATGAACGGCAGCAGCCCGAAAGAGCCGTAGATCGCGAACAGGATCCACGCGCCGTCGTCGGCGAACCAGGTCCACACCTGCGCCGGATCGCCCGCGGTGCTGAAGAGCAGCAGCAGGAACGGGATCGGGTACAGCAGCGAGCCGAGCAGCTGCATCCACGGTTGCGCGAGGTAGTACATCATCTCCGCCGCGCCCAGCGTGCTCACATGCGGCGAATCCCAGATCCGCCGGAGATACCGCGAACACTGCATCGTGCCCTGGCCCCAGCGCGTGCGCTGCACCAGGAATCGCCGCAGGCTGTACAGACCTTCCTGTTTCACATGGGAATCCGGCGTGTAGCCGGTCCGCCAGCCCGCGGTCAGCAGATGCACGCCGAGTTCGAAGTCCTCCAGCAGTGAACCGCGCCACGGCTGCTCGTCCGGTCCGGCGATCGAGTCCAATGCGGACAGTCGCGTGAACTGACCGTTGCCACCCATGGAGATCGTGCCGGTGAACCCGCGCGAGGTCTGGATGGCCGCGATCGCCGTGCGGAACTCGAGATCCTGCATCTGGGCCAGTTTCAGCCCGAACGCACGGGAGAGCCAGTTCTTCCCCGGTGGCCGGGTGCCTGCGTTGCCCATCCAGACGTCCAGTTGCACGGCGCCGATCGTCTCGTCGCCGAAGAGATGGTCCGCGGCACACACCTCGAGGCAGTTCTCCGCCGGCCGTCCGTCCGCGTCGACGACCACTACGACGACGTCGTCACGGCTCGCGTCCGGGCCCATCCAGTCGTTGAGCGCCTGATAGGCCGCGTTGAGCGCATCACCCTTGCCCGTCCGCGCTTCCGGACGGCGCCGGGGAACGAGGTGCAGGTACGGGTCGTAGCCGCCGTTGCGCCGCCAGATCGACCTGACCACGCGGGCCGTGCGGTCCTCGGAGTCGTCGTCGACGACCCAGACGTGCGCCTGCCGGAACGTCGAACGCAGATACCGCACGGTTTCCCGGATGACGGTCTGTTCGTCCCGGCACGGAACGAAGAAGTGCCAGGTGAAGTCGTCGGCGTCGCCGACGGGCGCGGGTTTGCGCCGCAGGTACGGCACGACGATCACGACCACGTACACGATGAACGCGACGCTCATAGTGAGCGCGAAGGCCTGCGTGATCGCGAGAAGGATCTTGATCGAGCCGCCGCCCATCAGGCGGTCCCGCGTTCGGCGCGGGGCTTACGGGTGCTCAGCCACACGAACAGGACGAGGGCGACCGCGCCGCCGAGGACGCTGACCATCGAACCGAGCAAGGTGTGACCCCAGTAATAGCCTTCGTCGATACCCATCACGTTCACGAGCCCGACGATGGCCAAAACCCTCATCTGATTGACAAGAATGACGACGATCGCGGAAATCGCCAACGAAGTGAACAGCCTCTTCGCATTTCCCGGACGGAAATACAACATGACGGCGGTCACCAGCAGCAGGGGTAGCAGCATGAATGCCGACGAGCATTCCGGAGTCATCCTTAACCCGAGTGGAGTATCGCCCGACAACCCAAAGTAGACAGTCTCGCGTTCACCGGCGACGAAGACACCCGATGTGGTGATAACCCTCAGTATCAGGCCGGAGAGCTGAACTTCGAACACCCGATACAGACGCTCGGCCAGCACCAGGCCGACCGCGACGGCGATCACCGCCAGCACCGCCATACGCAGCGGAAACCGCTTGAAACTCGGCAAAGGAGCGCTCGCAACGGCCACGGTGACCCTCTCAGGAAAGACGCAGCAGACGACGGGGATCCGGCGCAGCGGACAGGGACTCGCCGACGAGAGTAAGTCAGCGGGAACCGGCCCTTTCGACCGGGGTTCGCATTTTCAATGTGATCATGGGCCCTTTCGGCACGATCGTGGAGAAACTGACTAGACCGAAAGAGTGAATCGATCGGCGACCTGCGGCAATTTCGTCCAGGACCACCCGATCCGGTGATCCTCCCAATTTTCCGTTCAATTTAAGAAACACTCGGCGATAGACGATCCGCGAGCCGAGTCAGGCCAGCTGAGGATTCGTCCGCATCGGTTGTGCCCTCGTGCCGACCGCAGATGAGAGAACCCCCACGAATCAATTCGGAGGACCAGTTGAAGAACACGCACCTCTTGCGACGAGGCGGACTGCTCGCCGCTGTGGTGGCGAGTGTGGCCATCGCCGGCGCGGCGCCCGCCTCGGCGGCCCCCGGTGACGGCTCCGCGTATGGCGTCAAGGTCGATGTGAAGCTCCTCGGCCTCGACGCGGTGAAAGCCGGGCCGCTCGCCGAAGCGAAGACCTCCGGGCCGACCACCAACAGCCTCGCGAAGGCCAACCTCACCGGTGTGTTGACCGCGGGCGCGATCAACACCGAAGCCAAGCGCGACGACAATTCCGGTGCCGTGACCGCCAAGGCAAGCACCGCCGACGTCGGCTTGCCGCTGCTGAAGGCCGCCCTCGGCGATGTCGGCGTCAAGGTCGTCGAAGCCACCTGTACCGCGACTCAGAAGGGTGTCCAGGGTGCCACCACCCTGGTCGGCGCGAACCTCGGCAGCGCGGGCGCCGTCGACTCGACGCCGGCACCGAACACGCAGGTCAAGGTCGGTCTCGGCGACGTCAACGTCGCGACGATCATCCTCAACGAACAGATCAAGAACGGTGACGGCAGCCTCACGGTCAACGCCATCCATGTGAAGCTGCTGGGACAGGCGCTCAACCCGCTCGGTTCCGGCGACGTGATCGTCTCGTCGGCCACCTGCGGTCCGGCCGGTCTGCCCGTGCCGCTCGCTTCGGGCGCCGGACTGTGGATCGGTCTCGGCCTGCTCGGTGCCGTCGCCATCCCGGTCGGCATCCGCGTGGTCCGCAACCGGCGTCCGGCGACCACCGCCTGACCAGGGTGAAGTGAGGTCGAAATGTACAAGTTGCCTGGCGCCGGAGTCGGCGTCGCCGGTGGCGGGGTGGGTGCCCTCGCCGCCACCGGGGCCGATGTCGGCTGGTGGCTGGCCGTCGGCGTGATCCTGCTGGTTCTCGGAACCATCGCGGTCATCGCGGGCTACCGCCGCACGAAACGGCTCGGCGAGATGGGGAGCTGACGCTCCCCTGGACGGAACGGCCGCCGGCGTGGGCCCCTCGCACGCCGGCGGCCATCACCCGCGTTTTGCGGGACACTCGAAATCGTGGATGAGGAGCGCGAACGCGTGGATGTGATGTTGCTGGCCGGGACGCGGCCGGAGGCGGTCAAACTCGCGCCGCTGGCGCTGGCGCTGGCGGAGCACCCGCACCTGCGGCCCTTCGTCGTCCACAGTGGACAACATCCGGGCATGGTCGAGCAGGCGCTGATCCCGTTCGGCCTGCCTGTCGACGCCTGGCTCGACACTCCACCCAGGACCACCGGCACCCAGGCGGAACTGGTCTCCGGCCTGCTTCCCGCGCTCGACGAGGTGCTGCGCCGGGTCGCACCGGCCGCGATCGTCGTCCAAGGTGACACGACGACGGGACTCGCGGGCGCGCTCGCCGCGTTCTGGCAGGGCATCCCGGTCGTACATCTGGAAGCGGGACTGCGCACCCACGACCTCGCCGCTCCGTTCCCCGAAGAGGGGACGCGGCAGATGATCTCGCGTATCGCCGCCCTGCACCTCGCGCCGACGCCGGGCGCCGCGGCCGCACTGCGCACGGAAGGTGTTCCGCGCCAACGGATCGCCGTCACGGGCAACACCGTCGTCGACGCCGTGATCGCGATCGCCGAACGTGATCTCCCCGCACGGGACACCGCGCTCGCCCTGCTGGAGATGGAAATCGCCGAGGCGGGTGAGCGGCTCGTCCTCGTGACGTCGCATCGGCGCGAGTCCTGGGGCGAGCCGCTGAGCCGTACTCTCGCGGCCATCGAACTGATCGTCGCGGAGCACGGCGACGTCCAGGTGCTGTTCCCGGTGCATCCCAATCCGGCGGTGCGGGACCAGGTGACGACCGCGCTCGGCGGGACGCCGCGGGTGACGATCACCGAGCCACTCGAATATCCCGATCTCGTGCGCGCGCTGCGGCTCGCCGAGCTCGTCCTGACCGATTCCGGTGGCATCCAAGAGGAAGCACCGACCTTCGGCACACCCGTCCTGGTGCTTCGCGACGTCACCGAACGACGCGAAGCGATCGAGGCGGGCTGTGCCTGGCTGGTCGGGACGGACACCGGTCTCATCGCCGACACCGCGGCGAAGATCCTGCGTGGCGACCTTCACCCGACGCACGCCGGAAACCCTTACGGAGACGGCAATGCCGCCGCCCTGTCGGTGGCGGCACTGGAGGAGCTGCTCAACCTCGCACCGGCGCCGCGCACCGCCGCCGAATCCCGCTAGATCGACACGATCTGCACCGGCAGGGCCGGGTTGGCGGAAAAGTCGAGCGAGGCCCGCGGGCGTCCGGCGGCGACCACGTGCGCGCCGAGCGCGGCGATCATCGCGCCGTTGTCCGTGCACAGCCGCGGCCGCGGGACACGCAGGGTGATCCCGGCCTCGGCGCAGCGCTCGGCGGCGAGTTCGGACAGTCGTGAATTCGCCGCCACGCCACCGGAGATCACCAGTGTGTCCACGCCGTGTTCCTTGGCCGCGCGGATCGCCTTCATGGTGAGAACGTCGGCGACGGCCTCCTGGAACGACGCGGCGACGTCGTCGACCGGGATGTCCTCGCCGCGCCGCTCGGCGCCTTCGACCCAGCGCGCGACCGCGGTTTTCAAGCCGGAGAAGGAGAAATCGAACTTGGCGTCGCGCGGCCCGGTCATCCCGCGGGGGAACGCGATGGCCGCGCCGTCACCGTTCTTGGCGGCCTTGTCGATGGGCGGGCCGCCCGGGTACGGCAGGCCGAGGACGCGGGCGACCTTGTCGTAGGCCTCACCCGCGGCGTCGTCCACAGTGGACCCGAGCTCGGTGATCTCGGAAGCGATGTCGTCCACCAGCAGCAATTGCGTATGCCCGCCGGAGACGAGCAGAGCGAGACAGCGCTCGGGCAACGGGCCGTGCTGGAGCGTGTCGACGGCGATGTGCCCGGCCAGATGGTTGACCCCGTAGAGCGGGATGTCGAGCGCGGCGGCGTACGCCTTGGCGGCGGCGACGCCGACGAGCAGCGCACCGGCGAGACCGGGTCCGGCGGTGACCGCGATGGCGTCCACATCGGACAGTTTCAGCCCGGCCTTGTCGAAGGCGCGTTCGACCGTCGGGACCATCGCCTCCAGGTGCGCGCGGCTGGCGACCTCGGGCACGACGCCGCCGAAGCGGGCGTGCTGGTCGACGCTGGAGGCGACCTCGTCGGCGAGGAGCTCGACCGTGTTGTCGTCGTGCAGGCGGACGAGGCCGACGCCGGTCTCGTCGCACGAACTCTCGATGCCCATGATGATGCGCGGCATCAGCCCGCCACCTCGTCTCGGACCTGGGCCCGCGGGCGGGCCATCGTGTAGGCGTCGGCGCCGGAAGGCTGGTAGTAGCGCTTCCGCAGGCCGACGCGTTCGAAACCGTGTCGCTCGTAGAGCGTGATCGCCGCGTCGTTGTCGGTGCGGACTTCGAGGAAGACCGGCGCGGCGAGCTCGTCCGCGCGGTCGAGGAGCGCCTTCAGCAGGACGGTGCCGATGCCTTTGCGCTGGTGGCCGGGGTCGACACCGATCGTGTGGATACTCGCCTCGTAGTCGCCGCGGCGGCCCACGACGGCGAGCCCGGCGTAACCGATGACCTCGTCGCTTTCCTCCGGACGGGCGACCAGGTAGAAACCGCCGGCGTCGAGTTCCGCGTGGAAGGCGTAGGCGGTCCACGGCGAATCACCGGGGAAGAGGATCTTCTCTATCTCGACACAGCGTGGGATGTCCTTGCGGCGTAAGGGTTCCAGCCTCACGGCGTGGTCACCTTCTTGCGCGCGGCCGGTTCGACGGCGTCCGGGCGGCGGAGGTACAGCGGGGTGAGCGGGGCGGGCTCCTTGTCGAAGTCCGCACGGGCGGCCTTCACCAGTCCGACGGGTGATGGGAAGCGCGGCTCGATCGGCTGGACGCCGAGGGTGTCCGCGTAGAGGAGGGCGCCGTCGCCCGCCGCGACCTTGATGGTGGTCTGGAGGTCCGCGGGTCGCTCGACGTGGGGGCCGTCGGTGCGGGAGCCATCGGCGGCGTACGCGGCCCAGTAGACCTCGCGGCGCCTCGCGTCGGTGAGGACGAGGAAGGGCGCTTCGCCGGGGGCGACGTCGGCGGCGATCGCGTCGAGACTGCAGACCGGGTAGGCGGGGATGCCGAGGGCGTGGGCGAGCGACGCGGCGGTGGCCATGCCGGCGCGAAGGCCGGTGAAGGGGCCTGGGCCGACGCCGCAGACGATGGCGTCGAGGTCGCGAAGGGTGACGCCCGCGGCCTTGACGGCTTCGAGGGCGTGCGGCGTGATCAGCTCGCCGTGGGCGCGCGGGTCGACCGTGACGCGGTCGCCGCGCGGCTCGAGGGCGTCGCCGTCCAGGGCGACGAGGCCCGCGGTGACCGCCGGGGTCGAGGTGTCGATGGCCAGTACCAGCACGGTTACCCAGCCTACGACCAGCGCCCCGGACCGCGTTTAGCGGGCTAAACGCGATCGGGTGGCGTGGCCGCTCCCGCGGTACCGGATCGCGTTTAGCCCGCTAAACGCGACGCGCACGGGGCCTGCCGCCGGGTCCGGGACCCCGCCGTCAGAGCGCGTTTAGGGGGCTAAACGCGCTCCCGCTCCCCTGCCCTCGGATCGCACTTAGCCCGCTAAACGCGATCCTTCGCCAGGGTGTGAAGCAGGTCGCAGGGCGCGGGCGGCCTGCGCGGTACGGTTCCGCAAGCGGGGTTCCTTGGCTCCAAGCGCCCCGGCAGGCGGAGTCGAGCAGGAGGTCACACGGTGCCCGATCGGTTGTTCCCCTCGCTGGCGAGCGGCTCCGGAAAGGAGGCGCTCCGCTTCGGAGACACCTCCCTTTCCTACGCCGACGTCGCGGCCGTAGCCGGCACACTCGCCCGCGACATGCCGAGCGGTCGCGTCGCCGTCTGGGCGACGCCCTCGGTGCACACCAGCGTCGCCGTGATCGCCGCCCTGCTCGCTGGCGTCCCCGCCATCCCGCTCAACCCGAAGATCGGCGAGCGCGAACTCGCGCACATCCTCGCCGACAGCGAGCCCGTCCTCGTCCTCGCCGAACCAGGCGCCGACCTGCCCGCCGGTCTCGACGGCCTGCCTCGACGCGACATCGTTCTCGAAGGCGCACCGGTCGACCTCCCCGCGGAACCGGATGCCGAGGCCCCGGCGCTGATCGTCTACACCTCCGGCACCACCGGCCCGCCCAAGGGCGTCGTCCTCCCCCGGCGTGCGATCGCGACCACCCTCGACGCGCTCGAGGACGCCTGGGAATGGACCGCCGACGACGTCCTCGTCCACGGTCTCCCGCTGTTCCACGTGCACGGCCTGATCCTCGGCATCCTCGGGCCGCTCCGGCGCGGCGGCTCGGTCCGGCATCTCGGTCGCTTCTCCACCGAAGGCGTCGCACGCGAACTCGCCACCGGCGCGACGATGATGTTCGGCGTCCCGACGATGTACCACCGCATCGCGGGCGAAGTCGGCGAAGACCCGTCGCTCGCCGAGGCGCTGAGCAACGCCCGGCTGCTCGTTTCCGGGTCGGCCGCGCTGCCCGTCCACGACCATCAGCGCATCACCGCGGCGACCGGCAGGCGCGTGATCGAGCGCTACGGGATGACCGAAACGCTCATGAACACCAGCATCCGCGCCGACGGCGAACACGTCCCCGGAACCGTCGGTGTCCCGCTGCGCGGCGTCGATCTGCGCCTCGTCGACGAATCGGGCGAGCCTGTCGAGGAGATCGACACCGTCGGCGAGATCCAGGTCCGCGGGCCGAACCTCTTCACCGAGTACCTCAACCGTCCCGATGCCACCGAAGCCGCCTTCGACGACGGCTGGTTCCGGACCGGCGACATGGCGACCCGCGACGCGGCCGGGTACGTGAAGATCGTCGGCCGGAAGGCGACGGATCTGATCAAGAGCGGCGGCTACAAGATCGGCGCGGGCGAGATCGAGAACGCGCTCATGGAGCATCCCGGTGTCGCGGAGGTCGCGGTGACCGGCGAGCCCGACGACGACCTCGGCGAACGCATCGTGGCCTGGGTGGTGCCGGACGGAGAACGTCCGGCGGAGTCGGAGCTCGCCGACCACGTCTCACGTCTGTTGTCGCCGCACAAACGGCCTCGGGTGGTCCGCTATCTGGAAGCGTTGCCGCGCAACGACATGGGCAAGGTCATGAAACGGGCGCTCGGATGAGCAGGCCCTCGGCGCGGTCGGTCATCAAGGAGATCGCGACCGGTTTCGAGGATCTGGACGTTTCGCGTTCCGAGGAGCCGGACGACGGGCCGATCGGCTGGCCTGGTTATCGCTCGGCACGCGAGGCCGCCGAGGAGCGGACTGGTGAGAGCGAGTCCGTGCTCTGCGGGACCGCCAGGATCGGCGACGTCGAGGCGGTGCTGATCGCTTTCGAATTCGGCTTCCTGGGCGGTTCGATCGGTCAGCGGACCGGTGATCGCGTCGAGGCGGCGTTCGCGCGGGCCGTGGAGTCCCGGTTGCCGGTGGTGTCGCTGATCGCGACCGGCGGCAGCCGCATGCAGCAGGGGATGCGGGCGCTTTCGCAGTTGCAGCGCATCGCGCGGGCGGCGGCCGGAGCCCGGTCGGTGCCGCAGATCTCGGTGTTGCGCGATCCGACCACAGGTGGCGGCTGGGCGACGCTCGGCGCGAGTGCCGACGTCGTCCTCGCCCTGCCCGGGGCGCAGGTCGGCTTCGCAGGGTCTCGCGTGCGGCCCACTGGTGCGTCCGCGGATGCGTACACGGCCGAGGCGAAGCTCGCGTAGGGCCAGGTGGATCAGATCGTGACGCCGGCCGAACTTCCTTCGGCGCTGGAACGGTGGCTCCGCTTACTGACTTCGTCGACGACGGAAGCCGCTGAACCGCCTGGTGCACTCGGTGCGACGGATCTAGCCGACAGCGGTTGGGATGCGGTCCAGGCGGCACGCGCCGCTGATCGACCGAGGGCTGCGGAGTATCTCGACGCGTACTTCGATTGGCGTGAGGAACTCTCGGGCGACAGGTGCGGCGGAGTCGACCCCGGCGTCTTGTGCGGCTTCGGCTGGCGAAGCGGCCGAGCGATCGCGTACGCGGCTCAGTGCGGAACGGCGACGCTGCCCGCGGGGTTCCGGACCGCGGCACGTCTCGTGCGGCTCGCGTCGAGGCTCGGGATCCCGGTGCTCACTCTCGTCGACACCCCCGGAGCGGCGAACGACGAGGCGGCCGAGCGGGCCGGTGTGGGCGCGGCCATCGCGGAGTTGTTCGAGGCGGTCGCGAGCGCGGCCGTGCCGATCACGACGCTGGTGATCGGGGAAGGCGGGTCCGGGGGCGCGCTCGCGTTCGCGGCGCCTGGGTCGACCTGGGTGACGCCCAACGCGTACTTCTCGGTGACGTCGCCCGAGGCGGCCGCAGCGATCCTCAAGCTGCCCGCCGACGAAGTCCCCGCTCTCGCGGACAGGCTGCGGCTACGCCCCCAGGACCTGGTCGACCTGGGAATCGCGCGCACCGTCGTGAGCCCCGCGGATCGCGTTTAGCCCGCTAAACGCAGGTCGCACGGCCCAGATCGCGATTAGGGGGCTAAACGCAGGTCGGGCGGCCGGATCACGATTAGCCCGCTAAACGCAGGTCGGGCGTGCGGGCGGCCCAGGTGCCGTGCGGCTCCAGGGTGACCAGGCGGACGTCGTCCTCACGACGCTCCAGTCGCACGACGAGGTAGTCGTCCGACAGGCGCTCGGCGGCTCCCTCGCCCCATTCGACGACCAGGGCCGACCGCTCCAGTTCGGTGTCGAGATCCAGGTCGTCCAGCTGCGAGAGATCCCCACCGAGCCGATACGCGTCGACGTGCACCAGCGCGACCCCGGCCGCGCCCGCCGGATGCACCCGCGCCAGCACGAACGTCGGCGAGCTGACCCGCCCGCCGGCACCGAGACCATCGGCGATCCCGCGGGTCAGCGTCGTCTTGCCCGCCCCGAGCGGCCCGGAGAGCAGCACCAGGTCGCCCGCGCGCAGCGAACGCCCGAGCTCGCGCCCGAAATCCATCGTCGCCTCGGGAGTCGGGAAAGCGAAATTCATCAGCGTTGCCACCACCAGGTCCGCCGTTCGGAAGTCTCACCATCGGTGCCCGTGCACCGTTGCACCAAGTCGATCAGGTGGCTGTTCACCAGTTCGGGTTGTTCCAGCTGCACCATGTGTCCCGCGCCGCGCACGCGCACCAGCTCCGCGTCCGGCAGCTCCGCCGCGATCCGCTCGGCGTGCGCGATCGGCGTGAACCGGTCGGAATCCCCGCCGACGACCAGCACGTGCGCGTGCTTCAGCCCGGCGAGCGCGGCGTACCGGTTGTGGCTGCCGAGCGTGTCGACGAAGTTCACGAGCCCGCGCACCGGCGTCACTTCGAGCATTTCCAGCATGAAGTCGACGAGCCGCGGCGACACGTCCCGGCTGCCGAACGCCAGCCTGCGCACGGCTTGCCGGGTCAGCTGTCCTCCCGCCGCACGCACGAACTCGACCAGGCCAGGCTGCCAGCCGGCCAGCCCGCCGACGCCTCGCGTGAGCGGGTTGTACTTCGAAAGCAGTGACCGCGGCAGCCCCCGAGCGCCGACTTCGCCCGCGGCGGTCGCGATGAACGCGACGCCGCATACACGGTCGTCGAACAGGTCGGGATACTCCGCGGCGAGCTCCATGATCACCATGCCGCCCATCGAGTGCCCCATGAGCACGATGGGCCCCTCCGGCACCACCGAGCGCAGGACCATGTCGAGGTCGCGCGCCAGCTGCTCGATGGTGCTGGTCTCGGCGGTCGCGGCGCCGGATTGCCCGTGCCCGCGATGGTCGTAGTAGATCTGACGCACCCGCGGCAGCTTCAGTGACGCGAGGTCTCGCCGCTGGAAGTGCCAGCAGCGCTTCGACAACGCGAAACCGTGCACGCCGACGACGGTCAGCTCCGGTTCTCCTCCATCGACCGGATCGATCTCCTCGACCGCGAGCGGCGTGCCGTCCTCCGCCGCCACTGTCGATGTCCGATCCGGTGCGAGATCCCCCAACGGCTCGTCCACGAACGGATCCTCACTCTGCCGCCGCTGCTGTGCGGCGACGGCGATCGCCGCGGCGGTGCCGGTGGCCACCGCCCCGACACCGCCGACTATGGCCAGCAGTCTTCGTGAAGGTGTCACGAGCCTGCCTCCAGATACGTTCGGCGGATTCGCGGCCGGTACATCGAAGTCACGATCTCGTAGTCGATCGTCCCCAGCTTGTCGGCCCATTCCCTGGCCGTGGGCTCGCCGGACGCGCCCTGGCCGAAGAGGACGACCTCGCTGCCGATGGCCGGTTCGTCGTCTCCGCAGTCGACGATGAGCTGGTCCATGCAGACGCGGCCGACGACCGGCCGTCGGCGGCCGTCGAGCCAGACGTCCATCCGCCCGGACAGCGACCGCGGCACGCCATCGGCGTATCCGGCCGGGACCAGGGCGAGAGTGGTGTCGCGCTCGGCCGTCCAGCTGTGACCGTACGAGACCGATTCGCCGGCCGGGATCCGCTTCGTGAGCACGACCGACGATTTGAAGGTCATCACCGGGCGGAGATCGTCGTCGGTGGGCACCGGGTTCAGCCCGTAGATCGCGATCCCGGGACGCACGAGGTCGAAGTGCAGATCCGGCCTGGTCAGCACGGCCGCGGAGTTCGCGATATGCCGCATGGGGTTCAGGCCGGCCGCGCGGGCGATGTCGTAAGCCTCGTCGAACCGCTTCGCCTGCGCGTCGATGGAGGGGTGGCCGGGCTCGTCGGCGCAGGCGAGGTGCGACCAGATGGCGACGACCTCGATGAGCGGCTTCGCGGCCGCCGCGGCCTTGACCAAGGCCGGCCATTCCGCAGGTGGGCAGCCATTTCGGCTGAGCCCGGTGTCGATCTTGAGATGCACCCGGCAGATCGCGTTTAGCCCGCTAAAGTCGCGTGCCCGGCGCGCGCCGTCGGCCACGCGGGCCAGCTCGTCCAGGGAGCTCACGGCGACGTCGATGTCTTCGGCGACAGCGTGCGCGAAGTCTGCTTCGGGGGTGTCGAGCCAGCTGAAGAGCCGGACCCCGATCCCGGCCCGGCGCAGCGCGAGCGCCTCGCCGAGGGAGCAGGTGCCCAGCCAAGTGGCCCCGCCCTCGACGGCGGCCCGGGCGACCTCAAGGGCTCCGTGCCCGTAGCCGTCGGCCTTGACCACGGCCATCGTCTGGGCCGAGGGAGCGCGGGAAGCGAGCAGGGCGACGTTGTGCCGGATGGCGGACAGGTCGATGACGACCTCGGCACGTGGGAAACTGGCGGTCATAACGACCACCAGTTTCCCACGAACCGGCTCAGGACAGGCGCGCCCCGTCGGTGGCGGAGAACACGTGCAGCTCGTCGGGACGGATCCGCAGGTGCAGGGTGTCGCCCATGGCCGGCGGTGTGCGCGGGTCCACACGGGTGACGACGTTCGACTTGGCGCCCTCGGCGTCGGTCTCGGCCAGCTTGCCGTAGACGTACGCGTCCGAGCCGAGCTCCTCGACGAGGTCGACCTTGATCGGCAGCGTGCCGTCTTCGCTGGTGGTCACCTCGAGCGACTCGGGACGGAAGCCGAGAGTGACCGTGTCGCCCTCGGCCTTGGCGAGGATCTCGCGGGTCAGCGGCACCCGTGCGCCACCCAGCTCGGCGCCGTCTTCGGTGAGCTTCGCGGTGACGAGGTTCATCGCGGGCGAGCCGATGAATCCGGCGACGAAAGCGTTTGCGGGCTTGTCGTACAGGGCGCGCGGGGTGTCGCACTGCTGCAGGAGACCGTCCGAGAGGACGGCGACCCGGTCACCCATCGTCATGGCCTCGACCTGGTCGTGCGTGACGTACACGGTCGTGACGCCGAGACGGCGCTGCAGCGCGGCGATCTGCGTACGGGTGGAGACTCGCAGCTTCGCGTCGAGGTTCGACAGCGGCTCGTCCATGAGGAAGACCTGCGGCTCACGCACGATGGCGCGGCCCATCGCCACGCGCTGGCGCTGACCGCCGGAGAGCGCCTTCGGCTTGCGGTCGAGGTACTGCTCGATGTCGAGGAGCTTGGCCGCGTCGAGCACCTTCTGCTTGATCTCCGAAGCCGGGCGGCCCGCGATCTTCAGCGCGAAGCCCATGTTCTGACCCACGGTCATATGCGGGTACAGCGCGTAGTTCTGGAACACCATCGCGATGTCGCGGGCACGCGGCGGCAGCTGCGTGACGTCGCGGTCGCCGATCCACACAGCGCCTTCGTCGATGTCCTCAAGCCCGGCGAGCATCCGCAGGCTGGTGGACTTGCCACAGCCGGAAGGCCCGACCAGCACGAGGAACTCGCCGTCGGCGATCTCGAGGTCGAGTGCGTCGACGGCGGGCCGCTCGGAGCCCGCGTAGCGCCGGGTCGCCTTGTCGTAGGTGATCGTGGCCATCGGTTCAGTCCTCTTTCGGTTTCGCGGAAATGCCGTGCCCGAGTTCGCGGGCTTCGAGATGCCGTTGCTGGATCCGGCGCCCCTCGGCGCGGTCCGCTTCGGTCGGCTCGAGTGGGGTGTAACCGTGCTGTTCCTGCCAGCGGGGAGGTTCCGTGCTGGAAGCGAGGGCCCAGGCCGCCTGCCGCGCGGCACCGACCGCGACGTACTCGGCGACCTCGGGGATGACGACGGGCACGCCGAACACGATCGGCGCGATCGCGCGGACGGCGGCCGACTGGGCACCACCGCCGATCAGGAGGACGCGACGGACCTCGAGCCCCTGTTCGCGCAGGGCGTCGAGACCGGCGGCCAGACCGCACAGCATGCCTTCGACGGCCGCGCGCGCGAGGTTTTCGGGCGTCATGTTCGCGCGGGCCAGACCGAAGAGCGTGCCCTTGGCGTCCGGGAGGTTCGGCGTCCGCTCACCGTCGAGATAGGGCAGGAAGGTGAGGCCGCCGGACCCGGGCGTGGCGGCGAGCGCCAGCTTGTCGAACTCCGCGAGTTCGACGCCGAGCATCGCGGACGTGGCCGTGAGCACTCGGGCCGCGTTGAGGGTGCAAGCCAGCGGGAGGAAACGGCCGGTGGCGTCGGCGAATCCCGCGACGATGCCGGAAGGGTCCGCGCTCGCCGTCTCGGAGACGCCGAAAACGGTGCCGCTGGTGCCGAGCGAGACCACGACGTCGCCGGGGGCGAGTTCGAGACCGAGGGCGGCGGCCATGTTGTCGCCGGTTCCGGCCGAGACCAGGATCCCGTCCGGCGTGCGGCCCGCGGCTTCGGCGGGACCGATGACCTTGGGCAGCTCGGGAGTGCGGCCACCGAACGCGTGCGCGAGGAGGTCTTGGCGGTACTCGCCGGTGGCGGGCGAGAAGTATCCGGTGCCGGAAGCGTCGCCGCGGTCGGTGACCGGCTCGGCGCCGTCGCCCAGCAGCCGCCAGGTCAGCCAGTCGTGCGGGAGCAGGACGCGGGCTACGCGATCGGCCAGTTCGGGTTCGTTCTCCGCCATCCAGCGCAGCTTCGTGACGGTGAAGCTGGCGACCGGCAGGGAGCCGACGGACTTCGCCCAGTTCTCGGCACCAAGCTCGGCGCCGAGCTCTTCGGCCGCTTTCGCGGACCGGGTGTCGTTCCACAGCAGCGCGGGCCGGACGACCTCGCCGTCCTCGTCGAGGGCGACCATGCCGTGCTGCTGACCACCGATTCCGATGGCGCCGACGCCGTCGAGGAGGCCGTCCGTGGCCTCGCGGAACGCGTCCCACCACGCGGCGGGGGCGACCTCGGTGCCGTCGGGGTGCGAGGCACGCCCGGTGCGGACGATCGCGCCGGTGTTCGCGTCGCAGACGACGACCTTCGTCGACTGGGTCGACGAGTCGATTCCGGCGACCAGGTCAGAACTCATATTCGGGCCCCTCCGGTGCGCACTCGACCTGTTCGATGGCGGTCCCCGCGGTGAGCGCCGCCTCGATCTCCTCGGTCGGCGTCTCTTCGTCGGTGATCAGGAGGTCGTAGTCGCCGATGTCGCCGTACGCGTAGGTGGCGGTGCGGCCGAACTTGGAGTTGTCGACGACCAGGACGTTGCGATCGGCGGTGCGCAGCGCGGCCTTCTTGAGCTCGGCGTAGTCCTGGACCGGGTGGAACAGGCGGCCGACCGCGACCGCGGCGACCGAGACGAACGCGATGTCGGCGTGCGTGCGTTCGAGGAACGCGACGACGTCCGGTCCGGCGCACGAGTCGAACTCGTGGTGGTAGCGCCCGCCCGCCAGGACGACCTCGACGCTCTTGGCGGATCCGAGGATGCGGGCGGCTTCGAGCGAGTTGGTGATGACGGTGAGGTCCTCGACCTGGCCGAGGCGGCGGACGAGCGGGAAGAGCGTCGTCGAGTCGTCGACGAAGACAGTCTGGCCGGAGTGGACGTGCGCCGCGGCGGCCTCGCCCAGCGCGTCCTTGGTGGCCTGGTTGAAGGTGTCGCGGAAGCGGGCAGCCGACTCCATGGTCGTCGCGGGGTAGGCCTCGACCTTGCCGCGGAGTTTGCGGAGGAGACGACGGTCGGCGAGGTCGTCAAGGTCGCGGTGCATCGTCATCAGGCTGACGCCGAAGCGGGTGGTGAGGTCGTCGATACGGACCTCGCCGGTGGCGATGACGTGGTCGAGGATCTCCTGGCGTCGCTGCTCGACGGCGGCGTCCGAAGGCCTGGTCTTAGACATGGGCAACACCGTTCACGACCCGGACCTTCGCGGTCTCGGCGGGGTGGGTGTCTGCGCTCACACCTGCTTCTTACCAGATTATTCGCCCGGAGTTAACACGTAACTCGATAACTCCCGCATTTTTTCCCACTCCCGTCGCCTGCCCCGCCGACCTGCGTTTAGCGGGCTAACCGCGCTCTGAGGGCACCCGCCCGCAGAGCGCGGTTAGGGGGCTAAACGCAGGTCGGCGCCCTGGTCAGGAGGTCAGGGAACGGACGGACCGGATGGCGTCCGGGACGGCGCCGAGGATGCCGGAAGCCGAGGTGGGGGCGCCGTCGGCGGCCAGCGCCCCGGCGAGTGAGTGGACGTGCGCGGCCGCCCCGGCCGCCAGCCACGGGTCGAGCCCGGAAGCGAGCAGCGCGCCGACCAGACCGGACAGCACGTCCCCCGAACCCGCGGTCGCGAGCCACGACCCCCGCGGCGTGTTCACCAGCGCGCGCCCGTCCGGCGCCGCGACCACCGTGCAGTGCCCCTTCAGGAGCACGACGGCGTCGTACTTCCGCGCGGCCGACCGCGCCGCCGCGACCCGGTCCGCCCCCGGCGGCGCACCCATCAGTCGCTCGAACTCTCCCGCGTGCGGGGTCAGCACGAGCGGCGTATCCGGATCACGCGCGTCGAGCACCTCCGGCGAACGCGCGATGATCGTCGTCGCGTCGGCGTCCGCGCACACCGGTACGCCACGGCCGAGTACGAAGCTCAGTACGTCCCTGCCCTCATGTCCCGTGCCGATCCCCGGCCCGACGACCCACGCCTGCACCCGGCCCGCGTCGGTCACCGAACCCGTCGCGATGACCTCGGGCCAATGCCCGCGCACGACATCCGCGGCATGACCGGCGTACCGCACCAGCCCGGACGTCGCCCGCACCGCCGCGCCGGCCGCGAGCACCGCCGCGCCCGGATACGTCGCCGACCCGGCGGCCACCCCGGCCACGCCCTGGCTGTATTTGTCGTCGTCCGGACCTGGCACCGGCCACACGGCGGCGACGTCCGCGGTATCGAGTCGTCGCAGGTCGGGATCGCTGAGCCGCAGTCCGATGTCCACCAGGGAGACCTCGCCGCAGGACGCGGGCGCGAGGGCGTGCACCGGCTTGAGCGCGCCGAAGGTGACCGTCCGGTCGGCCACGACCGCCGGACCGTCGACGGCGCCGGTGTCCGGATCCACCCCGCTCGGCAGATCGACCGCGAGCACGGGCGAACTCACGTGCTCCAGCAGCGCGGCGGCGTCCGGCCGCAACGGCCCACGCGCCGAGATTCCGACGATCCCGTCGACGACGAGGTCGGCCCGCTGAATCCACTGTGGACCATCCTCAAGGGACACGACCTTGCCGCCGGATCGCTTCAAAGCGGCCAAACCCGGACCGTGCGCGCGTTCGGGTTTCAGCAGGATCGCGGAGACGGCCACGTTGCGGCGGCGCAGGAACGCACCGGCCCACAAGGCGTCGCCACCGTTGTTGCCCGACCCGACGAGCAGCGTCACCCGCCGCCCGGACACCGAACCCGTGTGCTCGGCCAGCATCTCGGCGGCGTGTACGGCGAGACCGAAAGCCGCGCGCCGCATGAGCTCGCCGTCGGGAGTGACGGCGAGCAACCGGTCCTCCGCCGCGCGAATCCGTTCCGTGGTCCAGATTCCCTGCACGACGCCTCCGGTCTCTACTCGACGGTGACCGACTTCGCCAGGTTACGCGGCTTGTCGACGTCGTACCCGCGCGTGCGGGCGATCTCGGCGGCCAGCACCTGCAGCGGAACCGTGGAGACCAGCGGCTGCAGCAGGGTCGGGACGGCCGGGATCTCGATCAGCTCGTCGGCGAACGGGCGGACGGTCTCGTCGCCCTCCTCCGCGATCACGATCGTGCGGGCGCCGCGCGCCTGGATCTCGCTGATGTTCGACACCAGCTTCGAGTGCAGCACCGCACGCCCCTTGGGCGACGGCATCACCACGACGACGGGCAGGCCTTCTTCGATCAGGGCGATCGGGCCGTGCTTGAGCTCTCCGGCGGCGAAGCCCTCGGCGTGCATGTACGCCAGTTCCTTGAGCTTCAGCGCGCCTTCGAGGGCGACCGGGAACCCGACGTGACGGCCGAGGAACAGCACGGCCTTCGAGTCGGCGATCCGGCGGCCGAGGTCGCGGACCTGGTCCACAGTGGACAGGACCTTCTGCACCGCTGCGGGCATCGCCTCGAGTTCGGCGAACTCGCGGGCGACCTCGTCCGGGTACTTGGTGCCGCGGGCCTGCGCCAGCGCGAGGCCGACCAGGTAGTTGGCCGCGATCTGCGCGAGGAACGCCTTGGTCGAAGCGACGCCGATCTCCGGTCCGGCGTGCGTGTAGAGGACGGCGTCGGATTCGCGCGGGATCTGCGCGCCGTTGGTGTTGCAGACGGCCAGGACACGGGCCTTCTGCTCGCGCGCGTGACGGACGGCTTCGAGGGTGTCCGCGGTCTCGCCCGACTGGGAGACGGCGACGACCAGCGTCGCGCGGTCCAGCACCGGGTCGCGGTAACGGAACTCGCTGGCCAGCTCGACCTCGACCGGGAGGCGGCACCAGTGCTCGATGGCGTACTTGGCGACGAGGCCCGAGTGGTACGCGGAACCACAGGCGACGACGAAGACCTTGTCGACGTCACGCAGGTCCTGGTCGGAGATGCGCTGCTCGTCGAGGATGATCCGGCCGCCGTCGAAGTGGCCGCGCAGCGTGTTCGCCAGCGCCTCCGGCTGCTCCTCGATCTCCTTGAGCATGAAGTACTCGTGGCCGCCCTTTTCCGCGGCCGAGAGGTCCCAGTCGACGGTGAACGGCTTGGCCTGGGCGGCGTCGCCGTGGAAGTCGGTGACCTCGTAGCCGTCGCGGGTGATCACGACGAGCTGGTCCTGGCCGAGCTCGACCGCCTCGCGGGTGTGCTCGATGAACGCGGCCACGTCGGACGCGACGAAGTGCTCCCCCTCGCCGACGCCGACGACCAGCGGCGAAGAACGGCGGGCGGCGACGACGGTGTCCGGCTGGTCGGCGATGGTCACGACCAGGGTGAACGCGCCCTCGAGACGACGGCAGACCGCGGCGACGCTCGCCGCGAAGTCGCCCTTCGTGTCGCCCTCGGTGTACGCGCGGGAGATGAGGTGCGCGGCGGTCTCGGAGTCGGTGTCGCTCGCCATCTCGACGCCTTCGGCCTCGAGCTCGGCGCGCAGGGCGGCGAAGTTCTCGATGATGCCGTTGTGCACGACGGCGACGCGCTGGGAGGCGTCGCGGTGCGGGTGCGAGTTGCGGTCGACCGGGGCGCCGTGGGTGGCCCAGCGGGTGTGGCCCATCCCGGCGGTGCCGGTGAAGGCGTCCCTGCCGACGGTGTCGAGCTGGGTCTCCAGGTTGGCCAGGCGGCCCGCTTTGCGCTCGACGTTCAGCGCGCCGGCGCCGTCGAGGACCGCGACGCCTGCCGAGTCATAGCCGCGGTACTCCATCCTGCGCAGGCCGCCGATGACGACGTCCAGGGCCGGGCGGTGTCCGACGTATCCCACGATTCCACACACGGCCACCAGCCTAACGACGGAAATTCGGCCCCTTCGCCCGGGCGGCCGCGCATCGCGTTTAGCGGGCTAAACGCGATGCGCGGGGCGGCGCGCGGGCCGGACGGGGGTGCGGGCAGTAAGGTCACGACCATGGCCAGCAAGCCCAAGCAGCTGCTCGCGGAGCTGTCCCACCCAGGTCCGCACGACGTTCTGCGCGGCAACCTCGCCCTGGTCGGACTGCCCGGCGTCGTGTTCACGCCCCGTTCCGGGCTCGGTCTGCCCGCGATCGCCTTCGGGCACGGCTGGCTGCAGCCGACCGGGAGCTACCGGCACCTGCTCCGGCACCTCGCGAGCTGGGGCATCGTGGCGGCGGCACCGGCCACCCAGCGCGGGCCGCTGCCTTCGCACCGGCTGCTGGCCGGCGACCTTCTCACCACGCTCGAACTGATCACGACAGTGCGTCTCGGACCGGACGGCATCAGCGTCGACCCGGCGAAGCTCGGCCTGGCCGGGCACTCGACCGGCGGCGGTTCGGCGGTGCTGGCCGCCGCGCAGGCGGCCGAGAACGACGAGCGCCCCGAGATCCGCGCCGTCGCGACCATCACCCCCGCTCAGACGCTGCCGCCGGCGACGGTGTCGGCCCGGTCGGTGACCGTGCCCGGCCTGCACCTCGCGGCGAGCGAAGACCTGGTCGCGCCGCCGGTCGGCCATGCCGAGGCCATCGCGGACGCGTGGGGCGGGCCGGTGCAGCTGCGGAAGCTCGGGAAGTCGTCGCACCTCGGCGTCACCGAAGGCAGGCACTGGAGCCAGCTGCTGCTGCACGGGAAGCCGCACCGCGGGACCCAGCAGCTGGCGCGGGCGCTGTTCACCGCGTTCTTTCTCACTCATTTGACGGGGACGACGAAGTACCAGCCGCTGCTGGACGCCGACGTCAAACGCGCCCCCATCGAGCTCCAAGACGAACCCGCCGCCTGACCCACCGGATCGCGTTTAGCCCGCTAAACGCGATCCGGTGCCGAAGCAGGTCAGTCGACCATCCACGAGTTGTTCGAGAAGTCGTCGTCGTCGAAGCCCTTGTCATCACGGGCGTGACGACCACGACGACGCGCGGGTGTGCCAGGCGCCTCGGGCGCCGCGGCACCCGGAGCGGGCGTCGGCGCCGCAGGTGCGACATCCACTGTCGTCGGCATCCCGGGCACCCCAGGGGCGATCGGAGGAGGCGGCGGAGGCGGCGCCGGCCTCGACGCGTCAGGACGCGCACCGAACTCGGCGAACCTGGCGTCCGGCTTGTCGTCGTCCTCGATGTCGAAGCCGATCGTGTGGCTGCGGTCGGCGGTCGTCTTGCCGGTCAGCCAGCCACCCGCCTCCTTGCTCCGCTTCCCCAGCTCCTGCATATGAGCTGCGTACTTGTCGTGGATGGCGGCGTCCTTCTGCATGGTCTCCACCGCCTGGGCCTTGGCGTCGGCGAGATGCCGCTCGCGCAGCCCGCGCTGCTCCAACTGCTCCGTGATGGCGGCGTCCTGCCTGGACATGGCGGCCGCCAGCCGGTCAACAGCGCTCATCGGTCCTCCCTCGTTCCCCGGTCAGGCGATCATCGCTCGTAACTGATCGAACGGTCGCCACCCTCGTCGTCGAGCGATCCGCTGATCCGGCCGCCCGCGCCACTGGTCTCGAAAATGCCACCCTCGACGCGGTACTGGCTCGACCCGCGTTGCGTGTCACCTCCGCCACCGCCGGCCGCGCCGCCCATGGCGCCCATTCCACCCATCATGCCGCCCATTCCGGCGGGCGAGCTTCCGGCACCGGCACCGCCGGCACCCGCGGGCGCCGGATCCATCCCGCCGGGAGCCATCCCGAGACCGCCTTCGGCCCCGGCAGGCTGCGCGCCGCCCCCGGACTGCATGCCCGCTTCCAGCGAGCCGGCTTCGTTCAGCGCACCCGACGAACCACCCTCCATGGGGTTCCCGAGCGCGCCTTCGAAGCTGCCACCGCCTCCGCCGCCGCTGGCGGTCGGCACGGTGCCATCGGCGCCGGCACCCGAAGCGCCACCACCACCGGCGGCTTCGGCTCCCGCGGATACCCCAGCGGTCCCTTCGGCACCGACACCGACCTCGACGCCGCCCGGAGCGCTGAAGCCACTGCCGCCGCCTCCACCGGGCGCCATCCCGCCTTCGGCCGGGGCGGGCATCGTGCGAATGTCGTCGGTCTTGCCGGGCTGCGGGTTGCCGGGGTTCCGGTCGTCGAGACCGTTCTTGAGGTCGTCGCCGGGCTTGAGCTCCTTCTTCTCACCCTTTTCGTCGAGGGTGTAAGTGGTCGGCTCGCCCTTGCCGTCGTCGACGGTCACCACGGTCGGGCCGTTCGGGCCGTCCGGCTGCTCGGCGGTGATCTTGAGGTTGCCGTCCTGGATGTGGATCTTGCCGTCCGGACCGGGCCGGTAGACACCGTCGGGACCGGGCTCGCCCTCCTTGACCGTGCCCTTCGGCCCGAACTCGCCTTCCTTGCCGTCTTTACCCTCTTCGCCGGGCTTGCCGTCCTCGCCCTTCGGGTCGTCGAAGTCGAGTTTGTAGTCCTTCTCGTTACCCTTGCCGTCGTCGACCTTGATGTCCATTTTGCCGTCTTTATCCGGCTCGGACATCTCGATCTTGTTGTCGCCCTTTTGGACGGTCATGGTGTCCTGACCGTCGATGCCGTCCTTGATCGCCTCGCCCGTCGCGGGGTCGATCGGGTACGGCTTGCCGGTCTCGGGGTCCAGCTCAAGCGGCTTCCCGGTGACCGGGTTCATGCCCTCGGCGGGCTTCTCCTCCGGCTTCGGCGTCTCGGGGACCGAAGCGGCGGGCGGCGTGCTGGCACCACCGCCACTGCCGCTTCCACCGCCGCTCCCGCTTCCGCCGCCACTACCGCCACCGGTGTTACCGCCGCCTTCCTTCTTGCCGTCATCGGGCGGCGTCGTCTTCTCGGACCCGGGCGCGGGGAACGGGTTCGTGTAGTCCTCCATGAACCGCGAAAGCTCGTGGTACTGCGTGTTGATCGTCTCGGTCGCGTTCTTGCAGAGCTTCTTGAAGTTCTCGTACCGCTCGCCGAACTCGGTGGCGAACGAGCCCTTCAGCCACTGCTTCGCGGCCCCGATCGCGTAGTCCTTGTTCTCGTCGTTCAGCTTGCAGTCGTCGTCACGCAGCCGTTCGGCGAGGTTGTTGCCCGGACACGCGGAGTCGAGCCAGACCGCGACGTCCATGAGCTTTTCTTTGGAATCGACCTTGCCGTTCGCGATCTCGACGACCTGCTTCGCCGTGTACAGCGGCGCTGTGGCGACTTTGTCGACACGCAGCTTCAGCGTCTCGTCGACCTTCAGCTTGAGTGCGCTGTAGATCTTGTCGATGGTCGAAGGCACCAGCTTGATGGCACCTTCCATCTGCGCGATGAGTTCTTTCGCGTCGGGCTGGATTCGCTGCTCGTACTTGACCTTCGCGGCCGTCGCCCCCTTGCCCTTCCAGTCGTGGAAGAGCGTGGTCAACGCCGAAGTCGCGTCCTTCTGAGTCTGCTCGACGATCTTCTTGGCGTCGGCGAGGTCCTCGACCTCGTCGAACATCTTCTGGAAATTGATCTCACGGTTCTCGTGGAACCGGTCCCAGATGTCGGTCTTGTAGCTGATTTCGCCCGACTTCTCCGGCATCTTGTTCCAGACCTGCTCGGCCCAGTCGGAGAAGAAGTCCAGCGCCGGCTTTCCCAGGTCGAGCACCTGGTCGGACTTGGTGGTCGCACCCCCGGCGGCCGGCCGGGACATGGCGTCGAGGTCCTTGTCGGCCTGCTTCGTCGCGGCCGCCTGCTTCTTGTCCCCTGCCGCGTTCGAGTCACGTTCGGCGACGGCCTTTTTGTAGGCCTCTTCCCTGTTACCGAACGGCAGCAACAAGGCGTCTTTGGTGCCCTGCGTGACGTACGGGTCGTTCAGGATTTCCCTGATCTGTGCGGGCGTCGGTTCACTCATTACTGGGCTCCCGCCTTGTTGGCGGCCGCGGCGTTCGCCTGGTCGGATGAGGTGTAGCGGGTCGACGCGGTGCTGACGCCGCCGGCGAGCTGGGTGAGCTGGCCTGCGTAGCCCTTCATCGCGTCGGAAATGGCGAGAATCCCGGTGGCGTAGCCCTTTTGATAGTCCTTGTGGACCCGGCCGAAGTTCTCGGGCCCGACCTGGGTCGGCCCCACCTTCCCCGCCTCGGACGTCGTTTTCTCAGCCGCGCGCTCCAACGACGTCGACGCCGTGAGCATCGCCTCTGAATCGGCTTTGTAGCCCCCGTCCGGCATGACCGGTGCCCCCTTCGTCCCGCTCTGTATCCGCCTCGTTGTCCTACCTACGACGCACGCCGACCGCATCAGGTGCCGTCGCATATGCACACAGAATGTACCCACCGGTCATCGAGACCGCAGGGACATTCACACCTTTGCTAACTCAAACGATTTCGGCGCAAGAAGCCTGGTAGACCGCGTTTTCGCGGTTTGGCGCCCGCCTCGACGGCCTCCGCGAGCACGGTCGCCGCGCCCCGGATGTCGACCAGGCGGTCCAGCTCGTCGAGATCGATGTCGATACCGAACTCCACCTCGACCGTCGCCAGGAGCCGGACGCGGCGCCGGGAGTCGACACCCATCTCGGCGAAGGGCGTGTTCTCGTCGATGGTGTCCGGATCGACGTCGAAGGTCTCGCAGACGAGGGCCTTGATCTCGTCGACGTACTCGCTCCCGTCAGCTGCCATGGGTGGATTCTGTCCCATCCGCCGTCCAGTACCGCGTTCTGGCCGCGGAACGCGCGACCTTGCCGCTGGAGGTCCGCGGCAGGCCGCCGGGTTTCACCAGGAAGAAGGCGCGGAGGCGCACGTCGTGCCGCTCGGCGACGGCGCGGGTGGCGGCCCGCGCGATCTCGGATTCGTCGAAGTCGGGGGCCTTCCGGGCACGCTCGGCGACCACGACGACGCCCTCGCCTTCGTCGCCGTCGACCGAGAACGCGGCGACCCGTTCGGGCCCGAGGAGGGGGTGCGCGGCGGCGACCGTCTCCTCAATGTCATGGGGGCTGTGATTACGGCCGTCGATGATGATCAGGTCCTTGATGCGACCGGTCACCGACAGCCTGCCGTCGCGGATCGCGCCCAGGTCTCCGGTGCGGAGCCAGCCACCCTCGCCGTCGAGTTCGGCGTCGAACACCTCGGCGGTCAGCTCCGGACGCCGCCAGTACCCGGCCGCCACGTTGGGCCCCTTGACCCAGATCTCGCCCACTTCGCCTTTAGCGGGCAAAACGCGATCCGGAGTCGGGACGACGCGGACCCGCTGTCCCCTGGGCCAGCCGATCTCCACGACTTCCCTGCCGTCCACTTCGGTCACCACCGGGCCGTCGGAATCACCGCTGGCGACGTAAACCGTGGCCTCGGCCAGACCGTAGGACGGCCGGAACGCGCCACGCGGGAAGCCGTGGGGTTCATGAGCGGCGAGGAACTCCCGGACGGTCGCCGCCCGGACCGGTTCACTGCCGCTGAGCGCGATCGACACCGTCGAGAGGTCGTACTCGGCGCGCTTCGACGCCGGCACGGCCTCGGTCACCAGGTCGTAAGCGAAGTTCGGGGCCGCCGTGAGCGTGTTCGGATAGGACGACATCAGCAGCAGCCAGCGCTCCGGCCGCCGGATGAACTCCAGCGGCGCGATGAACACCGTCCGGCCGCCGGAGTGCATCGTCCCCGCGAGCAGTTGCGCCAGCCCCATGTCGTGGAAGAACGGGATCCAGCCGACGCACGTGGTGCGCTCGTCGACGTCGTAGGCGTCGCAGATCTGCCAGCAGGCGGCCGACAACGCCCGATGCGTGACGATCACGCCGGCGGGTGATCGCGTCGTGCCAGAGGTGTACTGCAGATAGGCGGGGTCTTCGGGGGAAACCGGCGACGGCGGCGATTGGTCCGCCGGATCCGCCGGCAGGGTGTCGACGGCGATGATCTCGCGGGGCACCGGAACCGGCTCGGTCTCGGCGAACTCCGTCAGCCGCTCGACCAGGGCTTCCGACGTGAGCCAGATGTCGGCGTCGCAGTCGTTGAGGACGCCGACCAGCCGTTCGCGGTGAGCTCGGACGTCGGGAGCGGACAGTGGCACCGCGACCGCCCCGGCGTACAGCGCGCCGAAGAACGCGACGACGTACGAGAGGTCCTGCCGCGCCGTGATCGCGACGCGGTCTCCCGGCTGGATCACCTCACGCAGCTTCGCCGCGACCGCCCGGACGTGGACGAGCAGCTCCGCCCAGGTCAGCGTGTCCTCGACGGGTTCGTGCCGGTTCGAGCAATCGAGGTGCGTGTACGCCGGGCGCTCGACCTCGGCGCGTTCGAGCAGCCGCCGCACGAGCGGGGTCCGCAGAACTTCTTCGGGCACTTCTGAGAGCACTGGCACATCCTCCGGCCGCGGCATGGGCATCATACGAATGTGGACGACTTCTTCGTGCTGGACGATCCGGCGGATCGCGTCAAGGCCCTGCGCGACCGCGAGCTCAGCTCGAACCCGGGCGGTGCCGCGGCCGAGACCCCGAATCTCCTGCTGATGGACGGCGCGGACCACCGGCGGCTGCGCGCGGTCGTCAAGGAGGTCATCGCCCTGGTGGAGCCGCTTCCGGACGCCGTGCTCTCCGACCTCCGGATCGCGTTTAGCCCGCTAAAGTCGCTCCCGCGGTTCGACCTGGTGGCCGATTTCGCCAGGCCCGCGGCGGCCAGGGTGACGGAGGCGGTGCTCGGCACGGTCGAGCCGCTCGGAGAGAAGCTGCTGACGAACCTTTCCGAGACCGCCGCGAACCTCGACGTCTGGTCGGGCGGACCCGCCGGGGCCGACACCGCCGCGCTCAGGGTCGCGATGTTCTTCCTCAAGGCGACGGCCGTCGAAGGCGGCGGGCTGGCGCTGCTCCGCGAAGCGCACGAAACGGGCCGGATCACCGAGGACGAGCTGATGATCACGCCGGTGATGCTCGCCCACGCGGCATACGAGAACTCCATGAACTTCCTCGCCCTCGCCGGCCTCGAACTCCTACGCCGCCCCGACGTCCTCGACGACGTACGCGGTCTCATCCACGAAATCGCCCCGACCCGCTTCGCCGCACGCCGCGTGATCGCGCCGTTCTCCCTGGCGGGCAAGGACTTCACGACCGGGGACAAACTGGCCATCCCGCTGGGCCCCGACGCCGAACTCGCCTTCGGCCTCGGCCGGCACACCTGCCCCGGCTCGCGGGTCGCGGTCGCCGAGGGCGAAGTCGCGCTTCGCGCCCTCGCCGAGATCCTGACTCCCGACCACGTCGCCGAGGACGTGCGGTACAAGACGCACGCCGTCTTCCACGGCGTCGAACGGGCCATCGTCGCGCTGCGAACCTGACCGCTCAGGTCGCCAGCCAGTCGGTGTTGGCGAAATCGTCGTCGTCACCCCGCGCGGCCGCCGCCCGCCGGTGCCGCCCGGCCGGACGCTCTTCCGGCGCGGGAGCCGGAGGCGGCGGAGGTGCCGACGCCGGCACGGAAGGCGCAGGCGGCCGGTACACGACCGGCGGCTCCTCCGCCGTCCGGTACCCGGCCCGGCGCTCCTTCTCGGCCTCGTCTTCCTCGAACCCGAAGTCGCCGTCGTCCTCGACCTTCTCGCTCAGCGTCGACTCGGTCGCCCAGCCGCCCGCGGCTTTGGCCTTGCGGTTGCGCTCCTGCAACCGGACGATGACACCGCCCTGGATCTTCGACTGTTTGTCGAACTTCTCCTTGGCCTCGGCGAGTGCCTCTTCACGGCGCTTGTCGAGCAGAGCCATCCTTGCGGAGTTCTCACTCTCCAGATTCGCCAATTTGCTCTTCATCGCGGCAAGCGCGTCCTCGGAACCCACGGTCAGTCCTCCCTCGCTGATACCGGCCGCTAGCGGAACCCGATGACACCGTCGTCGTCGAGGGAACCGCTGATCCGGCTGCTCGACGTCGCCGTGTCGAAGAGGCCGCCGTCGACGCGGTAACCACTCGAGGAGCGCTGCTGATCCTCGCCACCGCCGCCACCCGCGCCGGCACCACCCATCATGCCGCCGCCCATCATGCCCATTCCACCGCTCATGGCGGCGGCTTGGTCGCCACCCCCGCCCGGCGCCGAGCCGAGCCCCGAGGTCGAGGAGGTGGACGCGCCGCCGCCGGCACCCGCCGGATCGGAGATCTCGCCGAGTGCGCCGTCGTCACCCATAGGACTGCTCAGTGACTGCGGCGACGTCGACTCCGAATCCGCGGCCGGCGTGGTCTGCTCAGTGGCGGCCGCCGGGGCTTCGACCGCGCCGGAAGCCGGAACATCGTGCGTTCGCGCGGACTGGGCTTCCCCCTGCGACGCCGGCTCCGGAGCGGCCTGCGTCGTCGCGTGGTCCCTCGCCGCCGATTCCACGGGCTGACCGGAACCGGGCTCGGCGGCGTGCCTGCCGCCCGGCACCGCGGCGTCCGGACGAGCCTCGGCGCCACCGGCTCCAGCGGCCGTCTTGGCCGCTGGATTCTCTTCGCCAAGGGTGTACGTCGTCGGCTTGCCGCTGCCGTCGTCGACCGTCACCCGGGTGGGCCCGTCCGGCCCGTCCGGCCGCTCCGCGGTGATCTTGAGGGTGCCGTCCTCGATGTGGATCTTGCCGTCCGGACCGGGCTTGAACGCCTGGTCTTCCACCCGCGGAGCGTCCGGTCGTTGTGCGGTGTCACGATGGATCGCGCCGCCCGCCGCCGGGTCGCCGCCGGGTCCGCGGTTCGGAGTGTCGTCCGCCAACGGTCGCGAGTCGCCGAAGTCGAGCTTGTAGTCCTTCGGCTGCCCCGAGCCGTCGTCGACCGAGATCCCCATCTTGCCGTCCTTGCCGGGCTCGGCCATGGAGATCTTGTGATCGCCCTGCTCGACGGTGACGGGTTCCGGGGCCTCCGGCTTGACCGCCTCTCCGGTGCGCGGATCGATCGGGTACGCCTCGCCGGTCTCCGGGTCGACTTCGAGCGGCTTCTCCGTGACGGGGTTGATGTTCGGGTCCGGAGGGCTCGGCGGCGCCGGCGGGGCGGGAGGCTTCGCGTCACCGATCGGCGTGGTGTTGCCGCCGCCACCGCTACCGGGTCCTGATCCAGGACCGCCGGTGTGCCCGCCGCCGTTCTCCTGGCCTCCACCGGTCTTGAACCCACCGCCCGAGGTCCCGGCGGCCGCGTCGAGATTGACGAACGGGTTCTCTTCGAGCTGGCTGAAGAAGTCGGTCAGCCCCTGCCAAGCCCCGGCGACCGCGGCGTGGGTATTGGCGCACATGGTCCTGAAGTCGTTCAGGTACTTCGAGTAGAACGGATTGAAGGTTCCCGACAGGTAGCTTTTGACCTGTCCGATGATGTGCTCGATCGTGTCGTCGTCGAGGTCGCAGTCGTCGTCGTTGATCATGTCGCGCGACTGCTGGTCGAGGAACTTCGAGCAGTGCTTGAAGTCGTCCTGGCTGGCGTTGTCGCCGAGCTCCGCGATGCGGATGATCCGATCCAGGTCCTGCGCGGTCACCTCACCGAGCCGGTCGCACGACGCCTTGATCATCCAGTCGGCCTTGTCGCGGCAGAACTTCGCGACCGATCCGGCCGCCGTCATGATCGCGACGGCCGCGTGCTCCGCGCCGTCGGCGACCACCTTCGTCTTGGCCTCGTAGTTCTGCTGGTAGGTCCGCGCCTGGTCCGCAGCGGCCCCCTCCCAGCCTCCGAGGTTCTTGTTCATCTCCCCGGACACGTCAGCGGACGAGGTGGCGACCGCTTCCTTCAGCTTCGTGAACTCGTCGGCACCGGCCGCGAATTTCCCGAACGGGATCTTCCGCTGCTGGTCGTACAACTCACGCAGCTGGTTGATGTCCGCAGGCGCGCCGGAATGCACCGCCGCGACCGAACGGTTGTAGAGCGGCACGAAGATCTCGATGTTCCGGAACGACGCTTTGCCGAAGTCCAGGATCTGGTCCGAGGTCTCCGCGGCGGGATTGGTGGCGGTCGCCTTCGAGGCCATCTGATCGAGGCCCGCCCTGGCGTCGGCGTTGGCCTTTTGGTTCGCCTGGCGGCCTTCTTCGGCGAACTTGTCGACATAGCCCTTGGCATTGCCGTACGCGACCTGAACACTTTCTTCCAGGCTGTTGATCACCGGGATGTCGGACAGCATCCCGCCCCAGAAGTTGTTCCCGTTGAGATCGCCTTCGCTGATCTTCATCTGCGCCTTTACGGCGTCACGGAAACCGTTTTTGTCCTCGTCGCTGGCGAAGCCGACCTCATCGGGGTCTTCGTCTTCGATGTAGTCGATGTACTGGAGAGCGAGATCACGCCGGACGTCCCATGGGATCCGCTCGTCGTTGATGATCTGCTCGACCTCTGCCCGAGTCGGGAGGTCGTCTTCTTCCTTGGCGGTCACCGGCCACTCGCTTTCACAGCCTGGCTCGTGTCGGCCTCGTTGGCCTCGTATTTGCCACCCGAGGCGGTCAGCTTCTGCGCGAACAGGTCAGCGGCCTTGAGATAGCTGTCGGCCATGTTCGCCAGCCGCGTGACTGCGGGCCGGTACGGACCGTAGCTGTCCTGGTGTCCCTGCCCGAAGTCCATCGCGATCAGCTGGATGTCCTTGACCGCGGCCAATGGCTGTTCCAAAGCGTGCTTCGGAATGTCGCTCAGTGCCTTGGCCGCCTGCGTCAACGCCTGCGGATCGACCTTGTGGCCGCCGGCCATGTCTCCCCCTCACCCTGGGCAACGATCTGCGTCGGAGATCAGACGTGGCCCAAGCCCTCCCGGTGCCGTTCCTTGCACACGGAATGTACCGGGCCGGTAACCGCAGCGCAGCGACTTGGGGAGAACGTGAGAGGGCTTACGAGGCGGAGGAGACGACTCCCGCGAGCCGGTCCGCGGCCGCCTGTGCGGTGTCGTGCGCCGGGGCCTCGACCATGACGCGGACCAGCTGCTCGGTGCCCGACGGCCGCAGCAGGACACGGCCTTCTTCGCCGAGCTCGGCTTCGACGGCGCCGACCGCGTCACGGACCGCGGCCGAGACGGCGACCGCCGCCTTGTCCGCCACCGGGACGTTCACCAGCACCTGCGGCAGGCGGTTCATGACGGCGGCGAGGTCGGCGAGCGACTTACCGGTGGACGCCATGCGGCTCATCACCCGCAGCGCGGTGAGGAGGCCGTCGCCGGTGGTCGCGTAGGCGGGAAGGACGACGTGACCCGACTGCTCGCCACCGAGCGCGAACCCGCTCGCGCGGAGCTCTTCGAGGACGTAGCGGTCGCCGACGGCGGTGGTGACGAGGTCGATGCCGTGCGCGCGCATCGCCAGGTGCAGGCCGAGGTTGCTCATCACGGTCGCGACCAGGGTGTTCTTGGTCAGCTCGCCGGTCTCGGCGAGAGCGAGCGCGAGGACGGCCATGATCTGGTCGCCGTCGACGAGTTCACCCGCGGCGTCGACCGCGACACAGCGGTCGGCGTCACCGTCGTGCGCGATCCCGAGGTCGGCGTTGTGCTCGACGACGGCCGCGCGCAACGCGTCCGGGTGATTCGACCCACAGTGTTCGTTGATGTTCACGCCGTCCGGGTCGGCGTGGATCGCGATGACCTCGGCGCCGGCCTTGCGGTAGACCTCGGGGGCGGCGAAGGAGGACGCGCCGTTGGCGCAGTCGACGACGACGCGCAGGCCCTCGAGCGGATGCGGGGTGGCCGACAGCAGGTGCTGGATGTAGCGGTCACCCGCGTCGGGGACGTCCTTGACCCGGCCGACGCCGATGCCGGTCGGGCGGGTGACGGGGGCGGCGAGACCGGCTTCGATCTCGTCTTCGATCCCGTCGGGAAGTTTGTGGCCGCCGGCGGCGAAGAGCTTGATGCCGTTGTCGGGCATCGGGTTGTGGGAGGCGGAGATCATCACGCCGAGATCCGCTTCGAGCGCGCCGACGAGATACGCGACGGCGGGCGTCGGGAGGACACCGAGACGGAGCACGTCGGCGCCGGCGGACGTGAGTCCCGCCACGACGGCGGCTTCGAGCATCTCGCCACTGGCTCGCGGGTCACGGCCGACGACCGCGACCGGGCGGTGCGAACGGTCGTGGGCGGCGAGGACGCGGGCGGCGCTGGCGGCGAGCGAGAGCGCCAGCTCCGGGGTCAGCTCCCCGTTGGCGAGGCCACGTACGCCGTCGGTACCGAATAGACGAGCCATCTGTCGACCTCCTTGAAAAACCACCACGACAACCTAGCCAGTGCCCCTCTCCACCCTCCCGCACCCCCGGTTCGCCTTTAGCGGGCTAAACGCGACGCGCGCGACTTTAGCGGGCTAAACGCGACACGGGTGGGGCACGTGTGGCGGGTGTGACAAGTGGGACTGGCGGGCGAGCGAGGCCCGAAGGACCCCGGAAACACGGAAGCGCCCATCCGAGAGACGGATGGGCGCTTCCGCGGGTTGCGCCAGAGGCGCGATCAGCGCTTGCTGTACTGCGGAGCCTTACGGGCCTTCTTGAGGCCGTACTTCTTCCGCTCCGTGGCGCGAGCGTCACGGGTCAGGAAGCCGGCCTTCTTCAGGGCCGGGCGGTCGTCGGCGTCGACCTCGACGAGCGCACGGGCGATCGCGAGACGAAGCGCACCGGCCTGGCCCGAGATCCCGCCACCGTGCAGGTTGGCGAAGATGTCGAACGAGTCGGGCTTGTCGACCGTCACCAGCGGCTCACGGATGAGCTGCTGGTGCACCTTGTTCGGGAAGTACTCTTCGAGCGTGCGGCCGTTGAGCTTGAACTCACCGGTACCGGGAACGACGCGCACCCGGACGACGGCCTCCTTGCGGCGGCCGACGGTCTGGGCGTTGCCACCGGCGGCACGCGACGGGCGCGGGGCGGCGGGGGTTTCGCTGGTCGCGACGGCGTCGCCGACCGGAGCGGTCTCCGTGGCCGCGACGGCCTCGGTCACGGTCTCCTCGGTGCTGGTCACAGACTGTTCCTCACTCACTGCGCGACCTGCGCGATCTTGGTGATCTCGCGCGCCTGCGGCTGCTGCGCGGCGTGCGGGTGCTCGGCGCCGGCGTAGACCTTGAGCTTCTTCGCCTGGGCGCGGCCGAGCTTGTTCTTCGGGAGCATGCCCTTGACGACCTTCTCGAGCAGGTGCTCGGGCTTGGTGTCGAGCAGCTCGCCGAAGGAGCGCTTACGCAGACCACCGGGGTAACCGCTGTGCCGGTACGCGAACTTCTGCTCACGCTTGTTACCGGTGAGCGCGACCTTCTCGGCGTTGACGATGATGACGAAGTCACCGGTGTCCACGTGCGGGGCGTAGGTCGGCTTGTGCTTGCCGCGCAGCAGCGTGGCGACCTCGGTCGCGAGCCGGCCGAGCACGACATCCTCGGCGTCGATCACGTGCCAGGCACGAGTGACGTCGCCGGGCTTGGGGCTGTACGTGGGCAAGGGTCTACCTCGTCGTCAACATTGCGTGTGGGTTCTGTGCGGGCCTAGCGCTTACGCGCCGCAGCGCACAACGACATATGAAGATACCCCCACGCCCGACCCTACTGCGAAGCGGGGGTCGGTCCGGGGTCCCATACTAGGACCGGCGCCCGGCGGGCGCCCCGCAACTGTACCTCGCCGGTGTGGCGGAACCGCCCACGGCATCGTCCTTCGCGGGAGAGGATGAGACGATCCGGACGCGCACCGCGCGCGGGGGACTCGATCAGGGGAACGGCGATGAACAAACGTCCAACGACCATCTTGTGCGTGCTGAGCGCCGTGCTGGTGCTGACCACCGCCTGCGGCCAGGGGCGCGCGGGCACGGCCGTGCCGAAGGGCGACGACGCGGCGACCTACGTCGGCACGAAGTTCGAAACGGCGATGAACAAGCTGCAGGACACCATCGGCGACCAGCGCGACGTCACCATCGAGTCGGGCGCCTACTTCCGCTTCGACGAGAAGTACATCCGCAGCACGCTCTCCTCGGCTCGCACCGGTTCGCCGGAAAGCCGGGTCAGCCGTCAGCGCTCGCAGAAGAACCCGGACGACAGCATCGACTGGTACACCCCGGGTGACGGGGCCGTCGAGTACGTGTACCTCGGGCCCGTCTACAAGAGCCTCGCCCCGACACCGTGGGTTTCGATGCCGAAGTCGGAGGCCGGGCTGACCATCCCCTGCGCGTGGGTCGGGATCATCACCGCCTGCAAGATGGCGGACGCGATCGCCGTGGCCTACAACGCGGACAAGAAGATCGTGAAGGGCGCCAAAAGCCTTCCGGAGAACCGGATCGAGCTGACCGCCGACGTCCCGTTCGGCAAGTTCATGGAACGGCGCGTGGAGATCCTGCCGACGTCGATCAGCAGCGCGGTCACGGCCGAGATGAAGAAGGCCCCCGTGCACACCACCGTCTCCCTCAACCCGGACGGGACGCTGAGCCAGATCGTGATGGAGGCCAAGATCGAGGGCGGCGGGCACAAGATCGAGCTGCGCTACGACTTCCGCTTCACCGGCAAGGCGAGCACGCAGGATCTGCCGAAGCTGCCGGACGCCTCGCAGATCACCGTGCTGCCGGACAAGGCCGCCAAGGACGACTTCAACCGCCGCTTCAACGAGCTGAAAGGCGTCTGAGGCATGACCGAACAGCAGCCGCAACAGCCGCAGCAGTGGTGGCAACCCCCGGCGAATCCCGGGAACCAGCAGCAGGGCTGGCAACAGGAAGGCCAGGCCACCGGACCGCATGCCGGGCAGTGGCAGCAGAACGACGCGGGCGCCGCGAACACCGGCTCCTACACCGGGCAATGGCAGCAGCAGCCCGGCGTCACCGGCTCTTTTTCCGGGCCCTGGCAGCAAAGCGCACCCCCGGCGCAGGGCACGGGGTGGCAACAACCGCAGCAGCAGCCGATGCCGCAGCAGCAGGATTGGCAGGCACAGCAACAAAGTCCGGGCACTCCCCCGCAGGGTCAGTACGGCGGAGGGTTCCAGCCCGCGCAGCAGGCACAGCCGTCTCAGTACGGCGGGCTCGGCGCCTTCGGGACGGAGCCCGCGAAGAAGCCCAAGGCTTCGAAGAAGACCTTGCTGATCGGCGGGATCGCGGCCGCCGTCGTGATCGCGGGCGGCGTCGGGGCCTGGCTGCTCGGCGCCTTCGCCGGTGACACGCTCGATCAGAAATCGGTCCAGGACGGTGTCGTCCGCGTGCTCAACGAACACTACGGGGAGCCGGACGTGAAGAATGTGAGCTGTCCTTCCGGCCAACCGGTGGAGAACGGCGCCACGTTCGACTGCTCGATCGACCTTTCGGGCCAGCAGAAGAAAGTCACCGTCCGGGTGCTGAACACCACCCCGGAATTCGAGGTCGGCGCGCCGCACTGAGCGGTACGGACACGGAAAGGCCGCGACGGTGACCGTCGCGGCTTTTCCTTTGACACAAACGAAACGGCGGGCTCGGCATCCGAGGATGCCTGCCCGCCGTTGCTCGTTCGGAGCCGGGAGACTCAGAACAGGCCGGTGACGCCCTGCTCCGTGGCCTGGTAGCCGTCGGCCAGCTGCGGCAGCACGCCGGCGACCTGCGCGAGCAGCTGCTTGAGCTCCTCGAACTTGTTGTCCCACTCCTGCTGAGCGGCCATGTACGCGGTCTTCGCGTCACCGTCCCAGGTGTTGACCAGCGGGGCCAGGTCGCTCTTCAGCTGCCCGAAGAGGGACTCCAGCTCGCCACCGGTGTTCTTGCAGTCGTCGGCCGCCGCGTGGATCGTGGCGTAATCGACCTTCATCTCGCCCATAAGTTCCTCCAGTAATCAGAAAGTCTTGGTTTTGGTGCGGTGTAGCCGAATCAGCCGAGGACGCCGAAGCCCTGGTTGACCGACTTGATGAGCTCCTGCTGCTGCTGCTCGGTCGCGTTGTACTTCGAACCGGCCTGCTCGAGCAGGTCACCGATGTTCTGGAGGGCCTGGTTGAGCCCACGGCCCGCCTCGTCGAAGCGCTTCATCACGTTGTTGAACGCGATCGCAGCGTCACCGGTCCAGCCCGCGCGGGTGGCCTCGATGTTGTCGCGAAGCTTGCTCAGGTTCTGGTCCATCGAAACGCGGACCTCGGTCACGCGCTTCTCGGACTGAGTGAACTGCTCAACTGTCCCGGTAAATCCGCCAGCCATGGGAGCTACCCCCTTCGTTCGTGGTTTATCCGTACTCGGTGAAGTTCGTTTGGTACGGACCTACGACGGAGACACTGCCACGTCTGGTTCCCTCTTGTCGCTCGTTGGTTTCAAGTAGTTGCTTGCGTTAACGCTCCCGGCGGGAACCGATCGCGGGAATCCGGCCCACGCGCTGCGATTCACGCGCGAAAAAGGGCTTCCACCACGGGATTTAGCGAATGCACAGCAGCCGGTCAATCGCCGCGGCTCATGATTCGCGACTGCGAAAAGTCCTCGTCGTCGTCACCCACACGTGGCCGTCTGGACACGGGTTCCGGCCGAAGGGGAACCAAATCCGCCGCCGGTGGCAAAGCGGGAACCGGAAGACCGGCGCCCGCGCGGAACCGTTTCGCGGCGTTCCGGACGACGGCGGGGGTCGGCGCGGTCTCGCCGCCAGCGAGCCGCCCCTTGCCGAACTGCTTCGCCAGTTCGGCGTTCTCGCCCCGGCGGCGTTCGTAACGCGCTTTGGCCGTACGGGCGACCTGCCGGGCATAGGTGACCGCGTCGCGTCCTGTACGCGCGAAGTGCTCGGCGGCGGTCTCGGGTTCGGGTGGCATGTGCCTCCCCCTTCAGTTGACGACCACCATCGTTTTGACGACCTGCTCGCAGGCCGCGCTCACCCGTTGTTCGAGCGGTGAGCCGGTGCCGTACTGGCAACCGATGTGGACGCGGATCTTTCCTTGAGCGACGACATACCAGTCGACGCGTGCGCTCGGCTTGGTCTCGCGGTAGTAGATGACGGACTTGCCGGCGTAGTTCGCGGCGCCGTTGAAGCCGCTGTACTTGTCCGGCTCCAGCCGGGCCAGGCCGCTGAGTTCGTCGACGAGCTTCTGTCTGTCGGCCGTCGCGTCGTAGTCCATCACGTTCTCCTGGGCGACCACGAGGTCGTCCCCGTTGAGGGATTCGCTCGGGTGGATCACCACCTGGCGCTTGGCGACGCGGTCGTCGGTCTGCGTCCAGTCCAGCGGCGCGACGAAGCGGTAGTCGTACTGGGCGAGCGTCCGGCCCTCCGGCTCGGCCTCCCCGCTGTTCACCGCGAAGAGGACGCCGCCGGTGATCGCCGCCGCGGCCACCACGGCGGCGGCGACGATCCAGAGAGTCTTCTTCTTCCCGCCACGCTCGGCGGGCCCGGTCTCGCGGGAGGGCTCACCCGGCCGCCACGGCGGCGGGGCCGCGACCCCCTGCTGCCCCATCGGGGGCGACGGCGGCCCCTGCTGCCGCGTCGCGTTTAGCGGGCTAAACGCGCTCTGCGGGGGCGGGGCAGGCTGGTGAGGGCCGGGAGGGAACGGGGCACGCGGGGCATCGGGACGCCGGTCGGCGGGTGCGGGGGCACCGCCGACCCGGGAGACGGCGGAGCCCGCCAGCGAACCCGTCCGGTCCGGGTCGATCAGCACGGCACGCAGAGCGCCGCGGGCGACCACGGTCTCGGGCTGGTCCAGCGTGGTGGGCACGACCCCGGTCCGCTCGTGCACCAGCCGGGACACCATCGGGATCCGGCTCGACCCGCCCACGAGGAAGATCGCCGTCAGCTGCTTCGGCCGCAGCCCGGAATCGCCGATCGCGGCCACGGTCAACTCGACCGCGCGCCCGAGCGGACCCGCGATGAGCCGCTCCAGATCCTCCCGGGTCACATGCGCGTCGGCGAACGGCGGCGGCATCGGGACGTCGGTGTACGCGTGCCGCGACAGCGTCTCCTTCGCGCCGCGCACGTCTTGCCGCAGCACGCGGCGCCGTCGCCTGTCGGTGAGTTCGCGGCCTTCGACGAGTTTCCGCCATTCCGGCGGGTCGACGGACGACACCAGCGACCCCACGTGCTCCAGGAGCGCCTGATCGACGTCCGCTCCCCCGAAGCTCGGATCGCCCCGGGTGGCCAGCACCTGGAACCCGGCGCGTTTAGCGGGCGAACTGCGATCCGCCGGGCTGCCGGGCATGCGCTGCACCACGGAGACGTCGACGGTGCCGCCGCCGAGGTCGAGGACCGCCAGGGCGTCACCGGGGCGGCCGCTGAACTCGACGGTGCGCTCGGAGTTGAGATCGGCCGGGGCGAACGTCGCCGCGTGATAGACCGCCGCGGCGACCGGCTCCGGCACGAGCGCGACCTGGCGCGCGAGCCCTCCCGCCGCCTGCCGGAGCAGACGGGTGCGGGTCGCGCCCCAATCGGCGGGATGGGTCAGGACGAGCAGCTCGACCTCGGCGTCACCCGCGAGCCGGCGCGCCTCGGTCACCGCGCGTTTCAGCACGGCGTGGACGACGTCGGTCACGCGCAGGACGTTGTCGCCCAGCAGCAAGTCGCCCTCGTCGATCCGGCGCTTCGGATTCGGCTCGTAGCGCGACGGATCGACCGCCGCCTGCCGCTCCGCCTCCTGGCCGACGAACAGCGTCCCGTCCGGCGCGGCGTAGACCGCCGACGACATCAAGGGCTGCCCGTCCACCACGACGACCTGCGGCTCGCGGCCGTTGATCGAAGCGACTACGCAGGTGCTCGATGTCCCGAAGTCCACCGCAACCCGCACTGTCACAAGCCACTCCCGCAGATCGTCGTCGTCACCCCACGCCCGGCCCGTCCCTCACCTGGTTCCGCGGGAGGTCAGTCCGGCTGGATCCACGAGACCTGCATGAGCTGCTTGCCGTGCTTCCGGGTCACGAGGTTTCCTCGACCCGGCGGCATCTGGCTCGGCTTCACGTTGGCGACGAGGTTGCCCTCGTCCCGCGAGCCGTTCATGACCATACCGGGCGCCGCGATCTCCCTGAGCTTGCCGAGGATCGGGTCGAACATCGCCCGGCTCGCGCCACCACTGCGGCGCACGACGACGATGTGCAGACCGACGTCCTTCGCCTGCGCGAGGAACTCGGCGAGCGGCTTCAGCGGGTTGCTCGTCTGAGTGGCGACCAGGTCGTAGTCGTCGACGATGACGAACAGCTCCGGACCGGTCCACCAGGACCGGGTCTTCAGCTGCTCCTGCGTCACGTCCGGACCGGGGAGCCGCCGGGTCATCGACCCGTGGACGTCCTTGACCATGCTGTCCAGCTGCGCGGCGGACACCGCGTAGCCGAGCAACTGGTCTCCGCCGATGAAGCCGAGCATCGTGCGCCGGTAGTCGACGAGGATGATGACCGCTTCCTGCGTCGTGTACCGCTCGGTGATACCCCGGGTGATCTGGCGCAGCAGGTTCGTCTTGCCCGACTCGCCGTCCGCGAACGCGTAGAAATGCGAATCGGCGGCGAAGTCGAGGTAGATCGGCTGCAGGTCTTCCTCGTTGACGCCGATCGGCACCAGCTTCGTGTTGCGCTTGGAGTCGATGGACAGGACCTCGTCGTAGGTGACCATCTCCGGCAGCAGGCGGACCTGCGGCGCCGGACGGCCCTTCCACGCGGCCTTGATCTTCGCCACCGCGTCGGCGACACCGGCGGCGACGTCGTCCGGGTTGCTCGATCCGTCGATGCGCGGAAGACCGGTCAGCAGGTGCAGCTTGTCCCTGGTGAGACCACGGCCGGGGCGGCCGGCCGGGACGTTCACCGCGACCCGGCGGTCGATGTCGGACTCGCTCGGGTCACCGAGGCGGAGCTCGAACCGGGTACCGATCATGTCCTTGATCGCCGGGCGGATGTCCGCCCACCGGTTCGCCGCGATGATGACGTGCACACCGTAGGAAAGACCCTGGGTGGCGAGCTTGGTGATCGAGATCTCCAGCTCGTCGAAGTCGTCCCGCAGCGCCTTCCAGTTGTCGACGATCAGGAAGGCGTCACCGAAGGCGTCTTCCTCGGGCTTGATCTCGCCCCGCCGCTTGCGGTTGCGGAACTCGTTCATCGAGTCGATGCCCATGGCACCGAACCGGCCTTCCCGCTCGGTGAGCAGGGTGGTCAGCTCGGCCACGATCCGGCGGGCCTTGTCCGGCTCGCGCCGGGCGACGGCGACACCACCGACGTGCGGCAGGCCCTGGAGACCGGCCAACGTACCGCCACCGAGGTCGAGCGCGTAGAACTGCGCTTCCTCGGGGGTGTGGGTCAGCGCCATCGACATGATCAGTGTCCGGAGCATCGTCGACTTGCCCGACTGCGGACCGCCGACGATCACACCGTGCCCGGCGCCACCGGAGAAGTCCGCCCACAGCAGGTCACGACGCTGCTCGTACGGGCGGTCGACGATGCCCATCGGCACCTGCAGCCGTCCGTTGCCGAAGAACCCGACCGGGGAAAGACCGCGGTCGTCGGTGGGGTTCAGGTTCGGGAGCAGGGTGTCGAGCGAGTTCGGCTCCTTGAGCGGCGGCAGCCAGACCTCGTGCGCGGGCGGGCCCTGGCCGATCAGCCGGGACACGATCACGTCGAGCTCACTGGGCTCGACGGCCTCCTCCGACTTGGCCTCTTCCACCGGCGCGGCCTCGATCTGCTGCGGCTCCGGTTCCTTCGGCAGTTCGACGAAGTCCGGGACGAACAGCTGCGGGCGCTTGTCCGCGCGGACCACGGTCGCGACCGGGCCGGCGGCCTTGATGCCCGCGGGCCGGTACGGGCCCGACACGTACGAGGCCTTGAAGCGGACCAGCGTCGAGGTGTCGTACTTGAGGTAACCGCCACCGGGCACGGACGGCAGCTCGAACGCGTCGGGCACGCCGATCGCGGCACGGGATTCCGCGGCGGAGAAGGTCTTCAGACCGATGCGGTAGGAAAGGTGCGAGTCGAGACCGCGCAGCTTGCCCTCTTCCAGCCGCTGCGACGCGAGGAGCATGTGCATCTGCAGCGACCGGCCCAGACGGCCGATGGCGACGAACAGGTCGATGAAGTCCGGCTTCGCGGCCAGCAGCTCGGAGAACTCGTCACAGACGATGAAGAGCGCGGGCAGCGGGTCGAGGTCGGCGCCGTTCTCGCGGGCCTTCTCGTACTCCCAGACGTTCTTGAAGTTACCGCCGTTCTTCAGCGCTTCCTGGCGCCTGTTCATCTCGCCCGCCAGCGCGTCCTTCATCCGGTCGACCAGCGTGACCTCGTCCGCGAGGTTGGTGATGACCGCGGAGACGTGCGGCGCGGCGTCCAGACCGAGGAACGTCGCACCACCCTTGAAGTCGACGAGGACGAAGTTCAGCGTGCTCGACGAATGCGTGGCGAGCATGCCCAGCACCAGGGTGCGGAGGAACTCCGACTTCCCGGAACCGGTCGCCCCGATACACAGGCCGTGCGGGCCCATGCCCTCCATCGCGGCTTCCTTGATGTCCAGCTCGACCGGCTGTCCGTACTCGCCGACGCCGAACGGGACGCGGTAGCGGTCTCGCACCGGGCGCGGCCGCCAGGCCTGCTGGACGTCGAAGGTCATCGGGTCGCCGGGGATGCCCAGCAGTTCGAGCAGACCGGGGTTGGACAGCAGCGGCTCTTCCTCGGCGGCGTCCTGCGCGGCGGTGCCGACGCGGTACGGGGCGAGGAGCCGGGCCAGCGCTTCGGCCTCGACCACGCTGAGCGTGTCCGGACGGCCGAACCATTCGACGCCGCCGGCGCTGCGCGCGCCGAGGCGGTCTTCCTCGACGACCAGCCGCAGGCCACGACGGGCCGCGAGGTTGCCGATGGAGTCGGAAAGGTCGATCAGGGTGACACCGACCAGCCCCTCTTCGAGGATGATCTGCTCCTCGCGGGTGACCTCGGCGTCGTCGACGATGATGACGACGTGCGGCTGGTCCGGGGCGGGCGTCGCGTTACGGGAGAACCGCTGGCGATCACGGAGTTCTTCGTCGAGCCACTGCTCGATCTGCGCGAGGGAGCCCGCCATCATCCGCAGCTGGCCGATACCGTCGGCGAGGGCCGGGTGCTGGGCGTGCGGCAGCCACTTCGCCCACTCCCACTCCTCCTTGGCGCGGCCCGCCGTCGCGACCGCGATGAGGACGTCGTCGGGGCTGTGGAAGGTGACCAGCTGGGCCAGCATCGCCCTGGTCAGGCCGCGGGTGAGACCCCGGTCGCCCTGCATGCTGACCGCGGCGAACCCACGGAGGGTGATCTGGGTCGGGAGGTCCGGGACGATCGAGTGCGCGCGGACGAACCGGCGCAGCGCGAGCGTGGCGATCGGCTCCAGCTCGTCGACCGGACCGGTCTGCGGCGGCACCAGCCGCGTCGCGAGGCGGTGCGAGCTGCGGCCGACGCGGAGGTGCAGGAAGTCCTGGTCGTTCTGGCGGCGTTCCCACATGCGGCGGCTCGCGGCCAGCGACCACATCGTCTGCGGGTCGGGGTGGACCCATTCGAGAGCGGCGCGCTGGTCGACCATGGCCTCGCGGGCCCTGTCGCGCATCTGGCCGAGGTAGCGCAGGTAGTCCTTGCGGTCCTCGTCCATCTCGGCCTTTTTGGCGCCGCCGCCCTTGCCCGCGCCGCCGGCCATCATGCCGACGGTGCTGAGCACCATCATGCCGCCCATCATCATCATCATGGGATTGCGTCCACCCGTGGTGAACATGAAGACCATCATCCCGAGGGAAGCGACGATCATCACCGCCGGAAGCAGCTTCATGACGATGTTGCCCGGGATGGTGCGCGGCACCTCAGGTGGCGGTTCGAGATGCACCTCGCCGCCCGGCGGCCGCGGTGCCGCCAGGCGCGGTGACTTCTTGAACTGCAGCGTGCTCATCGAAGGACCCCTCTTCAAACTCGACGATGGCGGCCACCGTTAGTGCGCGTACGGGTGCGCGAGACAACCTATCGAACGTGGCCGGTGAAATCCGGACAACGCCGAGAACGGCCCCGGACGGGGCCGTACGCATGTCGGGAGTGTAGGGCTCCGGCTCCGCCGACGTGCGTTTAGCGGGCTAACTGCGATCCGGCGGCCAGACGCCCGACGTGCGTTTAGCCCCCTAAACGCGATCCGGCCGTCCAGGGGCTCCCAGGTGCCCGTGGCTCCGGCGCGTGACGTTTAGCCCGCTAAAGTCGACGCGCCGGCAGCCGGTCAGCGAGGCTTCGCAGGTCGCCTCTCCTACTTTTGCCGGTCTTTTTCCGACAGTCGATGATGTGGGCACCCGGGTTCGGTATAGGTTCCCCCGGGAGCAGACTCTCAGGGCAGGGGGAAGGCAGTGGCAACGGGCACGACGGTATTCAGCAGGGTGACGGTGGTCGCACCACGCACCCGGATCGACGTGGCTTTGCCGGCTGACGTCGCGGTGGCGGACCTGCTGCCCATGCTGTTGGAGATGGCGAAGGAGGCGACGCCGGACGGCGGCGCCCGCCACGGCGGCTGGGCGCTGGCGAAGCTCGGCGACGCGCCACTCGACCCGAGCCGGACCCTCGCGTCCCTCGGTGTCGTCGACGGCGAGCTGCTGCAGCTGCGCAAGCGCAACGAGAACCCGCCGCCCCCGCTGTATGACGACGTCGTCGACGCGATCGCCGAGTCGTCCCCGGACAGCTTCCGTCCGTGGACCAAGGAGACGGCGCGCCGCTTCGGGCACATCGCGGGCGGGCTGGCGCTGTTCTTCGCGGCTCTGGCGCTCTTCACCAGTGGCTCCTTCTACGGCGGCAACGCACTCGCCGCCGCGATCGCCGGCGGTGTCGGCGCGATCGCGTGCGTCGCGATCGGCGCGACACTGGCCAAGGCCTACCAGGCCGAGGCGACCGGTGTGCTGATCGCCGCGGCAGGTGGTCTGCCGCTGGCGTTCGTCAGCGGGTTCTACATCGTGCCCGGACTGTCCCTGTGGGCGAACCTGCTGCTCGCGAGCACTCTCGTGATCATCGTGGCGGCGGTCTGCATCCTCGTCATCGGGCACGGGATCACCACCTTCATCGCGGCCGCGACCACGGCGACGATCTCGGCGCTGACGTTCCTGGCAGCGACGCTCATCGACACCCCGATCGCCGGGATCGCCGCCGGCGCCACCGCGTTCTCGCTGGCCTGCATCTCGATCCTGCCGCGCGCGACGATCAAGCTCGCGGCCCTCCCGACACCGCATGTTCCCGGCAGCGCCGAGGAGCTAAAGGAAGACTCGGGCTTCCCGGACTACCGCGCCATCGAACGCCGCACCGCGGTCGCCCACGAGTACATGACCGGTCTGCTGACCGGTTGCGGCGCGGCCACCGCGCTGTTCGCGATCATCGCCTCGACGTCGCCGACGATCTTCGGTCCGATCCTCGGCGTGATCGCCACACTGGTCCTGCTCCTCAGGGCGCGGGCGTACGCCAACGGCGCGCAGGCCATCGCCCTGCTGACCACCGGCATGGTGTCCGGCGCGGGCATCCTGCTCGGCTGGATGTGGTCGGCGAGCCCGCTGAACCGCGTCCTGTTCGTGTTCGGCGCGCTGCTGCTGATCGGCGCCGGCGCGCTCGTGGTCGGCGTGATCTTCCCGAACCAGCGCTTCTCGCCGCCGCTGCGGCGAACCGTGGAGATCTTCGAGGCCGTCTTCATCGCGACGGTGCTGCCGCTGGCGCTCGGCGTCATGGATCTCTACACGACGCTGCGCCACCTCAACTTCAAGTGACGAACCGATCGGATGATGCTCTGATGGCCGTAGCGCGGAAGTCCAGGGGGACGCGCGTCCGCCACCTCGGCCTCGCCGGACGTACCGGAACGGTGCTGCTGGCGGCCGGTATCGGTGTTCTCTCGCCGGCGTCGGTGGCGCTTCCCGCATGGGCGCAGCAAAGCAGCGTCGCGCCGGACGCCGGCGGCTACTACGCGACCCCGCCTCCGGTGAACACGTCCAAGAGGCCGGCCGACTCGGGCAAGCCGGACAAGACCTACGAGAAGAAGACCGAGTGCGTCCAGCGCAGCAAACTCGGCGGCGACCAGGTCGACATCAAAAACCGGCCCTGGGGTCAGCAGTACCTGCAGATCGAACGGGTGCACCAGTTGATGCGCGGTGCCGGGCAGTCGTCGGTCGGCGGGGGCATCAAGGTCGCCGTGATCGACACCGGCGTCTCCGCACACCCGTACTTCGGAGGTCGTGTCGAATCGGGTGGTGACTACGTCGCGACTCCCGGCGGCGGCAAGGCACCGGGGCTCGAGGACTGCGACGGTCACGGCACCGAGGTGGCGGGGATCATCGCCGCGAACCCGCCCGACGCGAGCATCGGGTTCCGGGGGGTCGCACCGGACGCCACGATCCTGTCGATCCGGCAGTCCAGCCAGAACTACGAGGAGGCGGAGAAGAAGTCGGAGCCGCCGGCCTCTTCCAACTCGGCTCCGCCTTCATCGTCGAACAATCCGGGTTCGCAGCTTCCACCGTCCTCACAAGGAAACGGCGCCGGCGGTGGCGCGGCGGACGGAACCGCGCCTGGCCAAGACAAAGGCGGACGACAGCAGGGACAAGGCAAGACCGCGGGCACGCTGACAACGCTCGCACAGGCCGTGGTCCGGGCTGTCGATCAAAAATCCAAGGTCATCAACATGTCGGTCGACAACTGTCGCCCGGCCACCGGAAGCATCACCCCGGGCGAGGTGGAGCTCCAGGCGGCGGTCAACTACGCCGTCGAGCAGGACGTGGTCGTCGTCGCGGCGGCAGGCAATGTCGGCGACAAGTGCCCGCAGAACGATCAGCCGGACCCCAAGTCCCCCAAGACGATCGTCACACCGCCCTGGTTCGCCGAAGACGTGTTGTCTGTCGCGGCGATCGACGAAACCGGCGGTGTCGCGAATTTCAGCGTCAACGGGCCGTGGGTCAGCGTCGCCGCCCCGGGCACCAAGATCATCTCTCTGGACCCGGCGGAGGGCTCCAGCAGCCTGGCCAACCTGACCATCGAAGGCAACGGGCAACCCGGTGAGATCCAAGGGACCAGCTTCGCCGCCCCGTACGTCGCAGGTGTGGCCGCACTTGTGCGCCAGAAGTTCCCGGAGCTGAATGCCCGTCAAGTGATGACCCGGATCAAGCAGACGGCGCAGCACCCCGCGGCGCCGGGCGGACGGGACAACTTCGTCGGCTTCGGCGTCATCGACCCGATCGCGGCGCTGACGGCGATCGTGCCGTCGGAGGCGGACAAGGCCAAACCGGTCCAGCTGCCCGCGGACCTCCCGCCCGCGAACGACCGTGACCCCGCGCCGATGATCGTCGCGCTCGCCGGAACCGGCGGGGGCCTGGTGGCGCTGCTCGTCACGCTGTTCGTGGTGCACTCGGTCCGCCGCAACCGACCGACCGCCTCACCCGGCCGCAAAACCCCGTAGGACTTGCGTTTAGCGGGCTAAACGCGATCTGACCCGGTCTCGCCTCAGAGCCGCCCAGATCGCGTTTAGCCCGCTAAAGTCGCTCGGCCCCTGGGGGCCTACTTGGCGGGCTTGGGCTTTGGAGCGGGCTTCGGCGGGGTCTCGTCCTCGCCGATCACGGGCGGGACGACCTGGCCGGGCTCACCGACCACATCGGACGGCTTCGAAGCGGGCCGCGTCTTGGACTGGTGAGCCGTCTGGCCTCCACCACCCATGCCGCCCATCCCCATCATGGGCGCCATGCCCATCGGCATCATCGCGGAGCCGGCCCCGGCGGTACCCGGTCCATGCGCCGGAGCGGCCTGAACGGGCGCGACCTCCGGGATCAGCGCCTGCCCTTGCTCGATCAGAGGTTCCTGCGACCCGGTCTGCCTGCCTTCGGCCGCGGCCGGGGACGTCGACTGGTCGTCGGATCCGGCATCGGAATCGGCCTCGACGGCAGCCTTCTCCTGAACCGATGCACCCGGCGCCTCGGAATCGTCGTGGAGCTTGAACTCGTCCTGCGGATACCTGTGAGCGATCTCGATACTCCGCGAGCCGGCGTCAGGATCGTCGACGCCGTCACAAAACCGCACGAAGCCCTCAAGGACGTTGCGAGCGGCTTCGAAAAGCGCCTTAGCCGACTCCTGTGCCTCCTCCAGCTGGGTTCGTGCCCGCCGGACGCCGCCGACCGGCAGCATCGCGGTCTCGGAGGTCAGTTCCGCCGTGTCGACGAGAACCTCGACGAGGTCGGTCAGGATACGACGGATCGACAGCACCAGTTCGTCGAGCGAACTCGCCAGCGTGGTGAGGGCGTCTTCGACGTCAGAGCCCGCGGCGTGGATGTCCACGATGTAGGCGACGAACGCGTCGGCGTCCTTGCCGGACCACCCGGCGTCGAGGCGCCCGAGGTCCTCGGACAGCTCCTTCGAAACGTTGCCCGCGGTCTTCGCGGCTTTTCGGAGGAGGTCCGCCTCGTCCTTCAAGTCCTCCCAGCGCCCCACCAGCGGGGTCAGGTAGGTCTCGACCGGATCGATCAACCCCAGATGGCCGGACAGCTCCGAAACGAACGCGAGATGCGGTGCTGCGGCCTCGACCAGGTCCTCACCGCCGGTGCCCGTCGCGTTTAGCGGGCTAAACGCGCTCGGGGGCGGCTCGGGTGCGGCCGGGCGTGCGGCCGCCATCGGGTGCGGGATGGAATCCGTCGGGTTCTCCGATTCGGCGATCATGCGGTTCAGAGCTCCACGGCGCGCTTGATCATCTGCGCTGCCTCGTCGTCGTGCCCGGCATGCCGCGCGGTCACCGTGTGCAGGGCCTCGGACGCCGACCTCAGCGCGGCCGCGCCCTCCACCAGCTGACGCCGGATGGCCTCGGCCGCACGCCCATAGGACGCACCAAGGCCCAATTCCTCGCCCAGCGTGCCATGGGATTCGACGGTGACTCCCTCACCGGTCACCTCCGCGGCCGCCAGGTCGAGCTCTCCGGCGGCCGCGTCCACCCGCTTCGCATAGTCACCGACGACGTTGCCGTCGATCTTCAGGCCGGCCACTGCACCCTCCACTCACCCGATACCGCTCGGGCTTTGAGACGTTCGGGCCGTCCGGCGGGTTCCCGTGATCAGTTGCCCGCCGGAGCCTGCTGCGACTGCGTGGCGACCGAACCGGCCCTGTCGTCGATCGGCACCGTGTCGAACGTCCGGAGCACATCCTGCGTGTTCAGCGAAGCGCCGGTGGGCAGGATCCTGACGATGGCCTCGGGCGCAGGGACTCGCTTGTTGAGCCCGATCGAATCCGCCGTCACGGCATCAGGGACGCCGTAACGGATCCCGCGATCGGAGATCAGCTGGATCGGCCCCTTGTCGAAGGTCTCCTTGCCGGTCGCCGACTGGACGACGGCCGCGAAGCCGGGCTCCATGTAGAAGCTGTTGATCGGCGCGCCGACCGGACCGGGGGTACCGATCTTGACACCCGGCGCGGATCCGTCGGCGTTCCTGCCCTTCGGCAGCTTGTCGTCGACGAACACCGCCGTGTGCCCGTCCCGGCCGCTGCCTTCGCCCGTGATGGACCAGCTCAGGCAGGAGACCCGGGAACCCTGGGTCGCGTCGAGCACCGTCGGCACGGTCTTCGGGTAGGCGTCGAGCTCGACGACCTGCGAGACCCGCGTGAGGTTGCGGATCTTGCCCAGCGGCACGGACATGACCGACGTGCTGCCGTCGTTCTTCCCGGTCTGCACGATGTCGGCGACCGCCGGCGAGATGGCCTGGATTCCTTCCTTCGTGATGAGGTAGAAGTCCTTCCGCCCTTCAGCCTGCTCCGTCGAGAAGACGTCGCCGACCTTCATGTCCTCGATCTCGTAGTTGGGGCGCTCACCCTTGCCCGGGACGTCCGGCAGCTTCAGCTCCGGCACCTCGGGGATCGCGTCGAGCAGGCCCTGGGAGATACCGCGAGGCCGATCGGACAGCTTCAGCGCGGAACGGACGGCGTTCGCTTCGGGCTTGATCTCGGCCTTGACGGCGTTCGCGTTCCGGGCGTTGGGGTCCGGCGTCTGCCGGTAGATCAGGTACTCCCGGCCGTTGACGCCCTTGGCCAGCAAGGCCTCGTTCTGGCCGAGCTCACGGTTCCCGAGCTGCTTCACACCCGCGTAGACGGTCGTTTCCGTCTTCGAGAGGTCCGGCTGGGGCACCGACTCGTCGTACTTGACCTCGTCGCAGACGCCCCATTCCGGGGTGACGCGCTGCGAGTCCGTCGGCATCAGCTGAGGACCGTTGGGAATACCCATGAGCTGGCCGCGGGGAATGTTCTTCAGCTGTTCATCCGAAACGACTGTGGGGTTCTTCACTTCGGAGGCCTGCGTGGGCCCGGAAGGCTTGCTCCCCGACTGCTGCGCCCCTTGTTTCGACTGCGCGATGATCAGCAGCCGCGCGGAGGCGAGGTTGAAGGTCGGAATCAGCTTCTTCGGGTTCCCGGCGACGACGTACACCGTTCCCGACTGTTCGCCGATGACGATGTTGCCTGCGTCCGGCACGGAGGGCTTCGGGTTCAGCAGGCCCCAGATGACGAAGACCAGGACGCCCAGCGCGGCCAGCACGACACCCACGATGGTGGCCCGCGTGTGCGTGCGCATCGGGTCGTGGAGCATGACGGCGTCGCGACGGACCAGCGCCGATTGCATCCGTCGCAGAACGAACTGATAAGCCTGAACTTGAGACTTAGTAGTCGGTGTTGATGGCATTCTCGACCTACAGTCCTCCCCGTCGCGGTACGGTTCCGCAGGATAGCCGTACGGGGACCGTCTGGTGTGGGGTTTCTACCAACTCCAGCTAGTGTCAAGTTCCTCGGGACCGGCTTTCCGGGTACGCAGCAAGCACGAGGGGAAGAGAAAGCGCGGATGTCCGTCACCACTCCTCCACGTCCGCCCGGCCCTCCGGGGTCTCAACCTCCTGGTCGTCCGCCGGGGCCGCCGCCAAGGCCCGGCAGACCGGGTGGTCCGGGCGGCCCGGCCGGAGGCCCGGGAGGTCCCGGTGTTCCTCGCGGTCCCGGGGGCCCAGGCGGCCCTGGAGGTCCTGGCGGCCCACAGGGTCCCGGCGGCCCCGGTGGTCCGGGAGGCCCCAAGGGACCTGGTGGCCCCGGCGGACCTGGTGGTCCGGGAGGCCCCGGTGGGCCAGGCGGCCCGGGCGGTCCTCCGTCCGGCGGCCCCGGCCCGCAGCCCGGTCCCCCGCCCGCGCCGGCGGCGCGGATCGCCGCGCCCGCGCGTCGCCGGACCGGTGGGATCAACCTCGGCCCGCTGCCCGTGGCGAACCTGGTCGTGCTCGAACTCGGGCTCGCGATCGGCCTCGTCCTGCTCGCGATCGACATGAAGCTGAAGTACATCGCGATCGGTGTGCTCGGGTTCGCGATCATCGTCGCGTTCCTGCGTTGGGGCGGCCGCTGGTTCACCCAATGGGCTGGACTCACGATGCGGTACATGTTCCGTTCACACGATCGTGTGGCGAACCCGCTCCCTCCGAGCAGCATCGAGTCGCTTGCCGCCGAAGAGGACGCCGTCACCGGCCCCGACGACGCCCGCGTGAACCTGCTTCGCCTCGCCGTTCCCGATCTCGTCGTCGCGCACGGCGTGGATCACGAACGCCAGCAGGTCGGCCTCGCGTGGAACGACGGGACATGGACCGCCGTCCTGCTCGTCGAACCCGCGCCCGCGCTGATCACCCAGGCAGGTGGAGCGCCGAGCCTTCCGCTGTCCGCGCTCGCGCCGTGCCTCGAAGACCGCGGTGTGGTCCTCGACTCGATCCAGATGATCTGGCACTGCTACCCGGGCAGCGCCGCGCTTCCGTCGGACTCGCCCGCCCTCAGCTCCTACATGGAGGTGCTCGGCCCGCTTCCCGCGGCCGCGCGGCGCACGACGTGGGTCGCCATCAGGCTCGACCCGCGCCGGTGCCCGGCCGCCATCCGTGAACGCGGCGGCGGCGTCGTCGGTGCGCATCGCGCGCTGATCGGCGCGCTGTCGCGGGTGCGGAACGCCTTGGAATCGCAGGGCGTGCCGACCCGGCCGCTCGACCCGGACGAGCTGCTGCGATCCAGCATTTCGGCCGCGGAACTGACCGCGGTCGCCGGTTCGCAGGGGAAGGTCGGCCTGCAGGAACGCTGGACCGGCGTCACCGCGGCCGGCATCGGGCACGCGAGCTACGCGATCACCAGCTGGCCGAAGGGCAAGATCAGCGGCAGCCTGAACGCGTTGACCAGTGTCCGCGCGCTGTCGGCGACGGTGGCGATGTCGATCTCGCCGTCCGCGGACGAGGGCAAGATCGGCCTGCGCGGAATCGTTCGCCTGAGCGCGCGGAACCCGCGCGAACTGGACGCGGCCGATCAACGGCTGCAGGGCGTCTCGGATCGGCTGGGTGTGACGCTTACGCCGCTGCGCGGCCTGCAGATCTCCGGGTTCTCCGCGACTTTGCCGATCGGAGGCACGGCATGAGCACCCGCATGCGCGACGCAGGCCAGAGCGCCGGCGTCGCCCCGGAATTCACCGTCGATCCGGCGATGCTCGACGCGATCAGCCCATCCGGTGACCGCGGCGGGATCGTCCTCGGCTCCGGACTCAAGGGTGAGCCGCTGACGATCTCCGCGCTCCGCTCGACACCGACCCGAATCGTGCTGGTCGGTGGCCTCTATCTGGCTCGCCAGGTGGCGTTGCGGGCGATGGCGGTCGGGGCGTGGGTCGTCGTGGCGACCGGACGGCCGGCCGCGTGGCAGGTGCTCCCGCAGGCCGCGGGGAACCAGCCCAACGGCAGGCCTTCGCCGCTGGTGCAGATCCGGCGGCTGTCGCCGGTGGACCTCCCGCGTCCGTCCGAGGACGCACCGCTGCTGGTGGTGACCGACGGCGGTCCGACACCGCAGGACCTGTTCCCGCCGCGGTCGCCGTGGCAGACGACGGTCTACGTGCTGCCGTACCTGCACCCGCAGGCCGGGGCGACCGCGAACGCGGCCGACCTGGTGCTGATGCAGCGGCTCCCGCCGGGCCAGGCCGAACTGGCGGCCCGCATCTGGCGGCTGCCGCCCCAGATGATGAAGCAGCTCACGACGCTGAAGGACGACCAGGTCGTCGCCTTGGGCCGCAACCTGTGGCGTCCTCTTCGCCTGGTCACCACGGCGAAAGAGCAGCAGATCCTGGGCCCCGTGCGCCGGGGCGACTAACCCACCCGCGTCGACTTTAGCGGGCTAATCGCGCTCTACGGGGCACTGTCCATTTCGGACGGTGCCCCCTTTTTTTGCGTCCGCCGCGCGTCGCGTTTAGCCCCCTAAACGCGATCCGAGGCGTGGGATTTGTCAGTCAAGGGGTAATCGCGCCGGCTGTGGACAAGCCGGGGGTTGTGGATAAATCACTCTGAAATGGTAGTGATGGCCGCAGGTTGTCGGTCTTGTCGGCCACCGTGTCGATATGACCAAACCCTTCGATTCATCCCATCTCCCCGATGTCTTCCGCGGATCGGAGGCGCGCAAGGCAGGTCTCATCACGGCCAGCCAGCTGCGCGGCTCGAGCGTCCGGCGGCTGTTTCAGGACGTCTACACACGCGCTGGCGTCGAGGTCACACACGAGCTTCGATGCCGAGGCGCCGCCCTGCTGGCACCTCCGGAAGCAGTCCTGACCGGACGATCGGCCGCGACCGTTCATGGTGTCGAGCTGGCCAATCCCAACGATCCCGTCGAGATGATCGTGCCGGAGAAGAATCGCTTCGGTCCGATCGTCGGCATCAAGATCCGACGGACAGAGGTCAAACCCGAAGAATCGAGACCCTGGAACGGTATTCGCATCGCGCGGAAACGTCGAATAGCACTGGACCTGCTACTTCGGCTTTCTCCCCGCAAATCCGGATGGGTGCGACGGCTCCGCATCGGCGTCCCGGATCTGGACCAGTTCATGAGGGCCAAGAACCTGACCGATCTGCACCTCAACGGCGAGTTCTACGGTCGCCGTAATAGAGGAATTCGCTTGGCCAGGCATGCTTTACGTCTCTCAGACCCTCGTGCGGAGTCACCTCCGGAATCGGAGCTCCGCATCGTGCTGGCCGCCGGCGGTATCACGGCGACGCCGCAGGTCGAGGTCAAGTCCCGAACCGGCCGTTTCCTCGCTCGTCTCGACCTCGCGGACGAGAAGTTCCGGGTCGCCATCGAGTACGACGGCCGATGGCACAACACACCGAAGGAACAAGCCTATGACCGCAAACGCCGAAGACGCGTGGAGGCCGAAGGATGGCGATTCGTCATCGTCACCGCGGAAGACCTGGCGAACGATTTCAAAGGCATCGTCGAAGCCGTCTGGCAAGCCCGCCGCGGCGCGTTTAGCCCGCTAAAGGCGCCGCGTCCGGATCAGGAGGGGGTGCGCATGGCGCGCGTTTGATCGGCGCGCGCGGCGAGTTCGGCGTCTGGCGGGTAGTCGACGGCCACCAAGGTCAGGCCGTGCGCTGGAGCGACGGCGCTGTCGCGCGTCCGGCTCTCCAAAACATCGCCCGGCCAGTCGAGCGGACGACGGCCGTCACCGACCAAGAGCAGCGCCCCCACAAGACTGCGCACCATTGAGTGGCAGAACGCGTCGGCGGACACGGCGACCTCGACCGCGTGCGGCCCGGTCCGCCGCCACACAAGCCGCTGCAGCTCCCGAATGGTCGTCCCGCCTTCACGCTGCTTGCAGAAGGCCGCGAAGTCCTGGAGCCCCAAGAGAGCCGCCGAAGCCTCGTTCATCGCGTCAACCGACAGCGGTCGGCCCCAAGCCAGAGTGTCGTGACGCCGCAACGGATCCACACCCCACGGCGCGTCCGAAACACGGTAGAGATAGTGGCGCCGCACAGCCGAGAACCGCGCGTCGAATCCGGGTGCCGCCACCCGGGCATCCAGCACCCGCACGTCACCCGGCAGGTACCGATTCCAGCGGTGCCGCATCCGCCCCAGGTCAGGAATGCCCTGTTCGTCCAGCTCCAGACGACCGGATCGCGTTTTGCCCGCTAAAGGCGACGCGTCGACGTGGACCACCTGGCCGGAGGCGTGCACACCGGCGTCGGTGCGGCCGGCGACGACGACGGACTTCGGGACCGAGGCCCCTGGAGGCTGCTTCGCGAGCGCCTCTTCGAGGACTCCCTGCACCGTGCGCCGTCCCGGCTGCCGCGCCCAGCCGGAGAAATCGGTGCCGTCGTAGGAGACGTCCAGACGCAGACGAACGAGCCCGCCCTCCGCAGTGGGAGTGGCGGGCTCGTCCGGGGTGTTCGGTGCCGTCAGGACGTCAGTCCTTCTTGCTGTCCGCGTCCGCGGCGGGGGCCTCAGCGGCCTCGTCGGCGGCGGGAGCCTCGGTGGCCTCCGGAGCCTCGGTGGCGGCCGTGTCGGCAGCCTCAGTGGCTTCGGTGGTCTCCTCGGCGGCCGGGGCGGCAGCCTTCGGCTCGTCCTTGGCGAACTTCGTCTTGCGCGCGGCCTCGGCCTCGGCGGTGACGGTCTTCTCGGCCACCAGCTCGATGACGGCCATGGGGGCGTTGTCGCCCTTGCGCGCCATCGTCTTGGTGATCCGGGTGTAACCACCCGGACGCTCCGCGAAGAACGGACCGATCTCGGCGATCAGCTTGTGCACGACGTCCTTGTCGCGCACGATGCGCTGGATCTGACGACGGTTGTGCAGGTCGCCCCGCTTCGCCTTCGTGATCAGCTTCTCGGCCAGCGGGCGCACCCGCCGGGCCTTCGCCTCGGTCGTCGTGATCTTGCCGTGCTCGAACAGCTGGGTGGCCAGGTTGGCCAGGATCAGCCGTTCGTGCGCGGGCGACCCGCCGAGACGGGGTCCCTTTGTGGGGGTGGGCATCGGTTCTCCTCGTTCAGCTCACAGCTGGAGGCCGGGGCTCCCCCACCCCTACCGGTGAGGGAGCCGTAGCTGGCCTTACAGCTGCTCCGTCTCTGCGTAGTCCTGGCCATCGTCGTGGCCGTTGTCCGAAATTCCGTCCGTGATGCTGTCGACGCCCTCGGACCAACCTTCACCGTCGTAGCTGGCCGCGGCCGCGGTCGGGTCGAACCCGGGCGGGCTGTCCTTCAGCGCGAGGCCGAGACCGACGAGCTTGAGCTTGACCTCGTCGATCGACTTCGCACCGAAGTTGCGGATGTCCAGCAGGTCGGCCTCGCTGCGCGAGACCAGTTCGCCGACGGTGTGGATGCCCTCGCGCTTGAGGCAGTTGTACGACCGGACGGTGAGGTCCAGGTCCTCGATCGGCATCGCGTAGGCGGCGATGGTGTCCGCCTCCTGCGGCGACGGGCCGATCTCGATGCCTTCGGCGTCGACGTTCAGCTCGCGCGCGAGACCGAACAGCTCCACCAGCGTCTTACCGGCCGACGCGACAGCGTCCCGCGGCGTGATCGACGGCTTCGTCTCCACGTCCAGGATCAGCTTGTCGAAGTCGGTGCGCTGCTCGACACGGGTCGCCTCGACCTTGTAGGTCACCTTCAGCACCGGGGAGTAGATGGAGTCGACCGGGATCCGGCCGATCTCCGCGCCCGCCTGCTTGTTCTGCAGGGCCGGAACGTAACCGCGGCCGCGCTCGACGACGAGCTCGATCTCGAGCTTGCCCTTGCCGTTCAGCGACGCGATGTGCAGATCCGGGTTGTGCACGGTGACACCGGCCGGAGGCACGATGTCGGCGGCGGTGACCTCACCGGGGCCCTGCTTGCGCAGGTACATGGTGACCGGCTCGTCCTCTTCCGAGGAGACCACGAGTTCCTTGAGGTTCAGGATGATGTCGGTGACGTCTTCCTTCACCCCGGGAACGGTGGTGAACTCGTGCAGCACGCCGTCGATGCGGATGCTCGTCACGGCCGCGCCCGGAATGGACGACAGCAGCGTGCGCCGCAGCGAGTTGCCGAGCGTGTAGCCGAAGCCGGGCTCCAGCGGTTCGATGGTGAACCGGGAGCGGGTCTCGTTGACCGTCTCTTCGCCGAGAGCCGGTCGCTGGGAAATCAGCATCTTTCCTAATTCCTTTCCAAACGGCGCCCGCCATATGACACCGAAAGGGATGGCGAAGCGGCGGCGCACTCCGGGCGCCGCCGCCCGTGCCCACATCGGGCCGGGGAAACCCCGGCCCGATGGTGGATCACTTCGAGTAGAGCTCGACGATCAGCTGTTCCTGGACCGGAACATCGATCTGAGCGCGCTCCGGGAGCTGGTGGACCAGCACACGGAGGTTGGACGGAACGACCTGGAGCCACGCGGGAACGGGACGCTCGCCGAACGACTCCTTGGCCGCGACGAAGGGCAGCATCGCGAACGACTTCGGCCGCACGTCGATGATGTCCCACTTCGTGACCTGGTAGGACGGGACGTTGACCTTGACGCCGTTGACCAGGAAGTGGCCGTGGCTCACCAGCTGACGCGCCTGACGGCGAGTGCGGGCGATGCCGGCGCGGTAGATCACGTTGTCCAGACGGGACTCGAGGATCTGCAGCAGGTTCTCACCGGTCTTACCCGGACGCCGGACGGCTTCCTTGTAGTACCGGACGAACTGACGCTCGAGAACGCCGTAGGTGTAGCGAGCCTTCTGCTTCTCCTGCGACTGCAGGAGGTACTCGGACTCCTTGATGCGCCCGCGGCCGTGCTGGCCCGGCGGGTAGGGGCGACGCTCGAAAGCCTGGTCGCCGCCGATGAGGTCAACCTTGAGGCGACGCGAAATACGCGTCGCGGGGCCGGTGTAACGAGCCATTTCTTCTTACTCCTCCCCGTTCCTCAGACCCGGCGCCGCTTGGGCGGGCGGCAGCCGTTGTGAGGCTGCGGGGTCACGTCCTGGATGGTGCCGACCTCGAGGCCGGCCGCCTGCAGCGAGCGGATCGCCGTCTCGCGGCCCGAACCCGGGCCCTTCACGAAGACGTCGACCTTCTTCATGCCGTGCTCGGCAGCCTTGCGGGCGGCGTTCTCGGCGGCCATCTGCGCGGCGAACGGGGTGGACTTACGCGAGCCCTTGAAGCCCACGTGACCACTCGACGCCCACGCGATCACGGCACCGGTCGGGTCCGTGATCGAGACGATGGTGTTGTTGAAGGTGCTCTTGATGTGCGCGTGACCGTGCGCGACATTCTTCTTTTCCTTACGGCGGACCTTCTTGGCCCCCGCCGCAGTACGAGACTTCGGTGGCATGTTCTGAGGGTTCTCCTGTTAGCGCGCGTTCTCTTGGTGAGCGGCGACCGCTTCGGCCTGTCCGCGCCGGATGATGGAACCGGCGTCGGTGTACAGGTTGCGGAGCGCCATCGGGCGGGCGTAAAGCGCCTTGGGCGAGACACAAGCCGAGCCGCGGCGGTGGACGCCGCCCATACGCACGACCTTCTTGCCCTGGACGCTCACTTCTTGCCAGCCTTCTTCTTGCCGGCGACCGTCTTCTTCGGACCCTTACGGGTGCGGGCGTTCGTCTTGGTGCGCTGACCACGGACGGGAAGTCCGCGACGCCAGCGAAGGCCCTCGTAGCACCCGATCTCGATCTTCCGACGGATGTCGGCGTTCACCTCACGGCGAAGGTCACCCTCGACCTTGAAGTTCTCCTCGATGTAGACCCGCAGCTTGGCGAGGTCGTCATCGCTCAGATCCTTGACGCGAGTGTCCGCGTTGAGCTCGGCAGCCGCGATGAGCTGCTTCGAGCGGGTACGGCCGATGCCGTAGATGTAGGTCAGCGCGATCTCCAACCGCTTTTCGCGGGGGAGGTCTACGCCAGCGAGTCGTGCCATTGGCGTTGATGCTCCTTCATAGAATTCATCTCCAGGTCTGCTCCCCGTCCGGTCCCGGGACCGACTCGCCTGTCGTGCCCTCGGCTTGCGCTTCGGGTGTCCCGGCCCCGGCCTGAAGTCCGGGGGTGAACCGGGCCGTTCGCACGGCCCGGCAGGTGCGGGGAGATTGTGTAGCCGTCAATCCACTCTGTACGAGTGCGAGTGATCAGCCCTGCCGCTGCTTGTGCCGCAGGTTCTCGCAGATCACCATGATCCGGCCGTGACGGCGGATCACCTTGCACTTGTCGCAGATCTTCTTGACGCTCGGCTGGACCTTCACGTCTCCTGCTCTCCTGCTTGTGCTAACTCGTCGTGATCACTTGTAGCGGTAGACGATGCGACCACGTGACAAGTCGTAGGGCGAGAGCTCCACGACAACCCTGTCCTCGGGCAGGATGCGGATGTAGTGCTGCCGCATCTTGCCGCTGATGTGTGCAAGGACCTTGTGGCCGTTCTCCAACTCGACGCGGAACATCGCGTTGGGGAGCGGCTCGACTACGCGGCCTTCGACCTCGATGGCCCCGTCTTTCTTGCCCATGTCCTCCGCATTTCCTGTCGCTACACTGTGTGATCAGTCAAAGCTTGAGTGCTTGGCTGGGTGGTGCATCGGCACACTCCTACCCGGGTCCAATGTCCGTTCGCGAGAATTCACGAGCGCGCAGGATCCGGGCGCGATGAGTACACCGACTTGACAGTGTACGCAACCCGTGTCGTGAGCCCCAAACGGGGGGTGACTGTGTTAGGTGCCCCCTGAGCCCGCCGGATGCGACCTCACCATCGTACGCCCCGGCCGACCTGCGTTTAGCGGGCTAAACGCGATCCGGCGAGGCCTGGACCTGGCGCGCTCTGCGGCCGAGGTGCACCCGATGGGGGCAGTGGGCGGGCGCCTCAACGGCGGGCCTGAGCGCTGCGCCGACCAGCAGGCCGACCTGCGTTTAGCGGGCTAATCGCGCTCCGGGAGACCCGTTCGCCTTTAGCGGGCTAAACGCGATCCCGGGGCGCACTTGCGTTTAGCGGGCTAAACGCGCTCCGGTGGGCGAAGGGCCTGGTCAGGCGCCTTCGGGGGCAGTCAGCACCCACGGGCCGTCATCGGTGATGGCGACGGTGTGCTCCCAGTGCGAGGCCCGCGAGCCGTCCGCGGTCACGACGGTCCACCCGTCCTCGAGCTCGACGGTCTCCCCGCCGCCACCGGTCAGCATGGGCTCGATCGCGAGCGCCATACCGGTCTTGAGCCGCGGCCCCTTGCCCGGTTTGCCCAGGTTCGGCAGGAACGGGTCCATGTGCATCTGGCGCCCGATCCCGTGACCGCCGTACTCGACGATCATCCCGTACTCGACGCCGTCTTCCCGGCCTGCCTTCTCGGCGGCGGTCTGCACCGCGTACGAGATGTCCGTGAGCCTGCCGCCGGACGACACCGCGGCGATCCCCGCCCACATCGCCGCCTCGGTGGCGGCCGAGAGCGCGAGATCCGCCTTCGACACCTCACCGATCGCGAGGGTGACCGCGGAGTCGCCGTGCCAGCCGTCGAGGATGGCGCCACAGTCCACCGAGATGATGTCGCCGTCGTTCAAGACCTGCGTCTTCGACGGGATACCGTGGACGATCTGCTCGTTCACCGAAGCGCAGATCGACGCCGGGAAGCCGTGGTAACCCTTGAACGAGGGCACCGCGCCGGCGTCGCGGATCGTCTGCTCGGCGAGCTCGTCGAGATCGGCGGTGGTCACCCCCGGCTTGGCGATCTCGCGCACCGCGGTGAGGGTGCGCCAAACGACCAATCCGGCGGCCCGCATCGCCTGGAGCTCGCCAGGGGTCTTGATTTCGATCATGCGCCCACGACGAAGCCGTTGCAGTACACGCAGTCCTCCGAGATTCACGTGCGGTCGCGCAGCGCTTCCAGCACGCGGGCAGAGATCTCGTCGACCGAGCCGACGCCGTCGACCGTGACCAGGATGTCCGCGTAGTACTCGAGCAGCGGAGCCGTCTCGGACACGTAGATCTGCTGGCGGCGGCGGATGACCTCTTCGGTGTCGTCCGAGCGACCGCGGGACAGCAGCCGCTCGACGACGACGTCTTCCGAGACCTGGAGCTGGATGACCGCGTTGAGCTTGGTGTCGACCTCGCCGAGGATCTCGCCGAGGACGTCGGCCTGCTTCGTGTTCCGGGGGAACCCGTCGAGCAGGAAACCGACCTTGGCGTCGGGTTCGGCGAGGCGCTCACGCACCATCTCGTTCGTGACCGAGTCGGGCACGAGTTCGCCGGAGTCCAGGTAGCGCTTGGCTTCCTGGCCCAGCGGCGTCTGCTCGCCCACGTGGGCGCGGAACAGGTCGCCGGTCGAGATGTGCGGGATCCGGAGCTTCTCCGACAGTGCTACCGCCTGAGTACCTTTGCCCGCGCCAGGAGGGCCAACGAGAACCAGGCGCGTCACTTCAAGAACCCTTCGTAGTTACGTTGCATCAGCTGGCTTTCGATCTGCTTCACGGTGTCGAGACCGACACCGACCATGATCAGCACAGCCGTGCCACCGAACGGGAAGTTCTGGTTGTTCCCGCTGCCGGTGACTGACAGGAAGAAGTTCGGAAGGATCGCGATGATGCCCAGGTACAGCGAGCCCGGCAGGGTGATGCGGCCGAGGACGTAGCTGAGGTACTCCGCGGTGGGGCGGCCCGGGCGGATACCAGGGATGAAGCCACCGAACTTCTTCATTTCTTCCGCACGCTCGTCCACGTTGAACGTGATCGTGATGTAGAAGTACGTGAAGAAGATGATCAACGCGAAGTACAGCAGGACATGCGCCCAGCTGGACTGGTTGACGATGTAGTTCTGGATGAAGACCTGCCAGCCCGCGTTGCTGTTGGCGTCGCCGACGAGTCGGCTGATCAGGTCCGGCAGGTAGAGCAGCGACGAGGCGAAGATGACCGGGATGACACCGGCCTGGTTCACCTTGATCGGCAGATAGGTCGAGGTCCCGCCGTACATGCGGCGGCCGATCATGCGCTTGGCGTACTGCACCGGGATCCGGCGCTGGCCCTGCTCGACGAAGATGACGCTGGCGATGATCACCAGGCCGAACACGCAGATCAGGGTGAAGACGACGGGACCCGCGCTGCTGAGGATGTTGCCACCCTCGATCGGGATCCGGGCCGCGATGTTCAGGAAGATGAGGACGGACATGCCGTTGCCGACGCCGCGCTCGGTGATGAGCTCACCCAGCCACATCATGACGGCGGTACCGGCGGTCATCGTGATGACGATGATGGCCAGCGTGTAGACGCTGTTGTCCGGGATGATCGCGGTGTCGCACTGCGGGAAGAGCTGCTTGCGGTCGGCGAGCGCCACCACACCGGTCGCCTGCAGGACCGCGAGGGCGATCGTCAGGTACCGGGTGTACTGGGTCAGCTTGCCCTGGCCGGCCTGGCCTTCCTTCTTCAGTTCCTCGAACCGCGGGATGACCACGGTGAGGAGCTGGACGATGATGCTCGCCGTGATGTACGGCATGATGCCGGTCGAGAACAGCGACAGCTGGAGCAGTGCACCGCCGCTGAACAGGTTCAGCAGCTGATAGACGCCCTCCTGCGACCCGGTCTCCGTACATTGCTGCACGGCGGAATACGAGATACCCGGGGCCGGAATGGTGGCACCGATTCGGTAGACCGCGACGATGGCTAGCGTGAACAGGATCTTCTTACGTAGATCCGGCGTCGCTAGAGCCGAGCGGAAGGCGCTGAGCACGCGGGGAACCTCCTCGGCGTCGTCGGCTGTCTTACCGACGATCGGCTTGGCCGGCCTGGGGCCGGCGGGAACACACAGCTTTCTGGCACAAGCCAGGAACGCTTCGGGGCACACTCGTCCCGAAGCGTGCCGCCGACTCTAACAGCTTCACAGGGCGTGTCCGCAGTGCGTGTGGGTTTTCCGGACGAAGGTTGGTCCACGGGGTTGATCGACTTGCGCTTCTCGCTCCGGAACCTTGACAGATCGCCTTACCGTTCCCCACCTTCCCGGCCCTGCCGGATCGCGATTAGCCCGCTAAACGCACTGTGATCAGGGAGGGTGTTCAGGAGCTCGAAGCCGCCAAGGCGCCTGCCATGCCGAGGAGTGCGACACCGGTGCCGCGGTCCACGTTGCGAGTCGCTCGGCGGGACAGCCGAAGCGTCTTCACGAGCGCGCCCGCGCCGATGTAGGTCGCGCCCGCGACGAACTCGGCGAGCAGGTAAACGGCGCCGAGGATCGCGATCTGGGCGGAAAAGGAGCCGTGAGCTGCGTCGATGAACTGGGGCACGAACGCGGTGAAGATGAGGATCGCCTTCGGATTCGTGATCGCGACGACGAATTCCTTCCTCGCGATCCTCAGCGCCGGTACGGACTCGGCGCCTCGTGGCGTCTGGATGAGCGTGGTGCGCCCGGCGCGGAACGTCGACCACAGCAGACGCCCGCCGATCCAGGCAAGGTAGGCGACGCCCGCCCATTTGATCACCGTGAGTGCAAGCTCGGATGCCGCGAGGAGCTGTCCAAGCCCTGCTGCGACGGCAGCGATGAGCACCGTGAATGCGGCCAATCGGCCTAACAGGCCGGCAAGCCCTTTCCAGGCACCCTGCGTCATTCCGTGGTGCAGGCCGAGCAGATTGTTCGCCCCTGGCGTAAAAGCCACGAGCACCGCCGCTCCGAAAAAGACCACCGCCCAAGTCATCGGCCACCTCCTCCCCCACCGTATCGGCGACCGCGAGCGCGTTTAGCGGGCTAATCGCGCTCTTTCGCGCCGGGGTCGGAAGGAGGCGCGAAGGCCGAATAGTCCGGGGTCTCCGGCCGCGGCTCCGGTGGGAGCACCGTGATGGAGACGCCGTCCTTCGGTGTGAGCATTTCCGCGAGAGCCGAGTCGCCACTCACCGGGACCTCTTCATCCTGCACTCGGTGGCTCATGACTGCCGCCCCCGCCGCGGCGACGACCGCGGCGAACAGGGCCCACATACCCGCTTCGAGTGTCAGGGTCACCTTTACGTCTTCTCCCAGCTGGCGCCCACTGCTCAGTGTGGCGACGCTGCTGACGACGCCGGCGAGGAACACCGCCGCGATGGTGGTAAGCCACCTGTCAATTACCCCTGGGCGTAGACGCCCGGCGGCTCGCGTGCTGACGATCGTGGCCGCCAAGAGGAGCACCGCGGCGACCAGGAGCGGGATACCGAGAGGGGACGTCGACGTGGTGAAAGCAGGTTCGTTGGCCTGTATCGCCGTCGTGTCCCACGCGCTCTGCTCGAACACGACCAGGAGCTGTTCGCTGACGTCGAAGGCGAACCGATGCTCGGTCTTGAAGAGTGGGAAGAAGCAGCCTACGAGAGTCAGGACCAGAGCCAGAGCGGCCAGGCCGGCCGCGACCAGCCTGCGGGGCTCGAGTCGGCCAGACCGCGCCGGCACGGCTACGGGATCCATGGGGCCGGAAACCGACACGACCATCGGCGGGGCGTCCGGCTGCTGCTGGAAGGGTTGCGGATCCTGCCCGGGAGGTATGGCCACCTCACGATCCTTCCAGCTCAGGCACCCCTCCGCCACGCTCGCGGCCGCGGTGGCCGACTTGCGTTTCGCGGGCTAAACGCGATCCGGGCGGCGGGCACCTGGGCGACCGCCGGATCGCGATTAGGGGGCTAAACGCAGGTCGACGGGAGGGCCGAGCGAAAACGGGCCAGATCGCGTTTAGCCCGCGAAACGCAGGTCGGGCCGGGCGCAAGCGAAAGGCCCGCCTGGCGGAGCCTGGCGGGCCTTTCGGTGAAGCTGAGGCTCCCGCAGCGAAGCGGAGGGAGCCGGGTGAAGCCGGAGCGAGCTCAGAGCGTGGTGGCGGAGCCACCGGCGGCGGCGAGCTTCTCCTTGGCGGAGCCGGAGAAAGCGTCGGCGGTGACGTCCAGCTTGACGCCGTTCACGTCGCCGTTGCCGAGCACCTTCACGAGCTTGCCCTTGCGGACCAGACCGTTCGCGACGAGCTCCTCGGCGCCGACCTTGCCACCGTCCGGGAAGACGCGGGCGATGTCGCCCACGTTCACCGGCTGGTACTCGGTGCGGAACCGGTTCTTGAAGCCGCGCAGCTTCGGCAGCCGCATGTGGATGGGCATCTGCCCACCCTCGAAACCGGCGGGCACGTTCTTCCGGGCCTTGGTGCCCTTGGTACCGCGACCGGCGGTCTTGCCCTTCGAGCCCTCACCACGGCCGACGCGGATCTTGTCGCGCTTCGCGCCCGGAGCCGGACGAAGGTGGTGGATCTTGATGGCAGTCATGCCTTGACCTCCTCGACCTCCACCAGGTGGCGGACGGTGTGGATAAGGCCGCGCACCTCGGGAGTGTCATCACGCACGACGCTCTGGCGGATCTTGCGCAGCCCGAGGGTGCGCAGCGACTCGCGGTGAGCGTGCTTCGTGCCGATCTTGCTCTTGACCTGGGTCACCTTGAGCTGAGTCATGGTCAGACCCCCTGCCCCGCGCGCTGACGCAGCATGCGAGCCGGAGCGACGTCCTCGAGCGGGAGACCGCGGCGGGCCGCGACCTCTTCGGGACGCTGCAGACCCTTCAGGGCCGCCACGGTCGCGTGCACGATGTTGATCGCGTTGTCGGAGCCGAGCGACTTCGACAGCACGTCGTGGACACCCGCGCACTCCAGCACCGCGCGCACCGGGCCACCGGCGATGACACCGGTACCGGCCGAGGCCGGACGCAGCAGCACGACACCGGCGGCTTCCTCACCCTGGATCGGGTGGGGGATGGTGCCGGCGACGCGGGGAACGCGGAAGAAGTTCTTCTTCGCTTCCTCGACGCCCTTGGCGATGGCCGCGGGAACTTCCTTGGCCTTGCCGTAGCCGACGCCGACCTGACCGTCGCCGTCACCGACGACCACCAGAGCGGTGAAGCTGAAGCGACGACCGCCCTTGACGACCTTGGCGACGCGGTTGATCGTCACGACCTTCTCAAGGTGCGGGGTCTTTTCCTGGCCGGCCCCGCCACGGCCGCTGTCGCGCCGGTCCCGGCGGTCGCGACGGTCATTGCGGTCGTTGCCGCCCTGTCCGCCGGGTCCACCCTGGCCGCCGCCGAATTGCCGTGTACGTCCCGGCATCAGGCTTTCCTTCCATTCACGAGCATCTGCTGCATCAGAACTCCAACCCCGCCTCGCGGGCAGCGTCGGCGAGCGCCGCGATGCGGCCGTGGTAGGCGTTGCCACCACGGTCGAACACCACGGTCGAGACACCGGCGTTCTTGGCGCGGGCGGCGACGAGTTCCCCGACCTTGGCGGCCTTGGCCTTCTTGTCGCCTTCCAGCGCGCGGACGTCCGCCTCGAGGGTGGACGCCGACGCCAGGGTCTTGCCGGCGAGGTCGTCGATCAGCTGCACGGCGATGTGCCGCGACGAACGCTTGACGACCAGGCGCGGACGCTGGTCCGTGCCGTTGATCTTCTTGCGAAGGCGGAAGTGCCGACGGGCCTTCGCGACGCGGCGGCGGGTCGAGATGTCCTTGCCGACCGGCTTGCGCTTCGTAGTCGTGTCGCTCATGATCACTTACCCGTCTTTCCGACCTTGCGGCGGATCTTCTCACCCTCGTAGCGCAGGCCCTTGCCCTTGTACGGGTCCGGGCGGCGCAGCTTGCGGATGACCGCGGCGATCTGGCCGACCTTCTGCTTGTCGATGCCCGAGACCGAGAACCGGGTGGGGGTCTCGACCTTGAAGGTGATGCCTTCCGGCGCCTCGATCTTCACCGGGTGGCTGTAGCCGAGGGCGAACTCGAGGTCCGAGCCCTTGGCCTGCACGCGGTAACCGACACCGTGGATCTCGAGCTTCTTCTCGTAGCCCTCGGTCACACCGACGACGAGGTTGTTGACCAGCGTCCGGGTGAGACCGTGCAGGGCACGGCTGGTGCGCTCCTCGTCGGGCCGCTTGACCTCGAGCGTGCCGTTCTCGGCCTGCTCGACGGTGATGGGCTCGGCGATGGTGTGCTCGAGGGTGCCCTTGGGCCCCTCGACCTTGATCTGCTGACCGTCGATGGTCACCTTGACCCCGGAGGGGACGGCGACCGGCAGCTTTCCAATGCGTGACATGTCTGTGCCCCCTTCCTTACCAGACGTAGGCGAGGACTTCGCCGCCCACGCTGTTGCGCTTGGCCTGACGGTCGGTCTGGAGGCCGGACGACGTCGAGATGATCGCGACGCCGAGGCCACCGAGAACCGACGGCAGTTCGGTCGATTTTGCGTAGACCCGCAGGCCGGGCTTGGACACGCGGCGGAGGCCGGCGATGCTGCGCTCACGGTTGGGGCCGTACTTCAGCTCCACGATGAGGTTCTTGTGCTTCTCGCCCGGCTCGTCGCGGTAGCCCGAGATGTAACCCTCGCGCTTGAGGATCTCGGCGATGTTCGCCTTGATCTTCGAGTGGGGAAGCACGACCTCGTCGTGGTAAGCCGAGTTCGCGTTACGCAGACGGGTCAAGAAGTCTGCGATGGGGTCGGTCATCGTCATGGTGACCTGTCAACCTTTCTCGCCCTGGTTCCCTGCTAATTCACGGCAAGGCCTGTGGCGAAGTGGGAGTTAAAAAAGACTCTTACCAGCTGGACTTGCGGACGCCGGGCAGCTCGCCCGCGTGTGCCATCTCGCGAAGGCAGATCCGGCAGAGCCCGAACTTGCGGAACACCGAGTGCGGGCGACCGCACCGCTGGCAGCGCGTGTAACCGCGAACCTTGAACTTCGGCGTCTTCGCGGCCTTGTGGACCAGTGCTTTCTTGGCCATCGACTCAGTTCTCCTTGAACGGGAAGCCGAGCTTGCGAAGCAGCGCGCGGCCCTCGTCGTCGGTGTTGGCGGTGGTGACGACAGTGACGTCCATACCGCGCGGGCGGTCGATGGCGTCCGGGTCGATCTCGTGGAACATGGACTGCTCGTTGAGACCGAACGTGTAGTTGCCGTTGCCGTCGAACTGCTTCGGCGAAAGCCCGCGGAAGTCACGGATACGCGGCAGCGCGATGGTCAGCAGCCGGTCGAGGAACTCCCACATGCGGTCGTTGCGCAGCGTGACGCGCGCACCGATCGGCTGGCCCTCACGCAGCTTGAACTGCGCGATGGACTTGCGAGCCTTGCGAACCTCGGGCTTCTGCCCGGTGATCGCGGCCAGGTCGCGGATGGCGCCTTCGATCAGCTTGCTGTCACGGGCGGCGTCACCGACACCCATGTTCACGACGACCTTGACGACGCCCGGGATCTGGTGGACGTTCTCGAAGGAGAACTCCTCCTGGAGCTGTCCCTTGATCTCCTCGCGGTACCGCACCTTGAGGCGCGGGGCGATCTTCTCTGCGGTGGTCATGATCAGATGTCCTTACCGTTCCGGCGCGAGACCCGGACCTTCTTGCCGTCCTCGCCGATGCGGTAGCCCACCCGGGTCGGCTTGCCGTCGGAGTCGACGACCATCACGTTCGAGACGTGGATGGGCGCCTCCTGCGTGACGATGCCGCCGGACTGCGCGCCGCGCTGGGTCTGGGAGATCCGCGTGTGCTTCTTGATCCGGTTGACGCCCTCGACCAGCACGCGCTCGCGCTCGGGGTAGGCCTGGATGACCTTGCCCTTGGCACCCTTGTCCTTGCCGGCGATGACGACGACCGTGTCGCCCTTCTTCACCTTCATGCTCTACAACACCTCCGGCGCGAGCGAAATGATCTTCATGAACTTTCGGTCGCGCAGCTCGCGGCCGACCGGCCCGAAGATGCGGGTGCCGCGGGGCTCATTGTCGTTCTTGATGAGCACAGCAGCGTTCTCGTCGAAGCGGATGTAAGAACCGTCCGGACGACGGCGCTCCTTGCGCGTGCGAACGATGACCGCCTTGACGACGTCACCCTTCTTCACGCCGGCAGCCGGCATGGCGTCCTTCACGGTGGCGACGATGATGTCACCGATGCCCGCGTAGCGCCGCCCCGAGCCACCGAGAACGCGGATGCAAAGGATCTCCTTCGCGCCCGTGTTGTCGGCAACCCGAAGCCGCGACTCCTGCTGGATCACGTCTACTCCTGTATGTCGCGCTGGTTCTCGCGATGAAGCGCGAGCCTTGCGGAACTAAGGGACTCAAAAAGAGCCCTACTTACTTGGCCTTCTCCACGATCTGCACCAGACGCCAGCGCTTGGTCGCCGACAGCGGGCGGGTCTCCATCAGGGTGACCCGGTCGCCCACGCCCGCCTCGTTGTTCTCGTCGTGCACCTTGACCTTGCTGGTGCTGCGGAGAACCTTGGCGTAACGACGGTGCTTCTTGCGGTCTTCGAGCTCGACCACGATCGTCTTGTTCATCTTGTCCGAGACGACATAGCCCTCACGGACCTTACGGTCGTTGCGGCCGGCCGCCTCGGTGGGCTGCTCGCTCATGCGGCACCTTCACTCTCGGCGTCAGGGGAAACGGACAGGCCGAGTTCACGCTCGCGCATGACCGTGTAGATCCGCGCGATGTCCGTGCGGACGGTGCGCAGACGGCGGTTGTTGTCGAGCTGTCCGGTCGCCATCTGGAAGCGGAGGTTGAAGAGCTCCTCCTTGTATTCCTTCAGACGCAGAACGAGCTCTTCCGCGGTGAGCTCACGCAGCTCCGATGCCTGGGCGGCACCTGCCTTCGCCATCAGAACTCACCACCTTCACGGGTCACGATGCGGCACTTCATGGGCAGCTTGTGGATCGCGCGACGGAGCGCCTCACGGGCGGTCTCCTCGTTCGGGAACGAGATCTCGAACATCACGCGGCCCGGCTTCACGTTGGCGATCCACCACTCGGGCGAACCCTTACCGGAACCCATGCGGGTTTCCGCCGGCTTCTTGGTCAGCGGGCGGTCCGGGTAGATGGTCGTCCACACCTTGCCACCACGCTTGATGTGACGCGTCATGGCGATACGAGCGGACTCGATCTGCCGGTTGGTCACGTAGCTGTGCTCAAGCGCCTGGATGCCGTACTCGCCGAAGTTCACCTTCGTACCGCCCTTGGCGGCACCGTGGCGCTTCGGGGAGTGCTGCTTCCGGTGCTTGACCCTGCGCGGGATGAGCACGTGTCAGCCCTCCGTCTTTTCTGCAGTCTCAGCAGCCGGGGCCTCGGTGGCCGCGGGGGCGTCGCCGCTCTTCGCGGCGGCGGCCGCCCGGCCGGCTTCGGTCGAGGTCGGCGTCGTGCCCGACGAGCCGGAACGGCGCGGTCGGGACGGACGGTCACCACGGTCACGGCGCGGGGCACGCTCGGCGGCCGCGGCGGCGTCACGCGCCTCCTTGGCCTTGAGGCCACCCACGAGCTCGCCCTTGTAGATCCACACCTTCACGCCGATGCGACCGAACGTCGTCTTGGCCTCGAAGAAGCCGTAGTCGATGTCGGCGCGCAGCGTGTGCAGCGGGACGCGGCCATCGCGGTAGTGCTCGGAGCGGGACATCTCGGCACCGCCGAGACGACCGCCGCACTGCACGCGGATGCCCTTGACCTGCGGCGAACGCATGGAGGTCTGGATCGCCTTGCGCATCGCGCGGCGGAACGCCACACGGTTGCTCAGCTGCTCCGCGACACCCTGAGCGACGAGCTGGGCGTCGGCCTCGGGGTTCTTGACCTCGAGGATGTTCAGCTGGACCTGCTTGGCGGTCAGCTTCTCCAGCGCGCCGCGGATGCGGTCGGCCTCCGCGCCGCGACGGCCGATGACGATGCCCGGCCGGGCGGTGTGGATGTCGACGCGGACCCGGTCACGGGTGCGCTCGATCTCGACCTTGGAGATCCCGGCGCGCTCCATGCCCGTGGACAGCAGCTTCCGGATCTTGACGTCCTCGGCCACGTACTCCGCGTACTGCTTGTCGGCGTACCAACGCGACTTCCAGTCCGTGGTGATACCCAGGCGGAAGCCGTGCGGGTTGATCTTCTGGCCCACTACCGGCCACCTGCCTTCTTCTTGCCCTGTGCCTTCTTGGCCTCGGCCTTGGGACGCGACTCCACCTCGACGGTGATGTGGCTGGTCCGCTTGCGGATCCGGTACGCGCGGCCCTGGGCCCGCGGACGGATGCGCTTGAGGGTCGGGCCCTCGTCGGCGTAGGCGTTCTTGACCCAGAGGGTGTCCGGGTCGAGATCGAGGTTGTTCTCGGCGTTGGCCACGGCGCTGGCGAGCACCTTCGCGACCGGCTCGCTTGCCGCCTGCGGGGCGAACTGGAGCACGGCCAAGGCGTCGGCGGCGCTACGTCCCTTGATCAGCTCGATCACCCGGCGCACCTTGGTAGGCGAGTCCCGGACGAAGCGAGCCCGCGCGTAAGCCGTCGGCAATGCCTCGGCCACGTCGTTCTGGGCGTTCATCGCTAGCTTCCTTGTTCTCTCGTGCCCGCTCAGCGGCGGCGCGACTTGCGGTCGTCCTTGATGTGGCCCTTGAAGGTCCGAGTCGGCGCGAATTCGCCCAACTTGTGACCCACCATCGCCTCGGTGACGAACACCGGGACGTGCTTGCGGCCGTCGTGCACCGCGATCGTGTGACCCAGGAAATCCGGGATGATCGTGGAGCGACGCGACCACGTCTTGATCACGGTCTTCTTGCCCGACTCGTTGAGAGCGTCCACCTTCTTGAGCAGGTGGTCGTCCACGAAGGGGCCCTTTTTGAGGCTACGTGGCATGTTCTTCTACCTCCCTGCTCAGCGCTTCTTGCCGGTACGCCGGCGGCGGACGATCATGGCGTCGGAAGCCTTGCGGCGGCGAGTGCGGCCTTCGGGCTTACCGTTCGGGTTCACCGGGTGGCGACCACCGGAGGTCTTACCCTCACCACCACCGTGCGGGTGGTCGACCGGGTTCATGACGACACCACGGACGGTGGGGCGCTTGCCGCGCCAGCGGTTACGGCCCGCCTTGCCCCAGTTGATGTTCGAGTGCTCGGAGTTGCCGACCTCGCCGATGGTGGCGCGGTTGCGCACGTCGACGTTGCGGATCTCGCCCGAGGGGAGACGAAGCTGGGCGTACGGCCCGTCCTTCGCCACCAGCTGCACCTTGGCACCGGCGGACCGCGCCATCTTCGCGCCGCCACCGGGGCGGAGCTCGATCGCGTGGATCACGGTGCCGACCGGGATGTTGCGCAGCGGCAGGTTGTTACCCGGCTTGATGTCGGCGCGGGGGCCGTTCTCAACCGTGTCACCCTGCTTGAGCTTCTCCGGGGCGATGATGTAGCGCTTCTCGCCGTCGGCGTAGTGCAGCAGCGCGATACGAGCGGACCGGTTGGGGTCGTACTCGATGTGCGCGACCTTGGCGGGAACGCCGTCCTTGTCGTTCCGGCGGAAGTCGATCAGCCGGTACGCGCGCTTGTGGCCGCCACCCTTGTGCCGGGTGGTGATCTTGCCGCTGGAGTTACGGCCGCCGGACTTGCTCAGCGGACGCAGCAGCGACTTCTCCGGGGTGGACCGAGTGATCTCGGCGAAGTCGGAGACGCTGGAACCGCGACGACCCGGGGTCGTCGGCTTGTACTTGCGGATGCCCATGTGTCAGCTCAGTCCTTTACGCGGTGGGTCCGCCGAAGATCTCGATCGGCTTGCTCTCAGCCGAAAGAGTCACGATGGCGCGCTTGGTGTCCTTGCGCTTGCCGAAGCCGGCGCGAGTCCGCTTACGCTTGCCCTGGCGGTTGGCCGTGTTGACGCTGACCACCTTGACGCCGAACACCTTCTCGACCGCGATCTTGATCTGGGTCTTGTTGGCGTCCGGGCGGACGATGAACGTGTACTTGTGGTCCTCGAGCAGCCCGTAGGACTTCTCGGAGATCACCGGCGCGAGCAAGATGTCGCGGGGATCGGGGATGGCGATCGCACTCACTGCTCGTCACTCCCTTCAACCTCGCTCGACCGAGCCGAAGCCTTCGCGCCCTTGCCCCGGACGGGGCCGGCGACGAACACGTCGTAAGCGGCCTTGGTGAACACCACGTCGTCGTTGACCAACACGTCGTAGGTGTTGAGCTGGTCGGGCGTGATGATGTGGACCTCGGCCAGGTTGCGCACGGAGTTCCAGCTCAGCTCGTCGTCGCGGTGCAGGACCACGAGAACGCGCTTCGCCTGGGTCACCGCGGCGATGGCGGCCTTGGCGGATTTGGTGGACGGCTTCTCGCCGGTCACCAGTTCGGTGATGACGTGCAGCTGTCCGGCACGGGCCCGGTCGGAGAGGGCGCCACGCAGGGCGGCGGCCTTCATCTTCTTCGGGGTCCGCTGGGTGTAGTCACGCGGCGTGGGGCCGTGGACGACGCCACCACCGGTGAACTGCGGCGCACGGGTCGAACCCTGGCGGGCGCGGCCGGTGCCCTTCTGGCGGTACGGCTTCTTGCCACCACCGCGGACTTCACCGCGGGTCTTGGTGTCATGCGTGCCCTGGCGAGCGGCGGCCAGCTGGGCCACCACGACCTGGTGCATGAGGGGCACGTTGGCCTGCACGTCGAAGATCTCCGAGGGGAGCTCGACCGTGCCGTCGGCTTTACCGGCCGGGGTCTTCAGCTCGACGCTGGTCATGTTCAGTTACCACCCTTCGCGGCGCTGCGAACGAACAGCAGGCCGCCCTTGGGACCGGGCACGGCGCCCTTGATCAGCAGCAGGCCGTCCTCGGCACGCACCGCGTGCACGGTCAGGTTCTGCGTGGTGACCCGGTCGTTGCCCATCCGGCCCGCCATGCGCAGGCCCTTGAAGACGCGGCCCGGGGTGGCGCAGCCACCGATCGAGCCGGGCTTGCGGTGCACGGCCTGGGCACCGTGGCTCGCGCCCTGGCCCTTGAAGCCGTGACGCTTCATGACACCGGCGTAACCCTTGCCCTTGCTGGTACCGGTCACGTCGACCTCGATACCGGCCTCGAACACCTCGGCGGTGATCTCCTGGCCGACCTCGTAGGTCTCGGCGTCGGTGGTACGCAGCTCCGCAAGGTAACGACGCGGGGTCACGCTCGCCTTGTCGAAGTGGCCGGTGCGCGGCTTGTTCACGCGACGCGGGTCGACCGCGCCGAAAGCCAGCTGCACGGCCTTGTAGCCGTCGTTCTCCTGGGTCCGAACCTGGGTGACCACGTTCGGCCCGGCCTGCACGACGGTCACCGGGACGACCCGGTTGTTCTCGTCGAAGACCTGGGTCATGCCGAGCTTGGTGCCCAGGATGCCCTTCACTTGCCTGTCAGACATGAGTCTCTTACTCTCCGCCGCTCGCCAGCCGCTGCTACTGGATGTTGACGTCGACGCTCGCCGGCAGGTCGATGCGCATGAGCGCGTCGACCGTCTTCGGCGTCGGGTCGAGGATGTCGATCAGACGCTTGTGCGTGCGCATCTCGAAGTGCTCGCGCGAGTCCTTGTACTTGTGCGGCGAGCGGATGACGCAGTAAACGTTCTTCTCGGTGGGCAGCGGCACCGGCCCGACAACACGGGCGCCGGTACGCGTGACCGTCTCGACGATCTTGCGTGCCGAGGTGTCGATCGCCTCGTGGTCGTAGGCCTTGAGCCGGATGCGGATCTTCTGTCCCGCCATGGTGGCTGCTCGTTCCTTGTCGTCTCGTGCCGCTTTTGTCTTTTCAAACCTCAGCCTGGCTGAGGTTTTCCCAGTTCAACGGCCCTGTCCCCGGTCCACGCGGTCGGGCGTGTCGTGCCCGACGCACAGACGGATCCCGCGGGATCTTCGTCTTGCCTGGTCTTCCTCAACGTGAGGAGGCATCGAGCCGGCGGAAAAGCTTGGATCGCCGTCTCAAACGCCCTTGCCCGCTAGCCTCACCCGAAGGAAGTGCTCCGCGGACCGTGGCCGCTCATACCAGGGCGGCCGGAACCTGTCTTCCGAAGAAGTACGAGTTCGGCCGCCCCAGGACGAGCAACCTGAATAGTGTCGCACACGTGATTTGACGCCCCTAACCCGGGGGTGTATTGCCCCCGGGCGGGGCGTCTAAATCACTTGATGATCTTGGTGACCTGGCCGGCGCCGACGGTCCGTCCACCCTCACGGATGGCGAAACGCAGGCCCTCGTCCATGGCGACCGGCTGGATCAGCACAACGCTGATGTCCGTGTTGTCGCCCGGCATGACCATCTCGACACCCTCCTTGAGGGTGACGACGCCGGTCACGTCCGTGGTACGGAAGTAGAACTGCGGGCGGTAGTTGTTGAAGAACGGGGTGTGACGGCCACCCTCGTCCTTCGACAGGATGTAGACCGAGCCCTCGAACTCCGTGTGCGGGGTGGTGGTGCCCGGCTTCACGACGACCTGGCCGCGCTCGACGTCCTCGCGCTTGATACCGCGGACCAGCAGACCGACGTTGTCGCCGGCCTCACCCTGGTCGAGCAGCTTGCGGAACATCTCGACACCGGTGACGGTGGTCTTGGTCGACTTCTCCTTGATGCCGACGATCTCGACCTCTTCGTTCACGTTGACGCGGCCGCGCTCGATGCGACCGGTCACGACCGTGCCACGGCCGGTGATGGTGAAGACGTCTTCGATCGGCATCAGGAACGGCTTGTCGAGCTCGCGCACCGGGTCCGGCACGTTCTCGTCGACGGCTTCCATCAGCTCGAGAACGCTCTCGCCCCACTTGGCGTCGCCCTCGAGGGCCTTCAGGCCGGAGACCTTGATGACCGGAGCGTCGTCACCCGGGAAGTCCTGGGAAGACAGCAGCTCGCGGACCTCGAGCTCGACGAGCTCCAGGATCTCCTCGTCGTCGACCATGTCGGCCTTGTTCAGCGCGACCACGATGTAGGGCACGCCGACCTGCTTCGCGAGCAGCACGTGCTCACGGGTCTGCGGCATCGGGCCGTCGGTCGCCGCGACCACGAGGATCGCGCCGTCCATCTGCGCCGCACCGGTGATCATGTTCTTGATGTAGTCCGCGTGACCCGGGGCGTCCACGTGGGCGTAGTGACGCTTCTCGGTCTGGTACTCGACGTGCGAGATGTTGATCGTGATACCGCGCTGCTTCTCTTCCGGCGCGTTGTCGATCTGGTCGAACGCCGAAGCGGTGTTCAGCTCGGGGTACTTGTCGTGCAGAACCTTGGTGATCGCCGCGGTCAGAGTGGTCTTACCGTGGTCGACGTGACCGATGGTCCCGATGTTGACGTGCGGCTTGGTCCGCTCGAATTTCGCCTTCGCCACTGGAATGTCCTCCTGGACTGTTTTGCTTACTCACCGGCCAACGTGGCTGTCGGACGGGGATTCGTTTCTTGACGGATGCTGCGGACGTTCAGGAGTGTTCCTTATGCCCGCGAGCGGACGGGAACTACTCCCCCGTCGCCTTCGCGATGATTTCCTTCGCGACGTTCGCGGGAACCTCGGCGTAGGAGTCGAACACCATGGAGTAGTTGGCACGTCCCTGCGTACGCGAACGCAGGTCGCCGACGTAACCGAACATCTCCGACAGCGGGACCAGTGCCTTGACGACACGGGTACCGGCGCGCTCCTCCATGGCCTGGATCTGGCCACGGCGGGAGTTGAGGTCGCCGATCACATCGCCCATGTAGTCCTCGGGCGTGGTGACCTCGACGGCCATCAGCGGCTCGAGGATGACCGGACCGGCCTTCTTCGCGGCTTCCTTCATCGCCATGGAACCGGCGATCTTGAAGGCCATTTCCGAAGAGTCGACCTCGTGGTACGCGCCGTCCAACAAGGTGAACTTCAACCCGACGAGCGGGTAGCCGGCCAGCACGCCGTACTGCATGGCGTCCTGCGCGCCCGCGTCGACCGACGGGATGTACTCCCGCGGCACGCGGCCACCGGTGACCTTGTTGTCGAACTCGTAGAGGGCACCGTCGGTGGACTCGAGCGGCTCGAGCTTGACGATGACCTTCGCGAACTGACCGGAACCACCGGTCTGCTTCTTGTGCACGTAGTCGAGCTTCTCGACCGTCTTGCGCACCGTCTCGCGGTAGGCGACCTGCGGCTTACCGATGTTCGCCTCGACCTTGTAGTCGGACTTCATGCGGTTGACCAGCACCTCGAGGTGCAGCTCGCCCATACCGGCGATGATCGTCTGGCCGGTGTCCTCGTCCAGGTTGACCTGGAACGTCGGGTCCTCTTCGGCCAGCTTCTGGATCGCCAGGGACAGCTTCTCCTGGTCGGCCTTGGTCTTCGGCTCGATCGCGACGCGGATGACCGGCGCCGGGAACGTCATCGACTCGAGGACGACCGGGTTCTGCGGGTCGGCGAGGGTGTCACCGGTGGTGGTGTCCTTCAGGCCGATGACCGCGTAGATGTGGCCGGCCTGGGCCTCGTCGACCGGGTTCTCCTTGTTGGAGTGCATCTGGAAGAGCTTCCCGATGCGCTCCTTGCGCTCCTTGGTCGCGTTGATCAGCTGCGCGCCGGAGGAGACCTTGCCCGAGTACACCCGGATGTAGGTCAGCTTGCCGAAGAACGGGTGCGCGGCGATCTTGAACGCCAGAGCGGAGAAGGGCTCCTCGGTCGACGGCTTGCGCGACACGACGGTCTCGCCGTCGGGCAGCGTGCCCTCGACGGCCGGGACGTCCAGCGGCGACGGAAGGTAGTCGATGACCGCGTCGAGCATGGGCTGGACGCCCTTGTTCTTGAACGCGGAACCGGTGAGCACCGGGTACGCCTCGCGGTTCACGGTGAGCTTCCGGATACCGGCCTTGATCTCGGCCTCGGTCAGCTCCTCGCCCTCAAGGAACTTCTCCATGAGCGCGTCGTCGGTCTCGGCGACACTCTCGACGAGCTTCTCGCGGTACTCGGCGGCCTTGTCGGCCAGCTCCGCGGGGATGTCCTCGACCGAGTAGTCCTCGCCCTTCTGGACCTCGCCGCGCCAGGTCAGCGCCTTCATGCGGACCAGGTCGATGACGCCTTCGAACTCGTTCTCGGCACCGATCGGCAGCTGGATGACCAGCGGACGGGCGCCGAGGCGCTCCTCGATGGTGCGGACGGTGAAGTAGAAGTCCGCGCCGAGCTTGTCCATCTTGTTGACGAAGCAGATACGAGGAACCTCGTACTTGTCCGCCTGACGCCAGACCTGCTCGGACTGCGGCTCGACACCTTCCTTGCCGTCGAAGACGGCGACGGCACCATCGAGCACCCGCAGCGAACGCTCCACCTCGACGGTGAAGTCGACGTGACCCGGGGTGTCGATGATGTTGATCTGGTGGTCGGCCCAGAAGGTGGTGGTGGCAGCCGAGGTGATGGTGATACCCCGCTTCTGCTCCTCCTCCATCCAGTCCATCGTCGCGGCGCCGTCGTGCACCTCGCCGATCTTGTAGTTGATCCCGGTGTAGAACAGGATCCGCTCGGTGGTGGTGGTCTTACCGGCGTCGATGTGGGCCATGATGCCGATGTTGCGGACCTTGTTCAGGTCGGTCAGCACTTCACGTGCCACGAGAGTGTTCCCCTGTCTCAAAATTGGGGCCCGGCAAGGCTTTGATCGGCAGCCGGGCGGTCATCACCAGCGGTAGTGCGCGAAGGCCTTGTTGGACTCGGCCATCTTGTGGGTGTCCTCACGCCGCTTCACGCTGGCGCCGAGGCCGTTGCTCGCGTCGAGCAGTTCGTTCTGCAGGCGCTCGATCATGGTCTTCTCGCGACGAGCCTGCGAGAAGGAGACCAGCCAACGCAGCGCGAGGGTGGTGGAGCGGCCCGGCTTGACCTCGATCGGCACCTGGTAGGTGGCACCACCGACGCGGCGGCTCTTCACCTCGATGGTGGGCTTCACGTTGTCGAGGGCGCGCTTCAGCGTGACGACCGGGTCGGTGCCGGTCTTCTCGCGAGCGCCTTCGAGAGCGCCGTAGACGATGCGCTCGGCCAGGGACCGCTTGCCGTCCTTCAGCACCTTGTTCACCAGCTGGGTGACCAGCGGGGATGCGTAGACGGGGTCAGAGATCAGCGGCCGCTTCGGGGCCGGACCCTTGCGGGGCATTAGCTCTTCTCCTTCTTCGCGCCGTACCGGCTGCGCGCCTGCTTACGGTTCTTGACACCCTGGGTGTCGAGCGAACCGCGGATGATCTTGTAGCGGACACCCGGCAGGTCCTTCACACGACCACCGCGCACGAGCACCATCGAGTGCTCCTGCAGGTTGTGGCCTTCACCGGGAATGTAGGCGGTGACCTCGATGCCGCTGGTCAGCTTCACACGAGCGACCTTGCGAAGCGCCGAGTTCGGCTTCTTGGGGGTTGTGGTGTACACGCGAGTGCACACGCCACGCCGCTGCGGGCTCCCCTTGAGGGCCGCGGTCTTCTGCTTGGCAGCCTTGTCCTGGCGGCCCTTACGGACCAGCTGCTGGATCGTGGGCAATGGACCAGCTTTCTGTTCGCGATCTTGCTACTACGTGTTGTCTCCGGCCCCCGCGGTCGGGCGTGTCGGCCCGCGTCACGGTCTTGCGACCGGTAACTTCCCGTAGGGATTTTCCGTCGGATCCCGCGTGGGCGAAGCCTTCGGACCGGATGCCTGAGCACCCCGTCCGTGCCGCACGGCACACGGGACGGCCCGACGCCTGCCGGGCACGGTCTCCAAAGATACCCGGCCACTTCCGGACCGGCCAAATCGGGGGGTCGATAACTATATCGTGCCGGGCGTCACGCCGCGGCCACCCTGATGGAACGGCGTTTCGGGCCGTCCTTATTCCTCTTCGGGCTTGGCGTGATCTGCCCGGCCCGGGTGCGGGTCACGGGAAAGATCGATCAACGGATGCACGGGAGCCCCCTCCGGCGCCGCGTGACTCCCCCGCCTGGGTTCCTCGGTGCTTTCCTGCTGCTCGGCGTCCACGACGCCCTCCCCTCGCTGGTACAGATTCCGTACTTGTGGATCACTGCTCGGCGAACCACGCTACCTATTCCCCTAACGGGTGAGCCGGATGGATCCGAGAAGCACCCCGTCGCGTCGAACCGGTGAATGAGTCACGATGAGACTGGTCACAGCGTCGGTTCGACCGGCGTACCGCAAGTATGGGGAGGCTCCATGTCCGCCGAGTTCGAGCAACTGGTCGCGCAATTCGACAAGTTCCAGTCCCAGCTCCAGAACGTCGACGATCGGCTCGCGAATGTCGGCGGGATGCAGGACGAGCTCAGCAGGATCGAGGCGACGGCGTCCTCTTCGGACCGTTCGGTGACCGTGGTCGCCGGGCCCGGCGGGGCGATCATGGACGTCAAATTCACCGAAGACGCCCTTCGCCAGCGGCCGGACGCGCTTTCCGCGGCGCTGATGTCGACCATCCAGCAGGCCGTGGCCGAATCGGCCCGCAAGCAGGCCACCATCGTCGAAGAACACATGGGCGACGACCTCAACCTGGTGGACCAGGTGCTGGAAACCCAGGCGGAGCTGTTCGGCACCACCGTCGAGGAGATGCGGGCGCGGATGGACGAGGAGTCGCCGTCGCGGCCGTCGGCCGAGCCGTCCGACGACTACTCCGAGCGTTCCGTCCTCAAGTCCGCCGACGAGCCGCAGCGACCGCAGCCTCCTCAGCCCCCGGCGCCGGGCGGCTCGGACGGCGACCGTTTCCTGAAGAACCTTTTCGACGACGACCACTGACCCCCGGCCCGGATCGCCTTTAGCGGGCTAAACGCGATCCGCGGCTCTGGGAACCGCGGGCGAGGCAGCCGGGTCCAAGGGGCCGATCACGACGAGCCGCATCGGAAGGTGCGCGAAGGGAGGGACCGCCGATGGCCGGAGGGCATGAGGTGGTGATCAGCGCTCTGCGCACCTACTCGGGCAAGCTCGGGCAGGACGTCCAGATCCCGAACGAGGTCGGACGGCTGGTGCAGCAGTCCGACGTCGGTGACGAATCCTGGGGGGTGGTCGGCCTGTTCGTGAAGCACGAGTACACGGCGACGCTCACCGACCTGCAGGATCTGCTGATCGAGATGTCCGCGGGACTGACCGCGGCTTCGGAGAAGCTCGGCAACGCCGCCACCGCCTACGAGCGGAACGAAGACGACAACGTCAAGGCGCTCAACGAAATCCTCAAGCTGCTGGAGCAGCCGGCGCAATCGAGGACACCGAAGATGGGGCCGGCCAAGTAGCGAGGGGGACTGATCGTGGCCGATCAGAAGATCACCGGCGAGCACACCAAGATCCAGATCAACGACTACAACCCGGACACCATCCGCACGGACAAGATGCTGACCTCGCTGCCCGGGCCGATCGGCAGTGGCTTCAGCACCTTCGACACCGTCAAGAAGGCGACCGCGGACGGGTTCCAGGCGAGCGACATCGGGACCATCGCGGCCAGCGGCGCCGGCTTCGTCAGCTCGTGCATGGGCGTGGCGGATATCGCCAGCGACCCGATCGGCTGGCTGGTCGGCCAGGGGCTCAGCTTCCTGATGAACGTGTGCCAGCCGATCCAGGACGCCATCCACATGGTGAGCGGCGACGGTCCGGCGTTGTCGAACGCCGCGGGCAACTTCAACAACATCGGTGTCTATCTGCAGAACTACAGCAAGAAGTTCGGCGAAGACGCGAAGACGTCGCTGTCCCAGTGGACCGGTGACGCGGCGAACGCGGCGGGCGAGAAGCTGGCGAAGTTCGCGCAGGGCATCGACGGGATCGCCGCGCAGGCGGGGGACATCGCCCAGCTGCTGCAGATCTCCAGCATGGTGATGACGGTGATCGAGGAGTTCATCAAGGCGATCCTCACCGAGTTCATCACCTGGCTGATCATGATCTGGATCCCGGCGCTGGCCGCGGCCGTCCCGACCTGTGGCGGTTCGACGGCGACGGCGGGCGGGCTGACGGCCACCCGCGCGGTCTCCACGACGTCGAAGGTGCAGAAGTTCCTGAACAAGCTCCGCCAGCTGCTCGACAAGATCAAGCAGTTCCTGGGCAAGCTCAAGGAGTTCTTCGGCAAGTGGAAGGGCAACTACAAGGAGCTGATGGCCCACAACAGGTCCACCGCGCAGCTGGCGGCCGGGCCGGGCGCGTCCGCGTGGGGCAAGTTCGCCTCGAAGGACGGCGCGATGGGCGGCAGGCTCGCGGACGGTTTCGGTGAGCGGATGACGTCGGCCACGAAGAAGGCCGCGCTGAACACCGTCGGGCTCGGCAAGGCCACGAATCCGGACGGTAGCTGGAAGACGCCGGAGACGGGCCGCGAGAAGGGTGAGGTCGCGGCGGGTGTCTTGGGGAAGGCCGGCACGTACACGTCGGGCGGGATCAAGGCGGGCCAGTACGGTTCCGTGGGTGACGACGAACAGACACCCGAGGAAGCCTCCGACAATCTGGACTTCTGAGCCGTGACCGCGTGGATCATCGCCATCGTTTCGGTGGCGTTGCCGATCGTGCTCGCCGTCTGGTGGATCCTCGCCGGGGCGGCGAAGAAACGCGGGCTGGCCACGTTGGCGCGGGAGCGGGGCTGGGACTTCTACAGCGGTGCCCGGCTCGGGCACGGCGCCGCGGGCGGGCGGCACGAGCAGCCCTCGACGGGCCGGGCACCCGCCCCGTTGCGGCGGGCCGGCGAGTCGATCGACCAGGCGGTGGTCGGCACGCACCGAGGGAAGCCGTTCGGTGTCTACCGGTATCACCGGCCGGGTGCCGGGTTCCGCCAGGACGGCACCCGCGAGTCCGGTTCGCTGCGGACGGTCGTGCACGTCGAGGTCGGCGCCGAAATGCCGGACTGCACACTCTCGATCAGCGGCTCCGAAGTGGACTGTTCGAATCCCGCGTTCGTCCTGCGTCCCGAGGTCCGCGACTGGCTGACGGGGAACGCGGGCAGGTGCCGCGAGTTCCATACGTCCGGGCGGACGGTGGCGGTGGTCCCGAAGACCCTGCCGAGCGGGAAGCAGCTGCTGCGCACCTTGGACTACCTGGCCGACGTCGCCGACCGGGCCCCGCTCACCACCACCCCGCCGGATCGCGTTTAGCGGGCTAAACGCGATCCGGGACTTCCAGGGACTTCGCGAAGAAGTGGTGGGCGAAGGGTTCGTTGTTGAAGGGCTCGACCTCGTCGTAGCCGAGGCGCGCGTACAGGGCCCTCGCCTCGACCAGGTCGCGACGGGTGTCGAGACGGATCAACGAGGCACCGAGGCCGCGGGCGACGTCTTCGGCGGCGGCCACGAGCAGCGCGGCACCGCCGTTGCCGCGCTCGGACTTCCGCAGGAAGACGCGGGTGAGCTCGGTGATCTCGGGCGAGGCGACCCGCAGCCCGGCGCAACCGGCGAGTACCCCGTCGCGCCGCGCGAGGAGGAAGGCGCCGGTCGGCGGGGCCAGATCACGGCTGTGGTGCTCCAGGAGCAAGCCGTCGAGCTCCTCTTCGGTGACCTGACGCTCGTAGAAGCGGGACGCGATTTCGTCCAGGTACTCGCGCAGCAGCTGGGCGGCGTCCGGGTGATCGACGGGCGTGACTTCGAAGCTCCAGGTCATGGCTACATTCTGCCTACCCTGGCCACCGGTTTTCCCCGCCCGCCGGATCGCGATTAGGGGGCTAAACGCAGGTCAGGAGGGGGCCAGGCGGCCGGCGCAGGTCGCGACCTCGCCGGGGGCGGACTTCTCCGAGGTGACCACGGCGCCGCCCACGGCCACCCGGCATTCGACGGCCCCCTCGCCCTGCCCCATCAGCTGGACGGTCGGCGGGGTGCCGGTGTTCTTCCACGTGAGCTCCTTGCGCCACGGCAGCGTCACCTGCAGCTCCTGGTGCACGAGCCCCAGCCCGTTGGAGTCGTAGACCACGGTCGCGGTCCCCGTCCCGGCGAGCTCGTAGGCGATCCGCCAGTCGTTCGACACCGGCTGCGGCTGTGCCTGGCTGAGCGTCCGCGTGATCGTGCGGTCCGGTCCCCGCGACGGCGCGGTCTCGGCCGGTTCGCCGACCACGGCCACGGTCTCGGGCTCCGGTTCCTCACCGCCGTTGAGCAGCACCACACAGGTCGCGAGCGCGGCCACCACGATCCCCGCGATGGCGATGCGCCCGATCAGTTGTCTGTCGGCCATCGGTCCTCCTCGCCGAAAGCGGCGGCGCGGCCCGTGAGCCGCGCCGCCGCGGAAGTCAGGACGGCAGCAGCCGGCCGGGGACGCCGTTGAGCGACTGGATCAGCCCCAGCACCGGGACGCCGAGCGGCGCGAACGTCCAGATGTTGTTGAGGTCGCTGGTGTCGGGTTCGTCGACGACCACGACATCGTTCGGAGCGTCCTGCGCGGCGAGCGCGGGAGCGGCCGATCCGAGCACGACGAGACCGGCGAGCGCGGCGCCGGTGACCGCGCGGACGAAGGTCTTCTTCATGAGATTCTCCTTTGCTGGTAACGGTTTTACGAAATGGGCGTGATGATCCCGTAAATCGGGGCGAGGACGTCGGTCGGCACGGGGACGGTCGGCCCGAGCAGGCCGCCGAGGTCCAGCCCCGGGATCAGCCAGACCGCAGGGTTGCCGCCACCGGTGGGCAGACCCGGCAGCGGGTCGGCCGAGGCGACGCCGCCGGCGAGTCCGGACAGCGCGCCCGCGACGGCGAGCGGCAGCAGCACACGGGCCGCGATTCGCTTCATTTCTTCTCCCATTCTTTCGTTGAAATCGAACTTCACCGCAGTACCGAGCTGACCGGCACAATCGTGCCGTCGGGGATCCATTGCCCCGCGTAGTTCCGGTCGGCGATCATCCCGACGGCGTGCGGTTCGCCCGGGTACATCGGCATGGCGTTGACCTGTGCCGCCGCGAAGATCTGGACGTCGCCGTTGATCGACCTCCACTGGTCGCCCAGCCAGCTCCGGAAGCCGCCGAGCGTGGGACTCTCGCCGCCGAAGGCATTGCCCGCGGCGACGGCGAAGCTGACGGCGACCTGCTCGCGCGGATCGAACCTCAGCGGTATCGAGGAGCTCGCGACGGAGTTGACGATCGGCCCGTTCAGCAGCCAGGGCGCCAGGTACAGGCCGTACTGGTGGGTCGGCTTGAGCTGCTGGGACTCGGCCGCGCGGGTCATCGCCGTGTAGCCGCCCGCCCAGCCGGACACGACGAGCAGCGCGGTGTTCGGCCCCGCCTCGGCCTGCACCGGCAGGCCGAGGCGCGCGGCGGTCTCGCGGACCAGCTTCGCGGCGGCCACGCTGCGCGGTGACGCGTCCTCGACGAGGGTGAGCGCGGAAGGCTTGCGCCCGGCGAGGAATTCGACGAGTTTGACGAGAGAACCGCTGTCCTCGCTCGAAAGCGCGTCCGCGGGGCAAGACGTGAGGACTTCCCGGCGGTCGGCGATCAGGCCGCCCAGCGCGGCCGAAGCACATTCGGGCGCGTCCGCGTCCTCGATGGCGAGGCCCGGCTCCTCCCCCGCGTCGACCTCGATCGACGTCTTCTCCTCGCCCCGGCTGATGATCAGGTCGCTGCGCCCCTTCGGCAGATCGACCTCGGCCCAGGTGCCCTCGACGCCGGGGCGCACGATGGCCTTGCCGATCAGGCCGCCTTCGAGTCCGGCGGACAGGTCTTCTCCCGCGCTCGCGGGGAAATGGACGAGGTTCTTGCCGGGCCGCTGCGGGCTCACCAGCACAGGGAACCGTTGCTCACCGAGGGAGGCATCGGCGAGCAACGCGACACCGGGAGCCGGCAGCTCGGGCGGTTCGGGAATGGCCGCGAGGGCGCTCCAGGCGACGAATCCGACGGCCACGGCTGCCGCGCCGAACCGATAGGGACGCGTGGATTCCTTGTCCGAGAAGAAGAAGCCCGCGATGACGGTGGCGACGATCGGCAGCAGCGCGGTCACCAGCAACGTGAGCCCGAAGAGCGTGCCGTAGACCCGGCGGTCGAAACCCAGACCGGAGGAGAACAGCTGGACCGCGCCCGCGACGACGAGAAGTCCGCCCAGTGTCAGGGAAAGCGGGCCGAGCCGGAAGTTCGTTTGGCGCCACTGCGCGGCAGGCACCCAGACGGAAAGGACGGTGACGCCGAACCACAAGGCCGCGGCCGCGACGTAGACGGTGTCGATGGCGAATTCGACGCCTGTCCGCCCGAGCGAGGTTTCGAGCACCACCAACGCGGCGAGCGCGAGCGAGGCCCAGCGGCCTGCGGACGGCCGGCGGATCAGGACGGGAATCGCCAGTGCCAGGCCGAGATGCACGATCAACGCGATGACGTTGACGTCGGTCGCGAAGGCGGAAACCGCGGCGAGCACGGCGGAAATCCCGCCGAGGGCGGCGATGGTGAGACGAAGACGTCTGGGCAGTTCACCCACCAGCGGGCGGAGGATCCCTGTGCCCGCGAGGAAAGCGGTCGCCAGCAGAAGTCCGAGCCGGAGCAGGACGAGGGCGATGTCGGCGCCGGCCGAACCCGAGCTCGCCGGTATGACGTGGTGATCCATGGGGACCTTCTCCGAGCAGATCGGCGGAGCCGTGGGTGGCGGAGTGTGCCCGCCACCCACGACCTTCCGCGCCGAGCAGGGTTATTTGAGATCCGCGTCCGCCACGACGAACAGTTCGGAGTGCGGTTTGGCGTTGCCGAAGGACCCGTGCGGCCAGGTCTTCCGGTTGAAGTTGATCCCGACCTGTCCGGTGAATTCGTCCCGGAAGTTCCGGTCGACCGCGATCTTCCCGTCCTCGCCGAGGTTCAGCAGGTTGACCTTGTGGTCACCGTCCAAACCGGACCGTGCGACGAAGTAGTTCGACACCGCAAGGTGCTGCGGTTTGTCGGTTTCGTGGTAGTACCCGTCGTCACCAAGCACGAAGTTGTCGTACGCGCCCCAGTGCGGGCCGCCGCCGGGCGTGCCCGGGTTGATCGGCGCCGCGCCGACGACGGTCGGCAGGTCGCCGCCACCGCCCTGCTGGGACTTCTCCTTCGTGTCGATCCGGCCCTTGATGTTCTCGACCTTGTCGCCGGCGGCGAGCAGCTTCTGGATGTCGAGGACGTACACGCCACCGGTGGTGCCGGGGTCGTCCGGGCCGAGCGCGCCCTTGGACCGTCCGGTGATCGCGCGGTAGAGGTACTTGTCGTCGGGGCTGGTCTGGATCCAGCCGCCGTTCGACCCGCCACCGTTGGAGTCGTTGTTCGGGTGGATCGCCTTGTTCGCCGCGCCGTCGTCGAACACCTGGATCCAGTGCGGCTCCTTGGCGGTGATGTCCGGCGTGTAGAAGACCGCGCCGCCCTGCATGGTCTGGGCGAACGCGCCCTTGTGGCCGGGCAGGTTGGTCACCGTGGTCTCCATGACCGCGCGGCTTTCGGCGTGCAGCGGGTCCGCGGGATCGGCCCTCGGGCCGTCCGGCAGGTACGAGACCGCCTTGAGCTTCGGCTTGTTGCGGTCGGAGATGTCCCAGGTGCGGACGGTCGGCCGCCGCAGATACGGCGACGGCTGCTTCACCGGGTCGAGGATGATGTTCCGCGGCTCGGCGTAGTCACTGGTGACCAGCGTGTTGAGGTCCTCGCGGGCCTGGATGCCGTGCGGATTGGCGCAGGTGGGTTTGTCCAGCTGCGGGAGGTTGTCGCACAGCTTCTTGTTGTCGCCCTGCGGTGTGGCGGCAGGGGACTCCGAAAGCACCTGCGCGTTCTGGTCGAAGCGGACGACCTCGCCGGGGCTGCCGGCGAAACCGTTGCCCACCACGGTGGAACCGTTGGCGTAGGTGTGCGGGCCGGGAACGACCGGGCCGCCCATGTACGTGCCGTACGCCGTGCCGTCCTTGAGCACCCAGTACGCGTCCGGCACGGAACCGCCGAGGGTCTGGGTCGGAAGGCTGACACCCTTGAGCTTCAGCTGCGGCAACGCGGAGACGTCGAAGGCGTACGTCGCGGCGGCGAACAGCGCACCGGCGTAGATGGTGTCGCCCTTGTGCCACACGTACTGCATGTGGTGCGGCTCGTTCTCGACGAGCGGACCGACGGTGGCGGTGTTGACGACCTTGCCGTAGGTCGGCGAACCCTGCGTCGCGTCGATCACGGCGAGGAAGTCCGGACCGGGCAACGCGTTCTTGATCTTGTTCAGGCCGCCGCCGAGCGAACCGGGCAGGTTCTTGATGTCCTTGACCAGGGTGTCGGCGATGTTCTCGTCACCGGCCCAGACCAGCAGCCACTTCTTGCGCTTGCCGTCCGCGCTCCGGGACGCCGCGACGTCCTTGGACACCAGATGGTTCTGGACCCAGTACTCCTTGCCGTCGGCGGCCTTCTTCGCATCCTTGACGACCTGGACGTCGGCGTAGGCACTCGTCGAAGAGCCGGTATAGGTCACCGTGCCCGCGGCGAGTGCCGCCGCCAAGGCGCCTATCACCACTTTTCGCCACTTGGGCGAGTTGGATAGCATTCTTTCTCCCTGTTTTCGCTACCGAAGCGCCAGACAATCGGCACACCTCTCCCCTATTTCGCGCAGACGTCACCGCACGGATCGAAGGGGAAAGCAATCAACCGCCGGTTCGCACAGGGAACCGTTGCGGCACAGTGGAAAACGTCAGCGCACGCGGAACGGGCGCATCCGCTTCGGATACGCGAATCCACTACGTCGCGACAAACCCGGAATAGGTCAGGAATCCATACACAGCGCGCTTGCTTGCTGCCGCAAGTCAACGTGCCGGCGCCACACCAAGGCGACTGGGGATTGCATGGGCGAAATACTCGTGTGAACCCGCCGGAGTGTCAATCTCGTGATCAAAGAATGGGACATGCCACGGCCGGGTGAATTTCCCACGATGCGGATGGGCCATTGGGCCGGATGGGTGGCGATTTTCCGAGCAGTGGGAATTAGACCACTTGGCGGCACTACCGCAGGTCACAACGGACCAGTAACCTGCGCCCACACCCTCTCGGCGACGTTATGAGTTCGTTACTCAATCCCGGGAACTTCGCCACACACCGACCTGCGCCCGCCCGCCCCGGATCGCGATTAGGGGGCTAAACGCAGGTCGGCGGCGGGGTCAGGCGGGGCCGCAGAGGGCCTGGTGCTTGAGGGTCGCCAGGGCGTCGTCGATGGGGTGCGAGGTTCCTTCGGCGTCCGGCTTGCACCACCGCACGAAGTTCATCGCGGCGGAGAACTGCCGCGCGCCATCGGGACTGGCCCAGGCCATCGTCATCGCTCCCCAGACCGTGCCGTCGTGACCCCAGAAGACGCCGTGCCCCGGTATCTCGGTCTTGTACAGGCCGAGCCCGTAGTCGATCAGCCGCCCGTCCTGCGCGATGACCGGGACCAGACGCTGCATCTCCGCCAGCGACGAGGGACTGACGATCTCCCCGGCCATCAGCTTGCGGTAGAAGCGGTTGAGATCCTCGACGGTCGAGACCAGTCCGGCACCTGCCATCACCCAGGACATGTCGTAGACGCTGTAGTCGCGCGGCGGATCGATCGCGCCGAACAGCGCCTCGTACATCCGCGAGTGCGGCTCCTCGATATGCGGACCGGCGGGAAAGCCGGTGTTCGCGAGACCCGCGGGTTCGATGATGGCGCGGGAGACGTGCTCCTCCATCGGGGCGCCGGTCAGGTGCTCCAGCAGTTGGCCCAGCAGCAGGTAGTTCGTGTTGGAGTAGACGCCAGGAGTACTGCCCGGCTCGCCGGTGGCTGGCGCACCGACCCCGATCGCGATCAGCTCCGCCGGGTGGAACTCCTGGAACCGATTGTCGTCGAGGCTCCCGGGGGCGAGCTTCTGGAGCGACGGGAACGCGTAGGGCAGGTACTCGGCGAGGCCGCTGGTGTGGTTGAGCAGCATGCGGATCGTGATCGCCCGGCCCCGTTCACCGGGGACCAGCCGCGGCAGGAAGTCACCGATCGGCGCGTCGAGCTCGAGCCGCCCCGCCTCGACCTGACGCAGGACCGCGGCGGAGACGAAGGTCTTGGTGACACTGCCGACGCGCTGCCGCATCCCGGTCTCGACGGGGCGACCGGTTTCGAGGTCGGCGACTCCGGCGGCGCCGCGCCAGAACCGCTCACCGGCCCGCACCTCGGCGAACACCCCCGGCACCCCCGCCCGGTGGACACCGTCCAAGGCGGACCGCAGGCTCTTCGTGGCCGAGTTCTCTTCTGTCACAAGGGATTCCATATCGACCATCCTTTCGACCGGCTGCCCCTGGATCGCCCGCCATCCGTCGCGCATCCAGGCGGATACCGCACCGATCGTCGGCCGGATCGCGATTAGGGGGCTAAACGCAGGTCGGGCCGGGCAAAGGGGAAAGCCCCCGGCCTGGGAGGACCGGGGGCTTTCTCGGGGTGATGGCCGCTATTCGGCTGGCTGACGACGGCGGCGGGCGCCGAAGACCAGAACCGCTCCGAGGCCCAGTGCGGCGAGCGCGAGCGCGCCGAGCCAGATCACGTCGGCACCGGTGCTGGCCAGCCCCGAACCACCTTGACCGCCGCCACTGCCCTGCCCGGCGGGCGTGGTCGTCGGCGCCGGGGTTTCGGATTTGCCGCAGTCCGCGGGCTGCGTGGGCACGGTGGGCGCGGGCGCCTCGCCGGTCTCGGCCAAGATCCGGATCGGGAAGGGCTTGTCCTCCGGCCCGACAACCTGGATCTGCATCGGGTTCTCACCCCGGATCCGCCAGCCCTGAGGTGTCAGCAGGTAGAGCCTGTAGTCGGGCCCGGGTACCACCTTGCGGAATTCGAAGCGTCCTTCGGCGTCGGTCGTCCGCTCCCCGATGACGGGGCACTTTCCATCGGAGACGAGCACGACTTTGATTCCGCTGACGCCCTTCGGCTCACCCTGACCGGCGATTTGAACCACGTCACCGACGACGGTGGCCAACCCGCCCGGAACCGCTGCCTGGTCATGGGCCAGAGCGTGACCGTCGACATCGACCTCGCGATAGCCGAAGTCACAGCTCACCGTGACCACGCCGCGGTTGAGCGCGGCGTCCGGCACCTTTTCGGACACGTCGATCCTGCGCGTCTCACCGGGCGCGATCGTCACACCCGCCCCGAAATAGCCGAGATCTCCCCAGCTGTCTCGGCCCTTCAGGGCATAGTCGGCTCCATAGCGGTCGCAAGCCGCGACGATGCCCGTGAGCGGAATCGAGCCGGAGTTGGTCAGGGTCACGGAGACATGCGCGAGCTCGCCGGGTTTGTAGCTGTCCTGAGTGAAGGCCATCGATGCCTTCAACGCGCCGTTCAGCGGTGGCGCCCCCCGGATGAGCAACTCCTTCGGTTCGGTTCCGATCTGCACGAACTCGAACGGGAAGTGCCAGCCCTTGAGTTCCGCGCCGCCGAGGCGGTACCTGGCGACCGGGACTTCGCCGAAGTCGATCTTCCCCGCGTCGTTGCTCGTGGCCTCGTATTTGACGGCCCCGGAGTACTCCAGGATCAGGGTGATGCCGGACAGCTGTTCGCCGTCGTCGGCGCGGCCGTTGCCGTTCTTGTCGCCGAACACGAATCCCGTCGCGTGCCCGGTGACCTTGGCTACGGTGACGTCGCCGTAGAAGCCGCCGACACCGAACCCGGTCACGTCGAAGAGATTGCCGCGGACGACGGCCTTGTCCTTGTCGATGCCCTGGATCTGCCCGGTGACAGCCACCTCGACTGTCGCGCCCGGCGCGATGTCCACGCCCCCTTTGCCCCAGTCCAGATCACCCCAACTCGACACCGACAGGTCGGCCGGGTCGGTGATGGATTGGGACACCTTCACATCGACCGCTGGAATTTCGCCGGTGTTCTTGACCTTGAAGGTGAACCGGACGTTCTCGTCGGTCCGGTACTCCTTCTTTTCGAAGGTGACGGACGCTTCGAGCGTCGGTCGCTCGGCCTGCGGCTTCGGCGCCACCGGAGGTGCGCTTTCCGCAACGGACGAACCAGGCGGCGCGCTGGAACTCGCCGGTGCTTCGGATGTCGCCGGCGCGCTCGACGCCGGTGAGGAAGGTGCCGGATCCGCTCCGGCCGGCGTGGCGAATACGCCGGTCAAGGCCGCAGCCACGGCGAAGGTCGCGAGATAGATCGCCCCAGTACGTGAGCCGGATCTACCGCTTGGCGATTTGTTCACGCAGAGTCACCCCTGATTACCAGATGGAAATGCGCATAGCCCCCGAATCGCGTAGAACCGGATCACCTTAACCGGATTCGTCAGGGGCCTGTACTCATTTCGGGTACTCCGGAAACGGGAAGGGCCCCCGCCGGATCGGCGAGGGCCCTTCTCGTGGATTTCGCTTCGGTCAGCGGAAGTCGCGGCCGAAGTCGTAGTCGTCCAGCGGCACCGCGGCGCCCGGCGTGGAGCCGAACACGTCCGGGGTGTAGTAGCCGTCGTCGTAGGACGGGATCGCGTAAGCGGCGACCCGCGCCTCCTCGGTCGGCTGCACCTGGATGTTGCGGTACTTGTTGATCCCGGTACCGGCCGGGATCAGCTTACCGATGATCACGTTCTCCTTGAGGCCCACGAGCTTGTCCGAGCGGCCGTTGATGGCCGCGTCGGTCAGGACACGCGTGGTCTCCTGGAACGAGGCCGCCGACAGCCACGAGTCCGTGGTCAGCGAGGCCTTCGTGATCCCCATCAGCACCGGGCGACCCGAGGCCGGCTCGCCGCCTTCGGCGACCGACGCGCGGTTCTTCGCCTCGAACTTGGTCCGCTCGGGCAGCTCGCCCGGCAGGAAGTCCGTGGCACCGGAGTCGATGATCGTCACGCGGCGCAGCATCTGCCGCACGATGACCTCGATGTGCTTGTCGTGGATCGACACACCCTGCGCCCGGTACACCTTCTGGACCTCGTCCACCAGGTGCATCTGCGCCTCGCGCGGCCCCATGACCCGCAGGACCTCGTGCGGGTCCGGCGTGCCTTCGAGCAGCTGCTGGCCGACCGCGACGCGGTCACCGTCGCCCAGCGGGCCGTTCGGGGTGTTCGCGAGCCGCTGACGCTTGGACAGCTTGTCGAAGACGATCTCTTCGCTGCCGTCGTCCGGGATCAGCGTGATCTTCCAGAACCGCTCGCTCTCCTCGATGCGCACGCGGCCATCGACGTCGGCGATCGGCGCCTTGCCCTTCGGGACCCGGGCTTCGAACAGCTCCTGGACACGGGGCAGACCGGTCGTGATGTCGTCACCGGCGACACCACCCTGGTGGAACGTACGCATCGTCAGCTGCGTACCCGGCTCACCGATCGACTGGGCCGCGACGATACCCACGGCCTCGCCGACGTCGACGAGCTGACCGGTCGCCATGGACCGGCCGTAGCAGGTGGCGCAGATACCGACGGCCGACTCACAGGTCAGCACCGAACGCACCTTGACCTTGGAGATCCCGCTCGAGATGAGCTTGTCGATCGCCGGGTCACCGATGTCGTCACCGGCGTTGAGCACGACGTTGCCCTTGGCGTCGACCGCGTCGGTCGCCAGGTTCCGCGCGTACACGCTGGTCTCGACGTGCTGGTCGCGCAGGACCTTGCCGTCGCCGATGTCCTCGCCGATCGGCATGTTGATACCGCGGGTGGTGCCACAGTCGATCTCGCGGACGATGACGTCCTGCGACACGTCCACCAGACGACGGGTCAGGTAACCCGAGTCGGCGGTACGGAGCGCCGTGTCCGCCAGACCCTTACGGGCACCGTGCGTCGCGATGAAGTACTCCGCCACCGACAGGCCTTCACGGAAGTTGGCCTTGATCGGACGCGGGATGTACTCACCCTTCGGGTTCGACACCAGACCACGCATACCGGCCAGCGACCGGACCTGCGTCATGTTGCCCGCCGCGCCCGACTTCACGATCATCGCGATCGGGTTGTCGTCCGGCAGCGCCGTCTCCATGATCTTGTGGACCTCTTCGGTGGCCTGCGTCCACACCTTGACGAGCTCGTTGTTGCGCTCGGCGTGCGACAGCTGACCACGCTGGTACCGCTTCTCGACCTGGTCGGCCTTGCCTTCGTACTCGTCCAGAATGGCCTTCTTGCCTGCCGGGACGAGCACGTCGGAGATCGCGACCGTGACACCCGAACGGGTCGCCCAGTAGAAACCGGCGTCCTTCAGGCGGTCCAGGGTCTGCGCGACCTGGGTCATCGAGTAGCGCTCGGCGAGGTCGTTCACGATCGCGGCCTGACGCTTCTTCGGCATCGGCTCGTTGATGAACGGGTAGTCCGCCGGCAGCAGCTCGTTGAACAGCACGCGGCCCAGGGTGGTCTCGGCCAGCCACGCCTTGCCCGGCTCCCAGCCGTTCTCCGCGAGCCTCGCCTCGTCGGCCTTGGCGGGCTGACGGTCGGTGACGCGGATCTTGATCGGGGCGTGCAGGCTCAGCGCCTTGCGGTCGTACGCCATGATCGCCTCGGCGGGCGACGAGTACGCGTTGCCCGCGCCATCGGCGTTCTCGTTCAACCGGGTCAGGTGGAACAGACCGGTCACCATGTCCAGACGCGGCATGGCGAGCGGACGACCCGACGCCGGCGAAAGGATGTTGTTCGCCGACAGCATCAGGATGCGGGCCTCGGCCTGCGCCTCCGCGGACAGCGGGAGGTGCACGGCCATCTGGTCACCGTCGAAGTCCGCGTTGAACGCTTCACAGACCAGCGGGTGCAGCTGGATGGCCTTGCCTTCGACCAGCTGCGGCTCGAAGGCCTGGATACCGAGGCGGTGCAGGGTCGGCGCACGGTTCAGCATCACCGGGTGGCCGGTGATGACCTCTTCGAGCACGTCCCACACCTGCGGACGCGACCGCTCCACCATCCGCTTGGCGGACTTGATGTTCTGCGCGTGGTTCAGGTCGACCAGCCGCTTCATGACGAACGGCTTGAACAGCTCGAGCGCCATGTCCTTCGGCAGACCGCACTGGTGCAGCTTCAGCTGCGGACCGACGATGATGACCGAACGGCCCGAGTAGTCGACACGCTTGCCGAGCAGGTTCTGACGGAACCGGCCCTGCTTGCCCTTGAGCAGGTCGGACAGCGACTTCAGCGGGCGGTTACCGGGACCGGTGACCGGGCGGCCGCGGCGGCCGTTGTCGAACAGCGCGTCGACGGCCTCCTGCAGCATCCGCTTCTCGTTGTTCACGATGATCTCGGGCGCGCCGAGGTCGATCAGCCGCTTCAACCGGTTGTTCCGGTTGATGACCCGGCGGTAGAGGTCGTTCAGGTCGGAGGTGGCGAAACGGCCACCGTCGAGCTGGACCATCGGGCGCAGGTCCGGCGGGATCACCGGGACGGCGTCGAGCACCATGCCGCGCGGGTCGTTGCCGGTGGCCTGGAAGGCCGCGACGACCTTGAGCCGCTTCAGCGCGCGGAGCTTCTTCTGCCCCTTGCCGTTGCGGATGGTGTCGCGCAGGCTCTCGGCCTCGGCCGCGACGTCGAACTCGGTGGCCAGCTTCTGGATGGCCTCCGCGCCCATGCCGCCGGTGAAGTACTCGCCGTACCGGTCGATGAGCTCGCGGTAGAGCAGCTCGTCGGCGATCAGCTGACGCACGTCGAGCTTGGTGAAGGTCGTCCAGACCTCCTCGAGACGGTCCAGCTCGCGACCGGCGCGGTCACGCAGCTGACGCATCTCGCGCTCGCCGCCTTCCTTGACCTTGCGACGGACGTCGGACTTGGCGCCCTCCGCCTCCAGCTCGGCCAGGTCGGCTTCCAGCTTCTGCGCCCGTGCCTCGATGTCCGCGTCGCGCTTGGTCTCGAGGTTCTTGCGCTCGACGCCGATCTCGTTCTCGAGGGTCGGCAGGTCGTTGTGCCGCAGCTCGGTGTTCACACCGGTGATCACGTAGGCCGCGAAGTAGATGATCTTCTCGAGGTCCTTCGGCGCCAGGTCGAGCAGGTAGCCCAGGCGGGAGGGAACACCCTTGAAGTACCAGATGTGGGTGACGGGAGCGGCCAGCTCGATGTGGCCCATCCGCTCACGGCGCACCTTGGCGCGGGTGACCTCGACGCCACAGCGCTCGCAGATGATGCCCTTGAAGCGGACCCGCTTGTACTTACCGCAGTAGCACTCCCAGTCCCGGGTCGGGCCGAAGATCTTCTCGCAGAAGAGGCCGTCCTTCTCGGGCTTGAGCGTCCGGTAGTTGATGGTCTCCGGCTTCTTCACCTCGCCGAAGGACCACTGACGAATGTCGTCGGCGGTGGCGAGGCCGATGCGGAGCTCATCGAAGAAGTTGACGTCCAGCACGTCTTTACATCCCCTTGGGGTTGATGCGACTAGAGGAGTTGGCGAGCGGAGGCGGGAGCCCGCGGGAGGCAGGCTCCCGCCTCATCGCGGGTCAGTGCACGACGTCGTCCACCGAGGGCGACTCGTTGCGGGACAGGTTGATGCCGAGGTTGGCCGCGGCACGCTCGAGGTCCTCGTCGTCGGAGTCGCGCATCTCGATCGCGGCGCCGTCGCTGGACAGCACCTCGACGTTGAGGCAGAGCGACTGGAGCTCCTTCAGGAGCACCTTGAACGACTCGGGGATACCCGGCTCGGGGATGTTCTCCCCCTTGACGATGGCCTCGTACACCTTGACGCGGCCGACCACGTCGTCCGACTTGATCGTCAGGAGCTCCTGCAGGGTGTATGCGGCGCCGTACGCCTGCATCGCCCAGCACTCCATCTCGCCGAACCGCTGGCCACCGAACTGCGCCTTACCACCCAGCGGCTGCTGCGTGATCATCGAGTACGGACCGGTGGACCGGGCGTGGATCTTGTCGTCGACCAGGTGGTGCAGCTTCAGGATGTACATGTAGCCGACGGAGACCGGGTACGGGTACGGCTCGCCGGAGCGGCCGTCCAGCAGCGTGGCCTTGCCGTTCTGCTTGACCATGCGCTCGCCGTCGCGGTTCGGCTTGGTCGCGCCGAGCAGCCCGGTGAGCTCCTCTTCCTTGGCGCCGTCGAACACCGGGGTCGCGGTGTTCGTGCCGGGGTCGACGTCGTAGAGCTCCTCGTTGAGGTTCTTCGCCCAGTCCGGCTCGCCCTCGATCTTCCACCCCTGCGACGCCAGCCAGCCCAGGTGAAGCTCCAGGACCTGGCCGATGTTCATACGACGCGGGACACCGTGGGTGTTCAGGATGATGTCGACGGGCGTGCCGTCCTCCATGAACGGCATGTCCTCGGCGGGGAGGATCTTGCCGATGACACCCTTGTTCCCGTGGCGGCCGGCGAGCTTGTCGCCCGGCTGGATCTTCCGCTTCTGGGCCACGTAGACGCGGACCAGTTCGTTGACGCCCGGGGGCAGCTCGTCGTCGTCCTCGCGCGAGAACACGCGGATGCCGATGACCTTGCCGGTCTCACCGTGCGGCACCTTCAGCGAGGTGTCCCGGACTTCGCGGGCCTTCTCACCGAAGATCGCGCGGAGCAGGCGCTCCTCCGGGGTCAGCTCGGTCTCGCCCTTGGGCGTGACCTTGCCGACCAGGATGTCGCCGTCGCGGACCTCGGCACCGATGCGGATGATGCCGCGCTCGTCGAGGTCGGCGAGCACCTCCTCGGAGACGTTCGGGATGTCCCGGGTGATCTCCTCGGCGCCCAGCTTGGTGTCGCGGGCGTCGATCTCGTGCTCCTCGATGTGGATCGACGTGAGCACGTCGTCCTGCACCAGGCGCTCGGAGAGGATGATCGCGTCCTCGTAGTTGTGGCCCTCCCACGGCATGACCGCGACGAGCAGGTTCTTGCCGAGCGCCATCTCACCGTTCTCGGTGGACGGGCCGTCGGCGATGACCTGACCCTGCTCGACCCGGTCGCCCTCGTTGACGATCGGGCGGTGGTTGAAGCAGGTGCCGTGGTTCGAGCGACGGAACTTGTACAGTCCGTAGCTCTTCCGCGTGCCGTCGTCGTGCATGATCGTGATCAGGTCGGCCGAGAGCTCCTCGACCACACCGGCCTGCTCGGCGACGAGCACGTCACCGGCGTCCACCGCGGCACGCAGCTCCACGCCGGTGCCGACCAGCGGGGCCGAGTTGCGCAGCAGCGGAACGGCCTGACGCTGCATGTTCGCGCCCATGAGCGCGCGGTTCGCGTCGTCGTGCTCGAGGAACGGGATCATCGCCGTCGCGACCGAGACCATCTGCCGCGGCGAGACGTCCATGTAGTCCACGTCCAGCGGGTCGATCAGCTCGACCTCGCCGCCCTTCTTACGGACCAGGACGCGATCTTCGACGAAGGTGCCGTCGTCCGAGATCGGCGCGTTCGCCTGCGCCTTCACGAAGCGGTCTTCCTCGTCCGCGGTGAGGTAGTCGACCTGGTCGGTGACGCGGCCCTCGACGACCTTGCGGTACGGGGTCTCGATGAAACCGAACGGGTTGACCCGCGCGTACGAGCAGAGCGAACCGATCAGGCCGATGTTCGGGCCTTCCGGCGTCTCGATCGGGCACATGCGGCCGTAGTGCGACGGGTGGACGTCACGGACCTCCATGCCGGCGCGCTCACGCGACAGACCACCCGGGCCGAGGGCGGACAGACGACGCTTGTGCGTCAGCCCCGACAGCGGGTTGTTCTGGTCCATGAACTGCGACAGCTGCGAAGTACCGAAGAACTCCTTGATCGCCGCCACGACGGGACGGATGTTGATCAGGGTCTGCGGCGTGATCGCCTCGACGTCCTGCGTGGTCATCCGCTCGCGGACGACGCGCTCCATCCGGGACAGACCCACGCGGATCTGGTTCTGGATGAGCTCGCCGACGGTGCGGAGACGGCGGTTGCCGAAGTGGTCGATGTCGTCGGTCTCGACCGGGATCGTCTGGTCGCCGACGGTCGCCTTGTCTTCGCCCGCGTGCAGGCGGACCAGGTACTCGATCGTCGAGACGATGTCCTCTTCGGTCAGCGTCCCGGTGTCGTACGGCGTGGTCAGGCCGAGCTTCTTGTTCAGCTTGTACCGGCCGACCTTGGCCAGGTCGTAGCGCTTCGGCTTGAAGAACAGGTTCTCCAGCAGCGTCTGCGCGCTCTCCTTGGTGGGCGGTTCGCCCGGGCGCAGCTTGCGGTAGATGTCGAGCAGCGCCTCGTCGGTGCCGGCGGTGTGGTCCTTCTCGAGGGTGGCGAGCAGCGTCTCGGAGAAGGAGAAGCGCTCGCGGATCGCCTCGGTGGTCCAGCCGAGCGCCTTCAGCAGCACGGTGACCGGCTGGCGGCGCTTGCGGTCGATACGGACGCCGACGGTGTCGCGCTTGTCGACGTCGAACTCGAGCCAGGCACCCCGGCTCGGGATGACGCGGACGTTGAAGACGTCCTTGTCGGTGGTCTTGTCGACGCTGGTGTCGAAGTACACACCCGGCGAACGGACCAGCTGGGACACGACGACACGCTCGGTGCCGTTGATGACGAAGGTGCCCTTGTCGGTCATCACCGGGAAGTCGCCCATGAAGACCGTCTGGCTCTTGATCTCGCCGGTGTTGTTGTTCACGAACTCGGCGGTCACGAACAGCGGGGCCGCGTACGTCATGTCCTTGTCCTTGCACTCCTCGACGGAGGCCTTGACCTCGTCGAAGCGCGGGTCGGAGAAGGACAGCGACATGGATCCGGAGAAGTCTTCGATCGGCGAGATCTCGTTGAGGACCTCTTCCAGGCCGCCGACCGGGTTTTCTTCACCTTCTTCGACGCGGCGTTCGAACCACGCCTCGTCGCCGGTGAACCATTCAAAGGACCTGATCTGCACGTCGAGCAGGTTCGGGGTGCTGAGCGGCTCGCGAATCTTTGCGAAGGAGACCCGCTTGGGGGCTCCCGGGATTCCCGTGGACTCCGAGCGAGATACAGCCGAGGTGGTCGCAGCAGTGGCCTGGTTCGCGGGAGAGACTGCCAAGATGCGTCCTTCCGGGGACAATGAGCGGTGAGCAGCCGCGTCAGCAACAGCTGATGCGGTCTGTCAAGGGTGCCGTGTGCCCACTATCCTAACTACCGGCTCCGGGCAGCCTGAAAGAGGGCAGCGCAAAGAAGCAGTCTAGCCCGAACGTCGCGGTCTGTCCAGGGGGCGCTCCCGATGGGGCCCAGCCTGCATCGCAACGTCTTCAGGGTATGCCTCTCCTCGGCCTCCCCGGCCCGTCCCTCCCGCAAGGGCACCGCCGGTTCTCACCGTTGCCAGTAAGCGTGACCCCACAGGGGCTCTGAGTCAAGATGCCGCGCGGTGGTCCCGCCGGTTGGCGCAGCGTGGAAGTAGCTCCGCACCGGGCGCTTCACAGGACGATCATCCTGGTTACCGCCCGGTACCCGCAGGTGACGGCGCCGGGGCGCCGACCTGCGTTTAGCGGGCTAAACGCGATCCGCCCGGCGGGGCTTCCCGGACGGTCACCGGGCCGGGCCGGGCGACCGGCGGGGTGCCCCGGACGAACCTGTCCCGTGTGACCGTTGTGACCGGTGGGCCTTCTGGTGCGGCGCACAGGTAGGGCGACGCACCTGCGTTTAGCGGGCTAAACGCGACGCGCGCCGGGGGCCGCTGCCAGACTGGGCGGCGTGACGAAACGTACGAGCAGGGCGCCGGTGCCGAGGTGACGCCCAAGATGCCCCCGGTCTTGTTGCGGCCGGAAGCCGAGCTGCGGCCGGCCGCGGAGCGGAGCCCCCTCCTCGACGAGGTCCGCGGCTACGTCGCCGGGCTGGGCGACAGCGAGCCGGGCGACCCGCTGGTCCCTCGGTGGGCGGAGGTGTCCGGGCTGGTCCGCGTCGTCGAGGGCAAGCATGTGCCCGTCGAGGAGAACGCGACACTCCTCGACGACCCTCTCCGGCTCTGGGAGCGGCTGTTTTCGACGATCAGTGAAGCCGGGACCCCAGAGGCCTCCGGGATGCTGTTCTCTCGCCTGGTCGCGTCGATCCCCCTCACGCTCTATCAGTCGGGTCCGGTGGCGGTGCCGGTCGAGCTCCTCTTCGAGGTCTTGGCTCCGGTACTCGATCTCGGACAGGTATCCGACGAGTCGGCGCGGTACGCGATAGCCGTCACGCTGGACTTCCTCGACCGGTTCGGCGCGATCGAGCAGGCCACCGCGGACACTGCCGTGCTCGCGAGGATCGCCGAGATCGCCGGCAAGCCCGATCCGTCCCCGTACCTCGTCAGCCTCACTCCGCTCGCCGTCTGGGCGCTCAACAGGGAGCTCCGCGCGGCCGGAGTGGACGCACCGGTCATCGGTGACGCCGCGGAGGAGGGTCTCGGCGAGCTGAGCCCCCGCCTCGTCGGCTCCGCACCGGAGATCATCGACGCGGAGCTGAAGGCCTGGGTGCGGCACCGGTCGCCTACCGACGCGGCGGCGGAGGCGAGCGCGTTCCTCCACGCGGCGCGACTCCCCGTAGAACGGCTGTTCGCCTTGATCGCGCTCGGGGAGACCGGCGAGATCGGCCTCAAGACCGCTGCGGGAATCCGAGCCGAAGGCGGTCTGGTCGGCGCGGCCGCCGCGATGTGGCTGTCCGAACGTGGCGCGGTCGACCGGGAAACGATCACCCGCGACGAGGTCGTCGTCGGGATGGCGGACCATTACGCGGCGATGCACGCGCTCGGCGCGTTCGTCCATCAACTCGCCGACATGGACGACGGCTTCGACATCGTGGACCTGCTGACGTCCTCTGGCCATCCGGACCGGCTCGATCTTCTGAACGTCGTCGGCACGGACCATCCGGACCGGAACATGGCCAAGAAGGCGCGGACGGCGAGCTTCAAGCTCCGGTCGAGCGGCGGCGTTTAAGCCCCTGCTGGTCAGCGCCCCGGATCGCGTTTAGCGGGCTAAACGCGATCCGGGCGGGGTCACTTCGAGGGGGCCGGGGAGGCCGGGGGTGAGGCGGGGGCCGAGGAAGCGGTCGGGTTGGGCGGAGCGGCGTAGGTGTTCATCGCCGTGATCTTCCACTTGTCACCCTGCAGCTCCGCGTTCAAGTGCAGCTGCGCGCTCCCGGCGGTGGTCTTGTTCGTGTCGGCCCGCGTCGAGCTCTGGTCGACGAACACCATCACGTCGGCCCGGTCGCCTTCCAGCCGGATGACGGCGCTGCGGGTGACCTTGCAGGTCACGACCATCTTCTGCTGCGGGGCCAGCCGCTTGACCTCGCCCATCAGCAGGTTGTACTTCGCCCGCACGTCGTCGTTGACCAGCAGATCGGCCGCCGCGGTCTCGGTCTTCGCGATGTTGTTGTAGTCGTACGAGAACAGCGCCTCGGTCGCCTTCGCGACCTGGTCCTTGACCTGCGCGGTCTTCGCGACGTCCAGCAGCGCCGTGTTGTTCGTCGAGCTGGACACCTCGTCGGCCTGGATCTTGAAGAGCACCGCGGTCGCGGCCAGCAGCAACCCGACGACGACCAGCGCGCCCGCCAGGATCAGCTGCTTCGATCCCGGCTTCTTGGTCTCCGAAGAGTCCGACGACTCCGCTTCGGAGGCGACCTCGGCTTCGGCCTCTTCGAGGTCGTCCGGCTTGTCTTCGGCAGCCGCGCGGACCTTCGCACGCGGGCTCGGCTTCGCGACAACCTCGTCTTCGGAAGCTTCAGGAGCTTCAGGCTCTTCAGGAGCCTCGACAGCGGCCACCTCAGGCTCCGGCTCAGCCACCTCAACGGGCTCAGGCTCAGGCCCAGGCGCGGGACGCGGAGCCGGCCGCGGCGACGGGCGGCGAACCGGCGTCGGCGTTTCGTCGACCTCGACCTCTGAAGCAGGGACTTCCGGAGAGGTGGGAGCAGGAGACGCACCGGGCCGTCGCAGGCCGGCCACCCGGGGGCGGCGCACCGGCGGAGTGCTGCGAGGGGGCTGGCGGCGGGAGGGGGGCACTACGTGGCTCCGTTCTAGGTGACGCTCTTACTGACCGGCCGCGACGAGGGGCACGTTGTCGATCCCGGACAGCTTCCACTCATCGCCGACCCGGGTCATCGAGACCTCCAGGCGCAACGCCTTCGAGCTCGCCTTGTCGCCCTGGGTGACCTGGGTGGAGATGGCGGCGAGGAAGCTCGCCTTGCCCTCGTGGTCGTCGAGTTCCTCGACCGCGATGTCCTGAATGGTGGTCACGACCTTGGTCTTCGCGTCGCCGAGCGCCTTGCGGTAGGTCGGCTCCAGCTGGGCCAGCTGCTGGCTCATCTTCTCGTCGGAGACGGCCTTCTGCTTGTTGAAGAACTCGTCGAGCTTCTCGAAGTCGACCTCGGTGTACGCCTTGATCGCGGTGCCGCCCGCCTTGACCACGTCGTCTCGCGAGCGCGCCAGGTCGGCGTTGTCGTCCGACGCGGCCACGGCCCACATGACACCGAAGATCGCCGCGGCGAGGAAGGCGGCCAGCGCGAACGCCGCCGCCCCCAGTACCAGGGTCCGCGATCGAGAAGAACTCATGACACTCCAGGGTAGGTATACGGTCTCGGGCTCAGCCGGGCAGGCCCAGCAGCGTGCCGAGGGTGGGCAGGCTGACCCCGGGGCTCTGCAGGATGCTCGGCATGCCCTGCGCCGCGCGCAGGCTGGCCAGTTCCTCGGCCGAGCGGCCGGCGTTCGCCGCGACGTCGCCTTCCGACGGGATCTGCGGGACCCCGTTGTACGGCACGTTCTGCGAACCGCGCACGTTGATCGGGCTGCCCTTCGGCTCGGCGCAGTACGCGTCGTCCTTCGGCGCGCGAGGCGCCGTGTCGGTGCCTTCGCGGTACTTGTCGAGGCCGATGTAGCCCTTGGTGCACGAAGGCGGGTTGAACAGGTTGAGCGCGAGGCCCAGGTGCGCGGTGCCGTCGTTGGCGACGCTGTTCGCGCCCGCGGCCAGCATCGGATACGTCACCAGGCCCTGTTCGAGCCCGTCGAGCCGGGTCACCAGCAGGTTCGACGTCGTAAGCAGGTTCGCCGTCAGCGCGCCCAGCCCCGGCCCGGATTCGGCGAGCACCGAGCTGATCTGGTTCGCCACCTGCGGGGTGATCCCGATCAGCTTCCGGATGTCGGCGTCGGAGTTCTTCAGCGTGCCCGAGAGCTTGTTGAGGTCCGCGCTGAACGACTTCATGGAGCTCGACATGTCGTTCTGCGTTTCGAGGACCTGCCCGCCCTTTTCCAGCAGCTGGATCGTCTGCGGCAGATACTCCTGCGCGGTCGTGGTGAAGCTCCGCGCGGTGTCGAGCAGCCGCTGCAGGTCCGGGCCGGTGCCGTTGAAGGCGTTGTACGACTCGTCGACGACCTTGCGCAGCGAGTCGGTCGGCACCGAGGCCGCGAGGCTGTCGAGGTCGCCGATGAGCTGCTCGGTGGGCACGGGCGTCTTGACCTTGTCGGCCGGGATGACCGAACCCGCGTCGAGGAACGGCCCCTGCTCGCTCTTGGGCCGCAGGTCGACGAACTGCTCACCGACCGCCGACCGGTTCGCGACCACGGCGTCCAGATCGGCGGGCACCTGCGGGGCATCCGGCGCGATGTTGAGATCGGCTTCCAGCCCGGTCTTGGTCAGGCGCAGCTCGCCGACCCGGCCGATGTTGAAGCCGCGGTACGTGACCTCGGCGTTGGTGAAGATGCCGCCCGACTGCTTGAGCTGCAGTTTCACCGTGTAGCCCTCGTCGCCGAAGACCTGGCCGAGCCCGGCGAACCGGATCAGCGCGTACACGATGGCGACCACGGAGATGATCGCGAACGCGACCAGCTGGATCTTCGTCCTACGGACCAGCATCAGCCGGCACCTCCCGAAAGCACGCCGAAGATACCGGCGGGTCCGGTCTGTTGCGGCTGCCCGCCACCCTGCGGCGCGCTCGCCTGGCCACCGGCGACACCGCCGACGCTGTCCGGGATCGGCAGCGGCGGATTCTCCCCCGGCCCCTCCGTCCCACCGGTGAGACCCGGCACCGGGATGGCGTCCTTGAGCGGGTTCTCACGGCTGCGGCCGAGGTTCTTGAGGATCTCGTTCAGGTTCAGGTCGATCTTCGCGAACAGGTTGAAGTAGTCGCCCTTGACCCCGTCGTAGGCGGCGTCGCTGAACGGGAAGGTCAGCAGGATCTCGAGCGCCTTCGGCAGATCCGAGCCCGCTTCGCCGAGTTTCTGCAGCGTCGGCTGCAACGCCTTGAGGTTGGCGACGAGGTCTTCCTTGCTCTTGTTCACCGTGTCGACGGCGACACCGGAGAGGTGGTTGAGCGCGTTCAGCATGGTCACCAGCTGGCCGCGCTGCTGCTCCAGCACGCCGAGACCGGGGCCGAGGTTGTCGACCGCGCCGACCAGCTTGTCCTTCTGGCCGTTCAGCGTGAGCGAGAGCCGGTTCAGCCCGTCGAGCGCCCGCGTGATGTTCGCGGACTGCTTGTCGAGGTTCGTGACCAGCTCATTGGTGTTGTTCAGCAGCGCCTTGAGCTCCGGCGAGCGGCCGCTGGTGGCGTTGTTGAGTTCCTTGGTGATGGTGTTGAGCTGTTCCACCCCACCGCCGTTGAGCAGCAGCGAAAGCGCGCCGAGCAGTTCTTCGACCTCGACGCTGCGGTTCGTGCGGGCCAGCGGGATCACCGCGTTGTCGGCGAGCTTGCCCTGTCCGTCGGCGGGGGCGGCCAGCTCGACGTACTTCTCACCGAGGAGGCTCGACTGCTTGACGTTGGCGAGCGCGTTCGCCGGCAGCTTCACGTCGCCGTTGACCCGGAGGGTGACTTCGGCGTTCCAGCCGTCCTGGGTCAGGCCGATCGCTTCGACGCGGCCGATGGCGACCTCGTTGACCTTCACCCCGGCCTGCGGGGTCAGGTCGAGAACGTCGCGGAACTGCACCTTGACGGTGTACGGGTGGTCGCCGAGTTCGGCGCCGCCGGGCAGCGGGACGTCGTAGATCCCGTTGAACCCGCAGCCGCTCAAGGTCAGCGCCGCGACGGTCCCGGAAGCGATGAGAGCGGGTTTCTTCATCATTTCGCCGCCGTTCCGTAGAGCTGACCCGCGATAGGCAGCGGCAGCGGCGGCAGCTGGCCCGCCTGCGACGACTGGATCACCTGCGCGATCGACGGCAACGGCACCAGCCCGTCGACCAGTCCGGCGACCCCCTTGCACGCGTCGCCCAGCGCGTCGAGCGCGTCCGGGGTCTGCTTGAGCAGGTTGCACACCATCACCAGCGGCGGCTGGGTGAGCTCGTTGAGGTTGGCCCGCGCGTCGAGCGTGCCCGACGAGGCGTTGTAGGTGTTGACCAGGTTCCCGAGGCCGACCGGGGCGACGTCGAGGATCTCGGCGAGCGCGCCGCGCTGGTCCACGAGCACCTTGGTCACGCTGGCCAGCTTGTCCACATTGGACTTGAGCCGGTCGCGGTTCTTCTCGATGAACGCCTGCACCGCGGTCAGCGTGTCCGACAGCTGCTTCACCGTCGCCGAGAGGTTCTCCCGCTCCCCCGCGAGGAATCCGCTGACGTCGGCGAGCTGCCGCTCGAAGTCGCGGACCTGCTTGTCGCTGTTCACCAGCGTCTGCGAGAAGGAGCCGAGGTTCTCGACGGTCTTGAACAGGTCGTCCTTGTTGCCCGACAACGTGCCCGCCGCTTGGCCGAGCTTCGTGATCGTGTCGTGCAGCGCCTGCCCGTTGCCGTCGAAGTTCTTCGCGGCGGTGTCGAGCAGGTTCGACAGCGAACCGTTCTTGTTGGCGCCGTTGGGCCCGAGCGACTTGCTGACCCGGGAGAGGCTGGCGGCGAGCTCGTCGACTTCCAGCGGGACCTCGGTGCGGTCGAGCCCGATGACGGCGCCGTCGGCGATCCGCGGGCCGCCCTTGTAGGCCGGGGCGAGCTGCACGTAGCGGTCGCTCACCAGCGACGGCGACACGATGATCGCCTTCGCGTCCGCGGGCACCGCCACCGAACGGTCGTATTCGAGTTCGACGCGGACCTGGTTGCCCATCGGCTGGATCTTGGTGACCGTGCCCATGTCCACGCCGAGCATGCGGACGCTGTTGCCTTCGTAGAGGCCGACGGCGCCCGCGAAGTACGCGGTCACGTGGTTGCGGCCGGCGTCCTTGAGCGTCCACCACAGCGCGCCTGCGACGACGAGCGCCAGCACGATCGCGATGGTGAAGCCGCGCGCGAGGCCGGCTCCGAGACGGGTACTCATTTCTCGTAGCACCCCTTCTCGTTGATCGGCCCGAACGACGGCAGGACCAGTCCGCAGATGTAGTTGTCGAACCAGCGGCCGTTGCCGATCGTGTTCGTGAACACCCGGATGAACGGCGCGAACCGCGCGATGCCCTGGCCGAGGGCGTCCTGGTTGCGCTGCAGCATCGAGGTCAGCTGGTCGAGCTGGGCGAGCACCGGGTCGAGCTGCGCGTCGTTGTCGTCGACCAGGCCCTTGAGCTGGGTGGCGAGGTTGCGCGAGCCGTCCAGCAGCGCGGAGATCGCCTCCTTGCGCTTGGCCACCTCGCCGAGCAGCTTGTTGCCGTCGGCCAACAGCTTCTGGAACTCGGCGTCACGGTCGACGAGCGTCTGCGAGACCTGCCGCGTGTTCGCGAGCAGGCTCGACAGCTGCGAGTCACGCTTGGCGATGGTGTCCGAGAGCCGGGAAAGACCGGTCAGCGCGCCCTTCACGTCGGCCGGGGTGTCGGCGAAGGTCTCCGTGATGACGTCGAAGCTCTTCGCCAGCTGCGTCGTGTCGATGTCGTCGACGGTCTGCGAAAGACCGCGGAAGGCGTCGAGGACGTCGAACGGCGACATCGTGCGCTCACGCGGGATGGTCGCGCTCGGGTCGAGCGTGCGCTGCCCCTGCGGGTCGAGCGCCAGGTACTTCTGGCCGAGGACGGTCTTGATCTTGATCGCCGCGCTGGTCTTGTCGCCCAGCCAGGCGTCCTTGACCTTGAACGAGATCCGGACCTTGTCGCCGTCGAGCTTGATCTCGGAGACCTTCCCGACCTTCACCCCGGCGACCCGGACGTCGTTGTCCTCCTGCAGGCCCGAAGCCTCGCTGAAGTCCGCGGAGTAGGTCGTCCCGCCGCCGATGACCGGCAGGTCGTCGGAGTTCAGCGCGGCGATGAAACCGAGCAGCAGCACCGAGATACCGACCAGCGCGATCGGGATCGGATTGCGTTTCCGGAACGACTTCATGCCGTGCACCTCGCCCGGTTCACCGGCAGCAGCGGCAGGTTGATCGGCTCGTTGATCAGCGGAGGCAGGGCGACGGCTCCCGTCATCTCGCAAGCGAAGAAGTTGAACCAGGAGCCATAGTCGGCGGTGCGGGTCAGCGCCGTCACCTTCTGCGGCAGGAACTGGATGAAGTGCTCGACGATCGGCTGGCTGTCGTTGAGGTTCTTCGACAGCGTGCCGAGCGCGGCGATGTCCTGCTTGAGCGGCTCGCGGGCCTCACCGAGCAGACCGGAGGTCGTCTTGGCGAGGGTGCCGAGCGAGTCGATGGCGTCGCCGATCGGCTCGCGGTCCGCGGCCAGCCCGGAGACCAGCTGCTGCAGCTTGACGATCAGGTCGTTCAGCTGCGGCGTGTGCGCGTTGACCGTGTCGAGCACCGAGTTCAGGTTGTCGATGACCTCGCCGATCACCTTGTCCTTGTCGGAGATCGTGGTGGCCAGCGACGCGGTGTGCTTCAACAGGCTTTCGACCGTGCCGCCCTCGCCCTGCAGGACCTGGATGACCTCGTAGGACAGCTTGTTGATGTCGTCCGGGTTGAGCGCGGTGAACAGCGGCTTGAACCCGTTGAACAGCTGCGTCAGGTCGAGCGCGGGCGTGGTCCGCTCCAGCGGGATGTTCCCGCCGGGCTCCAGGTTCTTGCCGGAGGAATCGGTGCCCTGCCCGAGCGAGACGTAGCGCTGGCCGACCAGGTTCCGGAACTTGATCTGCGCGGTGACCCCGGCGGGCAGCTTGCGGCCGGAGTCCACTTCGAACTCGACCTCCGCCTGGCGCCGGTCGACGATGCGGACGTCCTTGACCTGCCCGACCCGGACGCCGGCGATGCGGACGTCGTCGTTGGGCAGCAACAAGGTCGCGTCGCTGAACCGTGCCTTGTAGGCGTTGGTGCTGGTGGTGTTCACGTTGGCGATGCTGATCCCGAGGATGGTCGTGAACAGCACGGTGACCACGATGAACGCGCAGAGTTTGATCAGCGGAGCGAGCAATCCCCTCACTGGACGTGCACCTCCGCCCCTCGGTAGAGCGGGCCGACGAGCAGCGAGCCCCAGCCGGGCACGTCCGAGGCGGACATGCCGACCTGCGGGGCGACCAGCTGCGCGAGGAAGTCCGATTCGGACGCGCTGTAGGACGGGCTACCGCCGGGCGCTCCCCCGCCGTTGTAGCCGCCGTAGTTCGCGAAGCCGTTCGACGGCGAGAGACCGTCGTTCGCCGAGCGTGCCGGGGGTTTGACCGTGCTGCCGTCCTTGATCGGACCGTCCGGCGGGTACTGCGGGAACGGGTCCGGGAACTGCTTCAGGTCGTAACAGCGCGGACCGCGTTTGTCCTCGAACCTCGGCTCGTCCTTGCCCGGCAGGTACGGCCCGCGGTTGACGGTGACCTCGATCGTCGCGTGCAGACCGGGCCGGTCGGTGCCCTTGCCGAGGGCCTTGTCGATCTTCGGCAGGTTGGCCGCCATCTGCCCGATCACGCACGGGTACTCCGGCGCGTACTTCGCCAGCAGCTCCGCCGTCGGGCGGGCCGTGTCGGCGAGCCGGATCAGGTTGTCCGCGTTGTTCTGCAGGAACGTCTGGAGATCGACAGAAGCCTGGGTGACGCTGCCGTAGAGGTTCGCCAGGTTCATCTTCTGGTCCACCACGGTGCGGGTGGTGGTGCTCAGGTTGTCCAAGGTCTGCACCAGGTCCGGGGCGACGGCGTTGAGGTTGTCCGAGAACTTCGCGAGCTCTTTGAGGTTCTGCTGGAGTTTGGGCTCGTGCGGGTTCAGTTCCCCGACGTAGCTGCCGAGCTGCGCGAGGGTGTCGCCGAGCTGGCCGCCGCGGCCGTTGAGCGCGGTGGAGATCGCCGAGAGTGTGCTCGACAGCTTCTGCGGCTGAACGGCCTGCAAGACCGGCATCAGATGGGCGAAGGCCTGCTCCAGCTCGACCGCGCCGGACGTGCGGTCCTGGGTGATCACGTCGCCTTCGGCGATCGCCTTCTCCGAAGGCACGTCCGGGATCTCGAGGGAAACGAACCGCTCACCGAACAACGTCTTCGGCAGGAATCGCGCCGAAACGTTCTGGGGGATCAGTTTCGCCGACTCCGGATTCAGCGCGAGCGTGAGCTCGGCACCGTCCGGCGTCGCGGCGATGTCCTGCACCGAACCGACGATGAGACCGCGGACCTTCACGTCGGACTGCTTCAGCAACTGGTTCCCGATGTTGCCCGACTGGAGTTTCACGCTGACGACGGGCGTGAACGCCCTTTGATACAGCGCGATGCTCAGGGCGACACCGCCGATGAGCACGGCGACGAGCAGCAGGCCCAGAAGCCTGCGTCGCAGAGTCGCGATCATCCTGCGATCCTCACCGTGACGTCGGTTCCCCAGATCGCGAAACCGATGAAGAAGTTCATGATGGACACCGTGACGATGCTCAGCCGGACCGCTTTACCGACGGCCACGCCGACACCGGCGGGGCCACCGGAGGCCCGGTATCCGAAATAGCAATGGGACAGGATGATCAAGACGCTGAACAACAGCACCTTGATGAACGAATACAACACATCCTGTGGTGGTAGGAACAGGTCGAAATAATGGTCGTAGGTACCCGCTGACTGGTTGTAGATGTAGATAACGACCAACCGGGACGCGAGATACGAACTCAGCAGGCCGATGACGTACAGCGGGATGACCGCGACGAAACCGGCGATGATCCGCGTGGTCACCAGGTACGGCAGGCTCGGCACGCCCATGACCTCGAGCGCGTCGATCTCCTCCGAGATCCGCATCGCGCCCAGCTGGGCGGTGAACCCGGCGCCGACCGTCGCCGAAAGCGCGAGGCCGGCGACCAGCGGGGCGATCTCGCGGGTGTTGAAGAACGCGGTCAGGAAGCCGGTGAAGGCCGAGGTGCCGATCGAGTTCAGCGCCGAGTAGCCCTGAAGACCGACGAGGACACCGGTGAACAGGGTCAAGCCGACCATCACGCCGACCGTGCCGCCGATGACGGCGAGCGAGCCGGAACCGAAGCTCACTTCGGCGAGCAGCCGCAGAACTTCTTTCATGTAGCGGCGAAGCGTCCTCGGCGTCCACAGCAACGCGCGGCCGTAGAACGACATCTGGTCACCGAGGTTGTCCAGAGTCTGCAAAGGACGGTTGGCGACCCGCTTGGCGCCCTGGAGGAAGGTCATGCGTCAGTCCAGCTTTCCGGGCACGATCTGCAGGTAGATCAGCGTGATCACGAAGTTCACCACGAACAGCATGAGGAACGTGATGACGACCGACTGGTTCACCGCGTCGCCGACGCCCTTCGGGCCGCCGGACGGGTGCAGTCCCCGGTAGGAGGCGACGACCGCGGCGATGAAGCCGAAGATCAGCGCCTTCAGCTCGCCGACCCACAGGTCAGGCAGCTGGGCCAGCGCGGAGAAGCTCGCCAGGTATGCGCCCGGCGTCCCGCCCTGGAGGACGACGTTGAAGAAGTAGCCGCCGAGCACGCCGATGACGCTGACCATGCCGTTCAGCAGGAGCGCCACCAGCATCATCGCGAGCACCCGCGGCACGATCAGCCGCTGCACCGCGGAGACGCCGAGCACCTCCATGGCGTCGATCTCTTCACGGATGGTCCGCGCGCCGATGTCCGCGCAGACCGCGCTACCGCCGGCGCCCGCGACCAGCAGCGCCGTGACCAGCGGGCTGGCCTGCTGCACGGTGGCGAGCACCGACCCGGCGCCCGTGTAGGACTGGGCGCCGAGCTGGCGGGCGAGCGAGCCGAACTGCAGCGAGATGACCGCGCCGAACGGGATCGCGACGAGCGCCGTCGGCAAGATCGTGACGCTCGCGATGAACCAGGCCTGCTGGATGAACTCCCGCAGCTGGAACGGGCGCTGGAAGATGCCACGAACGATGTCGAGGCCGAGAGCGAACAGGTTCCCGGTCTCGCGCAACATGCCGATCCCGGGGATCTTCGCCGATGAAGCGGAAGAGCTCACGCGCCACCTGACCCCGGATCTTGTGGCCGCAAGCGGTGGTTACCCGCTCTCCCGGGGTGCGGGATGTGGGCGACCTGGTCGTCGGGCAGCTGGCCCTGATGATGGTTCGGGATCGAACTCTCGGCGGGCGGCGACCGGTGGCCGGCGGTCGCGAGCCGCTGCGGGCGGACGCCGTAACGGTGCTGTTCCTCCGGGGAGAGCGACTCGATGATGCTTTCCTGCGCCTCGGGCGGCAGGCCGTGCAGGATCTGCATGACGCGGTCCTTGCGGCGGACCGCGCCCATCCGGGTCGGCACGCCGGGCGTCGGCTGCATCTGCGGCGGCACCCCGCTGACGTCCTCGACACCGCCCGCGTGGTGACCGGCCTCGAACATCGCGCGCTCCGCGGCGAGCTGGGCCGAGTCCTTCTCCTCGCTCATGCCGATGGGGCCGTCCATCTTGCCGTTGAGGAACTGCTTGACGACCGGCTCCTCGCTGGTCAGCAGCACCTCGCGCGGGCCGAACATGACCAGTTCCTTGCGGAAGAGCATGCCCAGGTTGTCCGGGACGGTGCGGGCGAGGTTGATGTTGTGCGTGACGATCAGGAACGTCGCGTCGATCTGCGCGTTGACGTCCAGGAAGAGCTGGGAGATGTAGGTGGTGCGGACCGGGTCGAGGCCGGAGTCCGGCTCGTCGACCAGGATGATCTGCGGGTCCAGCACCAGTGCGCGGGCGAGGCCGGCGCGCTTGCGCATACCGCCGGAGATCTCGCCGGGCAGCTTCTTGTCGGCGCCGTTGAGGCCGGTCATCTCGAGCTTCTCGAGCACGATCCGGCGGACCTCGGTCTCCGACTTCTTCGTGTGCTCCCGCAGGGGGAAGGCCACGTTGTCGTAGAGGTTCATCGATCCGAACAGCGCGCCGTCCTGGAACAGGACGCCGAAGAGCTTGCGCACCTCGTAGAGCTGGTGTTCGGAGCACGTCACGATGTCGACGCCGTTGATCATGCAACGGCCGCGGTCCGGCTTGAGCAGACCGATCATCGACTTCAAGAAGACTGACTTACCGGTTCCGGAGGGACCGAGCATCGCCGAGACCTCGCCCGGGGGCAGGGTCAGCGTGACGTCCCGCCAGATGGCCTGCTTACCGAAGGACTTGGAAAGACCTTCGATGACCACCTCGGCACCCATCGCACCTCCAGGAGCTGTTCCGCGTCGTCGCGCACTGCCTTCCCGTGCCACTGGCCCGAGAGGACGCATGCGTTCGCGCAGCGATACCCGCGTCAACCAGGTGCAACGAGCTGAGTGCGAACAGGTTACTCACCAGTTTTCTTTTCTGGCCAGACCCGCGGGTAACTTTTCGCGCAGTCCGCCGCCTGCCCGTGCACCGCTTGCAGCACCGTAGTGCACGTCACTCCCGCACGCAGATCCACAACCCGCCCCCGCCCGGCCCGGATCGCGTTTAGCCCGCTAAACGCAGGTCAGCCCCGCTGCCGCCCTCCACCCACCTGGATCGCCTTTAGCGGGCTAAACGCGATCCGGTGCCCTGGGCGCGCCCGAATACTTAGCCTTGCTACACGTCGCGATTAGGGGGCTAAACGCAGGTCGGGGCGGGAGGCTGGAGACAGCGAAGGGGCGGGCACCCGTGTGGATGCCCGCCCCTTCGCCGGTGCTGCGGTAGGCGCTGACGCGCCCGAGATCACTTGATGGCGATCTTGGCGCCCGCGGCCTCGAGCTTCTCCTTGGCGGCCTCGGCGGCCTCCTTGTCGACCTTCTCCAGGAGGGCCTTGGGAGCGGCCTCGACCAGCTCCTTGGCCTCCTTCAGGCCCAGACCCGAGACGACCTCACGGACGACCTTGATGACCTGGATCTTCTTGTCACCGGCGGACTCGAGGACGACGTCGAACTCGTCCTGCTCCTCGGCGGCCGCGGCCGGGGCGGCACCCGGGGCGGCGGCGACGACGGCAGCCGGGGCGGCCGCGGTCACGTCGAAGGTGGTCTCGAACTCCTTGACGAACTCGGACAGCTCAAGAAGGGTGAGCTCCTTGAAGGCGTCGATCAGCTCGGCGGTGCTCAGCTTCGCCATGGTGGCTTTCCTCTCTGAAACGAACTAAAAGTTCGGGGTGGGGGGTGTTCAGCTCTCGGCGGGTGCTTCGGCTGCTTCGGTACCGGCGTTGCGCTGCTTCTCCTCCAGCGCGGCAGCCAGGCGAGCGACCTGGGACGCCGGCGCCTGGAACAGCGCGGCGGCCTGGGACAGCTTCGCCTTGAACGCGCCCGCCGCCTTGGCGAGCAGGACCTCACGGCTGTCGAGATCGGCGATCTTGGTGATCTCGTCCACGGACAGCGTCTTGCCGTCCATGTAGCCGCCCTTGATCACAAGCGCGTTGTTGTCCTTCGCGAAGTCGCGAAGCGCCTTCGCGGCGTCAACAGCTTCACCTTCGACGAAGGCGATCGCGGTCGGGCCGACGAACAGGTCCTCGAGACCCTCGATGCCGGCGTCCGTGGCGGCACGCTTGACGAGGGTGTTCTTCGCGACCCGGTACTTGGCATTGGTGCCGAGAGCGCGGCGCAGCTGGGACAGCTGGGACACGGAGAGGCCGGTGTACTGGGTAACGACTGTGGCCGAGCTGCTGCGGAAGCTCTCCGCGATCTCGGCGACGGCCGCCTCCTTGTCGGGCTTCGCCATGGTCGCCTCCTCTCTTGGCTAGTGGTCCACTGGCCTTGAGAGCCCTGAAACGACGAAACGCCCCGGCGCAGACAGGCGCGGGGCGTCAGGGCACACGACGACGTACATCGTGGGCGAGCCTCGTTCCTCCTGCGCGGGTCGCCCGCCCTAGCGGGGCCTTCGTTCTCCAGGCCGTATGACCAGGAGAAGACCAGCGGTCTTCGGTAGAACCTTGACAAGAATACGTGACCCTGTTTCGCCCCCGACAGCACCCCCACTCAGATCGCGTTTAGCGGGCTAAACGCGGGTCAGCACATCCGTTGAGGGTGGCGGCGGGGGCATGGATGGAGGGCTAAACGCGACCGGCGGAGTGCGCGGGAGGGCCGGCGAGGCATCATGGTGACGTGGCGGAGCAGCGTGATGACGGAAAGCCGGGCAACGAGCCCGGCACGGACATCGAGCCCAAGGCGGGAGGTCAGCCCGCGCCCCGGCTGGACGAGGAGCAACTGCGTCAGTTCCAGCAGTTTCAGCAGTTCCAGGACTATCTGAAGTTCACCGAGGCGCAGCAGCAGGGCCTCGCGCCGTCACAGCCCACACAGCCCGTGACCCAGCACTACGGAGGGCAGCCACCGGCGCCTCCGGGACCGCCGCCCGGCGAACTCGTGCCTACCCCTGCCCCCCGGCCTCGCATGCCGCGCTGGCTGCGGCGTCTGGGCGGGAAACTCCTCGCCTGGATCATCGTGATCGTGCTGCTCTGCGTCGGCGCCACCATCGTCTACCGGCAGATCTTCCCCAGCGACGCCGGGCAGGACACGGCGACGTTCGTCCAGGGTGGCGGAGGAAAGCACCACACCAACCGTGTGCTTGCGAGTAGTCCATGGGAGGCCGTGCGAGCCATCTACGACACGATCGGCAAGCCGTACCCGCAGGACGTCCGGGTCGAAACGGTGTGCCTGGCGATGACCGAACAAGCGCAGGCCCAGTTCGCCCGCGACCTCGGCTATCCGGACTGCGCGACCGCCGTCCCGGCGCTGAACGCCAAGGTCACCGACATCACGCCGTACATCTACGCGGTTCGCCCGATGTCGAGCGTGGTCCCGCGGCAGAACCTGACAATCCACTCGTGCTGGTACAACATCCGCGGTGGCCCTTTGCTGGGCAGCTTCACCCTGCAGGAAGTCGAGATGGGTCAGTGGCTGATCACCGGGCACGCGAACTCTCCCGACCCCTGCCCGGCCCCGCCCACCGGCAACTGACCTGCGCGTCTTCACCCCCGGATCGCGATTAGGGGGCTAAACGCAGGTCGGCCGCGGATCGCGTTTAGCCCGCTAAACGCAGGTCGCGTCAGAGGTCGTGCGAAGTGAGGAAGCCGGTCAGGGTGGAGCCGAAGGCGGGGTGCATGACGGCGGCCATGTGATCGCCGGGGACGCGGACGAGGCGGGCGCCGGCGATGGCGGCGGCCAGGCGTTCGGGTTCCGCGGCCAGCGGGTCGGTGTCCCCGGCGAGGATCAGGGTCGGCACGGCGATCGCCGTCAGGTCCAGTTTCGGATTCGCCGTCCCGCGCGCGACGGCCGCCAGTGCGATCCGGTCCGCCCGCAACGCGTCGGCCAGCGCCCGGAAAGGCGCCGAAGACGGCGGAAGCGTCGAAGGGTCCGAAGCGAGCAGCGCCTCGCTGATCGCCTCCGGCGTGACAACGCGGGTGTCGACGCCGCCGAAGTCGACGATCCCCGACCCGACCCCGCCGATCGCGAGACACCGGATCCGCGGGTCGGCGGCCACCGCGCCGAGCGCGATCATCGCGCCCATCGAGTAGCCGACCATCGACACCTCGTCGAGATCCAGCGCGTCGAGCAACGCCGACACGTCGCGGACCATCGCGTCATCGCCGTAGCTCGCCTCGTCGTGCGGTTTCGCCGATCGCCCGTGGCCGCGCGCGTCCAGGCTGATCACGGTCAACCCCGCGTCCTGGAGGGTGTCGACGACGCCGGGCGCGATCCAGTTGGCGTTCGTGTCCGCGGCGAAGCCGTGCTGCAGCAGTACCGGACGCCCACGGCCTTCCCAAACGGTGTAGCTCAGCTGAAGCCCGTCGAACGACGCGAAGGTAGGCATGCTCTCCAGCAAACACGAAAAAGGGGCGGCCCCGCCTTAGCGGGACCGCCCCCTTCTCAGTGATGTCTAACTCAGACTCACGCGTCCTCGGAGAGGAGGTTGCGGGTCCGGGCCGGGTCGACCGGGACACCCGGGCCCATCGTCGTGGAGATCGTGACCTTCTTCAGGTAGCGCCCCTTCGCCGACGAGGGCTTGGCGCGCAGGATCTCGTCCAGCGCGGCCGCGTAGTTCTCCACCAGCTTCTCGGTGTCGAACGAGGCCTTGCCGATGACGAAGTGCAGGTTGGCCTGCTTGTCCACGCGGAAGTTGATCTTACCGCCCTTGATGTCCGAGACGGCCTTCGCGACCGCGGGGGTCACGGTGCCGGTCTTCGGGTTCGGCATCAGGCCACGCGGGCCGAGGATGCGGGCGATACGGCCGACCTTCGCCATCTGGTCCGGCGTCGCGATCGCGGCGTCGAACTCGAGCCAGCCACCCTGGATGCGCTCGATCAGTTCGTCGGTGCCGACCACGTCCGCGCCGGCGGCCTCGGCCTCGGCGGCCTTGTCACCAACGGCGAAAACGATGACGCGGGCGGTCTTACCGGTGCCGTGCGGCAGGTTCACGGTGCCGCGGACCATCTGGTCGGCCTTGCGAGGGTCGACACCGAGGCGCATGGCGACCTCGACGGTGGCGTCCATCTTCGCGGAGGAAGTCTCCTTGGCCAGCTTCGCGGCCTCGAGCGGGGCGTAGAGCCGCTCGCGGTCCACCAGCTCAAGAGCCTTGCGGTAGGCCTTGCTGTGCTTGGGCATTGCTTCTGTCCTTAACTCTTCAACGGATCAGTGTGGTGTTGGAGCCAGCACTGGCTCTCCCACGGTGGTGCTGGGTGGAACTCAGTCGACGACCGTGATGCCCATCGAGCGGGCGGTGCCGGCGATGATCTTCGCGGCCTGGTCGATGTCGTGCGCGTTCAGGTCGGATTCCTTGGTCTTCGCGATGTCGCGGACCTGGTCCCAAGTGACCTTGGCGACCTTGGTCTTGTGCGGCTCGCCGGAACCCTTCTCCACGCCCGCGGCCTTCAGCAGCAGCTTCGCGGCCGGCGGCGTCTTGAGCTTGAAGTCGAACGTGCGGTCTTCGTACACGGAGATCTCGACCGGGACGACGTCCCCGCGCTGCGACTCGGTCGCGGCGTTGTAGGCCTTGCAGAACTCCATGATGTTGACGCCGTGCTGACCCAGCGCGGGGCCGACCGGCGGCGCGGGGTTGGCCGCACCCGCCTTGATCTGCAGCTTGATGATCGCCGCAAGCTTCTTCTTCTTGGGTGGCATTTCGTTTGTTCCTTCTTACTGACTTGAGTCCCCCGCACACCTGCCAGTACGCGGGGACTGCCGGCCGTCTGGCGGCCGTCAGATCTTGGAGACCTGGTTGAACGACAGCTCGACCGGGGTCTCCCGGCCGAAGATCGACACCAGGACCTTCAGCTTCTGTCCGTCCACGTTGACCTCGGAGATCGTCGCGGGCAGCGTCGCGAACGGGCCGTCCATGACGGTGACCGACTCGCCGACCTCGAAGTCCACCTCGACCGCGGGGGCGCCCAGCTGCGACTCGGCGGAAGCCGCCTCGCCCTTGCCGGGTTTGGCGGGGGCGGCCGTCTCGACCTTGGGCGCGAGGAACTTGAGCACCTCGTCCACGGTCAGCGGCGACGGACGCGACGTGGCACCGACGAACCCGGTGACACCCGGCGTGTTGCGCACCGCGCTCCACGAGGCGTCGTTCAGGTCCATGCGGACCAGGATGTAGCCGGGCAGCACCTTGCGCTGCACCTGCTTGCGCTGGCCGTTCTTGATCTCGGTGACCTCTTCGGTCGGGACCTCGATCTGGAAGATGTAGTCCTCGACGTCCAGCGTCTGGGTCCGGGTCTCGAGGTTGGTCTTCACCTTGTTCTCGTAACCCGCGTACGAGTGCACGACGTACCACTCACCGGGAGCGGCGTTGAGTTCCGCGCGCAGCTTGGCGACCGGGTCGACGTCCTCGTCGGCCTCGGGCTCGGCGGCGGTGTCGTCGGTCTCGACGGACGCCTCATCGGCCTCCGCGACATCTCCGGCTTCGTCGACCTCGTCGCCTGCGGCGGGCACCTCGACGGAGTCCAGGTGCTCGGACTGCTCGTCGCCGAGTGCCGCGTGCACCTGCTCGTCGGAAAGCTCGGTCAGCTCATGACCGGCTGCTGTGCCGTTGTCGGAGGTCACGTTCCGTCCTCTCAGTTGATCGGTTGCCGTGGCGCAGGCCACCGTGCGGTGCCCTCAGGCACCGCGACCGGCTGCCTCAGCTGCCGAAGACGGCACCGACGACCTCTTTGAAGGCCAGGTCGAGGCCGCTCACCAGCGCCACCATGAACACCACGAAGACCAGCACCACCGCGGTGTAGGTGACCATCTGCTTGCGGTTCGGCCAGATGACCTTGCGCAGCTCGGCCCAGACCTCACGGATGAAGCGCATGAGCCGGGCGAAGATCGACGCCTGCTTCGGCTTGCGGTCGCGCTTCGGGGTCGCCGTGCCTTTGGCGTCCTTGGACTTCTCGGTCTTGTCCCCGGCCTTCGCCTTGCCGGCGGGGCGGGTCTTGTCGTCCGACTTGGCGTCGGCCTTACCGGACGGGCGCGCGGACGCACGGCGCTCACGCCGGGCAGCGGCGGTCACCGGGCGGGACTGCTCGTCGGGCTTCTGCCCGGCGTCGTCCTGCGCCTTCTCACCGCTGGCGTCGCTGTCGCTCACGACCACTCCTCCGCCTTCACCAGTTCGCTTACGCAGGGGTGACAGGACTTGAACCTGCAACCTGCGGTTTTGGAGACCGCTGCTCTGCCAATTGAGCTACACCCCTTTGGAACCCCGATGCTCTGGAGCTCCCGAGGACGCATTCCATCGTCCCCACCGCCGTGGCGGGGATGACCGTAGTGCGTTCCGAGACCAGAAGTCTACGGCAACCCCCGAACAGCTTCGCAACCGCGCCCCTCAAAGCGGCGCGGAGCAGCCTTCCGCGGGGAAACTCCCCCACGGCCGACCCCATGATCGTGCCACGATGTCGCCATGAGCGCTCCCGCACCCTCGTCTTCGCCCGCCGCCCGCGTTTCGGCCCGTATCGGCGGCATCACGCCGTCGGCCACGCTGGCCGTCGACGCGAAGGCCCGGGAGCTCAAGGCGCAGGGTCGTCCCGTGATCGGGTTCGGCGCGGGGCAGCCGGACTTCCCGACCCCGGCCAACGTGCTCGAAGCCGCCGAAGCGGCCGTCCGCGACAAGGTCAATCACGGCTACACCGCCGCGGGCGGGCTGCCGGAGCTGCGCGAGGCGATCGCGGCGAAGACCGTCCGCGACTCCGGGTTCGAGGTCGACCCGGGCCGCGTCCTGGTGACCAACGGCGGCAAGCAAGCGGTCTACTCGGCGTTCGCGACGCTGCTCGACCCGGGCGACGAGGTGTTGCTGCCCGCGCCGTACTGGACGACGTATCCGGAGTCGATCGCCCTCGCCGGCGGTGTTCCCGTACAGGTCACGGCGGACGAGACGACGGGCTATCTGGTCACCGTCGAGCAGCTCGAAGCCGCCAGGACGCCGCGCACGAAGGTGCTGCTGTTCGTGTCGCCGTCGAACCCGACCGGCGCGGTGTACCCGCGCGAGCAGGTCGAGGCGATCGGGCGCTGGGCGCACGAGAACGGCCTCTGGGTGATCACCGACGAGATCTACGAGCACCTGGTCTACGACGGCGCCGAAGCGCCCTCGATGCCGGTCCTGGTCCCGGAACTCGCCGACCGCACGATCGTCCTCAACGGGGTCGCGAAGACGTACTCGATGACCGGCTGGCGGGTGGGCTGGCTGCTCGGTCCACAGGACGTGGTCAAGGCGGCGACGGCGTACCAGTCCCACTTGTGCGGCAACGTTTCGAACGTCGCGCAACGGGCGGCGCTGGCGGCGGTGAGCGGACCGCTCGACGCCGTTTTCGCCATGCGCGAAGCGTTCGACGGCCGGCGGAAGAAGGCGCTGTCGCTGCTTTCCGAGATCCCGGGAGTCGAGACTCCGGTGCCACTCGGCGCTTTCTACCTCTATCCCTCGATGAAGGCCTTGCTGGGCAAGGAGATTCGCGGCGAGCGCCCGGCCGACACGGTGGCGCTGGCGGATCTGATCCTGCGCGAGGCCGAGGTCGCCGTGGTGCCCGGCGAGGCGTTCGGTACGCCGGGGTACTTCCGGATTTCCTATGCGCTGGACGAAAACGATCTCTCCGAAGGGATCACCAGGATGGGCCGTCTGCTCGCGGAAGCGCGGTGAACGTGGTGCGATTGGGAATCGCTCTTCCGCAATACGGTCCTCTCGCGTCGATGGACGCCGTCACCGGCTTCGCCACGGCGGCCGAGGAGCTCGGGTACGACTCCTTGTGGGTCGGGGATCGGGTGCTGGCGCCGGTCTCCCCGTCGGACTTCTACCCCGGCGGCACACCGGAACGGCCGTACCCGCCCGAGTTCGTCACCTTCGCCGATCCGCTGATCCTGCTGACGGTGGCCGCGAGCGTCACGAACAAGGTCCGGCTGGGCACCAGCACCCTCACCGGAACGGTGTATCCGGCCGTGGTGCTCGCCCGGATGCTCACTTCACTGGATCAGGTGAGCGGTGGCCGCCTGGACGTCGGACTGGGCATCGGCTGGCTTCGTGACGAGTACACGGCGACGGGCACGCCCTGGAAGGGTCGTGGCAGGCAGCTGGAGGAGCTTCTCGACGTCCTTCGGAAGTTCTGGACCGGCGATCCGGTCGAGCACGAAGGCGAACGCTGGCGGATCCCGGCGTCGAAGGTGGGGCTGCGACCGGCGCAGAGCCCGCATCCGCCGGTGTTGCTGGGCGGGCTTTCCCCGGTCGCGCTGGACCGCGTCGGCCGTCGCGCGGACGGCTGGCTTCCGGCGGGCCTTCCCGCGCCGTATCTGGCGAAGCTCTGGGAGACCGTGGTCGCCGCGGCCGAGAAGGCGGGCCGCGACCCCGGCACGCTGCGACGGGTACTGCGGATCAACCCGAAGCCGGGGACGGATCTCGCGGACGTCGCGGCGCAGCTGAAGGCGGCCGCCGAAACCGGGATCACCGAGGCCTTCGTCGACCCGCACTACCTCGCGCGGGACGTCACGCACGCCCTCGATCTCGCCGCCGAACTGCGCGACCTCGTCCCGAACGGCTGAAGGCCCTCCCCGATCGCCGGGAAGGGCCTTCGGAAGGTCAGGATTCGCCGTCGGCGAGCTGGATGAGCGCGTGGGCCTTCGCGGCGTACTTCCAGTTGCCGAGGTCCCGGATGGTCTTGATCTTGAGTTCGGCGAGGAGTTCGTCGTGCTTCTTGGTCAGGCCTTCGAGCGCGGACGGCGGCGCGTCCAGCAGCTCGCCGATCCCCTTGTCCTCCCACGCCTTGTCCACCAGCTTGTTCAAGTTCAGGCTCACGGTTTTCGCCTTTCCTCGGGGCAGGTACGGGCACCACCCTGAACGTGATCCACGTCTCAGGCAACCGGAGATCACCCGTTCACGCGCAGTTCACCGACGGCCGGACCGATGACAAACGTGACCCAGGTCGCGTACAACGAACGGGTGACGCAGCGGAGAACTGGCGGCGGCTGCCTCTTCCTGGTGATCGTGCTGTCCGTCCTGGGGATCGCTTACCACCTTTGGGAGCGTGGAACGTCGGTGACGCCGGCGGGGGTCACCACTTCGGACGGCGCGGGCCGGTACGTGGCGCTGGGCGATTCGTACACGGCTTCGCCGGGCACCGGGCGGCCTGTGGGCACGCCGGCGGGCTGCGATCGCTCGGACAACAACTACCCGAACCTGCTCGCCGCGAAGCTGCGCCCGGCCGAGTTCGCCGACGTCAGCTGCGGCGGTGCCACGACCGAGCACCTCACCGGCGAGCAGAAGACCCGCGACGGCACGAACGCCCCGCAGCTCGACGCCGTCGATGGCGACACGACGCTGGTGACCGTCGGGATCGGCGGCAACGACGTGGGCTTCGCCGGCTTCGCCGCCCAGTGTGCGACGCAGATACAGACCGCTTCGCCCTGCAAGACCCAGCTGACCGCGGGCGGCCGCGACCAGCTCGCCGAACGGATCACCGCCGCGGCGGACCGGCTCGGCGGGATCCTGGACCAGATCCGCGCGAAGGCCCCTTCGGCGCGCATCGTGGTCGTGGGGTACCCGACGGCGCTTCCGGACGACGACGCCGGTTGCTGGCCGGTCCTGCCGGTCGGCGCGGGGGACGTGGCCTACTTCCGCGACTCGCTGAAACGGCTGAATACGGCATTGCAGGAGACGGCGAAGGCACACGAAGCGGGCTTCGCCGATATGTCGACCGCGAGCAAGGGGCGGGACATGTGCAGCGCCGCGAACCGGCGATGGGTCGAAGGCCCCGCGCCCTCGGTGCCCGCCGCGCCGCTGCACCCGAACGCCCGGGGCGCGGAAGGAATGGCGGAGGTCCTCGAAAAGCTGCTCAAGCTCGCGTAGAGCAAGGGACCTTTGCTACCACTTGGGCCGCGGCCGTGTCGCGAAAGCCACTTTCAGGACGTCAGATGTCCCGAAAGTGGCTTTCGCGACATCATCGGACCGCCTGCAGAGCCCCCTGACCTGGAAAAAGAGAGCAAGGGACCTTTGCTACCACTTACTTAGGCATGCTAAGCGAGTGGTAGCAAAGGTCCCTTGCTCCCCCTGGCGTCAGTTGCGGACGACCGCCTGCGCCTTGCCGAGGACGGCCTTGCCCTCGAACTTGGCGGTGATGTCGACGCGAGCGGTGCCGTCGTCGTTGACCACGGCGACCTTCCCGGTGAACTCGATCGTCGCCGCGCCCTCGTTCGGCACGACCACCGGGCGCGTGAAGCGCGCGAAGTAGTCGACGAGGCGGCCGGGGTCGCCGAGCCAGTCGGTGACGAGCCGCGCCCCGAGCGCCATGGTCAGCATGCCGTGCGCGATGACGTCGGGAAGGCCGACCTCCTTGGCGAAGGCCTCGTTCCAGTGGATGGGGTTGAAGTCCAGCGACGCGCCGGCGTAGCGCACCAGCTGGTCACGGGTGACGTCGATGGTCAGCGGCGTCAGTTCTTCCCCGACGGTGAACGTGCTCACGCGTCCTCCCCTCGGACCACGAGCTGGGCGTTCGTGGTGGCGATCAGGCCGCCGTCGGCGCCGGAGATCTCGGCGCGCAGGTTGATGAAGTCGTTCCCGGCGCGGGCCATGATGTTGTCGATATGCGTGGTGAGCGACAGGACGTCGCCCGCGTGCACCGGCCGCGCGTAGGTGAACCGCTGATCGCCGTGGACCATCCGCGAATAGTCGAGACCCAGCTCGGGGTCCGACACGATCGCGTTGATCGAGGCGAGGTTGATGATCGTCAGGAACGTCGGCGGCGCGATGACGTCGGGGTAGCCTGCCGCCTTCGCCGCTTCGGGGTCGCGGTAGAGCGGGTTCGCGTCGCCGAGCGCGTCGGCGAACTCCCGGATCTTCTCGCGACTCACTTCATAGGTACTGGTCGGCGGGTACACCCGCCCGGTGAACGACTGGTCCAAGGCCACCCGAGCAGGCTACCGAACCCGAAAAATACCCGAAGCCGCCCTGGTGACCAGGGCGGCTTCGGGTAAGACAGGTAGAACCGCTAGACGCTCAGCGGGTCTCTTTGTGAGTCCGGTGCGTACCGCAGTTCGGGCAGAACTTCTTCATCTCCAGGCGATCCGGGTTGTTGCGCCGGTTCTTCTTGGTGATGTAGTTGCGGTGCTTGCACTCCTCACACGCGAGCGTGATCTTCGGTCGCACGTCAGTGGCAGCCACAGCATTTCCTTCTCTACTAGGCCTGGGATACCCAGGATTACCGCGTAGCGGTGGCCGGACTTGAACCGGCGACACAGCGATTATGAGCCGCTTGCTCTGCCAGCTGAGCTACACCGCCTTACATGAACCTGGCCGCGACACGCTTGCGTGACGCGGCTGAGGTTCTGAGCCCCTTTACGGAATCGAACCGTAGACCTTTTCCTTACCATGGAAACGCTCTGCCGACTGAGCTAAAGGGGCCTGGCCTCTCGCGAGGACTTGGAAAGATTAGCAAGTCCTCCCAGTGACCTGAAACAGGGGGGTACGTTACCGCAAAACCTCAGGTCAGCAGGGTAAGGACGGTCTCGGAGTGGCGTCCGGGCGAACGCGCCGTGCGGGCCTGCAGCCACGCCTCCAGGCGATCCTCCGGCAGCGGCCGCGAGATGAGATAGCCCTGCGCCACGTCACAACCCATCGCTTCGAGCTGATCCCGCGCGACGTCCTCCTCGACACCCTCCGCCACGACCGTGAGGCCGAGCGAGTGGCCCAGCTCGACGATGGAGCGCACGACCGCGAGGTCGCCGAGGTCGGTGCCCATGCCGAGGACGAAGCTCTTGTCGATCTTGACCTGGTCGACCGGGAGCTGCCGCAGGTACGCGAGCGACGAGTACCCGGTGCCGAAGTCGTCGACGGCGAGCACGATGCCCAGCGAGTGCAGCTCCCGCAGGATCGGCAGCGCCTTCTGCGGGTCGGACATCACACCGGACTCGGTCAGCTCGAAGGTGAGCAGTTCCGGCGGGATCCCGAAGCGGTCGAGTTCGCGCGCGACCTTCGTCGGGAAGTCCTCGTCGGCCAGGTTCCGGACCGACAGGTTCACCGCGGCGGAGATGCGCAGGCCCTCGTCGAGCCACTTGCGCACGCGCTTCAACGACTCTTCGAGCACGAACGACGTCAGGACGCCGATGAGACCGGCGGCTTCGATCGCCGGGACGAACTCGTCCGGGCCGAGCCTGCCGAACTCCGGATGCACCCAGCGCACGAGCGCCTCGACGCCCTGGATCTGCCGGTTCGGCAAGGTGATCTTCGGCTGGTAGTGGACGCTCAGCTGGCCTTCTTCGAGCGACTGCCGGAACTGCGTGACCATCTGGAACCGGCGCATGAAGATCTGGCCCATGCTGGCCATGTAGCCGCGGACCTCTTCGCCGCCCTTGGTGGCGCGGACGGCGACGTCGGCGCGCTGCAGGAGCCCGTCGACGTCGACCTGGTCGTCGTCTTCCGCCGACGAGGTGGCGTAGCCGATCATCGCGTTGGCTTCGACGGAGAGCCGGTCCACCGGGTACGGGGCGACGAGTTCCGCGCGGAGCAGTTCCGCCGCGGCCTGGGCGCGTTCCGGCGCGCAGCCGACGAGGAGCGCCGCGAAGGACGCGCCTTCGAGCCTGGCGAGCGGGACGTCGGGGCCGAGCGCGTCGCGGATCCGGCGGCCCGCGGCGATGACCATCCGGTCGGCCCAGACGTAACCGAGGGCGTCGCTCACGGTGGAGAAGACGTCCAGATCGACCCGCAGCACGACCGCGTCGACCTGTTCCCGCAACGGTTCCTTGGCGACCTGGCGGAAGCCGGGCCGGTTGAGCAGGCCGGTCAGCGGGTCGTGGTACGCGTCGTGGCGCAGGGTCGCGAGCAGGCGCCGGTTGTCCAGCGACGTCGCGAGGTGGCTGGCCATCGTGCCGAGCAGCTGGACGTCGTACTTGCCGAATCCACGCCAGCGGCTCAGCCTGTCGTGCGCTTCGACGACGCCGAGGAGCTGGTTCGCGCTGCGCAGCGGGACGACCAGCGCCTCCTGCGCGCCGCGGTCGAGCAGCGCGGAGCGGACGTCGGGATTGGCTTCGGTGATCCGGAAGTGACGGACGTGCGCGCCGGGCAGGCGCAGCAGCGGATCGTCGGCGGCCGGGTCGACGGGCGGCAGTTCGTCGCCCGCGACGACCATCCTCATGGTGTCCTTCGGCTCCAGTCGAAGCCTCAGCACGACGCGGCCGGCGGCGAGCTGGTCCTTGATGCGTTCGGCGATGGTCGCCCACTCGCGGACATCGACGCCGCCGACGAGTTCGTCCGTGCGCCCGGCGGGCCGCGCGGCGGCCTGTTGACCGGAACGCGCGACCATCAGGCTGACGTCGGACAGCGCTTCCATGTCGCGCTGTTCGCGCAGCAGGTCCGAGTACGCCCAGTACAGCGCGGTGAGCCCGAGGAAGACGGCCAGCACGAGCGGCCAGGCCTTCGGTGTCCCGGAAATGACCAAATAACCGGAAAGACCGACCGAAGCGTTGACGAAGCCGACGACGAGGATGCGGCCGGTCAGCCGGATCGCGGTGCTGACCCGCATGCGGCGGCGCAGCACGCGGACGGCGGCGAGCGCGAGCAGCGTGCTGACCAGCGGCGCGGTCAAAGTCCCGGCCAGCGCGGCGATCCAGGTCATGTCGTGCGCGCCGGAGGCCTGTTTCACCAGTCCTGCCACGGCGAACGCGCCGGTGATCTCCAGCAGGAACGCGCCGGCGTTGTAGAGCACGCGGCCCGCGACCTTGCGGGCCAGCAATGTTCCGATCCCCGCCGCGAGATGCGCGGCGAGCACGACTTCGAAGGGAGCGACGAAGAATCCGATGACCAGCGGGATCTCGGTGAACGAGATCGTCCACGAGATGCCGCTGCGGACGTCGACGTTGATGCCGAGCTGTTCGGCGAGCAGGAACGCGAGCGCGAGGATCGGCCCGATCCACAGCAGATCGTCCGAGGCCTCGAAGTCCAGCCAGAGGCTGACCGCGGCCGCGGCGGCGATGCCCATGGTGAGTACCGCGAAGGTGTAGACGCGGAACCGTCGCTCGTCGGTACGAGCCTCCGTAACGGCGCCTCCCTTGCCCGCTGTCGCCTGTGCGGCGCTCCCGGGCCTGCCGTTCGTGTCCGGCATCCGACCTTCCTTCCCGGCTGCCCAACCGGTCTTGTCCTACCGCGACCTCGGAGACGAGGGCAATACAGTACCCCGGAGGGCGTACCCAAGTCCCATTCGAGACAGTATGAGATCACCCCAGGGTTAACAATGGGCGCGTCGCGCTGACCTGCGTGGACCAAGGGGTGAAATGGGAGCGTTATTCGCGTTCCTTCCGACTACCGGAAGTCACCTGGCGCCACGCTCCGGCCAATCTCGTGAAGTTCCCTGCGGACCCGCCAGTAGGGGCTTGAATAGCCCTATGAATAGCCACGCCATCGCCGCCGGGCACGCCGAGCGGCTCGCCACCGTGGACGCCCTGCTCCCAGAAATGCCTGCACTGGAGCCTGTCGAGGGCTCCGTGTCACTCTCCGCGACGGCAGGCGACTCGGCCGCCGCCGGATTGTCGGTACGGACTGAGGAGGGTCCCGATTCTGTTGACTCTCCGTGGCGGGCTCTCGTCGAACATCGCCTCGAAGCCCGCCTCACCGGTCCCCGCCCCGAAGCCGCCCTCGACGCATTACTCACCCGATGGGATGAACATCTGAAGACCGTGGCTCCACCTGGGGATGTGGAGACGGCGGCGACCGTGGTGCGGCCGAGCCGGGACTCCCCCGGCTCGGCCGAATTGCTGCGCCGCGGCTTCGCGCCGGTGCTGGTGATCGCGGTCCGTCCGGCCGACCGGCTCGCCGTGACCGGGCCACCCGCCACTCCCGGCGTGCACATCCGGCCCGCCGAAGCGGATGATCTCGAAACCGCCGTCGGACTCGAACTGGAATTGCAGCGCTATGACGCGCAGTTCGGTTCTGTCACTTTGCGCGAGGGCGCGGAGGAAACGATCACGGCGGATCTGTCGAAACAGCTGGGCCGGGAAAATCCGACGTTGTGGATCGCCGAGCTGTACGGACGTCCGCTGGGCATGGTGCGGGTGCAGTTCCCCGACGACACGGGGTGGATCCGCGGCCGGGTCGCGGCCGAGAAGGTCGGCTACCTCTCGTCACTGGCGGTGGCGGAGCAGGCTCGTTCGAGCGGGGTGGGGACGGCGCTCGCCGCGCACGCGCACCAGGTCTTCGACGAATGCGGCACCGACGCCGTGCTGTTGCACCACGCGCTGGCCAATCCACGCTCGACTCCGTTCTGGTACGCGCAGGGCTATCGGCCGCTCTGGACGTACTGGCAGCGGCGACCGGCGGTCCCGTGATCCGGATAGGCTCGTTTTCGTGACGAGGGACGATGACGCGGCCCCGGTGGCACCGACCGGGGTCGACACCGAGAAGCCGTCCGCGGCGAGGATCTACGACTGGTTCCTCGGCGGGACCCACAACTGGGCGGTCGACCGCGAGTTCGCCCGCGCGCTGGAAAAGCAGTGGCGCTGGGTCAAACCGGGCGCGCGGCACAACCGCGAGTTCATGAACCGTGTCGTGCGCGCGGCGCTGGCCGCCGGGATCCGGCAGTTCATCGATCTGGGTTCCGGTGTCCCGACAGCCGGGAACGTGCACGAGATCGTGCAAGAAGAACTGGAGCCGGGCGATACGGCGAAGGTCGTGTACGTCGACTACGAGCCGGTGGCGGTGGCACACGCGGAGCTGATCCTCGAACGCCACGAGGCGACCGGCTGGGCGGGGATCGTCCAGGCGGACATGCGGCGGCCGAAGGACATCCTGCGGCATCCGGAGACGCGGCGGCTGATCGATTTCGACCAGCCGGTATGCCTGATGATGATGGCCGTCCTGCATTTCGCCGGTCCGCACGACGATCCGCCCGCGCTGGTCGCGACGTACCGGAACGCGCTCGCGCCGGGCAGCTGGCTGGGGCTGTCGCATATGAGCTTCGGCGGCCAGACCGGTGAGGACGCCGACGGGCTGCGCTGGATGGTCGAGCAGTACCGGAAGACGAGCAATCCGGTGTGGATGCGGGACCGCGAAGAGATCGAGCCGCTCTTCGGGGACTGGCCGCTGCTGGAACCCGGCGTCGTCCACCTGCCCGACTGGCGGCCCGTGCGGGAGCTGCGGCGGGACGAGGAAGGCGCGCGCCCGTTCGCCTGGTGCGGCGTCTCGGTCCACCCCTGACCTCCGACCTCTCGCCGGTGCGCGTCGCCTTTAGCGGGCTAAAGGCGACGCGCACCGGGCAGAGGTCGGAGGTCAGGGTGATCGCTGACGGCGAACGCAGAGAGGAAACAAACGGGTCGATCGGAGAGTTGAGCTAGGCAGACTCAACTAACCGAGGAGTGCACAGATGACCGACAACCGCCTCCTGCCCGTCCTCCCGCTCGATGACGACGTCGTGCTGCCGGGCATGATCGTCCCGCTCGACCTCGCCGACACGGAGACGCGCGCCGCGGTGGAGTCCGCCCAGGCCAACACGCCTGCCCAGGCTTCCTTCCCGGGGATCCGGTCCAGCGCCGCCACCAAGGCCGAGGTGCTGATCGTCCCCCGCGTCCACGGCGAATACGCCGAACTCGGCACCATCGCGACCGTCGAGCGCATCGGGCGCGTGCCCGGCGGCAAGACCGCCGTGCTGCTGCGCGGCACCCGCCGTGCCCTCGTCGGCCGCATCGCCGACGGCCCCGGCGCCGCCCGCTGGGTCCACGCCGAGGTCGCGACCGAGACCACCGACGACAACTCCGCGAAGCTCGCGTCCGAGTACAAGAGCGTCGTCCTCGCGATCCTCCAGCAGCGAGGCGGCTGGCAGATGATTGACGCGGTCCAGGAGGTCGAGGACCCGTCCGCGCTCGCCGACCTCGCGGGCAACTCGTCGTACCTGAACACCGAGCAGAAGCTCGAACTGCTCACCGCGCTCGATGTTTCGGCACGGCTGGAAAAGGCCCTCGAATGGAGCCGCGAGCAGTTGGCCGAACTCGAGGTCACCGACACCATCCGCAAGGACGTCCAGGAGGGTATGGAGAAGCAGCAGAAGGAGTTCCTGCTGCGCCGCCAGCTCGAAGCGATCCGGAAGGAGCTGGGCGAGCTCGACGGCACGGCCAACGACGACGACTACCGCGCCCGCGTCGAGGCCGCCGAGCTGCCGGACGCGGTCAAGAAGGCCGCACTGTCCGAAGTGGACAAACTGGAGCGCACCTCCGACCAGTCCCCCGAGGGCGGCTGGATCCGCACGTGGCTGGACACGGTCCTCGAACTGCCGTGGAACGAGCGCACCACCGACGTTCACGACATCGCCGCCGCACGCGACATCCTCGACGCCGACCACGCCGGTCTCGACGACGTGAAGGAACGCATCATCGAGTACCTGGCCGTGCGCAAACGTCGCGCGGAGTCCGGGCTCGGCCCGGTCGGCGGACGCCGTTCGGGCGCCGTGCTCGCGCTCGCCGGTCCTCCCGGGGTCGGCAAGACGTCGCTCGGCGAGTCCGTGGCGAAGGCGATGGGCCGCAAGTTCGTCCGCGTCGCGCTCGGCGGCATCCGTGACGAGGCCGAGATCCGCGGTCACCGCCGCACCTACGTCGGCGCGCTGCCCGGCCGGATCGTCCGCGCCATCAAGGAAGCGGGTTCGATGAACCCGGTCGTGCTGCTCGACGAGATCGACAAGGTCGGCGCCGACTACCGAGGCGACCCGACGGCCGCGCTGCTGGAGGTGCTGGACCCGGAGCAGAACCACACGTTCCGTGACCACTACCTCGAGGTCGAGCTGGACCTGTCCGACGTCGTGTTCCTCGCGACGGCGAACGCGCTCGAGACCATCCCCGGCCCCCTGCTGGACCGGATGGAGCTGGTCACCCTCGACGGCTACACCGAGCACGAGAAGGTCACCATCGCCCGCGATCACCTGCTCCCCCGCGAGCTGGATCGCGCCGGTCTCGGCAAGGACGACGTCACGCTGACCGACGGCGCGTTCAGCCGCATCGCCGCCGAGTACACGCGGGAGGCCGGGGTGCGCAACGCGAACCGGACCATCGCGAAGGTGCTGCGGAAGGTGGCGACCAAGGTCGCGCTGGACGAGGTCGAGCTGCCGCTGACGATCGACGCGGACGGGCTGGAGACCTACCTCGGCCGCCCGCGGCACCTGCCGGAGTCCTCGCTGCCCGCGTCGACGCAGCGCACGGCGACCCCGGGCGTGGCCACCGGGCTGGCGGTGACCGGCGCCGGCGGTGACGTCCTCTACATCGAGGCGTCGCTGGCGGATCCGGAGTCCGGCTCCACCGGGCTTCAGCTGACCGGCCAGCTGGGCGAAGTGATGAAGGAGTCGGTGCAGATCGCGTTGTCGTACCTGCGTTCGCACGGCGCGGAGCTGGAACTCCCGGTCGGTGATCTGAAGGAGCGCGGCATCCACGTGCACGTCCCCGCGGGCGCGGTGCCCAAGGACGGGCCGAGCGCCGGCATCACGATGACGACCGCGCTGGCGTCCCTGCTTTCGGGCCGGGTCGTGAAATCGGACGTCGCGATGACCGGTGAGGTGTCGCTGACCGGGCGCGTGCTGCCGATCGGCGGGGTCAAGCAGAAGCTGCTGGCCGCGCACCGGGCCGGGATGAAGACGGTGATCATCCCGCAGCGCAACGAGCCCGATCTGGACGACGTCCCGGCCGAAGTGCTGGCGCAGCTGGACGTCCACGCCGTGGCGAACGTCCGTGACGTGCTGGACATCGCGCTGGCCCCGGCGACGGCTCCGGTCGCCCAAGCGGCGTAACGGCGCGAGGCCGAAGCCCCGGATCCCCTCGCGGGTCCGGGACTTTCGGCTTTCCGAGATCCGGACGAATCCGGACGTGGACTGACCTTAAACTCCCTATCACGTTTTGATAACGTGTGTTGCGTGCCACCCAGTCGGGGTGCGTGATCCTTGAGAGGGCAAGGTCATGAGTCAAGGAATTCTTTCCCCGTTGTGGCCGAGGCGCAGGTGCGTTTCGGCCGGTCAGATCGTCTGTCTGAGCATTCTCACCGGATTCACCGCGGCGCTGACCTTCGCCGGCACCAGCGCCTCGATCGCCGCGGGGATCGCCATCGCCCTGTTCGGCGCCGTTCTCCGCCACCCGGCACCTGCCGGGGCTGCGTCTCTTAAAGCGCGCTTTCGGGTTTCCGCAGCCGGGCCGCGGCATCAGCTGGTCACTCACTCAGCCGTGTCAGCGGCCCGCCTCCGCAAACCCGAGGCCTCCGGCCGGAAAGAAACGCGCGCGCGTGCCCTCACCAACCAGTCAAGCTCCGGTTTGAGAGACACGCCCAAGGCATCCCGATGAACACGGAATCGGAGTACATGGCGCGCCTGCGCGAACTCCGCGACCGAAGCGGCCTCAGCATCCGCGCACTGGCCGCCGCGACCGGATGGTCCCGCAGTACCTTGGCCGACCTGTTGGCCCGGAACACCTTGCCCGGCAACGAAAACCAGATGCGAATCCTGTTGCGCGCCCTGCTCCGGACGGTGCCCGACGAGCTCGGGGTCGACGAGTATCTCGCCGACTGGCGTCACCTGATCGGACGTCGCCACCACCGCAATGGCGGATGCGCGCCGCTCGACCGGATACTTGTCGCGCTGGAAATCGCCGCACAGAGCGGCGGCGCCGAAGCAGCGGGCCTTCGCAAAGCGAAAGAAATAGTGCTGCACGAAGGTTCCCTACGAAAGTTCCCTTCTCGCGGTGAATACGCCGCGAATTCACCTGGATGTCCCGTTCCGCCCGTACTCTCCGACGCGCTCCATCCCGCACCACCACATCAGCGGATGTCTCGGAGGCACGAGTGAAGCGACGGAATTTCCTGCGCGCGGCCGTGGTCGGCGCCGGTGTCACGGCGTTCGGAAACAGGCTCTCGGGAGCGGCTCTCGCCGCGCCCGCCCAGAACGGACCCAGCCCGTACGGCGCACTTCAGGCGGCCGACGCGAACGGGATCCAGCTGCCGGCGGGATTCACCAGCCGCGTCATCGCGAGGTCCGGCCAGAAGGTCGCGAGCACCGGGTACACCTGGCACAGCGCCCCGGACGGCGGCGCGGTGTTCGCCGACGGCAGCGGCTGGATCTACGTGTCGAATTCGGAGATCACCCCCGGCGGCGGCGCGAGCGCGGTCAAATTCGACGCGAGCGGGAACATCACCGGCGCCCACCGCATCCTGGCGAACACGCGCCAGAACTGTGCGGGCGGCAAAACTCCTTGGAACACCTGGCTTTCCTGTGAGGAGACCGACCTCGGGTTCGTCTACGAGTGCCAGCCGAACGGGCCTGCCACGGCCGCCGTCCAGCGGCCCGCGATGGGGAAGTTCAAGCACGAGGCGGCCGCGGCCGACCCGGTGCGCAAGGTCGTCTACCTGACCGAGGACACCTCCGACGGCTGCTTCTACCGCTTCGTCCCGACGACCTGGGGCAACCTCTCCGCCGGGACGTTGCAGGTGCTCAAGGCGGGCACGGCGACCTCGGGCAGCTTCACCTGGGCGAACGTCCCCGACCCCGACGGCTCTCCCACCGCCACCCGCAACCAGGTGTCCGGCGCGAAGCGGTTCAACGGCGGCGAGGGACTGCACTACGCCAACGACACCGCGTGGTTCACCACCAAGGGCGACAACCGCGTCTGGCAGCTCAACCTGACGAACAGCACCTACGAGCTGGCCTATGACGACTCGCTGGTCAGCCCCGGCTCGGCCCCGCTGACCGGCGTCGACAACGTCACCGGGACGTCGTCGGGCGACCTGTACGTCGCCGAAGACGGCGGCAACATGGAGATCTGCATCATCACCCCGAACGACATCGTGGCCCCCTTCCTGCGGATCAACGGCCAGAGCTCGTCGGAGATCTGCGGCCCCGCGTTCACCCCGGCGGGGAACCGGCTGTACTTCTCGTCGCAACGCGGCACCTCCGGTTCGTCTTCAGGCGGGATCACCTACGAGGTGACCGGCCCCTTCCGGTCCTGAGACCGGCGTGCGGGGCGCCCGATCCAGGCGCCCCGCACGGCTCAGGCGTCGATGCGGGACTTCTCACGGAGACGGCTCACCACGAAGAGGGTCAGGGCGACGGCGACGGCGGCGATCACGAAGTACTGGAAGAACCCGGCGTATTCCTCGACCAGATGCCAGCTCTCCCCGAGGCCGTAGCCCGCCAGGACGAACACCGTGTTCCAGATCAGGCTGCCCAGCGTGGTCAGGGCCAGGAACCGCCAGAACGGCATGCGTTCGATTCCGGCGGGCAGGGAGATGAGACTGCGGAAGATCGGCACCATCCTGCCGAAGAACACCGCCTTGGTGCCGTGTTTCTGGAACCAGGCTTCGGTCTTGTCGAAGTCGGAGGCCTTGACCAGCGGGATCTTCGCCATCCAGCGGCGGGTGCGGTCGCGGCCCAGCAGCAGGCCGAGGTAGTAGACGATGATCGCGCCCGCGACCGAGCCGAACGTCGTCCACACCAGCGCCTCGACCAGTGTGAACGTGCCCTGACTGGCGGAGAAGCCGGCGAGCGGGAGCACCAGTTCGCTGGGGATCGGCGGGAACAGGTTGTCCAGGCCGACGATGATCGCCGCCCCCGGACCGCCCAGCGCGTCCATCAGCGACACCGCCCAGCCGGCGAGTCCTCCCATCGGTTCACTGGCGGTTTGGGCGAGGAGGATGTTCATGGCGGCCTTTCGTGGTCGTCTGCGGATGTCAACGAACGTACGAATCGCCCGGGTTCCGCACACTGTGGTGAAGCGGCACAAATCACTGCGGTAAACCGCAGTACCGATCTCCGGCTACCCGGCTAACCTGGGGTTATGCCTGTTCCGGCAGCGATGCGCCGCTATCTGCGCAAAGCACTCCGCGGCACACTCGGCCTGGCGATCGGCGCCATGACCGCTGCCGCGGAGGCCTTCTACGTGCTCTTCGGCACGCTCGCGCTCACGGTTCCCGCGCTGCGGCAGCCGGTCTTCGCCGGCGCGCGCGTACTGTCCGAAGTGGAACGGCGACGGCTGGAGAAGTACTTCGGCGAAGAGAACGCCACGAACTACACCGATCGCCGCGCGATGGCCTATCTCGTCCCGCGGTCCGTCATCGGGCTGCTCTGCGCCGCGATCTTCATCCTGATCCTGCTGGGCGCCGTATCCGCGGTGATCATCGCCGCTCAGCTCGTCGAAGGTCAGTCGCCCGGCGGAGGTGCACCGGCGGACTGGTACGACCCGGTCACCACCGCCCTCTTCGGCGCGCTCCTTGTTTTTCTTTCCTTGCAAGGGCTTATCGGAGTCGCGACGCTGGACGCCAGGCTGGCGAAGCGCTTTTTCGGTCCCAGCAAAAGCGAACGGTTGCGCCGGCGGCTTTCCGAACTCACGACCAGCCGGGCGGAAGTGGTCGAGGCGGTCAACGGTGAGCGCCGCCGGATCGAACGTGACCTGCACGACGGCGTCCAACAGCGGCTCGTCGCGCTCGGGATGCTGCTCGGCCGGGCGCGTCGCGCGACCGACCCGGAGCACGCGTCGGAACTGCTCCGGCAAGCACACGAGGAATCGCAGCGCGCCCTCGAAGACCTCCGCGAGGTCTCGTGGCGGGTGTATCCGATCGCACTGGACTCGGACGGGCTGCACCCCGCGCTGGAGGCGCTCGCGGAACGCTCGGGCGTGCCGGTCAACCTGCGGGTCGGCCTGCCGGAACGACCACCGGCGGCCATCGAGACCGTCGTCTACTTCGTCGCGTCCGAGGCGGTCACCAATACGATCAAACACGCCGCGGCGACGCGGATCGACATCGAGGCGGAGCGGGACGGGAGCAAGGTGCGGGTGCGGATCACCGATGACGGCACAGGCGGGGCGCGGGAGTCGGGCGGCGGGCTTTCCGGCCTCGCGATGCGCGTCGCGGCGGCGGACGGGCACTTCACCGTGGACAGTCCGCCCGGCGGCCCGACCGTGGTGACCGCGGTGCTGCCGTGCGAGTGATTCTCGCGGAGGACTCGACCCTCCTGCGCGAGGGCCTGGTCCGGCTGCTGGTCGAAGAAGGACACGAGGTCGTGGCGTCGGTCGGCGACGGTGACGCGCTCCTCTCGGCGACGGCCGCCCATCGGCCGGACGTGATCGTCACGGACGTCCGGATGCCGCCGACCCACACCGACGAGGGTCTTCGCGCGGCGCTCGAGATCCGGAAACGCTGGCCGGAGATCGGGGTACTGGTGCTCTCGCAGTACGTCGAGAAGCGCTACGCCGCCGAGCTGATCACCGGCGATGGCGAACGCGTCGGCTATCTCCTGAAGGACAGGGTCGCTCAAGTGGGCGAATTCCTGGACGCGCTCGACCGGGTCGCCGCGGGCGGGGCGGCGTTCGATCCGGAGGTGGTGCGACGGTTGCTCGCGCGGACCACGCATACCGATCCGCTCGCGAAGCTGACCGTCCGCGAACGTGAAGTGCTGGAGAAAATGGCGCAGGGCCACACGAACTCCGGGATCGCCGAGTCGTTGTTCATCTCGCTGAGCGCTGTCGAGAAGCACGTGAACGCCCTCTTCGACAAGCTCCAGCTGGCCAGCACCGCCGGCTACAGCCGTCGTGTCCTGGCCATCCTGCGCTACCTCGGGTCCTGACCCCGGGCTGACAGGCAAGTGACGGCTTGCCTATAACGGAGTCGTGGGCGGCGACCTGTTCAAGGCGATCGGCGACGCGACGCGGCGCATCATCCTGGACGAGCTGACCGAAAAGGACGGTCAGACCCTGTTCGAGATCTGCGGCAGGCTGACCATGAAGCATGGCTTGACCTCGTCACGGCAGGCCATCTCGCAGCATCTCGCGATGCTCGAACAAGCGGGCCTGGTGCGCACCCGGCGACAGGGCCGCTACAAGTTCCATCACATCGACACGAGCCCGCTGCGGTCGATCGTCGAGCGGTGGCCCATCGACCGAGAGGAACCGAACCCGTGATCCGGATCAACATCACCAGCGTCTTCGTCGACGACCAGGCCAAGGCTCTCGCCTTCTACACCGAAAAACTGGGCTTCATCAAGAAACACGACGTGCCCACAGGGGACGCCCGCTGGCTCACCGTGGTGTCCCCAGCCGCCCCTGACGGCATCGAGCTGTTGCTGGAACCGGACGGTCACCCCGCGGCGAAGCCGTTCAAGAAGGCGCTGGCGAGCGACGGCATCCCGTTCACCCAATTCGCCGTCGACGACGTGTACGCCGAGGTCGAGCGCCTCAAGGGGCTCGGCGTCGAGTTCACCCAGGACGCCGTCGACATGGGACCCGTGGTCACCGCGGTCCTCGACGACACCTGCGGCAACCTGATCCAGCTCGCCACGATGAAGTAGACCCGGCGATGCAGAGCGGGGCTTGGTCCACTGTGGACCAAGCCCCGCTCTGCTTCACTGAGAGATACTGCGCTTCCCTACTGCTGCACCCACTCCACGAGTTCCACGGGCACACCGTTCGGGTCGGTGACCATGAAGAGACGCTCTCCCCACGGCTCTTCCCGCAACGGCAACGTGATCTCGACGCCTTCGTCGCGCAGGCGCTTCTCCTCGGCCTCGAGGTTCTCGACCGTGAAGGCCACGATCACGCCGGACGCGCGCTGTTGCCGCAGGTTCTCCGGCAACACCTCGATCCCAGCCTGCAGCAGGACGATGTTCACCTTCGCGGTTTCGTGCCCGAGGGACACGAATCCCTCCGCGGCCATCTGCTCGGTGAAGCCGAAGTGGCCGGTGAAGAACCGGCTGGAGGCGGCGACGTCGTCGACGGTCAACGAGATGGTGGAGGCAAGGACGTTCATGGGCTATCCCCTTCGGTCGGCGTTGAGTTTCGGATGAGCTGAGCGGTCAGTACGACCGGCGGCGCGGGACGCCGATCGAGCGGCGCACCGGCATCGAGCGGCCGGGGAACGGCTGCTGATGACGGCGGTCGTTCCGGCGGGCCTGGGCGCGGTTGGTGCCTTCGTTGCCTTGGGGGATTCGAGCGGTCAAGGAGCCTCTTCTCTCGCGGTCGGTAGTACGGACGTAAGTTTACATTCGACCTACCGGAAGTCAAGGATATTTTTACGACGGTGGTAAACTTCGCTCATGACCAGCGCGGATGTGGGCCTTCGGGAGCTCAAGAAGCAGGAGACACGGCAGCTGATCTCCGACCAGGCGACGCTTCTCTTCATCGAGAAGGGCTTCGAGGAGACGACGATCGCCGAGATCGCCGCCGCGGCGAGAGTCGCGAAGAAGACCGTCACCAACTACTTCGCACGCAAAGAGGACCTGGCGCTCGACCAGCACGAGGAGTTCACGAACGGGCTGGCGAACGCCGTCCGCGACCGGAAGCCGGGTGAGTCGGCGCTGGCCGCGCTACGGCGCACCTTCCTGGACGCGGTGGCGGAGCACTCTCCCGTGATCGGCTTCACGGGGCCGGTCTTCGCGAAAATGGTGCTGGAGAGCCCGACCCTGACCGCACGGCTGCGTGAACTGCACGAACTGCGCGAAGCGGCGCTCGCCGAACTGCTCGCGACCGAGACCGGGGCCGGCGCGGACGACGTCACCCCGGTCATGGCGGCCGCCGAACTCAACGCGATCGACCGCGTCCTCTTTCGCGAGGTCCTCCGGCGTTCACACGCCGGCGAGAGCAACGACGAGATCGCCGAAGCGCTGACGAAGGCGACCCAGCGGGCTTTCGAGTTGCTGGAGCCCGCCTTCGGCGACTACGCGATCCGTGAATAGCCCTGGGTTTTGTCGGGGGTAACCGCTAGGTTTCGCTCCATGTCTGAGGGGACCGTGCTCGACGTCGTCTACTGCGAAGGCTGGGACCCGGTCGCCCGCGCGCTGATCGGAAGGTTCTCCCCCGGCATCGCGCGGGAACGCGACGCCGCCGGAGAGCAGTACGCCGTCGCGTTGGTGCGTCCCGGAACCGAAGAACCGCAAATACTGCTCGAAATCGCCTGGAGGCACCACTTCGCCCGTTCCGCGCACTTCGACGAGCTGGGCAGGCGCCGCGGGTTGTTCGAGTTCCGCGTGCTCGAAGACGGCGAGCTGTTCCTCGTGAAGGTCGATCAGTGGACCTACCATTTCGATGACCAGGAGGAATTCGACGAGCGGAACGCCGGCCGTGTCGAGCTGTCCTTCGGCCCCGACGGGGACGGCTGGGTGAACAAGGCTCCTCGCGGCTACGGCGGCGGTTCCAGCAGCGGCCGCGTGCGAAAGCCGGTATCCGAGCTGAGGATGCCGAAGCCTGCCTTCGGCGACTGGGAACCTTTCACGAATACGAAGCAGCTGACCCTCCGGACGCCGGACACCCCGGTCACCGATCCACCGCTGCCGGCCGAAGAACGCCCTTGGCGGCCCTCCGTTCCCTTGCGCCCCTTCGGAATCGACGAAATGTTCACGGCGGGGACGCGCTTTTCCCTGAGCGACGGCCATGGCGTCGTCGAGATCGAGCTTCGGGACGCCGGGAAACTCCGCATGACCAGTGGCAGGCTCGTCGCGGCGGACCCGGCCTTCCTGGATTCGGACGCGGCGCACTTCACGGTCACCGTGCCTCCCGGCGAGTACCAGGTAGCGGTCTCGGTGATCCGGTTCGTCGACGAACCTGCCCACGAACGTGTCGTGGCCGCCAAACTCGTCGTCGCCGACGTCCCCGTCGCCACTTGGGAAGCGGCACTCTGGCCTGGGCAGAACGCGCTTTTCCTCGGTGACGGGGAGTTCTACGGCTACGGCGTGGACAGCGGCACGGGCTGCTTCACCGACGCCGACGCCCTTCCCGAGGAGATGGACGACGAACTCCTGGAGAGGTTCGAGGAGGTCGACCCGCATATCGACGTCACCCCGCACGGAGCCGACGGCAACATCATCGCGTTCACCACCGGCTGGGGTGACGGCAGCTATCCGACCTGGATCGGCCGGGCGGCCGACGGCACGCCGGTCTGCTTCGTCACCGACATGCTGATCCTGAACCGTGCCCGGATTCTCACGGCCTGAGCTGGGATCATGACGCCATGGCCTTCACCGGAGAAGAGATCGCGTACCTGCGCTCGCAACCGTTGGCCCGCCTCGCGACCCTGTCGGAGGACGGCGAACAGCCCGACGTCGTCCCGGTGGCGTTCGAGTTCGACGGAACGCATTTCTGGGTGGGCGGTGCGGGCGAGTCGGTCCTCGCGACCCGGAAGTTCCGCAATATCCAAGCGGGACAACGCAAAGTCGCCTTGATCGTCGACGACCTCGTCTCACTCGACCCGTTCATCGCCCGCGGCGTCCGGATCTACGGCGAAGCCGCCGACCCGGTCGAACGGGTGGGAATCGTCGGCCCGGGCATCTACTCGCGCGTGACGCCGAAGGTGTCGTGGAGCTGGAACATGGCGGGCGAACCCGCGGGCGAGGCGTGGTATCCGTCGAGGCGAGCGGTTCACGGCGACACGTAGAGGAGCATGTCCTTCGGGACGCCGCCGATCTCTTGATGAGCGGGCAGGAGGCCTTCGCGCCGGTAGCCCGCTTTCTCGGCCGCGCGCAGGGATCCACGGTTCCACGGCTCGATGTACAGCTCGATCCGGTCGACGCCGGGCACGGTCCAGGCGAACTCGGTGATCGCTTTGAGCGCGTCGGTCGCGTAACCGCGTCGCCGTCGCTCGGGCGAGATCGAATAGCCCAAGATCCCGATGCCTTCGGACAGCTTTCGCAGCCAGAGTCCGATCGTGCCGACGGCGATTCCGTCCGCGACGATCACGAAGGGGAAGCCCCGCCCCTCTGCCCGGCGGCTTCGCTGCCGTCGCACCCATTCCTCGGCTTCCTGCGGGGTCGGATGCGCGGGCAGGCTGCCGATGAGCGGGATGTAGGGATCTTCGCCGAGTTCGATGGCGAGCCGGACATCGGCTTCGGTGAACTCGCGGAGGACGATGGATCCGTGTGCGGGCGGCTCGGTCATCGGTCCATTCTTGTCGGTGGCCCGGGGTACCGTCGGATCCATGCGGAAACTGGTCGTCACCGAGAACTGCACGATCGACGGTGTGATCGAATTGGCGGGCGACTGGTTCAGCCCGGGCGACACCGATCCGGACGTGGACCAATCGGACGTCCTGGACACGCTCCGGGAACAACGTGAGAACGCCGACGCGTTCCTGCTCGGGCGCGTCACCTTCGAGGACATGCGCGGGTACTGGCCGCGGCAAACCGAGGACACGACAGGAATTTCGGACTACCTCGACACAGTGAACAAGTACGTGGTCTCGAGCACGCTCACGGAGCCGGGGTGGGAGAACACCACGGTGCTCTCCGGTGAGCTGCGCTCGGAGATCGAGAAGCTGAAGGCCGCCGAAGGCAAGGACATCGTGACCACCGGCAGCGTCTCGCTGGTGCGATCGCTCATCGCCGAGGGGCTCGTCGACGAGTACCGGTTGTTCGTCTATCCCGTCGTGGTCGGAGAGGGCCGTCGACTGTTCGAAGGCGCCACCGGTGTTCCGAAGCTTCGGCTGGTGGAGGAGCGGACGTTCGCTTCGGGAATCGTGCTCCTGCGCTACCGCGCGGCGTCGAACTGACGCTTCACCGGGTCGTGCGGCGGGAATTCCCTGCTCACCCGCCGCTCGGTAGGGTCGTGCTCCGGTTCGGCGACGGGAGAACGACGGAGGTGGCGCGCATGGCCGACGCGTCGAAGTTCACGGCCGAGGTGTTCCGCCGCGCGTCGGAACGACCAGAGGTCCCGCCGCGGCTGGCCCGGGCGGCGACCTGCGTCCGGGAAGGCAAGTTCACTTGGGAGGAGGTCGCCACCGGGAACTGCGAGCACCCGCTCGCACAGGCGCTGTTCGCGCCCAGAGCCCAGGAAAAGCTCTGGCCGCTGCTGGCCGAGGTCGCCGCGGAGCTCGACTCGGAGCCTCCGCCGGCCGAACCCCGGCGCGTGCGAAGAGCACCGACGACGGACGAAGACTTCAGCGAGCTCACCTACCTCGAAGACCTGGCCGAACCGGACACGCGCCCCGCATGGCCGCAGAGGCGGGGCCGCGGCCGGTGAACGCCCGCCGGAGGAAAACGGGATGAGAAGCGCACGGTCCCGGGCGTAGCGTCGGCGACCGTGATCGGTGAGACGGACACAGGCGACGACGCTTCGGACGGCTGGTTCCCCGAGAGCGTGGCCGCGGGCTACGACGAGCCGGGCGGAGCGAACGCGCCCGAAGTGGTGACGCCCGCGGTGGACGTCCTCGAAGACCTGGCCGACGGTCCGGTGCTCGAATTCGCCGCCGGGACCGGACGGATCGCGATCCCGCTGGCCGCGCGTGGCGTGCCGGTGAGCGGCATCGAACTGAGCCGGGCGATGGCGGCACGGATCGCGGGCAAACCGGGCGGCGACGCGGTCGGCGTCACGATCGGAGACATGACGAAAACGCGGGTGGACGGCGAATTCTCGTTGGTCTTCCTGGTGTTCAACACGATCGGCAACGTGACCACCCAGGACGGGCAGGTCGACGTCTTCCGCAACGCGGCCGCGCATTTGCGGCCCGGTGGGCTGTTCCTCGTCGAGGTGGGCCTGCCTGCGCTGCGCCGCCTGCCGCCGGGGCAGGACATCGTCCCGTTCGCGATGGCGCCCAGCTATGTCGGCTTCGACCAGTACGACGTGGTCACGCAGGAGTTCACGTCGAACCACGTCACCGTGACACCGGATGGACGGGGGCGGTTCCGCCGCATCCCCTTCCGCTATGTCTGGCCTGCCGAACTGGACCTCATGGCGCGCATCGCCGGCATGCGCCTGAAGTACCGTTGGGCGGACTGGGACCGTTCGGAATTCACCGCCGAGAGCACCAAACACGTGTCGGTCTGGGAGCGCGATTCGTGACGATGATGGCCGCGCTGACGGCGAGCAAGGGCAGTGCCCACAGCGTCGTCGTGAGGTAACCGTTCCGGGCGGGGAGCAACGCGCCGTCCGGGGTGGCGGCGGCGAGCAGGAGGCCGGCGAGAGCGCTGCCCACGGCCATCCCGATGCTGCGGGCGATCTGGTTGATCGAGAGCACGCTGGCCGTTTCCCCTTGTGGCACACCGGCCAGAACGAGCTTGGGCATCACCGCGAAGACACCTCCGACGGCGAAACCGAGCAGGGCGATCGCGACGAGAACGAGAAGGAACGACCGGTTGCCGGCGGCGAACAGCAGTGCGCTCGCCACGGCGATCGCGACCGAGAACGCGTACGTCCACCGTTCGGTCAGGCGTGCGATGAGCCGCGGAATCGCTTTACCCGCGATGAATCCGAGCAGTGAGAACGGGATCAGCGCCGCACCCGCGGCGACACCGGGAAGCGCGAAGCCGTAGTGGGCACCGGCAGGAGTCTGCACGTAGCGGGTGAACAAGCTGAACAGCAGGTACAAACCCGCCCCGGCCACGAGAATCGCCAGATTCGCGCGAAGGATGGCACCTTGGCCGAGCAACCGAAGGTTCACCAGCGGCGCCGTCGTGCGCAGTTCGATGAACGCCCACCCGGCCAGGACCGCGACGGAACCGGCGAGCGCACCGGCGCCCAGCCACGCGGTCGTCCATATCGAGGGCTCGGCTATGACCAGGAGGATCCCGAGCGTGCCGAGAGCGAGAAGGAGCGTGCCGGGGACATCGATCCGAGGAAACTCGCCAGGCGCTTCGGCGGGCAGGAACCGCCAGGCGATGACCAGCGCGACAACGGACAGGAGGAAGCCGAATCCGTAGGCGACACGTAGTCCCGCGAGCTGGTCGAGAAGGCTGACCACCGGGTAGCCGACGCCGATGCCGACCGTCGACGCGACCGAAAGGGCCGCGATCGTCGATGTCGCGCGCTCAGGCGGCAGGTGTGCGCGGGCGACGCTCATCAACAGCGCTCCGGCCGCGACCCCGAGCCCTTGCAAGCCGCGTCCGATCAACAGCACCGGGTACGGAAGCGGAAGTACCGTCAGCAACCCACCTGTCACGACCAGGGCCAGAGTGACCAGGATCGTGGCGCGGCGGTACGGGCCGCTGCCGAGCCTGCCCAGCACCGGGCCCGCGATCGCGCCGCTGAACAGCGTCACCGTCAAGGTCCACTGCGCGGCGTCCAGCGAGACGTGCATACCCGTGGCGACCGGGGTGATCAAGGGCGCCCCGACGCTGCCGATCACCGCGCCCGCCAACGCCGTGCACACCAGCGCGGAGCTCAGCCGTCCGTCGTGCCGGACGAGGACACTCATCGGTTCGTCTCAGTGGTGATGTGCGTGAACAGCCCCGGCCGGATCCGGGTGCGGACGCCCTCGGCCCACGCTGCGTCGACCTGCTCGACGTCCATCGCGGCGCCGGTGTTCAGCAACATCCCGAAGGCGAGGAAGGTCTTCACGGTCACCGGGTCGAGTCCGGTGCCGTCGTCGGCCGTGCCCCACATCCGCGCGAAACACGACCGCACCACGTCCCGCACCTCCGGGTCGCCACACGCGGCGAAGCCCTGAAGCTGCAACAACAACCCGGTCCGGTCGGCCAGCAGGTCGTAGTACTGCGCGCCCATCGCCGAGAGCGCGTCCAGGCCGGTCTTCCCGTCACCCGCGTCCCGCATCGCGTCGCTGAGCCGCTCGAACGCGGCCTGGACCAGCTCCAGGAACAGGGCCTTCTTCGTCCCGAACATCCGGAAGACGTACGCCTGCGTGATCCCCGCCGTCCTGGCGATCGCTTCCGTCGACGCCCCGTGCAGCCCGTGTTCCGCGAACTCCTTCGCGGCGATGGCCAGCACCTGGGCACGTCGTTCGGGTCCGCTCATCCGTCCAGCCATGCACCCAAGTTACTAGTTACTAACCACTAACTAAAGGTGAGTCGCGCAACAAACAAAGCGGCGGGTGCGGTCCTGCGGGTTCGTCCGTGGCGGTTCACAGTCGTCACCGACTGACCACGAAAAGTTGCCACCACTTCCTTCGGTGCACCGGTCCTCGTGATGGCGGTAACCCCGGCAACCTGAAAGGCGTGACGGACGTGTATCCAGCATGACCGACGATCAGCTCCGCAAGCCGATGAACCGCAAACAGCGGCAAGCAGCGAGGGGGTCCGCAGCTGCCGAGGAGCGGACGCCAGTCGCCAGGGAACGGACACCTGTCGATGTCGTTCTGATCATGATCGGTGTCGGCGCCGCGGTGGTCTTCACGTTGGCCGGAATCGGACGTCTCGCTCAAGGGACGGGAACGGGCGACTTCTGGGACGAGGGTCGCACGGTGATCATGTGCTTCGGTCTCGCCGGGATTGGCGCTGGGCTGGCATTCGATCGGCTGAAGAAACGCAAACCACGTGGGTGACAAGGCCGGCCCTGGCCGGATGGCACCTGAAACGACGCGGTTGCCTCTGGCCGACCAAGGCAGGTCCACCGAGGCACTGCGGTGTTCGTGCTTGCAGCTACGACTTCACCGACCAGCGCCGCGTATTTGGCGCGGCCACCCGCTACCAGCCGCGCCGAGCTGCACACAACCGCACATAACAAGATCGGCCCCCTGGCCTGGTTTCCCAGGTCAGGGGGCCGATCTTGTTGGTGTGGCGAGTGAGGGATTCGAACCCCCGAAGGCAGTGCCGTCTGATTTACAGTCAGATCCCTTTGGCCGCTCGGGCAACTCGCCGTGGCCGGGTGTCCCCGGCCGAGACGAAAGAATACCCAATGCCGTGGCGGGCCGGTCAACCGGGTTCCGCAGGGCTAGGGTGGAAGCTCCTGACAAGCGAGTACGAGGTGTGAGAACACGTGGCGGATCCCTCTTTCGACGTGGTGAGCAAGGTCGATCGCCAGGAGGTGGACAACGCCCTGAACCAGGCCAGCAAGGAACTCGGTACGCGGTTCGACTTCCGGGGTACCGGGACCAAGATCGACTGGTCCGGTGAAGAGGCGATCGCGATCGAGTCAGAGACCGAAGAGCGGGCACTGGCGGCGGTCGAGGTGTTCAAGGAGAAGCTGATCAAGCGCGGCATCTCCCTGAAGGCCTTCGAGGCGGACGAGCCGGCGTTGTCCGGCAAGATCTACAAGATCGGCGGCAAGATCCTGCAGGGGATCGCGTCGGACAAGGCGAAGCAGATCGCCAAGTTCATCCGCGACGAAGGCCCCAAGGGCGTCCAGGCGCAGATCCAGGGCGACCAGCTGCGGGTGTCCGGCAAGAAGAAGGACCAGCTGCAGGACGTGATCGCCTTGCTGAAGGGCAAGGACTTCGAGATCGCGCTGCAGTTCACGAACTACCGCTGAGCACGGCGACGACAAGGCCACCTTCGGCAGAAGGTGGCCTTCGTCATGTCTACGACGCGGTGACCGTCCAGGTCCCGTCGCCTTCCACCGACACGAAGGCCGGACCGGACACGGGCACACTGCCCTGGTAGTCGCCGAGCTGGTTCACCGGGAGCTCCGAGTAGTCGCCGCTGTGCACCCACACCGCGGTGCGGCCGCTGTTCTTGGTGGTGACGGCGACCGCCGAGACGCCATCAGGCGCGGCGAAGACCGCTTCGCTCTTGCCGGACAGGGGCTTGCCCGGCGTGAGCACGGGCAAGCCGCTTTCGTCGGTGATGGTCAGCGTCCAGGCGGCGTTGGCCTTGATGGTGAACGTCTTCGCCTGACGGCCGGGCATGTCGTTGATCCACTGCGTGCCCTTGTACGGGCCGGTGTCGTTGACGATCAGCTCGTTCTCGGTGTTGACCGCGACGTGCCCGGAACACTTCGGGCAGTCGAAGGTCACGAAGCCGAGGCGCGACGGCCAGGCCATGGGGACCGACGCGTTCCCCTTCCCCGAGTGCTTCTCCTCCGGTTGCGGGCCGGGCTTCGGGGTGGTGGTCGGCGTGGGGGTCGTCGATGGTGAGCGCAGCCCGTCCGGGGCCGCCGCCCGCGGGACGACTCGGCCCAGAGCCGGCGAGCAGGCCACCAGGCCCGCGGTCAGCAGCACGGCACTCGCGGCCGCGCACAAGCGCCTGATCACGTGTTCCCCCTAGTCGAACCCTTCATCCGATCTTCGTCGCTCGATAGCCCAGCGTTACCGGACCACTCGGCCGAGCGATTCAGGCCACTCGGAGGTGGGTTTCCGCCGCGACGCTTCCTCGGGAGTCCGAAAGGGACAAAAGCCCGTGTTGTAATCCGGCGATCGCGTTCGAGGAAGGTCACGATGCAACGCCGTTTCAGCTCCGCACTCGCTTTCGCGCTGTCACTCACGGTGATCGCGTCCCTGTTCACGTCCGCGCAGGCCGCGGAGCGCCAGCAGCTCGTGCCCGGCTACGGCTCGTACCCACGGCTCATCCGCCTGGAGCATTCCTCGATCGGCCGTGGCCGCATCCTGGCGTCACTGACCAGCGAAGACGCGGGCGGCAAGTTCACCCCGATCATGGAGAGCACCGACGAGGGCCAGAGCTTCCACAAGATCGGCGAGGTCCGCGACCGCGACGGCCGCCGCGGCATGTGCTGCGGAACGCTGTACGAACTGCCGCAGCGGGTCGGCAGGCTTCGCGCGGGCACCCTGCTGTGGGCCGCGAGCTACCGGCAGGACGCCGGTCCGCAACGGCGGATCGGCATCAGGATCTGGTACAGCCGCGACGCCGGCCGCTCGTGGGCCTTCCTGTCCGAGGCCGCCCGCTCGCACAACCACGACGGCATCTGGGAGCCGGAGTTCGTCGTCGACGCGGGTGGCACGCTGTGGCTGCACTACGCCGACGAGACCGAGGCGCCGCAGTTCGCGCAGGTGATGAACCGGGTCGCCTCCACCGACGGGGTGAACTGGGGCACCAAGCAGCGCACGATGGCCATCCCGCCGCATCGGGTGCGGCCCGGGATGCCGATCATCCGCCGCCTCCCCGACGGCCGGTACTACCTGGCCTACGAGATCTGCAACTACCGCGACCGCTACTGCGACCCGTACTTCAAGATCTCCTCCGACGGCGCCAACTGGGGCGATCCTCTCGATCCCGGCACCCGCGTGACCACCGCCAGCGGCAACTACTTCCAGCACGCGCAGACGATCACGCTGTTCCCAGGCGGCCCGAACGGGGTGCGGCTGGTGATGGTCGGGCAGATCTACACCGACGCCGCCGGTGTCCCGCAGCCCAAGAACGGCCAGGTCCTGCTGGCCAACGACAACTTCGGCGCCGGGCACTGGTACGAGCTGCCCGCACCGGTGCGCATCGTCGGGATCCACAACAACTTCTGCCCCAACTACAGCTCGACGCTGCTGCCGGTCGACGGCGGAAAGAACGTGTTGCAGATCTCCACCGAGTACAACCTCGGCTGCAAGGCGTACTTCGCGAAGGGCCCGGCGTTCTGAGCCACCCGGTAGTGTGAGGTCCCGAGCGATCGGCTACGAAGCGGGGGCATCGCATGAAGGGCATCGTGCTGGCGGGGGGCAGTGGGACGCGTCTGCATCCCATCACCCAGGCGATATCGAAACAGCTGCTACCGGTCTACGACAAACCGATGATCTACTACCCGATCTCGGTGCTGATGTTCGCCGGGATCCGCGAGATCCTGATCATCTCGACCCCCGTCGACCTGCCGCATTTCCGGCGGCTGCTCGGCGACGGCAGCCAGTTCGGGCTCAGCTTCAGCTACGCCGAGCAGGCCGCCCCGAACGGGCTGGCCGAGGCGTTCGTCATCGGCGCGGACTTCGTCGGCGACGACGACGTCGCGCTCGTGCTCGGCGACAACATCTTCTACGGCCAGGGGTTCTCCAGCAGGCTGCAGGCCGCGGCGACCGCGCTCGACGGCTGCGTGCTGTTCGGTTACCCGGTCAAGGACCCGCAGCGGTACGGCGTCGGGGAGATCGACGCCGACGGCAAACTCCTCTCCATCGAGGAGAAGCCCGAGAAGCCGAAGTCGAACAAGGCCATCACCGGGCTGTACTTCTACGACAACCAGGTCGTCGAGATCGCCCGTGACCTCAAGCCCTCCCCTCGCGGTGAGCTGGAGATCACGGACGTCAACCTCACCTACCTGCGGCAGGACCGCGCGACCCTGATCGACCTCGGCCGCGGGTTCGCCTGGCTCGACACCGGAACGCACGACTCGCTACTGGAGGCGGGCCAGTTCGTGCAGGTCCTCGAGCACCGGACGGGCGTCCGGATCGCCTGTCTCGAAGAAGTCGCGCTGCGTATGGGCTTCATCGACGCGGAGCAGTGCTTCGCGCTCGGGGCGAAACTGGCGAAGTCCGGCTACGGCGAATATCTGATGAACGTCGCGCGCACCCAGGGCGCTACCGGCTGAACAGGTGTTCCCGCAGGGTGTCGCCGGTGTAGTCGGTCCGGAAGACACCCCGTTCCCGCAGATGCGGGACGACGTCGTCGACGAACGCGTCCAGCCCGCCCGGGGTCAGATGCGGCACCAGCACGAAGCCGTCGGCGGCGTCGCTCTGGACGTACTCGTCGATCGATTCCGCGACCTGCCGGGCGGTGCCGACGAACTGCTGGCGCGCGGTCACCTCGATGACGAGTTCGCGGATCGAGAGCTTCTTCTCCTCCGCGATCGCCCGCCATTTCGCGGCCACGGCGAGCGGATCCTTTTCGTGCCGGACCCGGCCCCAGGTCAGCGGTTCGGCATCGGGATCCGGGTCGATCTCGGGGAGCGGACCGTCGGCGTCGTAAGCGGAGAGGTCGCGGCTCCAGACCTGTTCGAGGAACTGGATCGCGGTCGCCGGGCGCACCTGCTGGTAGCGGATCTCCCGTGCGTACTCGTGCGCGTCCTCCTCGGTGTCACCGAGGACGAAGGTCGCGGCGGGCATGATCAGCAGCTCGCCGGGCTCGCGGCCGTAGGCGGGCAGCCGCCGCTTGACGTCGGCGAAGAACTCCTTGCCGCTCTCCAGTGAGCCGTGGCGGCTGAAGATGACGTCGGCGGTCTTGGCGGCGAACTCCCGGCCCTCGTCGGAATCCCCGGCCTGGATGACGATCGGCTGCCCCTGCGGGGTCCTCGGAACGGTGAACTCGCCGCGGATGTCGAACTGCGGTCCACTGTGGACAAAGCGCTCGATGCCGCGGGCGAAGACGCCGTTCTCCTTGTCCCCCACCACCGCGTCGGGCGCCCAGCTGTCCCAGAGTTCACGCACGGTGGCGAGGAACTCCTCCGCGCGGCGATAGCGGTCCTCGCGTTTGAGGAAGCCACCACGGCGGAAGTTCTGGCCCGTCCAGGCGTCCGGCGAGGTGACGACGTTCCACGCGGCGCGGCCGCCGGAAAGGTGGTCGATGCTCGCGACCTGCCGCGCGACCTCGTACGGCTCGTTGAAGGTGGACGACAGCGTGCCCGCGAGGCCGAGCCGGGTGGTGACCGCGGAGAGCGCGGCCAGCACGGTGGTGGTGTTCGGCCGCCCGACGACGTCGGAGTCGAGGATCTTGCCCGCGTGTTCGCGCAGGCGCAGTCCCTCGGCGAGGAAGAGGAAGTCGAACTTGCCCCGCTCGGCCGTGCGCGCGAGGTGCTCGAAGGACGAAAAGTCGATTTGACTACCCGAACGCGGGTCGCTCCACACGGTCGTGTTGTTGACGCCGGGGAAGTGTGCGGCGAGTTTGACCTGTTTGGGCATTTGTCACGCCTCCGCGTACTGGTTGGCGGCGACCCCGAGGCCGAGATGGTCGCGCAGGGTGGCGCCGGTGTAGGCCTGCCGGAACACGCCCGCGGCCCGAAGCGCGGGCACGGTCTCGGCGGTGAAGAGCGCCAGGTCGTCGGGCAGGACCGCGGGCCGGAGGTGGAAGCCGTCGAGACCGTTGGACGCCGCGAGGCGGGGCAGCTCGATGGCGAGGTCTGCGGGAGTTCCGGTGAAGGCCGGGCCCGGCGGGAAGGGCGCGTAGGCCTCCAGCGCCCGGCGGCGGTCGATGGCCGCCTGTTCGGTCTCGGCGAGCACGATCGACAGGCCGGCGAGGAGTTTCGCGTCCGGGAAGCGCTCGCGGGCGCCGCGGATCTCGTCGACCAGGACGACGTCGGCGCCGTGCGCGTACGGCGAGTCGCCGTACACCGCGACGACGGGGTGGCCCTGCGGCGGGCGCGGCGTGATCGAAGGTCCCTTGACGCTGAAGAAGCGGCCTTCGAAGTCGACGTAATGCAGCTTCTCGCGGTCGATGAAGCGGCCTGTCGGCTCGTCGCGGATGATCGCGTCGTCCTCCCAGCTGTCCCAGAGGCGGGCGATGACGTCGACGACCTCGGCGTTCTCCGCTTCGGCGTCCACCTCGGACGGCAGGGTGCGCCTGCCGAAGTGCGCGACCTCGGCCTCGGTGCGCGAAGGCACCGCGAGGACGCCTGCACGGCCACGGCTCGCGAAGTCGAGCGAAGCGACGGCCGTCGAGATGTGGAACGGCTCGGTGTGCGTGGTGGTGACCGTGGGGACGAGACCGATTCCGCTGGTCACGGGGGCTATCGCGGCGAAGGTGAGGAGCGCGTCGAGCCGGCCTCGGACGACCTCCTCGCCGCCGGGTTGGAGCGCGAGGGTGTCGTCGAGGGTGACGAAGTCGAGCGAAGCCGCTTCGGCGAGCTTCGCGTGGGCGAGATAGTGGGCGGCGGTGAACAACGCGGACGGGCGGACGTCGGAGACCCGCCAGGCGGCCGGATGCTGCCCGGCCCCGTCGAGCGCGACCCCGAGGTGCAACTGCTGTGCGGAACCCATGCCCGGGGAACTCGCGCGCCCACCCCTCGATTCCCGCTCCCACGAGATGAGATCCCCGGGCGGATCGCGTTTAGCCCGCTAAACGCGATCCGGACGGCAGAGCGCAGTTAGCGGGCTAAACGCGATCTGGGGGACCACCTGCGTTTAGCGGGCTAAACGCGATCCGGCTGGTCAGTAGGGGCGCCGGGCCATTTCTTCCAGGCGCCGGATGCGTTCGTCCATAGGCGGATGGGTCGAGAAGAGCTTCGAGAGGCCTTCGCCCGGACGGAACGGGTTCGCGATCATGAGGTGCGACTGCGAGACCAGTTTCGGCTCCGGCACGAGCGGCGCCGCGCGTGTGCCCCTGTCGAGCTTCCGCAGGGCGGACGCCAGCCCGAGCGGGTCGCCGGTGAGTTCCGCTCCCGACGCGTCGGCCTGGAATTCCCGCGAGCGGCTCACCCCGAGTTTCACGACGGCGGCCGCGATCGGCCCGATCAGCACCAGGAGCAGCCCGACCAGCGGGCTGTCGCCGTCCTCGCGGTTGTTGCCGCCGAAGACGCTGGTGAACATCGCGATATTGGCGATCACGCTGATCACGCTCGCCAGCGCGCCCGCGACGCACGAGATCAGGATGTCGCGGTTGTAGACATGGGACAGTTCGTGCCCGAGCACCGCCCGCAGTTCGCGCTCGTCGAGCAGGTCGAGGATGCCGGTGGTGCAGCACACCGCCGCGTGCCGGGGGCTGCGGCCGGTGGCGAAGGCGTTCGGGGCGACGGTGGGGCTGATGTAGAGCCGCGGCATCGGTTGGCGCGCCGTGGTCGCCAGCTCCCGCACGATCCGGTACATCGCCGGCTGCTCGGCCTCGGAGACCGGCCGCGCGCGCATGGCCCGCAGCGCCAGCTTGTCGGAGTTGAAGTAGGCGTACGCGTTGACGCCGAGCGCCACCACCAGGCCGATGACCAGCGCGCCCCGTCCGAAGAAACCGCTGATCCCGACGATGAGCGCGGACAGCAGGCCGAGCAGGACGACGGTCTTCAGCCCGTTCTGGTGTTTGTGCACGGCGTCCTGCTCCTTCCTTTCTCTGGGTGGGGGTTACTCATCGGAAACAACGCGATCGGGGGACGCGAAGTTCCTTCGCATGCTCTGATCGCGGGTTATGGTCGAAGCCCGGAACGATCATCGGGAGGCGCCTGTGCGAGGACCCGAACTGAGCCGCAGAGCCCTGCTCACGCTGGCCGCGGCCGGTGCCTCCGCGGTCGCCTTCGCACCGGCGGCCAGAGCCGAGAAAGTGCTCCTCGTCGAGGTCGGGGGCACCCCGGAGGCGGTCGCGGTGAATTCCGTCACCGGCTTCGCCTACGTCTCGGACCCGTCCACCGGCACGATCGTCGTCCTCGACTCGCGGTCCGGCACGGTCGGTGACGTGATCCCGGTCGGCGGCGAGCCCGCCGGACTGGCCGTGGACACGGTGACCAACCGGGTCTTCGTGGCGAACCCGCCCGCCGGGACCGTCCTCGTCCTGGACGGGCGGACCAACGACGTCGTCAGTGTGGTTCCCGCCGGTCCCGGCGCGTCCAGTGTCGACGTCGACGAGCAGGCGAACCGTATCTACGCGGTCAGCGGCCTCACCGGGGCGCTCGCCGTCATCGACGGCGTGAGCTGCCGCCTGCTGGACCTGGTCCCGGGCCCGACGCGGGGGTTGTCGTCGACGGCGGTCGACGGCGGTCGCAAGCTCGTGTACTGCACCAGCACCGACACCGACTCGCTGGAGATCTTCGACATCGGCGCGGGCGGGTTCGCCGACGGGATCCCGGTCGGCAAGTCGCCGACCGGCGTCGCCGTGCACAGCGCGTCCGGCACGGTGTACGTCGCGAACTCGGCCATCCACCATCTGTCCATAGTGGACACAGTCGCGCGCAAGGAGAAGGCGACCGTGCTGCTGCGCTCGGAATCGTCCGCGCTCGCGGTCCACGAAGGATCGAACACCGTCTACTCCAACGGCGGCCCCAACGGCATCGCCAGGGTCGACGGCAGGACGAATCTGCTCACCGGCGACCTGTCACTCGGCGTGAACCCCGGCGCGGTCGCGACCGACCAGCGCACCAGGACGGTGTACGTGGCGGATCCCTTACGCGGCAGGGTTTCCTTGATCAAGGACTTCTGACGCCGGAACGGGCATGATGGCGGGGTGAGCGAGTACGAGCTACGTGGCGGGCTGCAACCGGACGTTTCAGCGGTTACCGCCGTACTGACCCATCACGGTGTCGAAGGGCCGGACGGCAAGGCGCCCAGCGAGGCGCTGGTGTTCGCCGTGTCCGGCGGGATCGGGGCCGGCTACATCCTGTGGGACTTCGCGCACGAGACGATGTCGACGATCGTGTTCGGCTTCCGCGCGCGCTGGCAATATCCGCGAGAATGGCTCAAGTCCACAGTGGACAGACTCGGGCTCGCCGCCGACATCCACACCACCGGCGGCAAACGTGCCGCCGCGAAACGGCTCTCCGCGAATCTCGAAGCGGGACGGCCGTCGATCGTCCTCCCCGACCGAGAGTCACTCGGCTACTGGTGGTTGCCGCCGGAGATGTCCGGCGGCGGCGGCCACTTCGTCGTCGCGTACGGCGAAGAGGACGGCCGGGTGCTGGTCGACGACCGGAACCTCGCCCGGCTGACGGTCGACCGGAAGACGTTCGACGCCGCACGTGGCCGGGTCGGCTCGTACAAGAACCTGCTCGCCACGATCGAACCCGGCGAGGTCCCCGACTGGCGGGCGGCCGTGCGCGACGGGCTGACGGATTGCGCACGGAACCTCTCGGAGCCGTCGAAGTCGTTCTCGCTGCCCGCCTGGGGGCGCTGGGCGAAGGCGATGACCGACGAACGTGACCCCAAGGGCTGGCCGCGCGCGTTCGGGGAACGGCGCGGGCTCGTCGGGGCGCTGTTCACCGTGTGGGAGAGCGTCACCCCGGCCGGCATGGAGGGCGGGCATCTGCGCGGGCTGTTCGCCGACTCGCTCACCGAAGCCGCCGGCCTGCTCGAACTCCCGGCGCTGGCGGAACAGGCGTCGACCTGGCGCGGGATCGCCGAGCGCTGGGCGGAGCTGGCCGAGGCCGCCGTTCCCGCGTCGAACGCTGAATTCGCCTGGATGCGCGGACTGGTCAGCGCGGTGTCGGCGGGTGTCCGCGAGGGCGACGCGGGGCAGGACGCCGCCGCGGCCGCCGGTGAGGAGATGTGGAAACTGCGCGCGCACTACAACGACGAAACGCCGTTCACCGACGTCGAAGCCCGTGACCTGTTCAGCACGATGGGCACCATGATCCGGGACATCCACACCGCCGAGACCGCCGCGATCCGCGAACTGTCCGAAGCCCTGATGGAGTGAACCGGGCCGGTGTCCGTTGCGCCGCGCGGCCGGAACACCACGCGATCATTCAAGATCCACTTCGTGCACGCACATCCGCTGGGGACGACCAGTGCGCGTCCCGCTCCCGAGATCCACCTCCACCGCCATCGCCTGCGTGTCGCCGACCTGGACCATCTCGGTCACGTCGGGAATGTGCGGTTGCTGGACTACTTCCAGGAAGCCCAGGTCGCGATGCTCGATCCGCGGCGCGAGCACCTCTTCCAGGCCAAGGGACCGGCGTATCTCATCGCGAAGCACAACGTCAGCTACCTGCGCAGGCTCACCTTCCGCGACAGCCCGGTCGAAGTGGAGACCGTGGTCGGCCGGATCGGCACCTGCGACGTCGTGGTCAACAGCAGGCTGCGCGACGAACGGGCCGTCTACGCGCGCTGCCGCACCATCTGGGTCGCGTGCGTCCTGCCCGAAGGCAGCACGCGAAGACTCGGCGACGAGGAACGCGAGCGGTTGACGCGGTTCAGCGGGACGATCGACGAGAGCTCCTGAATCAGTTTTTAACCGTTTATGCTCCATTTCCCGCAGCACCGGAAAACGGCTGGGCCGTTCAGCGGCTGATCACCACACTTTTCGGCCGGTACCTTCGGAAGACCTCTCCCCTGCAGAGCTCCCCGGAGGTATTTCATGCCACGGTCGAAGTCTGTCCGCTTTCTCGCGCCCTTGGTCGGCGCGATGCTGTTGACGAGCGGGGCGGCCGTCGCCGCCCCGGCCCCCGAGGACCCCCAGTTCATCCGCCTGGCCAGCAGGACCTTCGATCCGCTCAGCCAGCGCACGGCCGCGAGCCAGGACTGGAAGGGCGCCTACCTGCTTCAGGTCCGGAGCGCGCTGACCGACGAACAGCGCGGGCGATTGCGTTCACTCGGCGTGCGGATCGGGACCTACATTCCCGATTTCGCCTACGTGGTCCGGTTGAAGCCGGAGAACCGCGAATCGGTGGCGAAATTGAATTTCGTCCGCTGGCTCGGCGAATACCGTCCGGACGACAAGGTGGAGATCTCGGCGGCCTCGACAGGCGGTTACCTGGTGACGCTGGTCGAATCGGACGCGCGGGACCAGCGCGCGGTGGCCGAGCGGATCCTGCGGCTCGGCGGCGGTATCGAGGCGATCTCGCAGAGCGGGCAGCACATCGTGGCGAAGCTCGGCCCCGGTCAGGCCGCCACCGTGGCGCAGGGGGCCGAAGTGCTCGCGGTCGGCGCGATCACCGCCCCCGAAACCGACATGGCCAACGCCAGGGAGAGCGGGGGCGCGAACTACATCGAGAGTGTCGGCGGCTACCGCGGCCAGGGCGTGCGCGGCGAGGTGATGGACGGTGGCCTGCGCGTCACGCACCAGGAGTTCAAGGCGCGGCCGACGGTGCTGCACGGGTCGAACTCCACCAGCACCAGCCACGGGACGTCCACGTACGGCCAGATCTTCGCGTCGGGTGTGAGCGCGCCGCAGCGGGGGCTGCTGCCCGAAGCCCAGGGGATCTTCGCCACCTACAACAAGCCGGACCGCTACGCCCACACCAAGGAACTGGTCGACCCGGCGGGCAAGTACCGCGCGGTGTTCCAGAGCAACAGCTGGGGTGGCGGGCTGACGACGGCCTACAACTCGGTCTCCGCCGAGCTCGACAAGATCGTCTTCGATCACGACCTGCTGATCTGCCAGTCGCAGAGCAACGCGGGCACCCAGCAGTCGCGGCCGCAGGCCTGGTCGAAGAACGTGCTCTCGGTCGGCGGGCAGTACCACTACAACACGCTGGGCCGCACCGACGACAAGTGGAACGGCGGCGCCAGCATCGGCCCGGCCGCCGACGGCCGGATCAAACCGGAGCTGTCGAACTACTACGACCGGATCGACACCACGTCGTCCGGCAGTGACACGTCGTACACGACGTCGTTCGGCGGCACGAGCGGCGCGACCCCGATCACCTGCGGAAACGCCGGGCTGCTGTTCCAGATGTGGGCCGACGGCGTGTTCGACGGCGGCCCCGGCAAGGGCCGCGACGTCTTCGCGAGCCGCCCGCACGCCTCGACCGCGAAGGCGCTGTTGATCAACGGGGCCGACCAGTTCGCGTTCAGCGGCACCTCGCACGACATGACCCGGACACACCAGGGCTGGGGCACCGCGAACGTGCGGTACCTGCACGAACAGGCCAAGGCGAACGGGTGGAAGCTGCCGGTGCTGGTGAACGAAACCGACCTGCTGGGCACCGGGCAGTCCAAGAAGTACACGGTCGCGGTGAACGGGACCAAGCAGTTCAAGGCCACGCTGGCCTACACCGACCCGGCGGGCTCGCCGAGCGCGTCGGTCACCAGGGTCAACGACCTGACACTGAAGGTCACCGCGCCGAACGGGACCGTCTACTACGGCAACAACGGGCTGAAGGCGGGCAACTTCTCGACCGCGGGCGGATCGCCGAACACCGTCGACACGGTGGAGAACGTCATCCTCGAAAAGCCGGCCGCCGGTACTTGGACGGTCGAGGTCGTGGCGACCCAGGTGAACGCCGACGGTCACCCTGAAACGTCGGCGACCGATGCGGACTACGCGCTAGTGGTTTCTTGACGGTGTGACGGCCGGATCGCGTTTAGCCCGCTAAACGCGATCCGGGCCGGGGGGGCGCGTGGCGACCAAGTGTCGCGAAAGCCACTTTCGGGACATCTGACGTCGCGAAAGTGGCTTTCGCGACGTCCGCGGAGGCCCAGCGCGTCGCGTTTAGCCCGCTAAACGCGATCCGGCAGGGTTGCCCGCGCCCGGATGGCGGAGACGTCTGCGCCGATGGCCGAGACGCCAGGTTTCGGTTATGAGACGGAAGCGTGAGACCCCTGGAAGGCATGTAACGAGGCGACCCGAGGTGCCGACGTCTGGGATACGTGACGCGAGCCAAGGAGCCTCTCGATGACCACCTGCCGACTCTGCGGCTCGGCCCATCTCGCCAGTGTCGTCGACCTCGGGGCGACGCCGCCGTGTGAACGTTTTCTGACCGTGGAACAGCTCGCGGAGCCGGAGCCGACCTACCCCCTGCACCTGCGGGTCTGCACCGAATGCCGGCTCGCCCAGATCCCGCCGCTGATCACCCCGGAAGAGACTTTCACCGAATACGCGTATTTCTCGTCGTATTCCGCCTCCTGGGTCGAACACGCCAAAACGTTCGTCGACGACGCCGTCGAGCGACTGGGGCTCGACGAGTCCTCGTTCGTCGTCGAGGTCGCCAGCAACGACGGCTATCTCCTCAAACACGTTGTGGCACAGCAGATCCGCTGTCTCGGCGTGGAACCTTCGGTGAACGTGGGCCAAGCCGCGCGTGACGCCGGGGTGCCGACGAAGACCGCCTTCCTCAGCCCCGAAAGCGGACGCGACGTCCGCGAGGAGCACGGTCCCGCCGACCTCGTCGTGGCGAACAACGTTTACGCACACATTCCGGACATCATCGGTTTCACGCACGGGCTTCGTGCCCTGGTCGCCGATGACGGCTGGGTCAGCATCGAGGTCCAGCACCTGCTGACGCTGATCCAGGAGAACCAGTACGACACGATCTATCACGAGCATTTCCAGTACTACACGGTGGAATCCGCGCGCCGGGCCCTCGCGCGCGGCGGATTGTCCGTTGTGGACGTCGAGCTCCTGCCCACCCACGGCGGTTCGATCCGGCTGTGGGCGCGCCCTGACGCCGTCGCCGGTGAGCCGAGCGAGCGGATGACGCAGGTCCTCGACGCGGAAAAGGCGGCCGGACTGCACGAAATGTCCGGGTACACCGAATTCTCCGAGCGGGTCACCAAGGTCCGGCTGGAGCTGAACAAGTTCCTCACCGACGCCGCGCTCGAAGGCAAGAGCGTCGTCGGATACGGCGCGCCGGGCAAGGGCAACACGCTGCTGAACCACTGCGGCATCCGCCCGGACGTGCTGCCGTACACCGTCGACCGCAACCCGTACAAGCACGGCCGGTTCACCCCCGGCACCCGGATCCCGATCCTGCCGCCGGAACGCATCGAAGCGGACCGGCCCGATTACGTGCTCGTCCTTCCGTGGAACCTCCGGAAGGAGCTGACCGCCCAATTGTCCTTTGTGGACGAATGGGGCGGGAAACTGGTCTTCCCCATCCCGCACCTGGAAATCGTCGAGGTGAAGTCGTGAAGGTAGTCCTCTTCTGCGGCGGCTACGGCATGCGGATGCGCAACGGTGACGCGTCCGACGTGCCCAAGCCGATGGCCATGGTCGGCCCCAGACCCCTGATCTGGCACGTGATGCGGTACTACGCGCATTTCGGGCACACCGAGTTCGTCCTCTGTCTCGGGTACGGCGCGCACCACATCAAGGAGTTCTTCCTCAATTACCAGGAGACCACCTCCAACGATTTCGTCCTGCGCCGCGGCAAGCCCGAGCTGCTGTCGACCGATATCGCGGACTGGTCGATCACCTTCGTGCAGACCGGTCTCGAATCGGCCATCGGCGAACGGCTGCGCCGGGTGCGCCCGTACCTCGAAGGCGACGAGATGTTCCTCGCCAACTACGCCGACGTCCTCACCGACGCGCCCTTGCCGGAGATGATCGAGCGGTTCACGGAATCCGACGCCGGCGCGTCGATGATGGTCGTACCGCCGCAGTCGTCGTTCCACTGCGTCGAGATGGGCGAGGACGGCCGCATCGGCGCGCTGACCCCGGTCAGCGAGATGCCGTTGTGGGAGAACGGCGGGTACTTCGTGCTGCGCCAGGAGGTCTTCGACCACATCCCCGAGGGCGGCGATCTGGTGGCCGACGGCTGCGGCGAGCTCGCCAAGCAGGGCAAGCTGCTCGCGTACCCGTACCGCGGGTTCTGGAAGCCGACCGACACCGTCAAGGAACGGGTCCAGCTGGACGACGCCTACGCGCGCGGAGACCGTCCGTGGGCGCGGTGGGAGCGCGAAAAGGCGAGCACGGCGTGATCGAGCTCGGCACCGGCGGCGTCCAGCGGATCGTCGCGCTCGGCGCGCACTGTGACGACATCGCCATCGGGGCGGGCGGCACCCTGCTGACGATCTGCGCCGCCAACCCGGGTGTCCGGGTGGACGCGTTCGTCCTTTCCGGCGGCGGCACCGAACGGGAGGCCGAGGAGCGCGCCGCGCTCGCGGCCTTCTGCCCGGGCGCCGACGTGGAGGTCACCGTGCTCAAACTGCCCGACGGCCGGTTCCCCGCGCACTGGGAAGAGGCCAAGAACGGGCTGGAGGAGCTGCGCCGCCGCACCGACCCGGACCTCGTCCTCTCCCCGCGCACGGCGGACGCGCACCAGGACCATCGTGGCCTGGCGAAGCTGGTGCCGACGGTGTTCCGCACGCATCTCCAGCTGGAGTACGAGATCGTGAAATGGGACGGCGACCTCGGCAAACCCACCGCGTACGTGCCGCTGTCGCCCGAGCGCGCCGAGGAGAAGGTCCGTCTGCTCCAGGAGCATTACGCCTCCCAGCGGCACCGGCCCTGGTACGACCGGGAAGCCTTCCTCGGCCTCGCCCGCATTCGCGGCATCGAATGCGGGCAGCGCTATGCCGAGGCCTTCGATCTCAAGAAACTGACGCTCGACCTCACTCCGAAAGGCTGAAAGCCATGCGTGTGCTGCTGACCGGGCACAAGGGCTACCTGGGCACGGTGATGGCCCCGGTGCTGGCCGCCGAAGGTCACGAGGTGATCGGCCTCGACTCCGGTCTCTACGACACCTGCGTCCTGGGCCCGAAGCCCGAAGACCCCGAGGGCTTCGAGGTCGACCTTCGTGACGTCACGGCCGAGCACGTGGCCGGTGTGGACGCGGTGATCCACCTCGGCGCGCTGTCCAACGACCCGCTCGGTTCGCTGGCGCCGGAGCTGACCTACGACATCAACCACCACGCTTCGGTCAAGCTCGCGAAGCTGGCGAAGGACGCCGGGGTCAAGCGGTACCTCTACGCCTCGACGTGCTCGGTCTACGGCGCTTCGGGCGGCGACGGCCTGGTCGACGAGGACGCGCCGCTGCGCCCGGTGACGCCGTACGCCGAGTCGAAGGTGCGGGTGGAGGACGACGTCCAGGAGCTCGCCGACGACGACTTCAGCCCGGTGTACATGCGCAACGCCACCGCTTTCGGGTTCTCGCCCCGGCTGCGCGGCGACATCGTGCTCAACAACCTGACCGCGCACGCGTACCTCTCCGGCGAGGTGCTGGTGCTCTCCGACGGCACGCCGTGGCGGCCGCTGGTGCACGCCAAGGACATCGCGCGGGCCTTCGCCGCGGCCTTGGTCGCACCGAAGGAGGCCGTGCACGGCAAGGCGTTCAACATCGGCACCGAACGCAACAACGTGACCGTCGCCGAGATCGCCGAGGAGGTCGTCGAGGCCGTTCCCGGCTCGACGCTGCGGATCACCGGCGAGGCGGGTGCGGACCCGCGTTCGTACCGGGTCGACTTCTCCCGGTTCCGGGCGGCGATCCCCGGCTTCGACTGCGACTGGTCGGTCAAGGACGGCGCGCTCGAACTGATCGAGGCCTACAAGACCCACGGCCTCACCGAACACGGTTTCCAGCGCCTGTTCACCCGGCTCGCGCGGCTGCAGGACCGCACCGCCGCCGGCGAACTCGACGAAACGCTGCGACGACGGTGACGAGCCACCGGGACCTGGAGACGGGCGCCGACCTGCGAAGGCTGGTCGAGCGCCTGTATCCACTGTGCCGCAGCATCACCGGCGACGGCGTCCGCCGCACGCTGGAGATCGTCGGCGAGCACGTCCCGCTGGAGATCCACGAGGTCCCCACCGGCACCCGGGTACTGGACTGGACGGTGCCGCGGGAATGGAACATCCGCGACGCGTACATCAAGGACGCCTCCGGCCGCCGCGTGGTCGACTTCGGTGAGTCGAACCTGCACGTCGTCGGCTACAGCGTCCCGGTGTCGCGGACGATGCCGCTCAGCGAGCTGCGCGAGCACCTGCACACCCTGCCCGACCAGCCGTCCTGGGTGCCGTACCGGACCAGCTACTACGCGCCGACCTGGGGTTTCTGCCTGTCGCAGGAGACCCTCGACGCGATGCCGGACGGCGAGTACGAGGTCCGCATCGACTCCACGCTGGCCGACGGGAGCCTCACCTACGCCGAGCACGTCGTACCGGGCGAGGTCACCGACGAGGTGATCATCTCCTGCCACACCTGCCATCCGTCGCTGGCGAACGACAACGTCGCCGGGATCGCGATCGCCGCCGCGTTCGCGCGGACGCTCGAAAAGCCCCACTACACCTACCGGTTCCTGTTCATGCCGGGCACGATCGGCGCCATCACCTGGCTCGCGCGCAACAACGACCGCGTCGGCCGGATCAAGGCGGGGCTCGTGCTGGCCTGCGCCGGTGATCCGGGATCGTTGACCTACAAGCGAAGCCGCCGGGGCGACGCCGAAATCGACCGTGTGCTCGCGTATGTCCTGGCCGATCGCGCGCACAAGATCGTGGACTTCTCGCCGTACGGCTACGACGAGCGCCAGTTCTGCTCCCCCGGCTTCAACCTCGGCGTCGGCTCGCTGACGAGGACGCCGTACGCGGGCTATCCCGAGTACCACACCTCGGCCGACAACCTCGATTTCGTTTCCACGGAGGCCATGGAGGAAACCCTTCAGACCTTGAAGGACACCTTCGCCGTCCTCGACCGCAACCGCAGCTACGTCAACCTCAGCCCCTTCGGCGAGCCGCAACTCGGCAAGCGCGGGCTGTACGACTCGCTCGGCGGCCGAAGCGACGCCAAACAAGCCCAGATGGCCATGCTCTGGGTGCTCAACCTCTCGGACGGCGAGCACAGCCTGCTCGACGTCGCCGAGCGGTCCGGGCTGCCGTTCGATTCCGTCGTCGCCGCCGCCGAGGCGCTGCACGACGCCGGATTGCTCAAGGATTAGCCATGCGATCACTTCTGCGTTCCCAAGCCATCCGGGCCATGGCCGGACGGCTCAGCTGGGGCCTCGGCGACCAGGCCGTCTCCAGCATCACCAACTTCGTGGTCGGCTTGTTCGTGGCGCGTTCACTCGGCACGTTCGCCTTCGGCATGTTCAGCCTCGCTTGGGTCAGCTACGGCGTGGTGCTCAACCTTTCGCGCGGGCTGACGACGGATCCGCTGATGGTGCGGTTCTCCGGGGTGCCCACCGAGACCTGGCGGACGGCGACCGCCAAGGCGACCGGGACGGCGCTCTCCGTGGGTGTCGTCGCCGGTGCCGTCAGTGTGGTCGCCGGTCTCGTGGTGGGTGGCCCCGTCGGCGGCGCGTTCGTCGCACTCGGCTTCGTCATCCCGACGTTGCTGCTGCAGGACGCCTGGCGGTTCGCCTTCTTCGCCGCGGGGCACGGGAAGAAGGCGTTCCTCAACGACGTCGTCTGGGGTGTCGCGCTGGTCCCGGCGCTGTTCATCGCGCACCAGTGGTTCGACACGGTCGTCGCCTTCATCCTGGCGTGGGGGCTGTCCGGAGCGGTAGCCGCCGGCTACGGCTGCCTGCAGGCCGGGGTCCGGCCGGATCCGCGCGGCACGCTCTACTGGCTCAAGCACCACCGCGACCTCGGCACCCGCTACCTGATCGAGAACGTCAGCAACAGCGGCTCGTCGCAGCTGCGGATGTACGGTCTCGGCGCGATCGCCGGGCTGGCGAGCGTCGGCGCGGTTCGCGGGGCCGAACTGCTCCTCGGACCGTTCTTCGCCCTCCTGATGGGACTTTCCCTGGTCACGGTGGCCGAAAGCGCGCGGGTGCTCCAACGGGCCCCGCATCGCCTCCGCCACTTCTGCGCCGTGCTCGGCGCGGGCCAGGCGGCCGCGGCCCTGCTCTGGGGTCTCGCCTTGCTTCTGGTACCCCACGACGCCGGCCGGTTCGTCCTCGGCGACGTGTGGGATCCCGCTTCGGAACTGATCCTCCCGGTGACCATCGGTATCGCCGCGGCGGGTTTCAACACCGGGGCGGCCGCCGGATTGCGTGCGCTCGGCGCTGCGAAAAGGAGCCTTCGCGCCCAGCTGATCAACTCGGCCGGCTACGTCGGTTTCGGGCTCATAGGCGCCTTCTTGGCCGGGGCGTCCGGATCCGCTTGGGGGGTCGCTTTGGCGATCACCAGCGGGTCGGCGGTGTGGTGGCTTCAGCTGCTCGCCGCGCTCAAAGAGCATTTGACTTCGGAGAAGGAAGAAATGAGGACGTCATGAGCACCGCTCCTCGGCTGAGCATCGGGCTCCCGGTCTACAACGGCGAGGACTACCTCGCCGAATCGCTGGACGCACTCCTCGGCCAAAGCTACGAGAACTTCGAGCTGATCATCTCGGACAACGCGTCCACGGACCGCACCGAAGAGATCAGCCGCGAGTACGCGAAGCTGGACTCCCGTGTCCGGTATGTGCGCCAGCCGGTCAACATCGGCTGCGCGCCCAACCACAACTACTGCGTCGACGTCGCCCGCGGCGAGCTGTTCAAGTGGGCGTCCGACGACGACCTCTACGCCCGTGACCTGCTGGAGCGCTGTATCGAGGCGCTCGACGAGTATCCCGAGTTCGTCCTCTCGCACTCGTGGACGGCGATGATCGACGAGAAGGCCGTCGTCACGCAGGCACTGGAGTACCCGCTCAACACGGTCTCGCCGCACGCCGCGGAACGCTTCCGCAGCACACTGTTCGCGCCCGGCGGGGACGACGACGGCGCGGTCATCCGCACCGAGGTGCTGCGCCGCGTCGCGCCGCTCGACAGCTACCACCACGCGGACCGCACGATCATCTCGGAGCTGGCCCTGCACGGCCCGTTCCACCAGGTGCCCGACTGGCTGTACTTCCGGCGCGACCACCCCGGCCGCTCCGAGCACGAGCACCCGACCGTGCGCAGGCGGGCCACCAACCTCGACCCGAAACGGGCCGACAAGCTGCGCCACCCGATGGTCCGGCTGCTCGGCGAGTACGTGCTCGGCTACGTCAAGGCGATCCGCAACGCGCCGATCTCCGGCGCGGAGAAGCGCGAATGCTTCCGCTACCTGCGGCAATGGCTGCTGAACCGGGCGGGGAATCCGGCCATGGGACGGATGCCGGTCCAGGCCGAGGCCGAACTCGGCCCACGTGAGGTGTCCGTGGCCTCAGTCGTCGCCGGCCAGGAGGGACGAGTCCCTTGACCCCGCCCGCGAGAATCGGGCTGTTCGGGCTCCTCGGATCGGGGAACCTCGGCAACGACGGTTCCTTCGAGGCGGTTCTCGGGTATTTGCGCACGGAACATCCGGGCGCCGCGCTCAGCGTGATGTGCGGCGGCCCGGAAATCGTCGCGTCGCGCTACGGACTCGAAACGACCGCGTTGAACTGGTACGAGGGCGAGTACCGGACAGCCTCGGGGCCGTTGTCCATTGGCTTGAAGGGCTTCGGGAAACTCGTCGACCTCTTCCGCACGGCGGCTTGGGTGCGGCGGCAGGACGTGGTGATCGTGCCGGGGATGGGTGTCCTCGAATCGACCCTTCCCTTGCGTCCCTGGGGTTTCCCGTACGCCCTGCTGCTGCTTTCGGTATCCGGCCGTCTGGTCGGCACCAAGGTGGCGCTGGTGAGCGTCGGCGCCAGCGTGAGCACGCACCGGGCCACCCGCTCCGTCATCGGCTGGGCCGCGCGGCTCGCGGCGTTCCGGTCCTACCGGGACGAGCCGTCACGGGACGCGATGCGCACGATGGGCGTCGACGTCACGAACGACCGCGTCTACCCCGATCTCGCCTTCGCCCTGTCCGCGCCTTCGGAACCGGTGCTGCCCCGATCCGTCGGGGTCGGGGTGATGGCGTACCACGGCGGGAACGACGACCGGCACCGCGCCGCCGAGATCTATGAGTCCTATGTGGACAAGATGACGAGGTTCGTGGCGCGGCTGGTCGCCGACGGCCGCCCGGTGCGGTTGTTCATCGGCGATCGGGCCGACGCGCAGGTCGTCGACGAGATCATGCGGGAACTGGAATCCCCGCTGATCGCCGCCGCCGACACGGCCACTTTGGACGAGGTGATGCGGGCGATGTCGGCGGTCGAGACCGTCGTCGCCACCCGGTACCACAACGTCCTGTGCGCGCTGAAGCTCGCGAAACCGACGTTGTCCATCGGGTACGCCCGCAAGAACGAGGTACTCATGACCACGCTGGGACTCGGCGAGTTCTGCCAGTCCGCCAAGGAGATCGACTTCGACGCGCTGGTGCGCCAGTTCGCCGAACTCGAATCCAGGGCGGGTGAACTGACCGAGATCGTCGCGAAACGAAGCGCGGAGCAGGCCCGGCTGCTGGACGAACAGTTCGCCGCGCTGTCGGCCGCCTTCCTGCCGATGGGAGTCCGATGAAGGTGATTCCGGTGCCCGCCATCGCGGGCGCGTACCTGTTCGAGCCGACTCCGCACGCCGACGAACGCGGCTTCTTCAGCCGCACCTTCGACGCCGACGTCGTCCGGTCGGCCGGGATCGACCCGAACGGCTTCCTCCAGGACAGTGTTTCCCGCTCCCGCAAGGGAGTGCTGCGCGGGATGCACCTCCGTTCGGGGCTCGGTGAGGCGAAGCTGGTCCGGTGCTCGTGGGGCGCCGTCTTCGACGTCGTCGTCGACCTGAGGCCGGATTCGCCGACGTACCTCGGCAAGGAGACGTTCGAACTGTCCGGGGAGACCCAGGTGTCGCTGTACATCCCGGCCGGTTGCGCGCACGGGTTCCAGGCGCTCACCGAGTACGCCGACGTCTCCTACCGGATCGACCGCGCGCACGATCCCGCCGAGGACGTCGCGATCGCTCACGACGACCCGGAACTGGCGATCCCGTGGCCGCTTCCGGTGGCGCTCATGTCGGAGCGGGACCGCCAGGCCCTTCCTCTTTCCGCTGTCCTACAGAACACGAGGTGAGAGCATGACCCGTCGTCTTCCCCGATCCATGCGGGCCAACGAGCGCCTCCACGCGATGATCCCCGGCGGGGCGCACACCTACGCCAAGGGTGACGACCAGTATCCGGAGAACCTGGCACCGGTCATCTCGCACGGGCTCGGCGCGCACGTCTGGGACGTCGACGGGAACGAATACATCGAGTACGGCTCGGGGCTGCGCGCGGTCAGCCTCGGGCACGTGCACCCGAGGGTGAGCGAAGCCGCCCACCGGGAGATCGACCGGGGCGCCAACTTCGCCCGTCCGTCCATTGTGGAGGAACGGGCGGCGACGAAATTCCTCGAAACCGTGCCGACCGCCGAGATGGTCAAGTTCGCCAAGAACGGCTCGGACGCCACCACGGCCGCGGTCAAACTCGCCAGGGCGGCCACCGGCAGGCCGCTCGTGGCGATCTGCCGCGACCACGCGTTCTTCTCCATCGACGACTGGTTCATCGGCACCACGGCGATGTCGTCGGGTATCCCGGACGCGGTCACCGATCTCACCGTGTCGTTTCCCTACGGCGACCTCCCGGCGACGGAGCGGCTGCTGCGGGAGAACGCGGGCCGGGTCGCCTGCCTGATCCTGGAGGCGTCCACCCAGCTCGAACCGCCCGCCGGCTACCTCGTCGGCCTGCGGGAACTCGCCGACCGGTACGGCTGCGTGCTGATCTTCGACGAGATGATCACCGGCTTCCGCTGGTCCGAGGCGGGCGCACAGGGGCTCTACGGTGTCACGCCGGATCTCTCGACGTTCGGCAAGGCCCTCGGCAACGGGTTCGCCGTCTCGGCGCTGGCCGGCAAGCGCGAACTGATGGAACTCGGCGGGCTGCGCACCGGCGAGGACCGCGTCTTCCTGCTGTCCACCACGCACGGCGCCGAGACGCATTCGCTGGCCGCCGCGATCGCGGTCATGGAGACCTACACCGAAGAAGGCATCGCCGCGCGGCTGCACGCGCTCGGCGACCGGCTCGCCGCCGGGGTCCGCGAAGTCGCGGCCTCGGCCGGGGTCGGGGAACACGTCGTCGTACGCGGCCGGGCGAGCAACCTCGTCTTCGCCACGCTCGACGCCGAGAAGAACCCGTCGCAGGACTACCGAACGTTGTTCCTGCGGCAACTGGTCACGGGCGGGGTCCTCGGGCCGTCGTTCGTGGTCAGCAGCGCGTTGTCCGAAGAAGACATCGACCGGACGGTCGAAGTGGTCTCGCAGGCCTGCCTCGTGTACCGCAAAGCGCTCGACGCGGATGATCCGGCACCGTGGCTGGGTGGCCGTCCGGTGAAACCGGTATTTCGGAGAAGGGTATGAGTTCAGGGATCACACCTCGCTCGACCGGCGCGCGGGTGTTCTGCACCGCGTTGTCCGTACTGCTGCTCCAGGTCACCGTAGCGAACACAGTGAACACGGCGGTGGCGTCCGAAGAGCCGACTCGAGGGGTGTGCGGCAAGACCGTCGGCGTCCCTTCCGCCCCGGAAGGTGCCCAGGTCGTCGATCCGGGCACCGATCTGACCGACAAGACCCGGTTCAGCCCGCCGGGGACCACGTTCTGGCTGTCACCGGGCGAGCACACCCTGAGTTCCGACCAGTTCGGCCAGGTGATGCCCAAGGACGGCAACGTCTACCTCGGCGCGCCCGGCGCCGTGCTCAACGGACGTGGGATCAACCGCGCGGCCTTCACCACGACGGCCAAGGACGTGGTGATCCGCGGGCTGACCATCCGCGGCTTCGTCGCCGAACGCGACCAAGGCGTGGTCAACCACGACTCCGGCGAACGCTGGACCATCGAAGGCAACGTCATCGAGAACAACGACGGCGCCGGGATGATGACCGGATCCGGCCAGCGGGTGATCGGGAACTGCCTGCGGAACAACGGGCAGTACGGCATCAACGCCTACCGGTTCGGCGGCGGGCTGACCGGGCTGGTGATCGAGGGCAACGAGATCACCGGGAACAACACCGGCGACTGGGAGACGAAGATCCCGGGCTGCGGTTGCAGCGGCGGGGCGAAGTTCTGGGCCGTGAACGGCGCCGACGTCATCGGCAACTGGGTCCACCACAACCACGGTGTCGGGCTCTGGGCCGACACGAACAACAACGACTTCCTCATCCAGGACAACCTGATCGAGGACAACGCGTCCGAGGGCCTGTTCTACGAGATCTCCTACAACCTGGACCTGATCGGGAACACGTTCAACCGGAACGCGCTGGTGCAGGGACGGAAACGGGCCGCCAAGGGCGACAGCTTCCCGGTCGCGGCGGTGTACCTCAGCGAGTCCGGCGGCGAGCCGCGACTGCCCGCCCGGACCAGCCGGATCGACATCCGGGGCAACATGTTCTCCGACAACTGGTCGGGGATCACGCTGTGGGAGAACGCCGACCGGTTCTGCAACAGCCCGGCCAACACCTCCTCGCTCTCGTGTACGGCGCTGGTCTCCCCGACCTCCGCCTGCTCCGATCCGGGTATCGCGACCGAGCCGCTGTACGGCGACTGCCGCTGGAAGACCCAGCGCGTTTCGGTGCACGAGAACACCTTCGAGTTCGACTCGGCGATGGAAGGCTGCCTCGGCCTGTGCGGGCGGATGGCGGTGCTCTCGAACTACGGGACCTTCCCGGCCTGGTCGCCGTACCGGGGTGCCGTGATCTCGGAGGCGATCACCTTCCGGCAGGAGAACCGGTGGTACGACAACCAGTACTACGGGCCGTGGACGTTCGTCGCCCACGACGCCTCACGGCGGCTGACCGCGGCGCAATGGCAGGCAGAGCCCTACCGGCAGGACACCTGCAGCGGGTTCGGCGGGGCCGGGACCTGCTGAAACTTCACCTGTAAGTGTCCATCTGGGACAGTCCATACTGGCTTACCGTTTCGGTATGCCCGCGTTCCTCGTTGTACTGCTGCTAGTCGCGACAGGAGTCGTCCCGGCCCCGGCGGCTCCGGTCGCGGCCTGCGCCGCGGGGCCGGTGAGCCCGGGGAAACCGGACGGTGCCGTGGTCGTCTCCCCGGGAACCGACCTTTCCGCGAAGACCCGCGAACTCCCGGCCGGCACGACGTTCTGGCTGACCGAGGGCGAGCACACGCTGGGCCCGGACGAGTTCGGGCAGATCATCCCGAAGGACGGCAACGCCTATCTCGGCGCCCCCGGTGCCGTGCTGGACGGTCGCGGCGTCAACCGCTACGCGTTCACCCAGCAGGCTCGCGACGTCGTCATCCGCGGCCTCACGATCCGCGGTTTCGCGGCGCCGCGCGATCAGGGCGTGGTCAACCACGACTCGGGTGAACACTGGACCATCGAGGGCAACACGATCGAGGACAACCGCGGCGCCGCGATGATGGCGGGACCGCGTCAGGAGATCCTCCGGAACTGCCTGCGGAACAACGGGCAGTACGGCATCAACGCCTACCGTTTCGGCGGCGGGATCACCGGGCTGCTCGTCGAGAACAACGAGATCACCGGGAACAACACCGACGACTGGGAGACGAAGGAACCCGGCTGCGGCTGCAGCGGCGGCGCGAAATTCTGGGCGGTGGACGGCGCCGACATCCGCGGCAACTGGGTCCACCACAACCACGGCGCCGGCCTGTGGGCGGACACGAACAACAACGACTTCCTCATCGAGGACAACCTGATCGAGGACAACGAGGCGGAGGCGTTGTTCTACGAGATCTCCTACAACGTCGTGGTGCGGGGGAACACCTTCCGGCGGAACACACTCGTGCAGGGCCGGGCTTTCGCTTCTCGCGGGGACGATTTCCCGGTCGGGACCGTGTACATCTCCGAATCCGGCGGTGAGCCGCGGGTGCGGGCCCGGACCTCGCTGGTGGAGATCGTCGACAACGTCTTCGAGGACAACTGGTCCGGAATCACGCTGTGGGAGAACGCGGACCGCTTCTGCAACAGCCCGGCGAACACGTCCTCCGGCTCTTGCACCCTTCTCGTTCCTTCGGTCTCTTCATGCTCCGCGCCCGGGATTTCGTCGCGTCCGCTGTATGACGACTGCCGGTGGAAGACGCAGCGGGTTTCGATCCACGGCAACAAGTTCTCTCACGGGTCTTCCTGCTCAGGATATTGCGGGCGGATGGCGCTTTTGGCGAACTTCGGGACTTATCCGGACTGGTCGCCTTATCGGGGTGCTTCCGTTTCCGACGCGGTGACGTTCCGGCAGGAGAACCGGTGGTATGACAACGCTTATTGGGGTGAATGGCGGTTCGTCGTTCATGACACTTCGCGGACTGTGGGGGTGGCGGAGTGGCAGGGGGCTCCTTACTCGCAGGATGCTTGTAGTTCTTTTGGGGATGGCGAGTGCTGAGCTCTTCGGGCGTCGGCGCGAGTGGGGAAGATTTCGGCCGTTGAGCGGCCGAAATCTTCCCCACTCGACCGAATTTCGGCATGACAGGTCCGTTCATGCACCTTTTCGAGCGCTCTTGTCGGTGCCGAGGTCCATGGTGGTCAAGTGCACCGAGGAAACTGGACGAACAGTCCCCTTCTGACCGATGGCCCGCGAGTCCTTCGCGTGGCGGAGCTCGAAGCCGCCGGCGTGCCGAAACGGACCATCACGCGCCGATGCGGTCCCGGCGGACCTTGGCAACGGCTGTTGCCCGGGGTCGTGCTGCTCCACAGTGGAGAACCCACCGATGAACAGCGGATCCAGGGCGCGTTGCTCCACGGGCGCGAAGGTTCGAGCCTGACTGGCCTCTGGGCACTTCGCCGCCACGGTTTGGAGCGATTGCCCTCGCCACGGGACGTGCACATCCTGATACCCCACGATCGGCGAGTCACCACGACGGGATTCGTCCACGTTGAACGAACCCGGCACCTGCCTCGCCCCCATTTCCGTGGCGATCTCCCCGTCGCGCCCGTCCCCCGAGCCGTCATCGACGCCGCCAGAAGACTCACCGACGAGGACGAGATCCAGGCGATGATGGCCGAGTCCGTCCAACGTCGCTTCTGCACCACCGACATGCTCACCCACGAACTGGACCAAGCGGGCAGGACCGGAACCGCGCTACCCCGAAGGGCCCTGACCCCGCTCGTCGCCGGAGCGAGATCCGTGGCCGAGGCAGACGCTTGGCGGCTCTGGCGAAGATCCGGTCTCCCGCCGGGCCACTGGAACGTCCCGATCTTCGACGCGGACGGGAACTACATCGCCACCCCGGACTTCTGGTGTGACGAGTGCGCCTTCGCCTGGGAGATCGATTCCTACCGCCACCACGCCGACCTCGACGGTCATCGCGCCACTGTCGCGCGCAACGCCCGCTATGTCACCGCGGGGATCGTCGTGCTCCAGACGCTGCCGTCCCGTCTGCGCACCGAGCCGGCGCAGGTCGAGCGCGAGCTGCGGGCCGCGTTCCGGGCGGCTCGGGCCCGGCCTCGGCCGGATGTCAGGCGGGCCGCGTGAGCCGGTCCACCGCCCACCCCACCACCGGCACCACCGCGACAGCGACCCCGAACCCCCCGAAGGTGTCCGTCGGATAGTGCGCCCCCAGCGCCACCTCGGCCCATCCCATCGCGAGCCCCGCGAACGCGACCAGCCCCACCAGCACCAGAGCCCCACCGACGGACCCGAGCCCTCGGACGTCGATCACCAGCAACCCCACGACGGTCGCGACGGTCACCGCGAAAGCCATGTGCCCACTCGGATACGAGAGGAACTCGCCGTGGATCAGCCTGCCGACCAGAGGTTTCAGTCCCGTGGTCAGCGCCACCGTCACCCCGCTCGCCGCCACCATGAGGATCGCGATCCGCTGCCGCCGGTGCCGCAGGCACAGCCAGCCGAACAGGGCGATCACGACGACCGCGCCGACCGGTTCGCCCGCGAAGTCGATGGCGGTCGCCAGGTACCAGAGCGGGCCTTCGACGCGGTCGACGACGGGGAGCACGAGGGCGTCCAGTCCGGCGGTGTGCGAGGTCCCGGCGTAGCGCAGGCCGAGGACGAGGGCGACGACGAAGCCGAAGGCGCCCAGGGTCCAGAGTGGGATCCTCGCCCTCGGCGGGACCGCGAGCGGACCGGCGATCACGCGTCGATCGCCGCCTGGTAGCCGCCGACGAGCCGTTCGAGACCGACTTTCGGCGTGAACTCCTGTTCGTACACCAGCCGCGCCGCCCAGCCCATCTCCTGGTTCCGTTCGGCGTCGCCGACGACCTCCCGCAAGCGGGCCGCGAGCGACTCGGGGTTCCCGGGTTCGTACAGCAGGCCGGTGACACCGTCCTCGACGAGTTCGCGGAAGGCGCCGTGGGCCGCGGCGACGGTGGGGACGCCGGCGGCCATCGCCTCGACCACGACCAGCCCGAACGCCTCCAGCCATTCCGACGGGGCGATGACGGCGTTCGAGCGGACGATCAGCTCTTGACACTCCACTTTGGACTGAAGGCCGACGTAGCGGACGTCGTCGCGGCCGTGGGCCCAGCGCGCGACCTCGTCCTGCATCGGGCCGGTGCCGGCGATCACCAGCGGCGGCAGCGGGCCGCCCGCCGCGACGAGCCGATCCCACGCCTTCATCAGCAGGCCGATGCCCTTTTCCTCGGTGATCCGGCCGAGGAACAGCAGATGCTCCCCCGCGCCCTTGCGCTTCTTGCCCGGGTCGGTGACGTAGTTGTACTTCACGGCGAGCCGGTCGGCGGGCATTCCGGCGGCGATCAGGATCTCGCGTTGCGCCCGTGAGATGCAGAAGAACTTCGAGACGCCGGACCACCAGCGGTTGCGGTTCAGCATCATGCTCGCCGCCATCGGCACGGTGGCGAGCCCCGAACCGCGGTAGCACCCGTGCCGCACCGCCGGGATCGGCTTGCGTCCCACGCAGTCGGTGCAGATGTAGCCCTCGCGGTACAGCGTGCCGGGCGGGCAGATCAGCGTGTAGTTGTGCACGGTCGCGACCGTCGGCACCCCGGCGTCCGCGCAGGCGGCCAGCACGGACGGCGAAAGCAGCGGGAACGTGTTGTGGATGTGGACCACGTCCGGCCGGTCGTCGGCGAGGCGTCCGGCCAGTTCCGCGCGCACGGCCCGGTTCCACGGCACCTGAAGCGGGACGACAGCCTTGCGCGGCAGCGACATTTCCGCGATGTCGTCGCTGCGCCGCTCGAACAGGCTCACCTCGTGCCCGGCCTCGGCCAGCAGCGCGGTCTCCTGGTCCACGACGTTGTTCTCACCGCTCGGCTGCTCGGATCGGTACCGGTTGTGGATCACGAGGATCTTCACGCGGGCTCCTTGAGAAGCTCAGGGTCGTCTCGCACCAGCAGCGACGCGGCCAAGGCCAGGTGCAGCAGGTACGGCGACGCGTCGCCGAGGCCCGCCTCGGTGTAGGAGGCGGAAAGACAGTAGGTGATCAGGAAGATCGCGCAGGCCCTGGCTGGCGACGGCGGCCGCAGCACCGCGACCACGACCAGCACGAGCAGGAACGCGGCGACGATCGCGATCCCGACGTAGCCCTGCTCGTGGTAGACGGCGAGCCAGCTGCTGTCGATCGGGAGCCCGTCGTAGGACTTGTCGGTCAGCCCGACACCGAACAGGTACTCGAGCGTCGTCCGCGGCGCGTCGAGCAGCGCGTCCCACACCTTCGCGCGGCCGGTGAGACTGGAGAAGTTCTCCTCGGACTGGCCGCGCAGGAACCAGGTCTGCAGCAGCCCGCCCAGCGCCACCACGCAGAACACCCCGAAGAAGACCAGCCCGGTGAACACCTTGCGCGCGCGGGCACTGGACATCCACTGCGACATCAGCGCCACCACGGTCCCGGCCACCAGGCCGAGCATCGCGGTGCGGGTATGGGTCAGGAGCAGGATCGCGAACGACGGCACGATGACGACCAGCGCGTTCCGCCGCTCCAGTTTCCCGCCGAGCCACAGCAGGACCGTGAGGCCGATGACGATCGCCGCGTACTGGCCGACCTGCGGCGGGGTCAGCGGCCACAGCGTGCCGGTGAGCCGTCCGCCGTATTCGAACGGCAGCGCGTTGCCCGGGCCCAGCGCGAGCCCGATCACCACCGTCACCAGCACCACGCCGTAGGCCCGGATATGGGTGCGGACGAGGTCGAGGCCGCCGTTCCACCAGCGGGTCAGCAACCACAAGGTGCTGATGAACAGCGCGAACCGGAAGCAGCGGAACAGCGCGCCGAAGCCGCCTTCCAGGTTCAGGCTCGCGACCACGCTCAGCACCAGCAGCACCGTGAGCAGGAAGAGATAGGCGCTCGGCCTGATCCGCAGCCTGGTGTTCAGCGCGAGCGCGATCACGAACGCGGCGCCCAGCGCGCCCATGGTGATCAGCTGGCTGACCGACCTCGGCAGCGGGATGACCGTCTTCGCCCCTGTCGAGCCCAGCGTGTTGACGATCAGCAAGGTCCAGGCGATGCCGACCGCCTTGGGGGTGCTGCGAATCGCCGGGCGGACCGCGGGTTCGAGCATGTCAGCCACCTCCCGCACGGGTGAGTTTGCTGCCCTGGTCCTGTTTGTACGGCGCGCCCTGCCACTCACCGAAGCCCAGCACGCGGCTCGGCTCGAACGCGACGAAGTTCCACGGCCCGGAGTAGACATTGTCGTGGAACCGGTTGCCCTGGTGGAACGTGATCGCCTGCTGGACGACCTCGCCCTGGTAGGGCGACCACTCCGGGAACGTGCCGAAGTTCGCGAGCATCGCCATCCGCGCGCAGCTCTCCTCGCAGCCCGCGACGGCCGGATCGAGCACGAACCGGTTGTGGTGGATCTCGACGCGCTGGGTCTTCCACCGGCAGTCGGCGTTCAAGCCGCCCGCCGCGATCGCCGGCTGCGCGCATTTCGCCTGCTCCGGCACCAGCCGTGTGCAGGAGCCGGACGAGGTGTTGGCCGGGCTGTTGCAGAACCGGTCGGAGTTCTCCCAGAGGGTGACGCCGTTCCAGTTGTTCTCGAACGTGTTCCCGGAGATCTCCAGTTTTTCCGTCCGCGCCTTCACCCTCGGCTCGCCGCCGGATTCGGACACGTAGATCGACGCCACCGGGAAGCTGTCGCCGCGATCGATGTAGCGCTTGCCGTCCACCCAGTTGTTGCGGCGGATGGTGTTCCCGGCGATGACGGCGTTGTAGCTGGTCTCGTACATCAGCGCCGAACCGTCGTTGTTCTCGATGACGTTGGCCTCGATGCGGAAGTCGTTGTTGTTCGTGTCGGCCCACAAGCCCACGCCGCGGTTGTCGTGCACCCAGTTGCCGGTGACGTCGGCGCCGTCGACCGACCAGAACTTGACCCCGCCGGAGCAGCCGCAGCCGTCGATCTTGGCTTCCCAGTCGCCGGTGTTGTTGCCAGTGATCTCGTTGCCCTCGACGACGAGGCCGGTGATCTTGTTGTTCTGCGCGTAGGCGTTCATCCCGTATTGCCCGTTGCGCCGCAGACAGTTCCCGCGGACCTGTTGCCGCGCGCCCGCCATCAGCGCCGCGCCGTCGTTGTCCTGGACGGTGCTCTGCTCGATGACCCATCCGTCGGCCGAGTCGTGGTTGACCACGCCTTCGTCGTGCGGCGCGGCGAAACCCTGGACGGTCAGGTTGCGGATCTTGACGTCGGCGGAGTTGCCGGAGAAGGCGTACTGGTTGATCTTCCGGCCGTCGAGGATCGCCTTCGGACCGCCGATGTAGACGTTGCCCGGCTTCGGGCTGACCTGGTCGTAGCGGTCGTCGCCGAGTCTGTGCGTGCCCGGTGCCAGCCAGAACGTCGTCCCGGCCGGGTTCGAGCGGGTCTTCGTGGCGAGATCACCCGGCACCGCGGGGTCGATCTTCACCGCCCCCGCCGGCGCTTCGGCCGGGCCCTCCGGCAGCTTGTCGCACACCTGCGCGACGGACCCGGACGGCTTGCCCGGATCCGGGCCCGGCTCGTCGGCCGGGGTCGTGCAGGCGGTGAGCGTCAACGAGCCGAGCAGCACCAGAAGCGCTGCCCGGCGGAGGCGGTGCGGTCGTGCGATCACAATGGTGGATCCTCGTTACCCGATTCGAAGGTGAGCACGCTGGTGAACGCGGCACCGTCGGCGGCGGTTCCGCCACCGAGCAGGGTCCACGCGGGCTCGCGGCGGCCGAAGCCTGCCGAGTACCAGCCCATCGGCGGCGCGGTCTCGCCGCGATGCGCCGACCAGGTGAGCTCCGGTGGGAGCTCGAACGTGGCCGTCCTGTCCTGGCCGTCGACCGTCCACGACAGGACGGCCCTGCTCCCGGTCAAGGCGACCTCGACGGCGGGTCCGAGATGGAACGCGAGACGGCAGTGCTGCGCCTCGCCGCCCCGGACCTCGTCGAGGATCCTGAGCTCAGTGCCATCGAGCTCCACCGAACGCCGGTGCACCGACGGCGCGTAGCCGTCGTGTTCCGCGCTCCAGCGCGACGGCGTTCCCGCCGCGATCACCGTGGTGACCGCGTGTTTCGTCCACAGGAACGGCCCGCCGGAGACGGACTGGTCGGCGCGGGAGAGTTCGAGCGTGTTGTGCCCGGCCGTGGACCGGAAGTACGACCGCCACTTCGGTTCACCGTGGTAGCAGTAGGTCCCCGGGTCGGCGAGAATGTCGACGCCGTCGTGCCGGACCTCCACCGAGAGCGCGTCCGCGTGCGCGTGGGCGGCGATGGACAGGAAACCGTGCGGCCCGCCGTCACACCGGCACCAGATCCCGCCGTCGCGCAGGATGGTCATCCCGGCGTCGGCGAAGTCGTCCCGCCGCCGTGCCGGACGCCGGGCGTCGACCTGGATGTCCTTGGCCAGCGCGGAGAAGAGCTGGGTTCGGACGTCCCCGCCCGGCGTCGCCGGCCACCAGTCCAACCGTCCGAAAAGGACGGATCCGGTGTCGAGCAGCGAAGCCCAGCGGCTGGTCTCGTCACCGTCGACGATCAGCCCGAAGCCGTCGTCCGCGTCGCCTTGCCGAGGCGGCCGTAAACGATTGTCCACAATGGATGCGAGCGCGTCGGTCATCCGGAGCAGCACGAGCCAGGTCGACTCGGGCACCGAGACCCCGGCGGCCTTCGCCTCCAGTGCCCCGGCGAGCCCCAGTTCCAGGACGAGCCCGTGGTACTCGGTGGCGAGTTCCCGGTTCAGACCGGAGTCGAAGGTGTTGTGCCGCAGCATCCTGTCCAGCGACGCCAGCGCCGAATCCCGCCACTGACCGGACTCGGGGAACCAGGCGAACGCGCAGGCCGCGGCGAGCTGCCCGGCGTCCTCCGCGATCACGTGGTTGTTCGCCGACGAACCCCGGCTCGGGAACGCGGCCAGCCAGCGCTGGTGGTGCCAGATCTGGTTGAGCGCCACGGGGTTGTCCTCGAACAGCGCCGGGGCCCGCCCCCAGCCGCCGAGCAGCCGCCGGACCCACACCCACGACAGCAGCCGGATGCCCAGTTCGATCCCGCTGACCCAGTGCACCCCGCGCATCGGCGGGTTGGCCGCCCACCACGACGCGAGGTGCGCGGCCACGCGTTCGGCGTACCGGTCCTCACCGGTCAGGGCGTACGCGGCGGCCAGCACGGTGAGATGCTGGTGTCGCGACGGCTCCCAGATCTGCTTGATGTCGCCGACGGTCTCCTCGCTCCGGTACGGGATGTCGAAGGAGTACACATCGGACGGTGCGCGGCGCCCGGTCTTCGGGTCGTACGACCAGTCCGGGTCGACGAGGTCGTCCCGCTCGACGCCGAAGTACTCGGCGCGCCCGTCCATCAGCCGGTCGGCGGTGACGAGCAGATCCTTCACCGCTTCGCCCGAGACGGCGGCGAGGACGTCCTCACCGGGCACCGTCGCGAACCGGCGGTCCGGCAGCCAGACCGCCTTCTCCCCCGCGACCCCGCGCCACTGGCGTTTGCGCACGACGTCGGTGACCCGGCCCGCGATCTCGGCGGGCCCCATCCTCGACAGTCTTCGCAGGTACCAGGACGGATCCATCAGCCCAGCCCCTCCTTGGCGTTGATCCGCACCGGAGCACCCGTTTCGAGGCTGCGGCCGACCGCGAGCGTGGCCAGCGTCGTCGAAACGAGCGACTCGACGGACACCGGCATCGAGACGCCGGTCGTCAGCGCGTTGACGAACGCTTCGAGCTCGGCGGCCTGGCCCTTGTCGCGGCCCTTGGGGATGCGGGAGCTCGCCCACTTCTTGCGGCCGAACACCGACGCACGCGCGAAGTCGTCGAACTTCAGCACCTTGCCGTCGGCGGTGACGTCGATCGTCTCCTTGGGGAACGACGGCGAACCACTGGTGGTGTACGCGATCGACGCGGTCGAGCCGTCCGGGTAGCGCAGAAGGATCTGCAGGTCCTGGTGGCCGGGGGTCGCGGTGGCGTACACGGAGACCGGGTCGGAGCCGAGCAGCCAGCTGACCGTGTCGATGAAGTGGCCGCCCTCGCCCGCGAACCGCGAACCCTCGCTGTCGGCCTGGTTGTACCAGCTGTTCGCGTCGAGCTGGCCGGCGTTGACCAGGTACCGCACGGAGGCCGGGCCGATCCGCGGCCCGAAGTGGAGCACCGACTCGTTCAGCAGCGGGGCGAACCGGCGGTTGAACCCGACCTGCAGCCGGTCGTTGCCGGATTCCTCGATCGCGCCGAGCACGACCTCCAGTTCCTTCTCCGACAACGCGAGCGGCTTCTCGACGAACACGGCCTTCCCCGCGAGCAGCGCGCGCCTGGTCAGCTCGGCGTGCGAGCTGTGCCTGGTCACGATGAACACGGCGTCGATGGAGGAGTCTTCGAGCATCGTGTCGAGATCGGTGGTGGCGCGGGCGAAGCCGAACTTGCGTTTGGCGTTCGCGCCCGAGAGCGCGGAGGTGGTGACGACCTCGGTGAGATCGACGTCCTCCATCTCCGCGAGATGCGGCAGGAGCATCGAGGACGCGTAGTTGCCCGCGCCGACGAACGCGACCCGCACGCCGCCGCCCTTGGGCACCGCCCGTACCGACGCGGTCTTCGGCATCGCGACCTCGGCGACCTGCTCGGTGGCCGCGACGGCGCGTTTCTCGTACTCGAACAGCACCGCGACGGCCTTGAGCTCGCCCTCGTTGAGCTTCCGGTACGTCTCGACGGCGTCGGAGAAATCCGAAACGTGCGAGATCAGCGGCTCGACGTCGAGCCGCCCGCTGCCCATCAGGTCGATGACGCATTCGAGGTTGCGGCGCTCGGTCCAGCGGACCTGGCCGATCGGGTAGTCGCGGCCTTCGAGTTCGTACTCCGGGTCGTAGCGGCCAGGGCCGTACGAACGGGAGAACCGGACGTCGAGTTCCTTTTCGTAGTAGGCGTTCCACGGCAGGTTCAGCGAGCATTTGCCGATGTCGATCACGCGGCCGCGGTCGCGGGCCAGCTTCGCGGCCAGCTCCACCGGCTCGTTCGTACTGCCGCCCGCGGCGAGGTACACCTGGTCGACGCCGTGCCCGGAGCTGAGCTCCGCGACCGCGGTGTCGACGACGCCGGACGCCGGATCGCCGCATTTCAGGGCACCGAGCTGTTCGGCCAGCGCGCACCGCTCCGGGTCCGGGTCGACGCCGACCACGCGGACCCCGGAGGCGACCAGCAGCTGCACGACCAGCTGGCCGATCAGGCCGAGCCCGATGACCAGCGCGATGTCACCGATCTGCGGTTCGCCCTGGCGGACACCCTGCATCGCGATCGAGCCGACCGTGCCGAACGCGGCGTGCCGAGGGTCGACGCCGCCGGGCACCTTGGTGTACAGGTTCTTGGGCACCCAGTTCAGTTCCGCGTGCAGCGCGTGCTCGTTCCCCGCGCACGCCACGTAGTCCCCCACGGCGACGTCGTCGATGCCCGCGCCGACCTCCTCGACCACGCCGCACAGCGAGTACCCCAGCGGTGTGTACGAGTCGAGTTTGTTCATCGCCTTGCGGTAGGTGGCGCCGAGCCCGTTCGTCGCGACGCTCTGCATCACCTTCGCGACCTGATCCGGCCGGGCCTTCGCCTTGCCCACCAGCGAAAGGCTCGCCTCGGACACCTTCATCATCTCGGTGCCGGTGGAGATCAGCGAATAGGCGGTGCGGACCAGCACACCCCCCGGTTTGCACGCGGGCACTTCGACGTCGAGGAGCGCCAGCTCCCCGCTCTTGTAGTTCTGCACTACCTGCTTCACGTCGCTCCTCAGCGATCAGGCGGATCGGGCCGAAACGGCGCCGCGGTACCAGTACTCGAGGGTCAAGATGTGCCAGAGATGCTTGGACCGGTCCTGCTGCCCGGACGCGTCCTCGTCGACGAGCTTCTGAAGGGCCTCACGACGGAGGAACCCGGCCTTCACCAATTCGCCTTCGTTCGTCACCTCGCGCACCAGTGGCGCGAGGTCGCGGCTCATCCAAGCCCGCAGCGGCGCGCTGAACAGGCCCTTCGGCCGGTGCACGATCTCGGCGGGGAGGATGGACAGCGCCGCTTCCTTGAGCGCCATCTTCCCTTGGCGCTTGACGATCTTCTTGTCACCGGGGATCCGGAAGGCGGCCTTCACGACCTCGATGTCGACGAACGGCGTCCGCACCTCGGTCGAGGCGGCCATGCTGGACCGGTCGGTGTAGGCGAGGTTGAGCCCGGGCAGGAAGAGCCGCGAATCGGCGAGGCACATCCGGTTCACGAAATCCGACAACGTGTTGTCGTGATAGGTGTCCGCGTGTTCGGTGAGCACGTCGTCGACGGCGCCCGCGAGGTCCGGGTTCAGCAGACCGGCGAGTTCGGCCTGGTCGTACATCGTGTAGCTGCGCCGGAACGCGGTCTCCTCCGGCAGCTCCGCGAACGAGAGGAACCGCTTGGCGAACCGGACCGAACGGAACCCGCGCTTCGAGGTCGCCACCGGCAGCCGGTCCACCAGGGACTCGACGGGCCGCCGCACGAGACCGGGAACCCGCTGGTACTGAACGGCGATCTTGTTCGCGAGATGCTTGCGGTATCCGGCGAACAGCTCGTCGGCACCCATTCCCGAGAGCATCACCTTGACCCCGGCCTCGCGAGCGGCGGTGCAGATCAGGTAGCTGTTGATCGCCGCCGGGTCACCGATCGGCTCGTCGAGGTGATACGTCATCCGCGGCAGCAGATCCAGCACCTGCGGCGCGATCTCGATCTCGTGCAGGTCGACGCCGAACTTCGCGGCGACCTTCTTCGCGTACATCAGGTCGTCCGGCATGGCCTCGAACTTCGCGTCCTCGGCCCGGAAACCGATGGTGTACGCGGAGATCCCCGGCCGCTCGCGCGCGGCGAGCGCGGTCAGATAGCTGGAGTCGAGCCCGCCGGAAAGGAACGTCGCGACCGGCACGTCGGCGATCAGGTGCTTGCGCGTGGAGTCTTCGATGACGGCGTTGAGGTCGAAGTCGCCCTCGTAAGCCGCGCCTTCTTCGGCGACCTGGCGCAGCGACCAGAAGGTGCCGCGCTCGACGTCACCGTTCGGCCGGAACCGCGCCCAGCTGCCCGGCGGCAGCTTCTCGGCCTCGCGGAACGCGCAGCGGCCGTCCGGAACCCAGTAGTAGAGCAGGGAAGCGACGAGCGCGGTGTCGTCGACGGTCAACGAGCCGCCCAGTTCGGTGGCCAGCGCCTTCAGCTCGGACGCGAACACGACGCCCTTGCCGCGGCGCACCAGGAAGAGCGGCTTGATGCCCAGCTGGTCGCGGACCAGCATCAGCTCGCCGGAACGCTCGTCGAAGACGCCGAACGCGAACATGCCGCGGAGCCGGTGCAGGCCCTCGGTGCCCCACTTCCGCCAGGCTTCCAGCAGGACCTCGGTGTCGGACGTGCCGCGGAAGCGCACGCCGGTGGCTTCGAGCTCCTTCCGCAGTTCCGGCGCGTTGTACAGCTCGCCGTTGTAGGTGAGCGCGAGCCCGTCCTTGACCATCGGCTGCGCGCCGGTCTCGGTCAGGTCGACGATCGACAGGCGTCGGTGTCCTAAATGGACTTCTCCGTGGTCGTACCTGCCGGAGCCGTCCGGGCCCCGGTGCGCGAGCGTCTTGGTGAGCCGATCGGTGAGCGGTCCCCCGTCCGGCCAGAAGTAGGCCCCTGCGATGCCGCACATCTACTTTCGCTCCCCTTCTCTAGAGGTGAACCCGCGACCGCGGCCGACGTCGGCAGGGCGCTGGTCGGCGTTTCACGTCACGTCTGGCGGAAAGGGCGCCCTGCCACCGCGCCAGCGGGGCCTTCGGCCATGGCGGGTTCACGCGTGTCGTCCCTTCATCGAGTTGCACCTCTGCTCCGCCATTCGTCCCTACAAGGCTTCGGCGTTATCCGGTGACACAGGCGAGAATCGTTTGGTCGGCTGATCGGCGTTGTCGTGCTCTTCCGGCCGCTTGTACGGCGTCGGCGGACGCCGCCGCGCGCTCTTCTTCTCCCGAGGCGGCTCCACCGGCGAGAGCCGCCGCACCGGGAGGTCCTCGTCGGGGAACATCTCGACCGGTTTCGCCACCGGCCGCGGCGTCAGTCGTTCCGGCGGGGCCTTGCGCTCCGGCACGGCACCGGCGCGACCGCGCAACGCGGTGTGCAGGCCGTCCCACAGCGTCCCGTCGGTGTGGTCGCGCGGATCCGGGTCGACCACGACGACGCCGATGATCGGGATCCGCCGGTCCGCCAGCTGACGGGCGACGGTGTGCAGCCATTCGGTGTTCGCATGCCCGGTGCGCACGACGAGGATCGTTTCCGCGCCGAGGAATTCGAGGTCGGTCCACGCCGTGCCGGGTTCGACCGAGCCGACGCCGATGCGCCGTTCCTTCGCCGTCATCGGAGTGTCGCCGCGGTCGAGTACCCGGATCGGGCCTTCGCCGGCCAGCTCGCGGAGGTTCGTCTTCGGCAGGTCGTCGACGAGCGACACCGGCCCCTTCCCGGCCAGCTCTCGCGCCATGTCGACGGCGAGCGCGGCGGTGACCTTGCGGGCGCCGAGGTCGAGCAGCGACACCGAGCCGCCCTCCTGCCGGGCCGCGCGGACGAGGGTCGCCGCGACCCGCTGCCGCCGGGTCGCGGCGGTCGAGCGGCGCAGGAACCGGGGCGGCTTGGGCAGCTGGGCGATCACGGAGGCGCCGAGGTGCTGCGAGATCTCGCGGCGCAGCACCGGCCGGTCCTTCACCACGCTCGTGATGGCCGCGAGCCCCAGCCCGGCGAGCAAGCCCAGCGCGAAGCCGATCCCGGCGTCGGTGGCGAGGGTCTTCAGCAGCGAACGCGGCAGGATCCGCGGCGCGTCCACGATCTGCGTTCCCGCGGCGACCTTCGGCGTGCCGATACCCGCCTCCTGCGCACGGCCGTCGTAGTCGGAGATCTTGGACGTCAGCTCCGCGCGGCGCGAGTACAGCCGCTCCAGCTGCGCGGGGTTGGCGTTGCGGCCCTTGGCCTCTTCGGTGACGATCGACGCCTCGATCGGGGTGAGCTCGTTCTGTGCCTGGTTGCGCTGGTCGAGCAGGGCCTTCTGCTGCGCCGCCGCGGCCGCCTGGTTGCGGCCGATGTACTCGGCGATGAAGGCGTCCGAGATCGCCTGCGCGCGGGCCAGCGCCTCGTCGTTGGTCTTGCCCTTGACCGTCAGCTGGAGCACGTTGTTCGTCAGGCCGAGCCCCTCGTAATCCTTGAGGAACTCCTCCGGCGCCTGCGTGCTGTTCAGCTTCTTGAGCGCCTCGCCCGCGGTCTTCGTCGTCTTGAGCACGGCGACGTCGGTCCGCATCAGCGTTCCGCTGTCGGTCGGCGAGTCGTCGGGGTGGATCACGAGGATCTGCGCGACCGCGGTGGGCGGCGACGGCAGGAGCATCGCGACCAGCCCGCCGGCGATCAGCCCCAGCAGGGCGGTGGCCACCCACAGCCGACGCCGTCTCCGTACCGAGACGACCAGCCGCTGCAGATCGATGAGCGGCTCGGATTTCGCTTTTTCGGCGCTGGTCACGTGGTACCTGCCAGTGCTTCGTGGCCGGACGGGGCAGGCGTGCCGGGCCGGGTACGGGTCGGCCGGACCGGCCGGACCAGCACGGTGCCCACCATGGCGAGACCGGCGTCGGCGACGGCTTCGGCGATCCCGACCAGCTCCCAAGCGGACCGGGAGCCGAGGCTCGTCACGACGAGGACCCCGTCCGCCTCGGTGTCCGCGACGACGGGCCGCGCCGGGGACACCGTCACGACGGTGAACCACCGGTCGGCGAGCACGGTGAGCCGTTCGGCGGCCGCCTGCCCGGCGCGATCGCCGTCGGCGGCGACCACGAGCAGGCGCCGGTGCGGCAGCCGGGAGACCAGGCGCCGGTACAGGACGTCGGAGTCGATCTCGTCGGCGGCGACGTCGATCCGCGGGATGTTCCACGGCCTGTCGTCACGGAGGAGCTTGGCCCGCAACGTGGTGCCGGCCGGAGCCTGCTCGACGGCGTCGAAGGTGGCCAGCACCGGACCGCCGATCGCCGCGGCGATCTCCTCCTCGTCCCGCAGCCGCCGGTCGGTGCGGGCGGTGAAGAGGTGACCGAACAGGCCGATGAGGAAGAAAAGCGCCGCGCCGCCGAGCGCGAGCTGCGGGAGCGTCGGCGCCGCCGCCGAGGAAGGCAGTTCGGCCGAGCCGAGGACGACCATGTTGCCGAGGCCGCTGGCCGTGTCGGCCGCGTTCAAACTCGACATCGCCGATTCGATCGACGAACGCAGGCCCTGCAGTTCGGTGCGGATCTGGACGCTTTCGACGGTCGTCTTGCCTTCGTTGACCTTCGCGGAGAGTTCGCTGATGCGCTGGTTCGTCTGCTGGACCTGCTGGCGCAGCGTCTCGCGGCGTTCCTGCGCCAGCTGCACCGCGGCGTCGCCGGAACCGGCGATGATCTGCGTCGAGTACTTCACGAACTCGCTCGCGACCTGGTCTGCCATCCGCTGCGTCTGTTCGGCGGTGTCGCCGGTGGTCTCGATGGTGATGACATTGCCCTGTGCGACCGACGTGGCCACCTTGTCCCGCAGCTCGGCACCGGTCATCCCGTCGCCGAGCCCTGCGGCGGCCCGGTCGAGCACGACCGAACTGGTCGCCACCTCGGCCTGGGTGAGCAGTTCGTCCGCCTCGCGCGGGCCCTGCAGCAGGACGCTGGACGTCGTGGTGTAGCCGGGCGAGAGGATCACCGCCGATCCCGCGCCGACCAGGGCGCCGAGCACGGCGAGGACCACCAAGGTCCGCCATCGCCCGCGCAAGACCTGTCCGATCATGGACAGGCGCACCGTATCGTCAGTCAAAGCCGGGGTCTCCCATCGGTGCGTGCGGGTGCAGCATCAATCCCGTCGGAGTGACCGCGATGTTGGTTACAGGATTGCCCGAGTCTTGTTCAAAACGCGATCGGGAAGTCGATCACCGGACCGCGGCCGCATAGGCCGCGAGCAGGGCTTTCTGAGAGTTCTCCCAGGAGAGCGGACCGGCGACGCGTGCCCGCCCCAGCTCGCCCATCTCGGCCCGCTGGTCCGGCGAGTCGAGCAGATGCGCGATCAGCTTCGCGAACTCGGGCTCGTCGTTCGCCGGCGCGTACAGCGCGGCTTCCCCGGCCGAAACGCGAGCCTCCCGCAGCTCGAAGGAGACGATCGGACGGCTCATCGCCATGTACTCCATGATCTTGTTCATGGTCGACACGTCGTTGAGCGGGTTCAGCGGATCCGGCGAAAGGCAGACGTCGGCCGAGGACAGGTAGCGCAGCAGGTCCTCGTCGGAGATCCGGCCGGTGAACTCCACCTGGTCGTCGAGCTTCAGTTCCTTGGACAACGCCACCATGGCGTCGAAGGCGTCACCGGACCCGATGAACACGGCGTGCCAGTCGGTGCGGCCGACCTCGTCACGCAGCGAAGCGAGCGCGCGCAACGCGTAGTCGACGCCGTCCTGCGGGCCCATCACACCGAGGTACGCCAGCAGATGCGGCTTGCCCTTCTTCAGCTCGGGCTCGGCCGGGACCAGATGGAACCGCTCGACCACGGGCGCGCTGCGCACGACGAAGACGTCGTCCGGCGATTTGCCGCCGCGCTTCACCGCGACGTCCTTGTAACTCTCGTTGGTCGCGATGACGACGTCGGCCGTCTTGTAGGTGCGGCGCTCCAGCGCGCAGACCGCGCGGTACAGGAGGTCTTCCCCGCGGTCGAAACGCGAGAGGTACAGCTCGGGACAGAGGTCGTGCTGGTCGAAGATGAACTTCGCGCCCTGGCGTTTGAGGTACAGCGCGACCAGGAACAGCAGGTCCGGCGGGTTGCAGGCGTGCACCACGTCGACCCGGCCGACCTTGCGGGCGAGCCGGAGCGTGTGCCACAGCGCGGAGCCGTACTCCTGGACGTACCCGGCCGGACCACCGGTGGCCGCCTTCAGCGGGTACCGCAGGATGTGGACGCCGTCGATGGTGATCTCGGCTTCGGTGTCCCGCTTCGTCCCTTGTGGACAGATGACGTGGACTTCCCAGCCGGCGTCACGGAGTGTCTGGCACTCCTGCCAGACGCGGCGATCGAAGGGGACGGAAAGGTTCTCGACGAGGATGAGAGCTTTACCAGGCAAGACCGACATATCCCTCTTCAGCCCGGCGCTCGGCGGCGTCGGGAACGCGGACGAGATCGATGATGGTGCGGCCGCCACCGGCCGGGAGCGCCGCGAGGACCTCCGGGTCCGTGCAGCCGATGAGGCAGACCTCGGCGTGGTCGACGACCTCGCCGATGGAGCCGGCCAGCAGCTGGCCGAGATGCGGCAGCCTGCCCTCGATGTACTCGCGGTTCGCGCCCATCAGCCGCGAAAGGCTGACGTTGGCGTCGTAGATGCGGAGGTCGTAACCCTTGCCCAGCAACCGCTCCGCGAGCTCGACGAGCGGGCTCTCGCGGAGGTCGTCGGTGCCGGGTTTGAACGACAGGCCGAACAGGCCGACCTTGCGTTTTCCGGTGCGCGCGACCAGATCGAAGGCGCGCTGAAGGTGTTCGTCGTTGGAGGGCAGCACATGCGAGAGGATCGGGACGGCGACGTCCGCGCGGTGCGCGGCGTAGACCAGGCCGCGCAGATCCTTGGGGAGGCACGAGCCGCCGAAAGCGAACCCGGGGCGGAGGTAGGCGGGGCTGATGTTGAGCTTGCGGTCGGCGAGGAAGACCTCGATCACCTGGTGCGAGTCGAGCCCGAGCGCGCGGCAGATGGCGCCGAGCTCGTTCGCGAAGCCGATCTTGAGCCCGTGGAAGGAATTGTCGGCGTACTTCGTCATCTCGGCGACCGGGATCGCGACGCGGAAGACCTCGCCGGGAAGCCCTTCGTAAAGCGCCGCGACGACGTCGCCGCTGGCCGGGTCGAGCTCGCCGATGACGGTCTTGGGCGGGTCGAAGAAGTCCTTGACGCTGCTCCCCTCGCGCAGGAACTCGGGGTTCACCGCGACCCCGAAGTCGACGCCCGCGGTGCGGCCGGACGACTTCTCCAGAATGGGGACGAGCAGGTCGAGGCAGGTGCCGGGGAGCATGGTGCTGCGGAAGACGACGGTGTGGCGTTCGGTCTTGTCTCGGAGCGCTTCGCCGATCTCCTCGGCGACGCGTTCCAGGAACGCCGTCGACAGGCTGCCGTTCGGCGCGGACGGGGTACCGACACAGATCAGGGAGACTTCGCTGTCCGCGATCGCCTGTCTGACGTCGGTGGTCGCTCTCAGCTTGCCCTGGGCGACCACTTCCGCGGTCAGTTCCCCGATCCGCTCCTCGACCACCGGCGCCTTGCCGCTGGAGACGAGTTCGATCTTCACCGGGTTCACGTCGACCCCGACGACCTCGTGCCCGCGTCCGGCCAGGCATGCCGCCGACACGCAACCGACGTAACCGAGCCCGAAGACACTGATCTTCATGACGAATTCCTCCAGCCGCATTCCGCTGCCCGTTGGTCGGCCGGAGGACCGGGTTCGTTACCGGTGTCCATCGTTCGCCTGCTTTTGGCGGAATGCCTGTGCGGCAAGGGAATTACTCATCGTTCGAGGCCCGCGAAACGCTACAGCGAGCGCGTAAGGGTTTCGTCTCGATCTCCCGTACACGCCGGGGACGCCGTCTTGGTTGCCTTCCGGTGACGCCGGAATGTTCCGTACTGGTCAATCGGGCGAAGCGGCTCTTAGGTTCAGATCGTCAACGACGAGCACTTGGGGGAGAACCGATGCGAAGAACCCTTCCCGGAAAATGGCTGCGTGCCGTCGGCGTACTGACGTCGGCCTTCACCCTCGCCGGAGCGATCGCCGCGGTACCCGCGTACGCCGATCCCGGCCCGAACCTCAAGATCACGGCGGCCGTGCCGGACGGGCGCTGGTTGCGGGACGACACCATTCCGATCGACCTGACGATCACGAACATCGGCGACGCCACGGCGACCGAGGTCATGGCCGAAGGAAGCACCTACTCCGGCCCGTATTACGGCTTCGACCTGGACACCTGGGGAGAACTGAGCCACAACGGTCCGGGCGTGTCCTTCCAGCCGGGTGAAAGCCGGGCCTATCGCGTGACCGGCCGGATCTGGGGCGCCGAAGCGGGCAATCCCGTGGTGAGACTCGACGTGAGGACCCCGGTCGACACCGACCGCACGGACAACACCGTCGATGTCCCGGTGAACGTGATCCCGCCGGAGACCACCGAACGGGTCGCCGGCCAGGTTTACGGAGACAAGAACCGCGACGGTGTCTTCTCCGCGGGAGAGGAGCTGGCGGGGATCAAGACCCTGGTGGGCGGCCCTGGACTGCCGAACGAACTGTCGGTGCTCACGGACTCCGCCGGCCGGTTCTCCTTCGACGCCGTCCCGGTCGGCGCCACCCGGATCGTGTACTTCCACAACGTCCCCGACGGCTGGCTGCTCCCGGAAAGCACCATGATGCGCCTGGACGGCAGTGGTAAGTACGAAGCGCTGAGCATCCGGGGCCGGCAGCCGCTCAGCCAGGCGCTTCAAGCGACGATCACGCTCGACAAGCCGAGTTACGCACCCGGCGAGACGGCCAAAGCGACTGTCACGCTCACGAACAGCGGCGCGCACCCGCTCTCCGGCCTCTTCGTGACCTGCAGTGACGATGGCACCGGAACGGACCTGAAGATCCCGCTGGAACAGTGGGGTGCGTTCGGCTCCCCGCAGGCGGGCTCGCTGGCCCCGGGCCAGCGACTGGTGCTCCCCCTGACCGCCCAGGTACCCGAGAAGGCCGCCTACTTCGGCAAGACCTTCCTGTACTGCGGCTTCGACGGCAAGGCCTACGTGCGGGGTCCGCGGGTCTCCGTCGAAGCCAAGGTGCCCGGCAAGCGCGCCGACAGCCGCGGCCTGGCCTGGGTCGACAAGAACAACAACTACCGGCCGGACGACGGTGAAGGCCTCGCCGGCCTCACCGCCACTTTGTCCACAAAGGACAACAAACTGGTTTCGTTCGCCAGGACCGACGCCAAGGGCTACGTGACCTTCCCCGGGGTCGCCGTCGGTGAATACGTCTTCCGCGTGGCAGGTCCCTGGAAGGCGGTCCACGACTCGACCGTCCAGCACATCGCTCCGCCCTACGGCGGGGACTGGTGGGTACAGATGGAACCGCGCTGACCCCGTCCGGTCATGAGAAGTACATGAAGGCCCCCTTCCTTGCGCCAGGCGCAAGGAAGGGGGCCTTCATGTACTTGAGCTATCCCTGAACGAACTTCGCCGCCAGGCCCTCCCCCACGGACGTCGCCTTACCGTGGTTCTCGATGGGCGAAACCTTCGAGTTCTTGAAGCAGATGTACGTGACGCCCGAGTCGACGCCGCCGTTCTTCGGGTCCGGGTTGATGCCCAGCGCCTTCGCGGTCGCGTAGGACGCCTCGCCGATGATGTTCTTCGGGCCGGTGTCACCGATGACGGTGTAGAGCACCTTGTTGTTGTAGATCACCGCGCACGAACCGGCGCCCTTGAGGCCGGCCTTCTCGAAGTTCCACGTGCTGCTGATGCTCGGCACGACGATGTAGGGCGTCTCGTCGGCGACCAGCGCCTTGCCGTCGGAGCGCGGGTACGCGGTGCCGTCCTGGAACCACGGGTCGGTGTTCTTGTTGCACCGCGCGGTCGGCTGCCCGTCGCAGTCGACGTCCATGTCGGCCTTCCAGAACACGGCGCTTCCCGCGTCGCAGACCGCGATGGTCCTGCCGGTTTCCTCGTCGGTCTTGTACTTGCCGTTCGAGACCTGCTTGCAGCTGGTGGTCTTCGCCAGCAGCTGCTGCGCGGTCGGGCCCGCCTGTATCGAAGGGGCGGCCGCGGCCGTCGCCGCGGGCGCCAGCCCTGCGGCCACCACCATCACCGAGAACAGGAGCAGTTTCCGCATACCGAGCACCCCTTAGTTAATAAAGCTTCTTTATCTAGGGTGCTCAGGATGCCTTCGCCGATGGTTCGGCTCAAGGGCCGACAGGTGGTTGTTTTCCCACTGCACAAAGAAAACCGGTCAAAAGCGGGCAAGCCTGGCGACCCGCGCCATCACCCGTCCCGCTCGGCGGTACAGGCCCTCCCGCTCACCGAGCACACCGTCGATCCATTCCTGGTCGACGTCGTGCCGGACCTCCGTACGCGGCCGCAGCCAGCCGTCACGCGAAGCCTGGCCGCCTTCTGTCGTGTAGACCCTGGTCGCCCCGGAACGCCGGAGCCTGCTGAGCACTCGCCGGTCGTAGGCGCCGAACGGCGGGGCATACGCGCGCACCGGCTTCCCGCTCAAATCCGCGAGCAGTCTGGGTGCGATTTCGAGTTCACGCCGGGCATGCCTGCCGTCGAGCCGCCGCCAGTCGCGATGCTCCCAGCCGTGCGAACCGATCGACATACCCGCCTCGACCAGCTCGCGAAGGCCGTCGGCGTCGACGAAACCCCGCTGCCCGATCCGGCCCGCGAGAGGGAAGAACTCGGCCGTGAGATCGCGCTCCACCAGTCTGGGGAGCGCGATCTCGACGTCCGAGACGTTGCCGTCGTCGAAGGTGAGCCCGACGTCCTCGCGTCCGGCCACCGAGTCCAGCACCCGCTCGAACTGCTCGACGGTCACCCATGTCTCGTTTTCACCTGGATCCAGCGCGCGCACGGGTTTGCCCACGCCGCCAATCGCCAGGATCACCATCCGCGCCTCATTCGGGACCGAGTATGTTTCCCGATTAATCGGTTTGGCGAATGGAGTAGTTACATGATCTCGCAAGATGTCCACTAATGGATTACTTGCGGATCTCCAGGGTGCAGCACTTCGGGCCGCCGCCTGCCTTCCGCAGTTCGGAGATGTCCAGGAAAACGACCTCATAGCCGCGTTCGGTCAGCCGCGCCGCCAAACCGGTCGCCTCGACCGGCAGGACGACGTTGCGGCCGTCGGACACCCCGTTCAGGCCGAAACACTCCGCGTCGGCCCGGTCCGCGATTACCGCGTCGGGGAACATCCGCTCCAGTACCTTCCGGGACCCGGCCGAGAAGGCCTCCGGGTAGTAGGCGATCTGGGCGGACGTCGTGTCGGTCGCCTCGGCGAGCACGAACAGCGCGGTGTCGAGGTGGTAGTAGCTCGGGTCGATCAGCCGCAGCGAGACGACCGGGACGCCGAGGACCTCCTGCGCTTCGGCGTGCGCGGCCGGGTCGGTACGGAAGCCGGTACCGGCGAGGAGGATCTTGCCGGTCCAGGCGAAGTCGCCTTCGGCCTCGTTGATCTTCTCGGGCATGGTGATGTCGCGGTAGCCGTGCTCGACGAACCAGCGGCGGAAGTGCTCGGCCTCGGCGGTGCGCTGCGGGGCGCGGAACCGCGAGCCGAGGACCCGCCCGTCGACGACGGTGCCGGAGTTCGCGGCGAACACCATGTCGGGCAGGCCGGGCTGGGCGTCGATCTCCTCGACGGTGTGGCCGAGGCGTCGGTAGGTGTCGCGGAGTTCGGTCCATTGCGCCATCGCGGCGTCGACACTGACCGGGACCGACGGGTCCATCCACGGGTTGATGACGTAATCCACCGCGAAGTACCGCGGCGGGCACATGAGGTAGCGGCGCGTCGTGGGTACACGGGGCTGCTGCTCCAGTTCCGGCATACCCGAAGGGTAAGGCTCACCTAATTCCGCAATCAATCGCTGTTCGCTGCGCATATACCTGCTAAACATTGCGTGTGAACACCATCGACCAGCGAATCGTTTCATGCCTGATGGCCAACGCGAGGTCCAGCTACGCCGACATCGGCAAGGTCGTCGGCCTGTCCGCGCCCGCGGTGAAACGGCGGGTCGACCGGCTGCTCGAAACCGGGGTCCTGCGCGGGTTCACCGCGGTCGTGGACCCCGAGGCGCTGGGCTGGGGCACCGAGGCGTTCGTCGAGATGACCTGCAACGGCAACATCACCCCGGCCCGGATCCGAGCCCGGCTGGAACCGTTGCCCGAGGTCGTCGCGGCCTACACGGTGTCCGGCGCCGCCGACGCGATCGTCCATCTGCGCGCTTCGGACATCCACCACCTGGAGACGGCGCTGGAACGGCTGCGCGGGCTGGAGATCGTCGACCGCACTGTCTCCACCGTCGTCTTGTCCCGGTTACTGGAACGCCCGCCGACGCCCGAAGCGTGACACCCTCGACGCGTGACCGATCAGATCCGCTCCAGCCATGACGGCGGCGTCGCCGTGCTCACCATCGACGCGCCCGCGACCCGCAACGCACTGACCCTCGACCTGTCCGCGCAGCTGGCCGAGGCCGTCTCGCGCGCCGAAGCCGACGAGAGCGTCCACGCCTTGGTCGTCACGGGCGCGCCGCCGGCGTTCTGCGCGGGCGCCGATCTGGACACGCTCGCCGGCGCCCGGGAGGACGGGCTCCGCGCGATCTATGACGGCTTCCTCTCGGTGGCGCGGTGTTCCCTGCCCACGATCGCCGCCGTCGGCGGGGCCGCCGTGGGCGCCGGATTGAACCTCGCGCTCGCCGCGGACGTCCGCATCGTGGGACCGAGGGCGAAGTTCGTGGCCAGATTTCTCGATCTCGGCATCCATCCCGGCGGCGGGATGACGTGGATGATCCAGCGGCTCGTCGGACCGCAGAAGGCCGCGGCGATGACACTCTTCGGTGAGGTCGTCGGCGCCGAAGCCGCTGTCGAAAGCGGGCTCGCGCTCCGGCTCGTCGAGGGCGATCTGGTCGAGGCCGCCCGTGAACTGGCGAAACCCGCCGTCGACGCTCCGCGAGACGTCCTTTTGGCGACGAAGCGCACGCTTCGGCACACCGCGGCACTGACCGACCATTCGGCCGCCGTCGACGCCGAAATCGAGCCTCAGGTGGCGTCACTCACCGCACCCGCGTTCACCGAACGGCTCGCCAGGCTGCGAGCGTCGATGACCGGCCGCTGACCGTTCCTCAACCGGACTTCACTACGCTGGAAGGAGATACGGCTCACAATCGAGCCGCATCGCCGACCGTTACCATCGGTAACAGATAAACCGGATAATCCCCGCTCAGCGACGAGCTCAGGACACTCGAGAAGTAGGTCCGGCCCGTTTTTACGGCAACCTGGGAAGTGTGCCGAGGACTAACCTCGGGACATGGCACCTGTGACCTGGCCGACATCGCCGGGCGAGGCACGCCGATCTCCGGCACGGCCGGGGACGACGCACGTCGGGAGAGAGGGAATCCCTGACCTATGAGCACGAGTGCGAACGGCAACGGCTCCTTGTCGGCCGTCAGGCCCACCGAGGTCGCCAAGCTGGACCGGGTGGTCATCCGGTTCGCCGGCGACTCCGGTGACGGCATGCAGCTGACGGGCGACAGGTTCACCTCGGAGGCGGCCGCCTTCGGCAACGACTTGTCGACCATGCCGAACTTCCCCGCCGAGATCCGCGCGCCACAGGGCACCATCCCGGGCGTCTCGAGCTTCCAGGTGCACTTCGCCGATTACGACATCCTGACGCCGGGCGACCGGCCGGACGTCCTGGTCGCCATGAACCCCGCCGCACTGAAGGCGAACCTCGCCGATGTCCCGTCAGGCGGGACGATCATCCTCAACACCGACGAGTTCTCGAAGCGGAACCTGGTCAAGGTCGGCTTCGAGAACGACCCGCTCGACGACGACACCCTTTCGGCCTATCAAGTCCACCGGGTGGCCATGTCGACGCTGACCAGGGGCGCACTCGAAGAGACCGGACTGTCCAAAAAGGACGCCGAACGCGCGAAGAACATGTTCGCTCTCGGCCTGCTCTCGTGGATGTACCACCGGCCGACCGAAGGTACGGAACGCTTCCTGCGCGAGAAGTTCGCGAAGAAGGCCGACATCGCCGAGGCCAACATCCTGGCCTTCCGCGCCGGCTGGAACTACGGCGAGACGACGGAGTCGTTCGCGACGACGTACGAGGTCGCGCCCGCGAAGCTGAACCAGGGCACGTACCGCCAGATCACCGGGAACACCGCGCTGGCGTACGGGCTGGTCGCCGCCGGGCAGCAGTCGGGCCTGCGGATCCTGCTCGGCACGTACCCGATCACCCCGGCGTCGGACATCCTCCACGAGCTGTCCAAGCACAAGAACTACGGCATCCTCACCTTCCAGGCCGAGGACGAGATCGCCGGCATCGGCGCGGCGCTCGGCGCCTCCTACGGCGGTGCCCTGGGCGTCACCTCGACGTCCGGGCCCGGTGTCGCGCTGAAATCCGAGGCCATCGGCCTCGCGGTGATGACCGAACTGCCGCTGGTCGTCGTCGACGTCCAGCGCGGCGGGCCGTCGACCGGCCTACCGACCAAAACCGAGCAGGCCGACCTGCTGCAGGCGATGTTCGGCCGCAACGGCGAATCCCCGGTGCCGATCGTCGCGCCGCTGTCCCCCGCGGACTGCTTCGACGCGGCGCTGGAGGCCACCCGGATCGCGCTCAAGTACCGCACGCCGGTGTTCCTGCTGTCGGACGGCGCGATCGCGAACGGCTCCGAGCCCTGGCTGATCCCGAACGTCGAGGATCTGCCGGATCTGCGCGTGGAATTCGCCACCGAGCCGAATGCCGAGGACGATTCCGGGGAATTCTGGCCGTATGTACGCGACCCGGAGACCCTCGCCCGCGAGTGGGCGCTGCCGGGCACCGCCGGTCTGCAGCATCGCATCGGCGGGCTGGAGAAGGCCGACAAGACCGGCCACATCTCCTACGACCCGGACAACCACGACAAGATGGTGCGGCTGCGCCAGGCCAAGATCGACGGCGTCGATGTCCCGGACCTCGTCGTCGACGATCCGAGCGGCGGCAAGGCGCGGGTGCTGGCGCTCGGCTGGGGCTCGTCCTACGGGCCGATCGGCGCCGCGTGCCGCCGCGTGCGCAAGGACGGCATGCCGATCGCGCAGGCGCATCTGCGCCATCTCAACCCGTTCCCCGGCAACCTCGGTGACGTACTCCGTTCGTACGACACCGTCGTCGTCCCGGAAATGAACCTCGGCCAGCTTTCGATGCTCTTGAGGGCCAAGTATCTCGTCGACGTGAAGTCGTACACGAAGGTCGCCGGGCTGCCCTTCAAGGCCGAAGAGCTGCAAGGCGTCTTCACGGAGATCATCACCAGTACGGAGGGGGCGAAGTGACCGCGATCGACCTGGGGATCCCCACCCTCGGCGGCTTGGACCTTGTGCCGACCGAGACCGAACCGCAGAAGGCGAAGGACTACAAGTCGGACCAGGAGGTCCGCTGGTGTCCCGGCTGCGGTGACTACGTCGTGCTCAACGCCGTGCAGTCGTTCCTGCCGACGCTCGGCCTCAAGCGCGAGAACATCGTGTTCATCTCGGGTATCGGATGCTCGTCCCGGTTCCCGTACTACCTGAACACCTACGGCATGCACTCGATCCACGGCCGGGCGCCGTCGATCGCGACCGGGCTCGCCACCGCGCGGCCGGATCTGTCGGTGTGGGTCGTCACCGGTGACGGCGACGCGCTGTCCATCGGCGGCAACCACCTGATCCACGCGCTGCGGCGCAACGTGAACATCAAGATCCTGCTGTTCAACAACCGGATCTACGGTCTCACCAAGGGCCAGTACTCGCCGACGTCCGGGCCGGGCATGGTCACGAAGTCCACCCCGATGGGCTCGGTCGACACCCCGTTCAACCCGCTCTCGCTGGCGATCGGCGCCGAAGCGTCGTTCGTGGGCCGCGCGCTCGACTCGGACCGCAAGGGCCTGACCGAGGTGCTGGAAGCCGCCGCGAAGCACCGCGGGTCGGCGCTGGTGGAGATCTACCAGAACTGCCCGATCTTCAACGACGGCGCCTTCGACGTCCTCAAGGACAAGGACGAGGCCGCCACCCGGCTCATCCCGCTGAAGGCAGGCGAGCCGATCAAGTTCGGGCCGCAGGGCGAATACGGTGTCACGCGCGGCGGCTGGGCCGGGCTGGAGGTCGGGAAGGTCGCGAACATCGGCGACGAGAACCTCGTCGTGCACGACCCGACGATCGAGGACACGTCGTACGCGTTCGCCCTTTCGCGGATCGGTGACCAGAACCTGAACCACGTGCCGACCGGCATCCTGCGGCAGGTCGAGCGGCCTACCTACGACGACCAGGCGCGTGCCCAGGTCGAAGAGGCCCAGGCCGCCCGCAAGCCCGATCTGCAGGGGCTGCTGCGCGGCAAGGACACCTGGACCGTGGTGTAGCTCGCCCCCGAACGCTATGAACGGGCCGTTCCTTGCAAATTTCGCAAGGAACGGCCCGTTCATTGCACTCAGGTGAGGGGACGGAAGCCCACGCGCTCCGCGTCGGCGGCGGTCCGGAACCAGACCTCCGCGACCATCTTCGGGAACTGCTGCGAGTCCTCCGTGCAGTACCGCAGAGCGGTCACGCTGGCCTTGACCGCGAAATCGTCGGCGGGACGGCCGCCACCCGGCCGCGGCATCGCCGAACCGGGACCGAACGGGCCGGGCGGAACGGATTCGGGCACCGGAGCGGCGACCTGCCGCGCGGGCGGGGGCTCCGGCGCCGGCATCGCGTCGCCCGGCTGGACGGCGGGCTCGAACAGCGAACCGCTCTGCCCACCGGACAGTTCCGGCTCACGGCGTTCGATCGCCCGCATCGACGGCTGGATCGGCTGAGGCGGCTCGAAACCGCCACGGACCGCGCCCCGCGGCGTGCGCTTGGGCAGCACCTGGGTGGCTTCGGCGGGCGTCTCGGGCTCCGAGTCGAGGAGACCGGCCTGCGCTTCTTCGTCCGACCCGAAGGCGTAGGCGGGCGGATCGTGCAGCTCCTCTTCCCGCTCGAACCAGTTGGTCTCGACGGGCGCCTGTTCCGTCTCCACGCGCGACGCGGGGCTGAACAGGGACACCGGCTCCGGCTGCGTCTCGGCACCCTCGGGGTCCAGCTGCATCTCCAGACGGGACCGGTACGGCCCTTCGCCCGGCAACGGCGGCTGGGGCTCGGGCTCCGGCTCGGGTTCCGGCTCCAGGTCCAGCTTCGACGCGGGCTGGAGATAGTCGGTCGCCGCGGCGACGTACGGGTTCTCGGGCTCGGGCTCCGGCTCGGGTTCCGGCAAGGCCGCCGGGATGAACTGTGTCCGCTCGGCGGCGGGCTCCGGGTCGGGCTCAGGCTCCGGGTCCGGCTGGGACGCGGTGCGGTACTCGGCCTCGTACTCTTCCTCGGGCTCGAAGATCTGCGTCGCGGACGCGGCGTGCTTCGGCTCCTCGTGGACGTTCTCGTGGACGTCCTTGACGGGCTCCTCGGCAGGCTCGGTCCACTGCTGAGCGGGCTCCTGCTCGGTGAGCGTCTCGGGATACGCGGGCTTCGGCTCCTCGGCCGCCGCGAACTCCTCGTCCAGATCGTCGTGCGACGGCGTCGTGAGATACGCGGTCCCGCCGGCGACGGCCGCGGCACCCGCGCCGAGGCTCACCCCGGCTGGCAGCCGGGACGTCTCGGCGTGCGCGGTGGCCAGCGAGCTTTCGAGCTCACGGATGCGCTTGCGCGCCGGTAGCACCAGCACCAGCCAGGTGAGCAGCGCGCCGACGACGAACGCCAGCAGACTCCACAGCCAAACCTGTCCGAAAATGGACATCTAACCTGCCCTTTGTCAATGCGTTCGCGCGACCAGGTAGTCGGCGACCGATTCGCAGGCGTCCCGGGCGGGCGACGCGGGCAGCGCCGCGAGCTCGGCACGCGCCCGACGAGCGTAGTCGGAAAGAGTTTCGCGTGCGCGTTCGAGTCCGGACGAGGCCCGCAGCAGGCCAAGGGCCTCGGCGACGAGCTTGTCGTCGGAGATGGGGCCGGACAGCAGCTCGACCAGGCGCGGGTCGGTGGCCGGGTCGGCCAGCGCGTACAGCATCGGAAGCGTGCGGACACCTTCGCGCAGGTCTGTGCCCTGCGCCTTGCCGAGCTCGTCGGAAGCGGACGCGATGTCGATGACGTCGTCGGAGATCTGGAACGCCGTCCCGATGATGTCGCCGAAGCGGCGAAGCGCGTCGATGTAGTCGTCGGGCGCGCCGGACATCATCCCGCCGAACCGGCCGGAGGTGGCGATCAGCGAGCCGGTCTTCTGCGCGATGACCGTGAGGTAGTGCTCGACCGCGTCGTCGCCGTCGGCCGGGCCGACCGTCTCGCGCATCTGACCGGTGACCAGCTCGCCGAAGGTCTCGGCGATGATCCGGGCCGCGTCGGTGCCGAGGTCGGCGACCAGCCGCGAGGCGTGCGCGAACAGGAAGTCGCCGGTGAGGATGGCGATGGTGTTGTCCCAGCGGGCGTTGACGCTTTCCGCGCCGCGGCGCATCGTCGCCTCGTCCATCACGTCGTCGTGGTACAGCGTCGCGAGGTGCACGAGCTCGACGGCCGCGGCGGCGGTGACCACCTGGTCGCCCTGCTTCGGCCCGAACTGCGAAGCCAGCAGCGTGAACAGCGGACGGAAACGTTTGCCACCCGCCTCGACCAGGTGCGAAGCGGCGTCCTCGACGGCCTTGACATCACTGCGGACGACCTCGCGGAGCAGGGTCTCGACGTCGGCGAGGCCGGTCGCGAGGGTGCGCAGGAGCTGCTCGTCGGCGATCTGGAGCCCCACGGACGCGCGCAGGTCCTCGATGGCACCACCTGGGGCAGGTGAAGACACAGACACGTCGGCTCCGCTCTCTTTGACACCGTTCGGGGTTGGTCCCAGCGTAGTGGCTACCCGCTGAGGCCTGTTGACCTGCTGTCCAGGGGAAACGGTGACGAAGATGACAGTGCCTGGTCCGACGAGGCAGCGAAGCGCCCTGCGCATCGTCACCATGCGACCAACGATCGCCTCGAGGCGGTCTGGAAGGTGCGACAGCAGGGCACTGCCACCCAAACCACAGGGCATCGACTCAGCCGGAACTGCTCGGGCTCGTCCGCGGTGTGGCGGCGCTCGCGAAGGCCCCAACCGGCCCTTGTCGGCTGATGATGATCGGCCCGACGGCGAGCGCGGGCCATTTCATCCAGAGGCATCTCGATTGGCCTCATGACAAAGATCCGACTTCCGACTTCGGCGGACTTGCCCAACTGCTGGTCGCACGAAGGCGCAGATGCGGCGAGGTCTCCGACTGCGGCTATCTCATCGGTCTCTGTTGATCGGCCCGAAGGAACGTCTACAGCACGGACGTCAAGGACGTGGAGCTACGCGTCCTTCGGACGTATTCCGCCTCCACGGAGCGCGGCTAGAGGCGGCTCCGGAGGTCGCGTCCGGATCGATCGAGTACTCGTGCGGCTTAGAGGTTCGAACCGCATCAAGGTCTCGCCAGAGAGAGCCATCTCGGCACATAGATCGAACTGGGTGGATCAACTCCAGCAAGGAAGGCCAACCGTTCTACGTCAGCGGTCCCTAGACGCCTCCGCGCCGGACCCCACCTTGGAGCGATCGGTCGCGCGTGGGCACATCGACATGCGAATCGGCGGCCAACTCTGACGTACCTTGTTGTCGTCCACAACGGCGAAAGATCGACTACTCTGGGCTTCAATTCGAAATCTAGACGGTGGGCATGGAACTGGTGCTGAGCAAACCAGAACATCAAGGGGCCTTCGGCCAGTCGTTCGTTCATGTCCTCGCGTCGGCGGCCGGGCTGACCGTCGCGCGAGAAGACATCGACAGCCGAGGTTTCGATCTGACGATCGGCCACAAGGGCAAACTCGGTCAGCTCCGTCACCCGAACATCGAGGTGCAGGTCAAGAGCTGGTCGAAACGCATCGCTGTCGAGCAACAGGGTTACTGGAAGTACGAACTTCGGACCCGTCACTACAACGAGCTCGCCGGCACCGACTTCATGGTCCCCAGGTTCCTGATACTCGTGATAGTCCCCGATGACTGGCACGACTACGTGGATCACGCCCCCTCCGGCACCGAACTCAGACATGCCGCTTATTGGATGTCGCTGCGCGACCAACCGACATCGAATCTCAAACCGGACAGCAAGGTGCGAGTGGACGTCCCTGTTCGGAATCTCCTAACGGTCAACTCACTCCACGCGGTGATGAAGTCGGCCGCGACACTGCCGGTGGGGGCCTGATGTCCTACGAGAGCCCCAACGATGAACGCCGTACTGTTGACCTCACCGCCATCGCCACTTACCTGCGCTCAACAGGCTGGCGTGAATCAGGCACGTACAGCCGCGCGATCGTTTGGACGACCATCGTCGACGAATCCGAAGTCGAGCTCCTCGTGCCCGCCACCTCGGAGTTACGGGACTACGCCGAGCGCGTCGCCGACATCGTCAGGACGCTGTCTTTTGTTGAAGGACGACCGGAACCTGAAGTTATTCGAGATCTCCGCTCAACTCAGGTTGACGTGTACCAGGTCAGGACCGTCCCTGACACACCCAGCGGCACGATTCCGCTGAGCGAGGGCTTGCGTGCGGTCAGAGGAGTTCATGACCTCCTCTTGGCAGCCGCGACGGCCGCCGCATCTCCAGAACGCCCCAGCGTTCTGCCCAGCCAGAAGCCTTTAGCAGCGAAGGCAGTCATCGACCAGCTCCGACTGGGACAAACCAGTGTCGGCAGCTACGTGCTACGAGTAGAAAGCCCGCTTCCCGACGTGAGCCTGAAACCTACGGTGTCCACGCGTGACGTGCTCCTTCTGCTCCACCAGGCAGCGTCAGCAGCCCGTGACGCTGTGGCGGAAACGTACGGAGACAACTTCATCGAGTTCGAAGAGCGGATCGGAGACGGGGTCTCGGCCAACCTCTGTGACGCGCTGGTGTACATCGGCGGGCAGCGGCAGAGTATGTTCGAGCTTTCCTTTTCCTGGGCCGTGGCCTCGCCGACCGAAGCGGACACCCCGCTCATCCGCTTCGACTCTCGCGCAATCTCGACCCTCAAGCGCGCGGCGAAGCACCTGCGGATGTTGCCGGTTGCCGAAGCAGTCGTGGTGATCGGACGCGTCACTCATCTGGAACGCCCTCGTCCAACAGACAAACTCGGCAAGGTTCAATTGGCCGGCACAATCCAGGCCAAAGACCAGCACCGGGAAGAAGACCGGATCGTCATGCGACTGAATCCACAGCAGTACGCCTTGGCGGTAGCTACCCATGGTGACGGACGCAATGTCCGGGTCACCGGTGCGCTCCGACACACCGGACGTCAGTACGAAATCAGTCGAATCGACCAGTTCGAGGTCCTTGACGACTAATCGGAGAAGAAGCCACACCCTGTGGTACCAAGAGTATCGACCAGCAACGCTCGGTCCAGGTACTGGTTTCCTCGTTCACATGACGTTTCCGCGGCGAACAAACAGGCATGGCAGGCGGCGCCATAGAGCCTTCCGTGCACCCGCGGGTCGTGCTCCGAACAGAGCGGATCGGAACTGCAGAGTTCCGCCGCCTCGAGCGCCTGATCGACTAGCTGTCCAAGCCTTTCGGTCTTACCCAATGACACGAGTCCACCCAGCGTTCCTTCGCTGTCCGGCGCCGCCGTGTACAACAAGATCCCAGCCATAGGCGTCTGCCCACCCTCCGTGGCTGAACGCGCGTAGATCCGCTCGCCGATTCCTGCCGCGCTGTACCCCGAATCCAGGGCGAGCTCACGGATGAGCGTGTGCGCGAAGGTGTGCAGGAGGACATACCGCATCCCTGGCCAGCCCCCGGCGTCGACGTCTCGCTGACGACACCATGACCGATGCGCGGGCAACAGCACGTCCCGCTCACGCTGACACACCTCCGGCCGGGCTTCCCAGCGGGCGACACGATCCTCATCGAACCGCAAAAAGAACCCTTCGCCCCGGGTTTCCGCACAGGGAACCCATGTTGGCTCCGACAGCGACAGTGGCGCGCGTCGCTGGTCCGGGGTGTCTTGCGCCTCCCATTCCGGCGCGTCGATCCGGGTGAATCCGTAGAGCGCAGCCACCTCCCGCAACCGTGGCACCAAGACCAACCTGTTCAACCACGAGCCGGCGTTCTCTGGAACCGACTCTCGCACTGTGGTGAAGTTGGGCTGATTCGCCGCCCGGTCGCTGGTAAGGGCATCCCACTCCGGCTGGTAAAGGTCGACGCTGTCTCCACGTCGCTCATCGCACGGCCTGTGCCGGGCACGCTCGACGACTGCGCGCCACACCTTGTCAATGCCGTAGCGTTCGAGGTCAGGCCAGCAGTTTTGATTCGGAATGATCTGCTTGGCCACCTCCTCGGGCAATTTGGCGAGAATCTCCAGTTCCTTCCAGAACTCCGCGACCACGTGCATGAGTGGGTCACGATCCCTGGGTACGGTGAAGGCTCTCAGCTGAGTCGGGAACCAGCTGTTGGTAGCACCGAGGACGAGAGTGCGGACAGGCCGCCCACACTCGTCGAACTTGCCCGGAAGATGAGGATGACGGCCCCGGCAACCCGGCAGACTGAATTCAGCCGCCTCACCAAAAGCCTCGGACATCGACCTGCGAGCGTTGCACTCGCAGGTGACGAACACGTTGGCGGCCTCACCGGTACTGCCGGATTCAGTCATCCTGAGGGAGTGCCCGGACTCGGGCTGGACACCCCGATGTGAATAGAAGTGCCACGGAAAGTCGTCGAGGTGACCGTTCTCGCACGCCAGTACGAAGCGAGCAGGCAGAGCGGCAGGGCGTTTCTTCCCGCTTCCCCAGCACTTATGCGCATATCGAACATGATCGGGCCGCACCGGGTCAGGTTCCAGATCGAACAGGCCGCTGGTGGCTTCACCCAGCCGATTGCAGCGAGAGCATCGAAGCCAGCCTGGGAACAAGCCTACCGGAACCCCGACCTTGGTCCACTGCCCGAAGGGGTCAGGCGTCTCCGGCAAATACGGCGGCAACCGCAAGGCTGTGACCTGACGGCCTAGCTTCGCCCGTACCGCGCTCAGCAAGCGCTCTTCTTGCACAACGTGAGATCGCTCGAGGTTCCAGAAATCGAGACCCAGCATAACCACGGACAGATTGGGAAGGTCCGCCATCGCGCCGGCGCCGTAGGTGTGCAGTAGCTGATTCGGCCGCATCGCCCCGACTCGGTGCGCCTGAGGTTCCGCGGTGGTCACGAATCTCCGCCTTCCGGTTCGGTCTCGGCCGCTGGTATTCGTGCGGCGAACGGCGGTGGGGTATCCGCGACCACACCGCCAGGAGGTTGTAACAACAGTTGAACACCTGGCTCGACATCGCGCAGTGACCTGGGGCATGTGGCGAGCCTCCAGCTCCCGCCTGTCGGGGGGTGCAAGAGGCCGACGATGTCGTCGGAACGGCCAGGCTGTTCGTACGCCAGCCGGCGCCCAGGGGTAAGACGCTCCCGGTTCCAGTAGGCCAGTCTTTCGTCCAACGCCTTTTCCACCCGGCGTTCGGCATCGTCATCAGTCGTGCTCCGAGACCGCTGACGGAGATACCGGGCGACGTACGCGGCGAGTTTGGATGTGCTGTCGAAGTCTTCCGCACGCCGATTGCCGTTGTAGGCGAGTTCGGACTCCCTGATCAGCGAAACCAGTACACCGGTCAAGCCGCGGTCCACCGCACGGTCTGCGAACGGCGTCACCGATAGTGCTTCGACATGACGATAGACCGTCGCATGGAAGTGCTCGAAGCTTTCGTAGTGCGAAAGATCGCGAGGCCGGGCCCAGTTGTAGACGGTGAAAATGAGCCCTGGTGAACTTCGGCCGACCCGGCTGGTGGCCTGGATGTATTCGGCCGCCGATTTCGGTTGTCCGCAGACCACCATCATGCCAAGCCTGGAGACGTCGACACCCACCGCGATCATGTTCGTGGCGAGCAGGACGTCGATCGGCGTGGGGGCGCCCTTGTCCTTGCTTCGAGGGAATTCGACCTCCAGTCGGTCGAGCAGTGGGCGGATTTCGTCCGAGGACAGCCGGGAGGTGAGCTCCCGGATCCCGTCGTCGGATACGTATCTGGTGGCCAACCCACGCTCAGCCGCACGCTTCAGCCTGCTGCGCACGTCGTCTTCGGCGATCCTCCGCATGCCACCGAGGTCACGAAGACTGTTGAAGTAGCCGACCAAGGTCATGTACGGGTCGGTGATCTCGTTGCGGCCGTATCGCTCATGCAGCTTCTGCGCCGCTCCGAGCACCGAGACATAGACCCGGATCAATGTCGACTTGATCCGGGTTCCTTGAGCACAAATTCCGACGTAGCGACGGCCAGGTTGGCCGGACACATCACGCTGCCTGGCGAAGAAGTTGTCATCGACGGAGAGTCCCGGTGGCGGGAAGATCTCCGTTTTGCGATCGAACAGCGAACCTATTTGCCGGTCCGCACGTCGTACAGTCGCGGTCGAGGCGATCACCTTTGGTCTGACCTTGCGTCGAGTGTCCGGGTTTTCCCAAGTCGCGAGCTCATCGACGGCACATTCGTAGAGTCCGACCAGTGAGCCGAGCGGCCCGGAGATCAGGTGTAGCTCGTCCTGGATGATCAGGTCGGGTGGGCGCAACGCCGCAATACCCACGATCTGCGAAGCCGGCGCCTCCGGCAGCGGCCCGTGCCGATCCTTTTCCTCCCAGCCATCATTGTTTCGAAGGTCCTCGGTCACGAGGCCATGGCGTTCACACCTTTGACTGACCCGCCCGAACAGGGTCGTCGTCTCGCCCCGCCACGGCAGCTGAGCGAACTTGTCCACTGTTCCGATCAGCAACGCCGGCGGATGCCGATAGATCTCCTCGTCCACCACCAGGACCGGCAACCCCCGACGTTCCTCTCGGCCAGGCCCGTCGTTGGCAGCAGCGAGTGCGCCAAAAGGACAGCTGAGACCAGGGCAGGTCACGAGGGTGCGTCGATAGACGTTGTTGACCTCGATGTCGCGGCCGGGTTCAATCCGGCTGCCGCACCAAGGGCAGCTGGACAGCTGGTGTGGAGAGCCTTGGGCCCGGGTCACCGTACCGCGGATGTTCCGACGTTGCTTCAGCCAGTCCTCGGCCTTCTTCGTGCTGTTCGGCGTGACTCTCGCGCCGACCCACATGCCGATCCGGAACGGAGTATGGCCCCATGTTCGTTCGTCTTCCCGACGGAGGATTTCGGCCGCGCAGATCAGTGTCGTCGCGCGCTCGAACTGCTGAATGGTGAGTAGCCGAAGCGTGTATCTCATCAGCACGGCAACTCCGGCCATCGCGTTGAGCGTGCCGTACTGCGGCTGTAGGCGACGTATGGCAATGGTGAACGCGGTCAGCCCCAGGTAGGCCTCGGTCTTGCCACCGCCTGTCGGGAACCACAGCAGATCCGCGACCGCGGTATCTTCGGTCGACCGCTCAGGATGCGCGGGATCCGCCAGCGATGCCAGATTGAGCAGAATGAACGCCAGCTGGAAAGGCCGCCATTCCTGTGTCGTATTTTGGTCCACGAGGGACACTGTCCGGTCGAAATCGGCGGCCTGATCCTTACGTCGCCTGGCAGCGACCTGGGTGTGCAACCGCTGGAGGTACATCGCACGGTTCGCGAACCCGAATGCGCGGCGTGCACGATCATCGGAGGCAAGGACATCGATGCCGGCTTCGATGCGATCGGCCGCACGGCTCGCAGCGACCAAGCTTTCGCGAGCCTCTTCGAAGTATTCGCCCAAGTACTGGTCCGAGTCTCCGATCGCCGTCGCTTTGCGGTCTATCCAGGCGCGATAGCCAACGACCAACGGACGCAAGACGGCGACCAGCGATTCGGCTGACTGGCCGGCGAGCTCACTCAGCCGTTTCATCCCGAGTTCGACATCTCCGAGCTCGGGGAGATCGGGATCATCGTCAACGGTCGGCACACCAGTGTGCGGAACCTCGTACTCGGGCACGGTGCTGGTGCTGATCTTTGTCGCACGCATGGGATCGCCGGGATCGACGACGGCATGGACCGCTGTTCCGCTGCCGAAGGCGAACTCGGGATGGAATCGGTATGCCATGGCCAGGCGCCGACGCTCGGCCTGATCCGCGGAGTCGATGTTTCTCGGCCGTTCATGCCGTGGCAGGAACACCGGTCGCGCGTCCTCGCCGACCGCGGACAACTCAACCTGGAACAGCCACGAAGGAACATGTCGTCGTCGCTCGGGCTGGCTCTGTTCGTTGTCCAGGAACAGCGAAACCAGCCAGTTTCCATCTTGCTTCCGAACTCGGCCACGAACGACCACATCCGGTTGATCCGAACTCGGCGACGAGCGGGGCAGCAGACCTGGGGTCAGCGGGACGACGACCGAACCCCCCATTTGCTCTCGCCGCCAGACCTGCTTGCCCGCTGTGTCCTCGCGCTCGGACGTGCCGCGCTCATACCGCCCCCATTTCGCGGTGACCAGCAGCTTCGTCGCTTTTCCGTCGACATGAGCGGTGAAGCCCAGCGCAGCGGGGGTGAGGCTGACGACGTTCGGCGCCGTCGGCTGAGGGTCCGGCTCCGCGGCGTCGCCGGCGTCAGCCCGGGAAAAGTCGTCCTGTTGCTCGGGCTCGATCGCCACATCCTTCGGCGCCAGCCTGCCAAGGAGGTATCGGTCGATCGGGTTCTCGCCGCCGCCTAGCTCTTCCTCCGGCCCGTCAAGCGGGCCTAACAGGTCATTCAGCACCAGCTGTTGCAGCTCGTCACGGATCTCCCTCGCCGAGGGGACACCGAGTACCGGCTGTTCAGTCATGCGACCTACCGTAGCGACGATCAGTGACAATCCAAGCGCGACTCTCCTAATACACTGCGTGAGCGAGCCAGATACGCAGCGCATCGACTACGATGAACGTAGGCTTGAACCCTACGGAGGTCGTACTGATGGCTAGGACACGGGTGAGTCTTCCCACCGAGCTGGCGCAGCGATCCCAGCGGGTCTTCCGGCCACGAGACCTCTCCGATCTCTACGCACACCCACGCGCCGAGATCGCACGCTTGACCCGTTCCGGAGTCCTTCGTCGCGTCGCCAACGGCTACTACGCGCTCCCGCCGTTGAACCGGCTTGGCGATTCACGCTGGGTCCCTGATCTCAACGCAGTGGCTTTGGGCGTCGGGCAGGTCGACTACGGGGTCTCGTCGGCCGCCCTGATGGGGATCAGCGCCGCCTACATCCACGGCGCTGCCTCGCGACGGCTCGCGGTCGCGGTTCTCGCCATCCCCAAGCAACGTCCGCCGTTGCCGACAGCGGACGCACGGATAGTCTTCGTGAAACGCGACGTAAGCAAGCTCGACGTCGAGCGAACAGAGACCGAGCTTGGCACCGGCTGGGCGACCACCATCGAGCAGACAGCTCTGGACCTGGCCACGCGCCCCACTCTCGGCGGCATCGGCGAGCCGAACGCACATGAAGCGATCCAAGCCTTGATGCTGCGTGCCGACTGGCCACTTCTCGAGGAACTGGCCACGACGCAGCACCGCCCAAGATCGCTCGCCACGATCGTCGCGTTGACAGGGAGAAAGTCAGATGCTTGATCCTGCTGAACTCATCGCCACAGCGGACGCTTTCGGCGTCGCCGAGAGCCAGGTCAGAAGAGATCACCTGATCAGTCACGTACTGGTGGCCCTCGCCCAGCTCGATCAGCCGATCGTGTTCTTCGGAGGCACCGCACTTGCCCGCACATGGCTCCCCGACCCGTCGACCGGTGGCAGATTGTCGGAAGACATCGATCTGTATACCGCCGAGCGCAAGAATGTCGCCGACGCGCTACGGGAGCTCCCACGGCTGCTGCGCCGGGAGTTCCCAGGCGCACGCTGGGACCCATCGCCCGGCGACGTACGGGCGATCGACCCTGCTCGCCTGGTTACCCGCGACGGCCTCCAGGTGCGGATCCAGCTGCTGAACACCGCTGAACATCGAGAACTCGCGCAATGGCCGGCCGAGGTCAAAGCGCTGCAGATGCGCTACACCGACGTCGCCCCATCGTCGCTACGCGTGCCGACGCTGACATCGTTCGCCGCGATGAAGACCGTGGCCTGGCTTGATCGCACGGCTGCTCGAGACCTCTACGATCTCGCGGCATTGGCCCGTATCGAAGCCCTCACCTCAGCGGCGGCGGACCTTGTTCACAAAGTGACCGGCTGGAGAGTCGCGCGGCACGGGTTCGCCCGCCTTCCCACGTTCGATTGGACAGTCCAGCTTGGCCACCAGACCGGAACGCTGCCACCGGCCCAGAGCTGCCTTGACCTGGTGCGAGCCAGCTACGGGGCTGCTCTGGGCTGGGCTGACGGCGAACCGGAATAAGAACAGTCAGTCGGTCCAGCGAGACCGTTGGTAATTCACCAGGTCATCTCCGAAGAGCTCCTGTGTCGAGTTGTTGATCCGGACGAGAAAGACGGGCTTCTTGTCCCCTTTTGCCTGTGTGGCGAACTGCGGCTTGGCACCTGGCGGGACGTCGATCCGAGCGACCGTACGACCGTCGAGTTTGCCCATCCGGAGATCAAGACCGGCGGCCGCCACCTTGCCCATCCGTGCACCGATGAGTTCGGTGAGCCAGAGCTCCCACCCGTCAGGGTTCTTCTTTCCAAGCACTGTGAAGTCCTCTTCGATACCGACGATCGCACCATCGTCGGCCACTCCGATGAGCAGCGTTCCGCCATAGGCGTTCATGAAGCCGGCGATCGACTTGACAACGCCCCACTCCATGGCGTCGTCCTTTGCACCGGTCCGCATGTTCTTCCGCCCGGTGGACTTGAACTCGACGACCTTACTCTCCCCAGCGGCGATCACCGTCCGAATGTCCTCACGAATCCGCCCCGGGTCAGTGCGCGCGTCCACAAACGGACTTTCCGCACGGTCCGCCGATCGGTTCACCGGCTTACCCATCGCTTCCTCGATCTGCTTGAGCAGGCGCTCGAATCGAGCGTTGAAGAACGCCGGAAAGTCGTCACCACGCAACGCAAGAGTGTCGATGTCGTGCGAACGGAGAATCGCGTCGAGGTCCGTGGCACTGACCTTGTCGCCGCTCTGGATCCGGGCCAGATACTTACTGGGAGGGTTGCTTCCGATCCGGTGGTTGGTCCGGGCGTCGATCGCGGTCTTGTTCACGATGCTGTTCGCGATGGCGTCCGCGATACCGTTCGCAGAGCACCAGCGTTGGGGGAAGATATGGTGCACGTCAATCGCATCATCAAGGTAAGCCTGAACGTCGATGGTCTCCCCTGTGCGGAAGTCCCGGCCACCTCGTTTCATCAGCATCGCATAAATGCCCTTGTAAGCAGCACTGTTGCGAGTGCGCAAGGTCAGGAGCCGTTCGGCTTGGAACTGGGCCTCACGAACGGTTCTCGGCTCAGGCCCACCGTCCGTAACCCAGCTGACAACGTCCGGCAGGTCGTTGGCGAACCTGGTCTCGGTCGACCCGCCATACATCTCGCCGAATACACCGCACCAGTACCACTGCTGCAGTTTCTGCCGGACACCAAGCCCTTCGGCAGCGTCGCCGAGCACAACCAGAATCGCCGTCAGCGGTACGAGCTGGGTCGCATAGGGCAGATCATTCGCCCGGTAGACGTGCTCGCCATGCAGAAACCGGACAACGCGTTGAAGCGCCTTTGTGGCGTCGTCAGCCCACTTCCGGTAGTCGGCCAGTTCAAGGCGAAGCATGTCCCGGCGCTTGCACGACACCGCGGGCGCCTTGTCATCCGCAAGACCGTCGGCGAGGTGCTTCTTCCGCCGATCGAACGTCGAGAGTAGTGTCAGGATCTGCAAGAAGTCAGTCGCCTCGAAGCCGCTGAGCAACCGATGAGCGGACAGCTCCTTCTTGCGTGCGTCCCAATCGGCACGCACGTTGAAGTCGTCGGCCGCGTAAGTCGCAGTCAGTAGCTCGAACACGGTCAGCGACACACCGCCGGTGTTGACCTTCTCAAAGACCTGACAGACCGCTTCCTTCGGCGTGGAACGGATCAACGCGATGGTCGGCACCTGGTAATGCACGAACGCATTGATCACGGCCCCGTTGAAAGCAGTCCAGATCTTCAGACGTTCTTCCGGCAGGCCAGGCCCTTGGCCGAGGTAGGCGAGCTGCCACTCCATGGTCGCGGCGTAGTCCATGATGCTGCCGAGCGGGAACATTTCGGCGGCGATTTGCGCCTCCGGCGTCGACACGTCCAAGATCGTCTCGCCTCGGAATGTTCGGATAACACCGTCTTCCGGAACGCTGACAATAGCCTCGTCCCGGTCCTTCGCCGGGTCGATGCAGGCCTTGATATCCGCGAAGTAGCTACGTGACACATTGTTACGCGCGTCCTTGGTCTGCACTGGAGCGCCTGAGCGGAGCGCGAGGTACAGCGACGTCATGCGCTGCTGGCCGTCCAGGAGCAAGAACTCCGGCTCGACTGGCGAGGCCAGCTCGACACCCTCTAGGGGCCGCGGCCGGAACCGAACGTCAGGGTTGCCGGTCTGCAAGGTCATCACGGCGCCGATCGGATAGGACAGCGACACCGACGCCAGCAAGCTGGAAATGTGGTTGTCGTCCCACACCCAACCTCGCTGGAAGTCAGGGAGCTGGAGAGCTCCTGCCTTGGCCTGGTCGAGCAGCTGCGCCAGCGGAACCTCGTCGCTGGTGAACTTCTTTTCCATGGAGTTCCTCCTGCTGCTCAGAAGAGCGTGCCGTCGGGCTGGAACAGACCATCCAGCGACGGCTGTTGCTCGACAGCCTTATTAGCGCGCTTCGGTTTGGCCTTCTTCTTGTCGTGCAAGCCCTGTCGTACTTCTTCGGCGTAGCGCTCGTGGTTGAGTTCGAGGAGCCGATCGAGGACTTCGACCTGAGCATCGGGCGCGATCGTGAACCGCGTTCCCTGCCGGGTCTGGTGGAAGCCGTGGCCTAGGTCGAGGTCGTCCCAGCCGTAGGCTTCGGCGGTGGCCAGGTCGATCTCGGTGTGGATGTCTCGCAGGCGTTGGATGTCCTCGTCGGTGACAGACTCGTTGTGCACCAGGTTGTACAGCTTGGTGAGCCCAAGCTGACGGCCCAGCATCACCGACCGCCGGAACTCGTCCAGCTCCTTGCCGACCCGATCCATCCGCTCCGTCAACTCGGGCTGCGGAAACGTCTCGAACCCATCGGAAGGCGTGTACCGCGCGTCGGTCCGCATAGTCGACTCACCCTTGGTGGTCCACCACACAAAATGCAAATTACTCGACAGCAACGTAAGACTTGCATCGCGACTTGTAATAAAAATAGCTAACTGATGAGAAAAAACCTGATCCGCCCTCACCCAGACCGGCAGCCCAGTCTTGCTTACCAATGCAATCACTAGGACCCGGTCAAGGTTGGCGATCGACTCATACAGTACCGCGGACCTCTCGGCGAACTGCCACCACCTCTCACGTCGCGACTTCCTATTATTCTTATCTCGCTCGGGCTTCACCTTTCTCTCCACAATAGAGAAGCATTCCCCATACTGTCGGGCCGCCTCAATCGGCCAGCCCTTAAAGTTGATAACCCATCTAGCCGCGGAGAAATCTGGCCTTGAATTCAGATTCTCGCCATTCAGAAACGGAAAGATGACTTCAGCGTTTCGATGGTCTCTGCCCAGCAAGATGCGGGCTTCTTCCGGAGACATTGTGAAGCCCATTCCAAGAATATTGGATCCCTGATACGAACACTCAGAGTTAACAGCAAGCCGGTAGGGGTTTCCCGAGACTCGCGATCGCGCGTTCAACGACGGAGTGATGGCATGCACCTGACGACCGTCGAGCTCAATCGACTCCCCTAACACAGTTTCCCCCAACCACACCAGGGAAACTTCGAGCGAAGCCGTACCCGGCCACCGCTGCGACTTAACTGCACGGTAAACATTTCGACCGCGCGCAACCACCTGGTCGAGTCCGACCGCGCGAGTAGCACCTTGAGCAATGGTGTTCGTCGCGATAATTCCGACCCGTCCTCCGACAGCGATATCTATATTGCGCAGCAAGAAGTACGAACAGATATCGGAGCTACCCCGCTTCCCCTGCCCTATGTGGTCGACCAGATACTCCCGCACATCGTCACCCACGGCACCGGACACAAACTGTCCACCAATAAAAGGTGGGTTGCCGACGACGGCGTCGAAGCCGCCTCTGCTCATCACTTCAGGGAACTCCAATGGCCAGTGCAGCGGCCTGATCGGCACGGCCCGGTTGCCCTTCAGCCACGAATCGACCTGCTCGCGAAGCTGCAGCTCGACAGGAGAATGCGGGTCCTCATCTTGCAGCAGCAGATCGACATCGGTGGCAACCACGTCCAACCGGCTATCGTAGGAGGCCGTCTGCCCCAGGGGCTCCGCAACCGCCGTTGACAAAGCCGCGCCGACTACCGCATCGGCGGCGACCCGAAGCTTGCGAGTCATCCACTCGGCGTTGGCGAGCTGCTCCGCCTTCTCCGCGGCGTCGCGAGCATCCTGAACAACACTCGACTCGATCTGCCTTCGCAAATCAGCCGCGTCACTGAGCACCAGATCGAGGTGCTCGTTGAGGTAGCGAAACAGGTTCGTGCTGTGCTCTGTCCCAGCCGAAGGATCCAGATGGAACGCGGCCACCTGACGATCCGACACCAGGCCGACCAGCGAGTCTCCACACCGCAACGAGTGGTTGAGGAAACCGAACGGCTTGTCCTTGGCCAGGGTCACCAACCACAGCGACAGTTTCGCCAACTCAACAGCCATGTCGTCGCGATCGACGCCGTAGAGGCAGCGAGAAGCCACCACTCGCCGTGCGGCCAGCAGCAGCCCATCGCGCTCGTCACCGGAACCGAGCAGCGAGGAGATCTCAGCAGGCACGCCGTCTCGTTCCCATGCCTGGACCACGCGTTCCGCCAGATAGCGACAGGCCGAGACAAGGAACGCGCCAGAGCCCATCGCCGGGTCGACGACGTTCAGCCGAAGCAGCTCTTCGGCAGGCTTGACTCGCCAGTCAGTCGGAGCAACGCCCTGCGCCGGACCGGGGTCATGACACAGCGGCGCTAGGGTGTGTTCGACGACTTCTTCTGCCAACTTGCGCGGCGTGTAGTGCGTGCCCGTCGAACGCCGGTCACCGACCTGCGTGAACAGCACCGAGCCGGCGGGGAAGACCGTTGGCTTGCCACGCAGGTCCGGGCGCAGCAGTCCCCAGAACGGCCGCGCCCGCTCGGCGAGTTCGTCGTTGTTGTCAAACGCAGCTCGCAGGTCGGCGAGCTGTTCGAGTGTCGGCTCCGCAGCCTGCCACTTACCGAACTGGTTCGGCGTCGCATCGCACAACGCACGGAGCGCCTCGTCATCCATTTCTCCGACTTCACGCAAGGGCAGCTCAGGCTCCGCCTTGCCGCGAAGCCCGACGTAAGGTTCCGTCACCTTCAGACAGGAGAACTCCAGGAGACCTTCGTAAACGTGACCGATCTGCTCGACACCCAACCGCGCGTAGCTGAGCGGCTCGGGAGCCTTGCCCTTGTGCTTCAACACCAGCAAGGCATCCAGGATCTCGTGGATCACCTGATCGCTGATCTCGGCCACGGACAGCCACGGATACGCGCGCGGGTTGAACAGAGATCCGCCGTATGCCGGGATTCGAAGATCCGGATGCTCACAGCCGTCGTGGATCGCAGAGAACAATGCCAGCAGCCTTGGCCAAGCCGCTCGTCGGCGATCCGCGACCTCATCGCCGTACATACTGCGTTCGATCGTCAACTGCTCATGCAACGTCGAGACGGCGTAACCCTGTGCGTAGATCGGATCGGTCACGGGAAGCAACCGTTGTTCCTCTGCCGAAAGCACGAAGACCAGCCGCATCAACACGGTCAGCGCGCCGCGATAGATATCCCGCTCAGGCACATCGGTGAGGACGGCACCGCCACTTTCCCGGTCCCGTAACGCCAGCTCAGCGACGAACAGCTCAACAGCCTGCCGAACCTGGAGCCCCAACGTGGTGGTGACATGCGTGTGCTCGTCCGTGCTGCGCGCGAAGATCCCGGCCAAGCTGGTGGAAGGCGTCCCGTCCGCCAGAGTCGGCGCCGGCAGCACACGGGTAGCCGCGCAAAGAGACGCGAACGCCCGCAGCAGCGCGGGTTCTTCCGACCACAGGTCGGCATCGAACACCGCAGTACTGGTGGTCTCGCCCGGCAGGGCATGCACCAGTACCCAGAACTGCCCGTTGGTCAGGAGCGCCAAGGGGATTCGCGTATCGCGACAGACCTGCGCGGCACGTTCGGACAACGCGGGTACTCCGCGAACTGACGCGGTCAGCGGCTCGCCGAAGGGCCTGCGATAGACGTGCATCCGGGTCGCTCCGCCGACACCCAGAGCGGCGTCCGGGCGCGTCGACCCGAACTCCGTCGCGCCGAAGCTCTCACTGAGCATCGCTGCAGGAAAACCGAGCACCTCGGTCAAGACCAGGTCCTGCCAGGCCGGTCCACGAAGATCAGGAAGCTCGGACACTTCGGTCCACGCCTGGCGGACACGGCGCAGAGTTTCCTTGGGAATGACGTCGAGCCCCTGTGGAAACACCGTCGTGAGCACCGGCAACGCCAAGAATGGCCCTTCAGGACGGACCAGCGAAAGCCACTCCGAATGCTGCTCGGCGATGGTGGGCGGGCGGGGCATCTTGGGCTTGGCCGTCATCACATGCCTCCCTTGATGAGCGACGCCGGCACAAGGAACTCGACGGCGGCCGGGAACCAACGGGCAACCGGATCGGCGTAGCGCCGGCGTAGCGCAGCACTCTCGTCCTCGCGCTGGTCCGGGATCATCTCCAACCTGTTGATCAACGAATCATGATCAGTATGCAGCTGATCACGTTCGGCCTGGTCGAGGAGACTGAACAGGCTGCCCTGCTGCCACTGATCGGTCGCGTCGAGGGCATCCCGGATCGACTGTGCCAGCTCATCGAGCACAGCGCCGATCCCAGCGACCTCCTCGTCACAACGTTTACGTAGCAACGCTTCCATACTCCGCGTCCGGTCCGCGGCCCGTCGGGAAAGCAGTTTGGCGAGTGGATCGGACAGCCCCGGCCAGAGCTCGGCCAACCGGGAACGGAATTGCTCGGGCACCGGCGTACTCGACGCGGCCGCAAGCCACGACGCTATATCCTCGGCGTTGGCCCGGCGAAGTTTGCCCTCGTCGATCAGCCCTCCGGCGGCCATGACTTCTTCATGCAACCGTGTCCCTTCCGCACCGGTCACGACCACCCGACCGTGGGCGACCACAGCAGGCATGAGCAACACGTCGCCGGGCACGACCCTCGCGGTGACCCTGCTGAGCTTGCTCGCGCCACTGCCCCTCGCCTGCGCCCACAGTTCCGCACGAAGGAGCCGCAGACACATCTGTACCAGTTGATGCCCGAGATGGAGCAGAACAACGTCGTCGTGTCCGGTGACGGCGTCCTGGTCGAAGGTCACCGGCCTTTCTTTGCCGGTAAGCGGGTGGTACAGCCCGGTATTGCGCGCGGCCGCCCACGCGCCGGGCAACTCCGGCAGCCGGAACACTGGTGCCGCGAACCCCTTTGGAGCCGTACCCGGTTGTAGGTCACGCCGGTGTGCCAGCCGGAGACCGGTCCGGACAACCTGCTCGACAGTGTCCGGCGTGAGGTCCAACTCGGTGCGGCTACCGGCAAGTGTCTCGGTCAGCCGCTGGAGGTCACGGGCCAGGTCGCGTTCCACTTTCAATCGCGCACGTGAAGCTCGTTTCGCGATCTCGTCGTCAACCGCCACCCATGCCGGCTCTCCCCCGAGCATTTTGCGCTCCACCTGCGCGGAGATCACGTCACCCGCACTGCCAAGGTCCTCCCGGATGCGATCGACCTTTTCCACCGCGATCCGCAAGAAGTCCAGCTCGTCCTCAAGTGATCCCTCGCTGAACGTGGTGTCCTGCCAGCCCGCGGGCACGAAATGCCGGATCTCGACCTCCGCGGCCCGCTGCCCGTGCCTATCGACGCGGCCGTTTCGCTGCTCTAGGCGATTGGGGTTCCATGGGATCTCCCAGTGCAGGACACGATGGCAGTGTCGCTGGAGGTTGATACCTTCGCTCGCCGCGTCCGTCGCGATCAAGACCCGGACCGGATCCAAATCCGGCTCGGCGGTGAACCGGTTCTTGATCTCTTCACGCTTCTGCTCGTCCTGTCCGCCGTAAAGGAGCTCCAGCTGCTCAGCCGGATAGCCAGCTGAGATCAGCCTGTCCTCCAGCCATCGCTGGGTATCGCGGTACTCGGTGAACACGATGACCCGTTCACCGTCACGTCGGACGATCGGGTCCAGCCAACCGAGTAGCTCTCGGAACTTGGTGTCGGGCCGGTCTTGCGCACCGAATGCCCAGCTCTTGAGCTCGACCAGCATGGCACGCTCGTCCGACGTCAGCGGAGGCGCACAGTTCCGCGCGGCCGTAAGTGCCGCAGCCTCGGCCTCGGTGTATGCCGCATCGTCCTCCGCGGTCTCGTCGAGTCGTTCGATCGTGGTCTGGAGAATCTGCTGGCCGCCTGCCTTCTGCTGGTCTCGCTCGCGGCCAGCCATGGTCTCCAAATGCGTCTCGACGGTCTCCGCCAGCGCCTTGGGCGACGAGAACATGCGCCGCTTCAAGAGTGTGGTGACAAAGTCAGCTGCCGACTTGGAAGCATTGTGGCCCGCCACCGTGTCCCGTCGGCTTTCCGAGTAACGCCTAAGCAAGGCATGTGCGTGGCGTTCATCCGCGGAATAGTCAAGCTCGAGGTAGTGGATCTTCCGGCCACTGAAACGGTCACTGCCGTCCCATTTCTTCGGCAGGGACCGCTTGAGCCGGCGTACCATGATCTTCGCCAGTTGTTCTTCAGCCGGTTTGACGCCTCTGGCGAATCGTTGGTCGTCGAGCATCTCCAGCAACGCGGTGAAAGACTCGAGGTATCCGTTGTGCGGAGTGGCCGACAGGAAGAGCCGATGCTCGCAATGCGGTGCGAGCGCGCGAATAGCCTTGGTCCGCAGGGAGTCGACGGCGTACTTGCCCCTCCCTGACGGCGCGCAGCTGTGCACCTCGTCGACCACGAGCAGGTCGAAAGCCCGAGGATAACGCGGCGTCACGGGTAGCACCTCGCGCAGCAAACGCATAGGACGGTCCCGCTTCAGCCAATCGACACTGACGATCAGCCGCGGATAATGCGTCCACGGGTTCACGTAGAGCCCCCGCTGCCGCCGGAGCTTCTTCAACAGATCCGCGTCGACGATCCGGAAGTCGAGGCCGAACTTCTCCCGCATCTCGTCGCGCCACTGGAACGTCAGACCGGCCGGGCAGACGATCATCATGGTGCGAGCGCGATGCCGCAGGAAGAGTTCCTGCATGACCAGCCCGGCTTCGATCGTCTTTCCCAAGCCGACATCGTCGGCGATCAGCAGATTGGTTCTCGGCATGGAAAGCGCTCGAACAACCGGGTCGAGCTGGTAGTCCTCGATCTGGATCCCGGACCTGAAGGGCGCCTGCAACGCGGTCTTGTCCGCCGAAGCGATCGCTCCCCAACGCACAGCGTGCAGAAAAGCCGCCAGCTCGGCCGGCTCGTCGAAGCCTTGGTCAGGGCTGGGCAGCACCGCCGGGTCGTGCACCGCGGCGCTGGGTTCCAGCTCCCAGACGATCCGCAGCTCCTCGTCCCGCGTGTCGTCCTCGATGCTGGCCAGCGTGACCAGGTGCGTCGCATGATCGGCGAATACGTGTGGATCGCCGCTGGTGACCTCGCTACGGACGATCTCCGCCGCGATCCACTGCCGGTTTCTCACCGTGACCAGCTGCCCGGGCGCTGGAACAGCGGTGACGGTTTCTCTACCCTGCGCCGCTTGAGCAGCCGACCCCACGTTGCCTCCCCTGAATTCGCTACAAGATCTCACACCTGGATACCATGCGTGACCGAACAGTCGTAGCCTGCGCTGGGAGCGTTACCGAGCCGAGGGGGCCAGGTGCCAAGTTTGTCGATCGCCACGGACTTTCTGAAGAACTACGCCACCTTGGAGAGGTCCGTCCAAACCGGTGTACGGAAGGCCCTGTCGACCTTCGGCGAGCACACTCACGCCGGAATCCATCTCGAGAAGCTCGAAGGTGCGCGGGATCCGCGGATCCGCACGATCAGGATCAATAGTTTCTGGCGCGGCGTGGTCCTCGCGCCCGACTCCGGCGACACCTATGTCCTCCTCGCCGTATTGCGACACGACGAGGCGATTCGATATGCGGTCGGCAAAGTGTTCACGGTGAACGAAGCGTTCGGCGTACTCGAAACCAGGGATCAGACCGCGCTCGAGCATTTCGAGCCAGTCCTTCGCGCTGACGCCTCCGCAGCCGACGAGCGCTTGTTCGGACATGTCAAGGACAAGGAGCTGATCAAGCTTGGTATCGACGCCCAGATCCTGCCTCTGGTCAGGGTAATGGTGTCGGACGCACACCTCGCTCCACTGGCCAACCTGTTGCCCGAGGCGCAGTACGAAGCGCTTGAAACGTTGGCAATGGGGTACACCGCAGACGAGGCTTGGCAACTGTTGTGTGACCGTCGATTCAACGACAAGCCCGCCGCCGAGATCGATCCAACGGATCTCAGCGCGGCTATCGAACGAATGCCTGACAAGTTCACGACCGTCTCCGGGCCGGAAGAACTCGCGGACATGCTGGCCAATCCCTTCGCACTGTGGCGCACCTACCTGCATTTTCGCCAGGAGAACGTGGCCTACCGCGCGATGTTTACTGGTCCGGCCCTGGTAACAGGTGGCGCCGGTACCGGCAAGACTGTGACCCTCGTGCACCGGGCCGCGTTTCTGGCCCGACGGCTGCATGCCGGCAAATCGACCGACATTTTGGTCACCACCTACACGAACAACCTCGCAGACGCGCTGCGGGAGCAGCTCGGGCTCCTGGTCAAGGACCAGAAGCTCCTGTCTCGAATCCGCGTGTCAACCGTCAACAGCGAGGCATATCAGATCGTTCGTCAACACGAACGCGCACATCCCAATATCATAGACGGCCGGGAGAAGAATCGACTCTGGCAAGCCGCATCCCGGCACATAGCTGGCGCGGTGTCGGCTAAGTTCCTCGAGAGCGAGTGGGAACAAGTTGTTCTCGCCCAGGGCCTGCCCGATCATGAAGCGTACCTCGCCTGCGAGCGTCGCGGACGTGGCAGACTACGTGTTCCGCGCGAGACGGTATGGACGGGCATCTCCTACTTCCTGGACCACCTAAAGGAGCAGAACCAGCGGACACATACCCAGATCGTCGCCGACGCGACTCGAATCCTGGTGTCCCAGCGGCGCACTCACTATCGGCATGTCCTGGTTGACGAGGGGCAGGATCTCCACCCGAGCCAGTGGCGGCTCCTGCGCCAACTGGTCCCAAGCCAGCCCGACGACCTGTTCATCGTCAGTGATCCCAACCAGCGGATCTATGACAACCGCGTCTCACTGAACAGCCTCGGTATCAAGGTCCGTGGACGCAGCAAACGGCTCGTCGTCAGCTACCGGACAACTCAGGAAATCCTGGACTGGGCACGGCAGCTTCTCGACAAGACCCCGGCGACCGGCCTGGACGATGAGCCTGACGGCTTGACCGGCTACCGCTCACAGCTGCATGGGCGCCGACCAGTCCCCCGCCGATTCCCCGACCGGAGGTCGGAGCTCACCGGACTCGTGGAACAAGTCCAGCAATGGCTGCAAGACGGCATCGAGCCGAATTCCATCGGAGTAGCCACCAGAACCCACGCCGGGGTACAAGAGGTACGTGAGACCCTCAAGGACGCTGGCATCGATCAAGTACGCGTCGAAACCATGCACGGGATGAAGGGGCTCGAGTTCAGGTGCGGTGCCGTTGTCGGTGTCGATTACGACACTGTGCCGCTACCAGCGGCCGTTACTTCGGCAGACGACGACCCAGTGACACACGAGCAGGATACCCAGCGTGAGCGCTGCCTACTTTTTGTAGCGACAACTAGGCAACGGGACACTCTCTATGTCTCACACGTCGGTGAGCCAAGCCCCTTCATTCCGGACACTTGGTCTAGCGGCGGCGGATCTTGATGTCGTCCATGCAGGTCGCCTTGCCCGCGACGTCGCGGTACGGATACCCCTTGGCGTCCAGCAGCTCCATGACCTTCAGTTCGGCCTCGTCGAGCACGTCGCGTTCCTCTTCGCCCCGCAGCGTGATGCGGAATGTGAACGCGCCGAGGTGTGCGCTGTAGGTGAGCAGGCCGTCCTCGGTGAACCCGATCGCCTGGTGGTCGTTCAACTCCGCAAGGAGCCGGGAGCGGGTATCGGCGTCGGGATGGTCGAACTTGCCGTTGACGAGGACGCGGTAGGTCGGCATACGCCCGAATATACAGACCTGTATCCGGATACGAATCCGAATATCCAACGGGTGCCCATGATCCACGGTCGAGTGAAACGACCGTCACGCGCGCAACGGGCGAATCCGACACGCAGATAGTGATGACAAAGGAAGAACGGCCAACCGGCTCGCTCTCCGTCACGTGAGGAGGACGTGGAAATGCGCATCACCATCGCAGGCCGGGCAGGCCTGGTCGGCGCGCTCCTGCTGGCGGGCCTCGGCGCCGGAGTGGCTCCTGCCGCCGCGTCGAACCCGGCCGGAGTGGCTTCACTCGGCTCCGCCGCCTTCACCAAGGGGACCTCGGCACCGATCTCGATCGCCTCACTCGCCGACTGCGCGGTCGAGGGACCGACGAGCAACTCTTCCGGGGTCGTGAGCAGGACCGGGATCACGTTCGGTGGCGGCACGACGACGTGCACGACCACGGTCGTCGACCCCGAGAACGACGTGACCACGACGAAGTCGGAGGCCAAGGGGCAGAACTTCGAGCTGTCGGCGCTGGTCTCGTCGAGCGGGCCGCGGATCAAGATCAGGTCCTACTCGGTCAGCTGCACGGCGACCCAGACCAGCACGAACGCGAGCTGGACCTACGGCGGCGCGACCGGGCTCGGCACCCTGCCGTCGCCGGTGCCGGTCGGCTACGTCAAGCCGATCACCAAGTCCAACGGCACGCTGCTCGCCGAAGCGATCTTCAACGAACAGACCTTGCCGGGCAACGGCAGCATCGGGCTGACCATGCTGCGGATCAAGTTCGCCCCGGCCTCGAACATCACCGGCGAAGTGGTCATCGGGCGCACCGCCTGCTCCCCCACTCCGTAAGCCATCCCGCCGGGAAAGGGGCGTCCGGAACCTGCCGGGCGTCCCTTTTCCATTCTGGCTTATATAAGCCTCTGCTGATATCTTGGCGGCAGCCGAGCAGGGGAGGGCACCGATGGTCGACGTGACCAGCCAGATCGACTCCGTCCAGCGCAAACTGGGCAAACGCGTGATCGAAGCGGGCGAGGCGGTGACGGCGACCGTCAGCCAGGTCTACGACACCGGCCTCGACGACCTCTGGGACGCCTGCACCAATCCCGACCGCATCCCGCGCTGGTTCCTGCCGGTCAGCGGCGACCTGCGCGTCGGCGGCAAGTACCAGCTCGAAGGCAACGCGGGCGGGACGGTCGAACGCTGCGACCCGCCGAAGAGCTTCGCCGCGACCTGGGAGTACGGCGGAGACGTCAGCTGGATCGAACTCCGGCTGACGCCCGAAGCCGACGGGCGTACCCGGTTCGAACTCGACCACACCGCCGTCCCCAACGAGCACTGGACCCAGTTCGGGCCGGGCGCCGTGGGCATCGGCTGGGACATGATGCTGAACGGGCTCGCGCTCCACCTCGAATCCGGCGAAGCCGCCGATCCCGAGGCGGCCATGGCCTGGATGACCAGCGAAGAAGGCGTGCGGTTCATGACGCTGAGCAACGAGGCCTGGTACGAGGCCGACGTCGCCAATGGGACGGACGCGCCCACCGCCCGCACCCGCGCCGACGCCACCTTGGCCGCCTACACCGCGCCGCCGGAGAGCTGAAGATCTTCGGCGAGTTCCGGGGCGCGAAGCAGGTCGATGAGTTCGTCGTCCGCCCGGAACACGGCGCGGGCTCCCGGCATCCCCGCCTGGCGGAGCATCGCGTGAAGGACGTCGGCGTGCGGCTGGTCGAGCAGGGTCCAGACCATCGCGCGCCGCTTCGCCTCGTCCCCCAGTTCGCGCGCGGTCCACCAGCCCAGGACGAGCGCGCTCACCTGGTTGACCGCGGTTTCCCGCCCTCGCGCCAATTGCGCGCGGTTCAGCCCGCACACCTTGATGGTCTGTTCGCCTTTTTCGGTCAGTGCGCGGTAGGTCCCGATCGACAGCACCAGGAACAGGTGCTCCAGCGGATCTTCGGCGGTCGGATCGACGAGCAGGCTGTTGCCGTCTTCGTCCACCGGGAACAGGTCGCGTTTGTGGTGGCTGTTGCAGTACTCGCAGGCGAGCACGTGATTGAGCCAGTCGAAAGCGCGTCCCGGGTTCCTCGCGATCGGCTCGAAATGGTCCACAGTGGACCCGAGGCCGTCTCCGCAGTACATGCAGTAGCCGCGGCCGGCGGCCATGACGTCCAGCCCGGCCCGCAAAGAACGCCGTACGGCACGGGAAATCCGCCAGAGTCGCCGGGCTTCTTTCGTGTCACCAGGAGGGATCCGCGCGGTCAGCTCTTCGAGATCGGCCACCACCTGGCCCGGCAGCGCGATCCGGCGGATCCCGATCACCGATCGTCGGCCTCGAACCGCCTGGCCACCTCGTCGACCCGGCTCGGTGGTGAACTGCTCAGCATGCCGCGCAGGCGTTCCCATTCCCGGACGCCGTTCGCGTCCGCCCGGCCGGAGGCCACCTGGAATTCGAGCTCGGCGAGATGCTCCCGCAGTTCGACCGCTTGCGGCGAGTAAGGCGTGTCCAAGCCGAAAAGATCGGACAGCACCGCGTCGTCCCCGGAGCCGAACACGACCCGCTCGTACAGTTCCGCGGAAACCACGCGCGGCGGGACCTCCTCGTCGGGCCCGGAAAGCCGGATGAGCCCGCCGGGGTCGGCCGCCTGGCAGACGTAGGGGCTGTGCGTGGTGACGATGAACTGGATCCGCGGGAAATGCGCCTTGAACCACGGCCCCATGCGTTTCTGCCACGACACGTGGAGATGCGCGTCGACCTCGTCGATGATCACGACGCCGGGGCTCTCGTGGTCGAGACCCGCGCTGTCGAGCTGCTTGAGCAGGTCGACCACGAGCGCCGTCACCGTTCGGTAGCCGTCGCTCATCTCGCGCAGCGGGAACCGGTCGCCCCGGTACTCGACCCAGAGCCCGTCCGAATCGACGTCCCGGATCCGGTAACCGCCCGGCAGGAGACCGTCCCCGAGGATCTCCAACGCCTTGTCCTTCAGTTCACGCGCACCCGCTTTTCCTTCCAGGGCACGGAGATGCTGGTTGATCAGCCAGGTGACGCCCTCGGCGAGCGAGGCGTCTTCGTGGAACAGGCTGGCCATCCGCGCCAGCGAACCCGCGCCGCGCATCCACGACTCGGCCTCGCCGCTGCCGCCCGCGAGCCGCCGGAACGGCCCGTACGCCGCGCAGAACGGCTGGCCCGGGGGAAGTCCGGAGATCGGCAGCAGCCCGGAGTCGAGCCAGCGGACCTCGACCGGCGCCGGGCCCTCCTCGCGCATGACCGAAAGCTCGATCGACCCGGACGTCTGGTCCGTCGAGATCCAGCTGCCGGCGTCCGACAGCAGGCCCCACGCGACGTCCGGCGCCGCCGCGACCGCGATGGCGCGCAGCAACGAGGTCTTGCCGGAGCCGTTGCGCCCGGCGAGGACCACCCAGCCGGGGCCGGGCAGCCGAAGGTCGACGGCGCGGGCGCCGCTGAAGCCGCGGATGTTCTCCAGCCGGACCCGCTCGATGTACATGAAGAGAGCTTAGTGCCTATTGGCGGAGCTGAGATGTGTCCGGAAGGGGACCATACGCGTGAACCCGCACGGCCGAAGGCCCCGCTATCGCGGTGGCAGGGCGCCCTGGCCGCGTCGGTGAGGTGGACGACCAGGCAGCGTCCTGCCGACGTCGATCGCGGTCGCGGGTTCACCAGCAGACACCTACGACGGTGTGGACGTCACCTGGGCCCCCGAAAGTGGGTCGCCATCACGAAATCCATCACAGCGTGCGCCTTGCCGACGTCCACGTCCGAAACGGCCTTCGAGCGGTCCCAGTCTTCGATCCCCCTCTCTTGCTCGGGCGATATCCGCAGCCGGACATGCCCGCGGACGTCGAGGTTCCCGATCGGCGAGGCGTAAATGGCGAACTCGCGGTCGTCCCGCGAACGGAACGTGACCCCAGGGCTCTCGCCGAACGTGATCAGCTGATGGTCTTTGTAGGTCTTGTTCGGGTCCGCGTGCCACTCCCCCGGCGCGCCGCCGTTCGCGGTGGCACCGGCCTCGATCTGCAGACGGTGTTTCGGCTCGACGAAGTAGCATGACCCCGGCGTGGCGATCGGCGCGAAGTCCGGGCCGAACGCCATCCGGACCGCGTCGCGGAAGACCGCGCATTCGACGTTCGGATCGGCGGCGCCGGCGGCGATGATCCGCTCGGCGCCGGTCGGCACTTCTACCTCGACCGCCGGATCGCAGGTCTCCCCCTTGGCGGTGGCAACCCAGTCCGCGCAGGCCCCGACCCGGGCGCTGTCCTGACCATCCGGTGGGTAGACGAGGTCGCGACGCAGTTTCGCGGCGCCCGCGGTGGCGAAGTCGCGGAGGAGATCGCAGTTCTTGCTGCGGGTCATCCCGAGTTCGAATCTGACCGCGCGCTGGAAACTCACCGGCACCGTGATCGCACAGCTGTCGATCCTGCCCTCGCGCCGGGTCTCTTCCTGATAGCCCTTCACCCCGCCCAAGTCGACGACGGCTCCGTCGACCCGGTGGAGAACCAGGTGATCCGGGTCCACGTCCTCGGCGTAGATGAGGGGTTCGTAACCATCACGGACGAGGGTGCACATCTTCCTGCCGTACTTCACCTTGGGCTCGCGTGTGACGGGGCGGGTGTCACCTCCTTTCCTGCGGTCGTAGGCGGCCAGGTCGATCAACTCGCAGAAATCCAGCGCCGCGAGCGCCGCACCGACGGCCCCTTCGTCGCGATCCGCAGGACGCGGTTGCTTCGGCTGCCATTTCGGAAACTGCGGTGGCGGAGGGGGCGTATCCACGGTTTCCGCACAAGCCGTCAGCAGGCCGAGGAGTACTGCGCCGAGAATCACTCTTCGAAACTTCATTACGCAGAGTATGCGAATTCGGCACGTGTTCTACCAGGTCGAACCCCATTTCCTGGAGCACGTTCACACGATCGGTTTTCACGGATAGTCACCGGGTTCGCCTCGGCTATTCAGCCGGGAACGTGGCTTTATGCAGTCGGGTTCACCGGCCCGGGAACCCTGGTAATCTTCCCGGCGTCGGATTACGCAGGGTGCATCGGGGAGACGCGCCTTGTAGCCACGGGAGGGGCACATGACGACGGTGACTTCGGGGCGGCTTCGGCCATTCAGCGAGGAACGGTTCGGCGCTGCGGGGGTGCATGGCCGTGCCTGAGGGGTCTCCGGTCTACCAACCTGGCTTCGACCCGGGCTCGGTCTGCAAGGCTCCGCCCACTGGGGGCTCCTACGGGACGCCTGTCGCGGAAGGCGCGGGGTTCAAGTACGACGAGGCGACGCTGCATGAGCTGGTGAAGGAGTGGCGCGACCTGGCAGTGGAGTACAAGAACGATCTGATCGATGCGAACAGGATCGCCCTTGCCCAGCCTCCTGGCCTGGAGTACGCAAGCGGGGACAACGCCTCGATAACCCGCCAGTCAGGCGCAGCGCTCGTTGCAGCGCTCAACCAGCGCATCGCCTACTGCGAGAACATGGCGAACAAGTACGTGACCGCGCTCGGCAAGTACGCCACAGCGGAAGAGCACGCCACCACAGTCCTCAACCAACAGCCGAAAGGCATCGCCTGATGCGTCGAACAGCTCTCGTAATCGGCGCCGTCGCGCTTACAGTCTGCGCTTGCTCGTCCCCTCGTACAGGTGGCACGCCTACACCCACCGGCAATGGAACGAGCCCTAGCCACTCGAACTCGGCTAGCGCGCCCCCAGACGTGCCCAAGGTCGAAAGCCCGATCGACCTGGCGAGGTTCAAGCAGGCCCCCTGCAGCGCCCTCACCAAACCTCAGGTCGGGGAACTGCTAGGCGCGACGCCGGATGGCGAGGCACGGGAGGGCACAGCAGGGCCTGCCTGCACATGGGTCGTCCCTTCGACGACCCGGCCGTTGATCAGCGTGGTTTTCAGCAACACACAGGACAGCGGAACAGCGAAGATCTACGCGGCCAAGGGCAAGTCCTATCAACTCGTGGAGCCGCTCAAACCCGTTGACGGCTATCCGTTGACCGCATACGGCATCACAGACGAGCGATCCGTGGGCCGATGCTCGGCGGCTTTGGGAACTAGCGAGACGGAAACGATCGGTATCGCTGCCGAGCAGTCTGAAGCCAACGTCGGCAAGAAAGACCCCTGCGACGTCGCACGTGAAGCCGCGATCAGGGTGCTGGCCACCATCCGAGGGGGCAACTGATGCCAGCAGGACCGCTCACGGCCACCCAGATCTACGAACAGATCACGGGTGGCGAAGGTCCCGGATCGCTGTCCGATGCGCAGCGAAGTGGCCACAACCTGACCCAGCGGCACCACGACCGGGCGCAGCGGCTCGCCGCGCTTGCCCAGAAGACCCTGGCGGGTTGGCAGGGCGGGGCCAGCATGGCGGCGGCCGACGCGACGGTGCCGGTCGTCGAGGCGGCGGCGGACGACGTGACGCACCTGACGCGGGCTCAGACCGCCATCAGCTCCCAGATGGACGCGTTCGGCACGGCCAAGAACTCGGTCAAGCCGGTTCCGCCCGAACAGCCCGCCCCGACCGCCGAGGACGTCAAGGCTGTCATGGGTGGTGGACTGGTCGGTTACTGGAGCAGGGTCCAGGGGTACCAGGCCGACAGCCAGCACAACATCGACACCTTCGCGTCTTACCATTCCGCCAGCACCGCCAACGGTGACGAGCTGCCCGCTCAGTACGCGCAGCTCACCGATCCCGGCGGCAGCGTCACCTTGGACGAGGGCGGCGCCGGGAAGCCCGCGGCGAAGGGATTCGGCGACGGCTCCGACGGACGCGAGCACGGTACTGGCGAGCCCTACCGAGGACCGAGCGGACCCAGTGGGCCCAGTGGGCCCAGCGGCCCCAGCACGCCGAGTGGACCCGGCGGGCCGAACACCCCAGCGCCCGACAGCGGCCCCCAACCGGGACAAGGCCTCCAGCCGGGTCAGTACCCGGGCCCGCACCAGCCAGGCGCGCAGCAGCCGGACGACGGGACCCGCGCGAATTCGTACACGCCGCCCCAGACCACGCCGGTCGTACCGCCGGCGGCGAACCTCGACTTCGGGCCGACCGGCAAGCCGAACCCCGTGTACAACACGCCTGGCGCCTTCCCGCCCGGGTACGGACCCGGGACGAGCGGCCCCGGCGTCTACGGCCCCGGAGGCAGGCCGCCGGGGGCGACAGGCGGGCCCGGCGGGGCAGGCAGGCCCGGCGGGGCAGGGCAGCAGCCCGGTATGGGTGGCCGAAGCGGCGCCGGGATGCCGGGCGAGGCCGTGGGTGGCCGCGGTACGGCGGGAGCGGCAGGCGCCGCCGGTCGTGGCGGAGCGAACGGCATGCCGATGGGAGCGGGCACGGGTCGCGGCGGGAAGGGCGAGGAGGACAAGGAGAAGAAGGCTCCGGCGTACCTCCAGAACCCGGATCCCGACGAGACCTTCGGCGGCTACATCGAAAAGCCGACGCCGCCGGTGATCGGCGAGAAGAAGAAGTAGCACCACAGTCCCAGGGGAGGGAGACACGTGGTGCTCGGGCGCCCGGTCGAGATCACGCTCGACACACTGTTGACCGCGTTCCGTCACGCCGGTTGCGGAGATCCGCATCTGATCTTCGCGGGCGGGCTGCGGTACATCCCGCCGTCGTCGCGGAACGGCGAAGACCGGGCGGCGTTCGAGGAGCTCGGTGGGCTCGGGTTCACCGAGGGCAAGCGGCTGACCAGCGACTTCGAGGACGTCCTGCACATACTCGACCGGCCGAACACCGAGTACTACGCGACGGTTCGCACGGAGGCGGAGCAGTACAGCGTGCTCGTCGCCGTGCGCGGGCGCGCCGCGGTGACGGCGATCTGCGAAGGAAACCGGGTGTGGCTGAAAGGCGTGCGGACCGCCGACCGCGCGGCCGCGCTCGTGATGAACCTGCCCGAGTATCCGCCGGCGCGGTTCGCCCCGTTCTCCTTGCCCCAGGACGATTTCAACGGTGACGGCGGGGGCGGCCTCTACGACGAGCCCGCGTCTCGAAGCCGGGAAGCCCGGCAACTGGACGAGGTGTTCGAGCAGCCCTATTTCGGCGTCGGGTTCTTCGCCGCGGCCATACGTCCCGACGGGGGAAGACGCACGGAGGCCACGGACGACCTGACGTACCTTGACCTCGACGCCGGACGGGTGGCCATGCACGTAAGCGGTTCTCCCCGGAACCGGTACATCACCGTCCTCCCCGGAGAACCCGCGTTACTGGCGCAAAAGGTCGCCGCGCTGCGGGCGAGCCTGGACCACTGACTCGATCAGGCGCACCGACCGCACCGGATCGAGCGCGACAGCGTCCACAGTGGACTGGACATAGGGTGCGACATCGCCGGGCCGGTGCAAGAACAACCCGGTTCCCCGATGTTTCAAGTAGACCAACGGCCGCGCAGGACCGAATTCCAGCAGAACGTAGTCGCCGCCGGGATACGCTCCGGCGGCGAAGGGGATGACCCGGAGTTCGACGGTGGGCCGTTCGGCCATCGCGACGAGATGCTGGAGCTGATTCGTCATCACTCGTGGCCCACCCACCTGGCGACGCAGCACCGCTTCGTCGATGTAGGCGACAAGCCTCTTCTGGCCCAGCACCGCGACGGAGGAGTTCGTAGCCCTCGCGTAGGCAGGTGTCCGGAGCAGATCAGGGACCAGCGTGGTCCCGAACGCGACGATCTTGCTGGCCTCCTTTTGGTACTGCGCAAGCGTTTCCCGTTGAAGGGCCACGTCAGCGAACCATCGGGTCCCGCTGTCGCGAGCCAACGAGAGCAGCGCCTCTCGACGCTCCCCCGTAACCTGATAGACGGCGAGCAGCGCCGACACGTCTTCGACCGACGCCGTGCGCAGGCCGGTTTCGATCCGGCTGATCGTCGACTGGGACCACGCCAGTTTGCCTGCCACTTCGGTCGCGGCCAGTCTGGCGGCCTTCCGGGCGACTCGAAGTGCCTCGGCGAGCGCTCTCGTCTGGGGTGTGGGCTTCGGCTTCGGCATCGCGAGCAACCTGCCCGGTGCGGCCCGGCAAGTCATTCCCCGAGGCGGGCGACCTCGCGAACGGCCTCGGAGATAGCGGGGAAGTCCTTCTTCAGCAGCGCCCCGTGGTTGCTCTCGACCTTCGCGCTCACCTTGATGTCCGGGTTGCGGGTGGTCACCGCGTCGAGCCCCGCTCGGATCTTCTCCTGCTCATCCCCCTTGCTGCCGAAGGACGTTCCCGAGGCGACCACGTACCGCGTCGGCACGGTGATGCCGTCGAGCACCGGGCCCAGCTCGGCCGCCCGCGAGAGCTTGCCGAGTTCGATGTTGCTTTCCGCCTGCTGTGCGGCGGTCATCCGCGGTGCCAGGCCGGTCGGGCGCAGCAGCGGCATGACCAGGTTCAGCCGCTTGAACAGCTTCCGGATCCGCTGTTCCATGGCGTCGTCCAGCCAGTCGTACGGGAACGCGCCGTCGACGAGCACCGCGCCGATGGTCCGCTCCGGGTTCCGGGCGGCCCAGTGCGCCGCGACGACCGCGCCGTAGGACCAGCCCACGACGATGGCCCGATCCACGCCGCGGGCCGCGAGGACGGCGTCGACGTCGCGGACGGCGGCCTCGAAGGAGTAGTCCGCGGAACGGCGGGACTTGCCGCGGGCCCGCTCGTCGTAGGTGATGTGGCGGAAGTCCGAGCCCAGGTCGGCGAGGATCCGCCGCCAGTAGCCCTGTGTCGCGAACTGGCCGTTGAGGTAGATGACCGGGATGCCGGGGCCACCGGTGTCGGTGACGGCCAGCGCGGTGTCTTCGACGGGGAGCATTCCGGTCCAGGAAGAGGAAGTCATGAGGGAACTATCGAGGTCCGGCCTGACACCACCCTGACTTCGCCCTGACACGGAAAGGCCCCCTCACGACAGCGAGGGGGCCTTTCGCGAACCGGGACTACTTGAGGGCGAAACCGCCGGAGCCCGCCCAGTCGAGCGCGAACGCCGGGAGCAGGCCGAGCACCAGCGTGACGATGACGCCGAGCGTGATCGCCGTGGTGGTGAACGCGCCGGGCACGGTGACGGTCGGGCCGTCGGGCGCCGGCTCGGAGAAGTACATCAGCACGATCACCCGCAGGTAGAAGAACGCGGCGACGGCGCTGAAGATCAGGGCGACGACGACCAGCGGCGCCATCCCGTCGGACAGGGCCGCCGAGAACACCACGAACTTGCCGACGAAGCCACTGGTCAGCGGGATACCGGCCAGCGCGAGCAGCAGGAAGGTGAACACGCCCGCCAATACCGGAGACCGCTTCGCCAGGCCCGCCCAGGCGGAAAGGTGCGTCGCCTCACCGTTCGAGTCCCGCACCAGCGAGACGACACCGAACGCGGCGAGCGTGGTGAAGCCGTAGGCCAGCAGGTAGAACAGCGTGCTCGACAGGCCTTCCTCGGTCATCGCGATCGCACCGACGAGCAGGAACCCGGCGTGCGCGATGGACGAGTAGGCGATCATGCGCTTCACGTCGGTCTGCGTCAGGCCCAGCACCGCGCCGATCAGCATCGAGATGATCGCGACCGCCCAGAGCACGCCGCGCCATTCCCAGCTGGTCGACTCGAACGCCACCTGGAACACCCGCAGGATCCCGCCGAACGCGGCGACCTTGGTGCAGGCGCCCATGAACGCGGTGACCGGCGTCGGCGCGCCCTGGTAGACGTCCGGGGTCCAGGTGTGGAACGGGCCGACGGAACCCTTGAACAGCAGGCCGACCGCGAGCAGCCCGAGCCCGGCGAACAGCAGCGTGTCCGACCGGTCCGAGCCGGCGGCGGCGTTGGCGATGTCCGACAGCTTCACGGAGTTCGCGTAGCCGTAGAGCAACGCGAGACCGTAGAGGAAGAACGCCGACGAGAACGCGCCCAGCAGGAAGTACTTGACCGCGGACTCCTGCGAGAGCAGGCGACGGCGACGGGCCAGACCGCACATGAGGTACAGCGGCAGGCTCAGCACTTCGAGCGCGATGAACATGGTGAGCAGGTCGTTGGCCGCGACGAACGCCATCATGCCGCCGAGCGCGAACAGCGTCAGCGGGAAGACCTCGGTCTGCATTCCGGTGGTGCCGACCTGCGCGCGGTCCTGGACCGTGCCGGGGCGGATACCGGCCTGCGCGACGAACGCGCCGCCCGGCTCGACCGAGCGGTCCGCGATCAGCAGCAGCGCGCCCAGCGCGAGCGCCAGCAGCGTGCCCCACAGGAACAGCGACGGCCGGTCGACGGCGATGGCACCGCTGAAGGTCGTGACGCCGCCCTTCGGTGCCGAAGTGCTGGCGTACCAGGCCAGGAAGACGCCCGCCGCCCCGATCCCGACCAGGGACAGGAAGACCTGCGAAGGCCACCGCATGTGCTTGGGCAGGAAGGCTTCGAGCAACACGCTGACACACGCGGCCCCGAGGATGATCAGGATCGGCGTGACGGCGAAGTAGTCGATCGACGGCACCTGCACCGGTGGCGCCTGAGTCAAGAAGAGCACGGTTTACTTGCCTCCCTGCACGGACGACATGGTCGCCTGCACCGACGGGGTGATCGTGTCGAGCACCGGCTTGGGATAGAACCCGAGCGCGATGATCAGCACGACCATCGGCGCCAGGATCGCGATCTCCTTGCCGCCGAGGTCCTTGATGGTCTTCTTCGCGCCGAGCTCCGGAGCGATGGCCGTACCAGGGCCGCCGCCGGCGCCGATCAGGGCGTCGCCGCGGACGGGGCCCTGCATGACGCGCTGGTAGAGCCAGAGCACGTAAGCCGCGGCCAGCACCATGCCGACCGTCGCGATGATCGTGTACACCGGGTAGTCCACAAAGGACCCCAGCAGCACCAGGAACTCACTGATGAACGAGTTCGTGCCGGGCAGGGACAAAGTGGACAGACCGGCGATGAGCAGCATCCCGCCGAGCAGCGGGGTCACCTTCGCCATGCCGCCGTAGTCGGAGATCCTGGTGGATCCGCCCCGCATCACGATCAGGCCGACGACCACGATCAGCATGCCGGTGGCGAGGCTGTGGTTCAGCATGTACGACACCGAGCCGACCATCGCCTGCTCGTTGAAGGTGAAGATGCCCAGCGCGATGAACCCGAAGTGGGCGATCGACACGTAGGCGATGAACCGCTTCATGTCGCGCTGCCCGGCCGCGAGGATCGATCCGTAAAGGACACCCGCGACGGCGAGCACCAGCACCCACGGCGCGAGTTCCTTGCTGGCGTCGGGGAACATCGGGAGGCAGTAGCGCAGGAACCCGAAGGTGCCGACCTTGTCCAGCACGCCGACCAGCAGGACCGCGACGCCGATGGGCGCCTGCCCCGCGGCGTCCGGCAGCCAGGTGTGGAACGGCACCAAAGGGGCCTTGATCGCGAACGCGAGGAAGAACCCGAGGAACAGCCAGATCTGCGTGCCCAGCGGGGCGTCGCGGACGACCGTGACGAGGGTTTCCCAGTCGAAGCTGCCCTTGCCGAGCTTGTCCGACGCCAGCGAGTAGGCCCCGATCGCCGAGGCCAGCATGATCAGGCCGCCGAGGAACGAGTACAGGAAGAACTTGACCGCCGCGTACTGCCGGTTCGCGCCGCCGTAGCCGCCGATCAGGAAGTACATCGGGATCAGCATGATCTCGAACAGCACGTAGAACAGGAAGACGTCGGTCGCGGCGAACACCGCGATGGTCAGCGCCTCCTGCACCAGGATCAGCGACAGGAACCCGCCCGCCGAGCGCCCGGCCGGGAGCTTGTCGGTCAGGCCCAGCGCGCCGACCACGATCGGCACCAGCAGGCCGATGACCGCGATCATCACCAGCGCGATGCCGTCGATGCCGAACGAGATGTGGATGCCGAAGTTCGGGATCCAGTCCATCGAGGACTTCTGCTGGATGCGGTCCCCCGAAGGCGTGTAGCTCGCCCACATCGGGATCACCAGCAGGAACGTCAGGAGCGACACCACGAGCGCGGTGAGCGTCGCGAGCCTGTCGTTCTTCTTCATCCCCGCGACGACCGCGGCGCCGACCAGCGGCAGCAGGATGGTTGCGAGTACCAGTGTCATGGGTGGGTCCTCACGGGAGTCGCGGCAGCCGAATCAACCACAGAGCGCGCCCCGGCCGAAGGCCCCGCGATTGCGGGGGCAGGGCGCCCTGACTCGAGACCTGGGCTGGTCAGCGGAAGTCGCGCCCTGTCGACGCAATCGCGGAGGCGCGCAGGCCGCGTGGTGGCTTTTGCGGTCATGCGAACCTCACCAGCAGAAGTGCCGCCAGAAGCAGGAATGTGCCGCCCAGCATGGACAGTGCGTACGAGCGGACGAAGCCGGTCTGCAGGCGGCGCAGGCGCCCGGATCCGCCGCCGAGCGCGGCGGCGAGGCCGTTGACGGCGCCGTCGACGCCGCGGTTGTCCACGTAGACCAGCGCCCTGGCGAGCCAGGTGCCCGGGCGGGCGACCAGCGTCTCGTTCAGGGTGTTGCCGTAGAGGTCGTTGCGCGCGGCCTTGACCACGGCCGAGACCCGCTCGGGGCGTTCCACCGGAACGTCCTTACGGCCGACGAAGAGCCATGCCGCCGCCGCGCCGAGCACCGAAAGCGCCACGGTGAGGATCGGGACCAGCGCGTGCGGGATGACACTGTGGCCACCCTCCTCAAGCGGACCGACCACCGGCGAAAGCCATTCGGCGAACCGGTCGCCGAGGGCGAAGAACGCACCGGCGCCGACCGAGCCGATGGCCAGGATGATCATCGGCCACTTCATCACCGCGGGCGATTCGTGCGGGTGGAAGTCACGGCCGTCGCTGCTCTTGATCTCCTTCCAGCGTTCCTTGCCGAAGAAGGTCATCACCATCAGGCGCGTCATGTAGAACGCGGTGAGCCCGGCGCCGAGCAGTGCCGCGCCGCCCATCACCCAGCCGCGCCAGCCGCCCTGCGACAGCGCCGCTTCGATGATCGCGTCCTTGGTGAAGAAGCCCGACAGCGGCGGGATGCCGATCAGCGCCAGGTAGCCGAGGGCGAAGGTCCAGAAGGTGACCGGCAGGTGCTTGCGCAGCCCGCCGTACTTCCGCATGTCGACCTCGTCGTTCATGGCGTGCATGACCGAACCGGCCCCGAGGAACAGCCCTGCCTTGAAGAAACCGTGCGCCACCAGGTGCATGATGCCGAGCGCGTAGGCGATCGGCCCGAGGCCGACGGCGAGCATCATGTAACCGATCTGGCTGACCGTGGAGTACGCCAGGACCTTCTTGATGTCGTCGTAGGCGCAGCCGATGATGCACCCGATCAGCAGCGTGACCGTGCCGACGAGGGTGACGATCAGGCGGCCGTCCGCGGTGGCGTTGAAGATCTCGTGCGCCCGGGCGACCAGGTAGACGCCGGCGGTGACCATCGTCGCCGCGTGGATGAGGGCCGAGACCGGGGTCGGGCCCTCCATCGCGTCGGGGAGCCAGGCCTGCAGCGGGAACTGACCGGACTTACCGCAGGCGCCCAGCAGCAGCAGGATCGCGATCGCGGTGACCGCGCCGGTCGGGATCTGGCCGACGGCGCCGAAGACCTCGGCGTAACCGGTGCTCCCGACGTACTTGAACATCAGGAAGATCGCCAGCGCCAGCCCGACGTCACCGACGCGGTTCATCAGGAACGCCTTCTTCGCCGCGGTGGCCGCGGACGGGCGGTCCTGGTACCAGCCGATGAGCAGGTACGACGCGAGACCCACGCCCTCCCAGCCGAGGTACAGCGTCACGAAGCTGTTGCCCAGCACCAGGATCAGCATCGAGGCGACGAACAGGTTGAGGTACGCGAAGAACCTCGACCGGTCGCGGTCCTCGGCCATGTAGCCGATCGAGTAGAAGTGGATCAGCATGCCGACGCCGGTGATCAGCAGCACGAACGTCAGCGAAAGCGCGTCGATCCGGAGCCCGAAGTCGACCTGCAGCGCCGAAACCGGGATCCACGAGAACAGCTTGACGTCCGCGGTGGCCTTCGTGTCGGCCGTGAAGAACAGGATCAGGCCGTACACGAAGGACAGTGAGACGGTCGCACTGCCGAGGAGATGTCCCCAGCCCCTGGCCCGCTTGCCCGCCAGCAAAAGAATAAGGGCGCCGAGAGCCGGGAAGGCCACCAGCAGCCACGATGATGCGGTCACTCTCGGTGCTCCCTAGTACTTCAGCAGGTTGGTGTCGTCGACCGAGGCCGAGCGCCGGGTGCGGAAGATCGCCATGATGATCGCGAGCCCCACCACGACCTCGGCGGCGGCGACGACCATCACGAAGAACGCCATCACCTGGCCGTCGAGCGACCCGTTGATCCGGGCGAACGTGACCAGGGACAGGTTCGCCGCGTTCAGCATCAGCTCGATGCACATGAACACGACGATCGCGTTGCGGCGCACCAGCACCCCGACCGCGCCGATGGCGAACAGCAGCGCGGACAGGAGCAGGTAGTACGTCGGGGTCATTCCTTCTCCCCTTCAGACTTGCCGACCAGAGCGTGGGCGTCGGGACCCTCTTCCGTCCCGGCGACCTGCTTCCGCTCGGTTTCCAGCTGTGCGGCCGAAGTCGACTCGATGATCTCCGAGAGCGACTCCCTGGCGATCGAGCCGTCGGGCAGCAGCGCCGGGGTGGCGACCGAGTTGGCCGTGGCGAAGACACCCGGGCCGGGCAGCGGCGAAGGCCGGTCGTGTTTGCCGGTGAACCGGTCGACGACGAGTTCCTTCTGGTTCTTCTTGCCGCCCTTGGCGTGCCGGTCGGTGAACGCCAGCACCATCGCGCCGAGCGCGGCGGTGATCAGCAGCGCCGAGGTCAGCTCGAACGGGAACAGATACTTGGTGAAGATCAGCCGCCCCAGCCCGCCGGGGCCACCGCCGTCGAGGTTCGCCGGGTCGCGCGGCAGCGCCGGGGTGACGTTGGCCAGCGCGCGGGCGAGCCCCGCGGCGAGCAGCCCGCCGACGCCGATACCGAGCAGGGTCGCCATGACCCGCTGCCCGCGCAGCACTTCGACGACCGAGTCGGAACTCTCCCGGCCGACCAGCATCAGCACGAACAGGAACAGCATCATGATCGCGCCGGTGTAGACGATGATCTGCGTGAAGCCGAGGAACGGCGCCTGCTGGATCATGTACAGCGCGCCGAGGCACAGCATCGTGAGGACCAGCCACAGCGCCGAGTGCACGGCGTTGCGGGAGAAGATCATGCCGAGTCCGCCGAGCAGCGCGAGCGGGCCGAGCACCCAGAACGCGATGGTCTCGCCGGTGGTGATCCCGGCCGAAACGTCCGTCTGCGCAAGGAAAGCCGTGATCACTTGACGGCCTCCGCTTCGGTGGCCCCGGTGGGCTTGCGCGCGAGTTCGGGACCGTTGACGTAGTAGTCCTGCTCGTTGTCGCCCAGTCGCATCGGGTGCGGCGGCTGCTCCATACCGGGCAGCAGCGGCGCGAGGAGGTCTTCCTTGGTGTAGATCAACCGCTGCCGGTCGTCGTCGGCCAGCTCGTAGAAGTTGATCATCGTCAGGGACCGGGTGGGGCAGGCCTCGACGCACAACCCGCAGCCGATGCAGCGCAGGTAGTTGATCTGGTAGTCGGCGCCGTACCGCTCACCGGGCGAGTACCGCGCCTCTTCGGTGTTGTCGCCGCCTTCGACGAAGATCGCGTCCGCCGGACAGGCCCACGCGCACAGCTCGCAGCCGACGCATTTCTCCAGCCCGTCCGGATGCCGGTTGAGCTGGTGCCTGCCGTGGTAACGCGGAGCCGCGGGGGCGCCCGCCTCCGGGTACTCCTCGGTGGCGACCTTCTTGAACATCATGCCGAAGGTGACACCGAAACCCTTGATGGGATCAAACATCCCCATCGCCGGCCTCCCTTCCACTGGAAACCGCCGCGGGCTTGCGTTTGGCAGCCCGGGCTTCGGCCTTCGCGAGGGCCTTCTGACGCGGGGTCTTCTCCGGGACCTGCAGGTCGAGCGGCGGTACGGGGAACCCGCCGCCGGTCACCGGGACGTAGTCGTCTTCCGGGACCTTCTTGTCCGGCAGCAGCAGGCTCAGGATGACGACGACGAGGATGAGCGCGCCGCCGCCGATGAGGATCTGCGGGGTGGACAGGCCACCCGAGTTCTTGATCGCGCGGACCGTGACGATCACGACGATCCAGACCAGGTTGACCGGCACCAGGACCTTCCAGCCCAGCCGCATGAACTGGTCGTACCGCAGCCGCGGCAGCGTGCCGCGCAGCCAGATGAAGCCGAACAGCAGGATGAACAGCTTGGCGGAGAACCAGATCAGCGGGAGCCAGCCCTGGTTGAGCGCGTGATCCGCGCTCACGAACGGGAACTTCCAGCCACCGAGGAACAACGTGGTCGCGAACGCCGAAACGATCACCATGTTGACGTACTCGGCGAGGAAGAACATCGCGAACTTCATCGAGCTGTACTCGGTGTGGAAACCGCCGACCAGCTCGGATTCGGCCTCGGGGAGGTCGAACGGCGCGCGGTTGGTCTCACCGACCATGGAGATCAGGTAGATCACGAAACTCGGCAGCAGCAGGTAGAAGTACCAGCCGGTCTGCTGCGATTCGACGATCGCCGAGGTGGACATCGAGCCCGAGTAGAGGATCACGCCCACGATCGACAGGCCCATCGCGATCTCGTAGGAGATCACCTGAGCCGCGCTTCGCAGACCGCCGAGCAGCGGATACGGCGAGCCGGACGACCAGCCGGCCAGCACCAGGCCGTACACACCGATCGAGGAGCAGGCCAGGATCACCAGCACGCCGACCGGCAGGTCGACCAGCTGGAGCACGGTCCGCTCACCGAAGATCGAGACGACCGGGCCGAACGGGATCGCCGCCAGCGCGATCAGCGCGGGCACCGCGGAGATCACCGGCGCGAGGAAGTACACCTTGCGGTCGGCGGTGTCCGGGATGATCTGTTCCTTGAACGGCAGCTTGATCGCGTCCGCGAGGGACTGCAGGTAGCCGCCGGGCCCGACCCGGTTGGGGCCGGGACGGTTCTGCATCCGGCCGACCGCCTTGCGCTCCCAGACGATCAGGAAGATCGTCAGGATCGGGCCGATCAGCAGGATGACGACCGTCTTGAGCAGGACCAGCCACAACGGGTCGTCCGCCAGCAGCGCCGCCCGCTCGGCGGCGTCCGGCATCTGGCTGAGCAACGGAGTCACTTCTCACCTCCGGTGAGGGTGACGGCCGAGCCGTGACCGGCCGCGAGCGCGGCGCGGACGGCCGAGCCGTCGGAGTTGCCCGGGAGCCACACGACGCCGTCCGGCAGATCGGCGACCTCGATCGGCAACGTGATGGAACCGCGTTCGGTGGAGACCTTGACGCTGCCGCCCAGGCCTTCGGCGGTCTTCGCCGAGAGCTTGGCGACGACCTCGCGCTGCGTGCCCTTGAGATGCGGCTCGCCGTCCTGCAGCGAACCGTTGTCGATCAGCTGCCGCCAGGTGGCGAGGAGGACCTGGCCGTCCTTGGGCTCGGCGCGTGCAATGAACGGTCCGTTACTTGCGAATTCCGCAAGGAACGGCCCGTTCCTGGCAGGCAGCTTGGCCAGATCGGCGGCCGAAGCGGCCGGGGTCTGGGTGAACAGGTCCGCGTCCATCTCGACGGCGAGGGTGTCGAGCACCCGGCAGTCCGGCAGGGCGCCGGTGCCTTCGAGGGTGACGGCGAACTCGCGGCGGCGACCTTCCCAGTTCAGGTAGCTGCCCGCCTTCTCGACCGCCGGGGCGATCGGGAGGACGACGTCCGCGTGCTCGGTGACCCCGCTGTGCCGCAGTTCCAGGCTCACCACGAACTTCGCGTTTTCGAGCGCGCGGCGGGCCAGATCCGGGTCCGGCAGGTCGTCCGGGTCGACGCCGCCGACGAGCAGGCCGTCGATGTCCTGGCCGGAAGCAGCCTTGAGGATCGCGGTGGTGTCGCGGCCTTCCGTGGCGGGAAGCGTGACGCCCCAAGCCTTTTCGACCTCGGCGCGAGCCTCGGCGTCGGTGACCGGGCGGCCGCCGGGCAGCAGCGTCGGCGCCGCGCCCGCCGCCAGTGCACCGCGTTCACCCGCGCGACGCGGGATCCACGCGAGCCGGGCGCCGGTGCGCTCCACCAGGCGGTGCAGGGCCGAGAAGAGACCCGGGACCTCGGCGGCCCGCTCGCCGACGAGGATCACCGCCCCTTCGGCGGCCAGTGCCTGGTCGACGTCCTGCGCGTGCTGCGCGATGCCGTCGATCGCGGCGGCCTCGGAGCCCGGAGCGCAGGCCAGCAGTTCGCCGAAGGTCTTGCGGACCGACGAGGTGGTCCACTGTCCCAAGTGGACGACGCGGGTGCGGTTCTTGCGGGCCGCCTTGCGCAGCCGCAGGAACACGATCGGCGCCTCGTCCTCCGGCTCGAACGCGACGCACAGCACCGTGCGCGCCCGCTCGATCTCGCGGAAGGTGACGCCGCTTTCCGGCGTCGTCCCGACCACGTGCGACGCGAGGAAGCCCAGCTCCTCGGCCGAATGCGGGCGAGCCCGGAAGTCGATGTCGTTGGTGCCCAAGGCGATCCGTGCGAACTTCGAGTACGCGTAGGCGTCCTCGACGGTCAGACGGCCACCGGTCAGCACCGCGGCGCCCTTGCCGTCACGTGCCTTGGCCAGCCCTTCGGCGGCCGCGCGCAGCGCGTCGGTCCAGGAAGCCTCTTCGAGCACGCCGTCGGCGTTGCGGACCAGCGGACGGCGGATGCGGTCGTCCGCGGTCGAGTAACGGAACGCGAAGCGGCCCTTGTCGCAGAGCCACTCTTCGTTGACCTCGGGGTCGTCGCCCGCGAGCTTCCGCATGACCTTGCCGCGGCGGAAGTCGGTCCGCTCGGCGCAGCCGGACGAGCAGTGCTCGCACACGCTCGGCGAGGACACCAGGTCGAACGGCCGCGAACGGAACCGGTACGCGGCCGAGGTCAGCGCGCCGACCGGGCAGATCTGGATGACGTTGCCGGAGAAGTACGACTGGAACGGCTGCCCCGACGTGGTCCGGGAAGCCAGGTCCAGCACGTCCGCGGTCTCGGCGGTGCCGATCTGCTGGTGGGCGCCGCGTTCGAGCAGCTCGATGAACGGGTCGCCGGCGATCTCGCGGGAGAACCGGGTGCAGCGCTGGCAGAGCACGCAGCGCTCCCGGTCCAGCAGCACCTGCGAGGAGATCGGCAGCGGCTTCGCGAAGGTCCGCTTCTGGTCGACGAACCGGGAGTCCGCGCGGCCGTGCGCGAGCGCCTGGTTCTGCAGCGGGCATTCGCCGCCCTTGTCGCAGATCGGGCAGTCCAGCGGGTGGTTGATGAGCAGCAGCTCCATCACACCCTGCTGGGCCTTGTCCGCGACGGCCGAGGTCAGCTGGGTCTTCACGACCATGCCGTCGGCGACCGTCATGGTGCACGAGGCCTGCGGCTTCGGCATCGGACGGCCGCCCATTTCGACCTCGACCAGGCACTGGCGGCAGGCGCCCGCCGGGTCGAGCAGCGGGTGGTCGCAGAAGCGCGGGATGACCGTGCCGAGCCGTTCGGCGGTGCGGATCAGCAGCTCGCCCTTGGGCGCGATGACCTCTTCACCGTCGATGACCAGCTTGACGTGGCCCTCGGGGACCGGAGTGTCCTCTGTGGACGTCCCGGGCTTGTCGGGTGCGATCGTCATGCCTGCGCCCCCACCAATTCGCGCTTGTTTGCTTGACACAAAGCCAGGAATTCATCCCGGAAGTACTTGATCCCGCTCTGGATCGGCGAGACCGCGCCGTCGCCGAGGGCGCAGAACGAGCGGCCGAGGATGTTGTCGCAGACGTCGAGCAGGGTGTCGATGTCCTCCTCGGTGCCCTTGCCCTCGACCATGCGCTCCAGGATCTGCGCCAGCCAGTACGTGCCCTCGCGGCAGGGCGTGCACTTGCCGCAGGACTCGTGCTCGTAGAACTGCGTCCACTTCATCACGGCCCACGGCACGGAAACGGTCTCGTTGAAGACCTGCACGGCCGTCGTGCCCAGCATCGACCCGGCCTCCGCCGCGCCTTCGAAGTCCAGCGGAACATCGAGGTGCTCCGCGGTGAACATCGGCGTGGACGAACCACCCGGCGTCCAGAACTTCAGCGGGATGCCGTCCTTCATGCCGCCCGCCATGTCCAGCAGCTCGCGCAGCGTGGTGCCGAGCGGGCATTCGTACTGGCCGGGCTTCTCGACGTGGCCGGAGATCGAGTAGATCTTCGGGCCGGGCGACTTCTCGCGGCCCATCTCGCGGAACCAGCTCGAACCGCCGTTGACGATGTACGGCGCGCTGGCGATGGTCTCGACGTTGTTCACCGTGGTCGGCGCGGCGTACAGGCCCGCGGCGGCCGGGAACGGCGGCTTGAGCCGCGGCTGGCCGCGACGGCCTTCCAGGGAGTCCAGCAGCGCCGTCTCCTCGCCGCAGATGTACGCCCCGGCGCCCGCGTGCACGGTGATGTCGAGGTCGAATCCGGAGTCGAGGATGTTCTTGCCGAGGTAGCCCGCTTCGTACGCCTCGCGCACGGCCGCGTTGAGGCGGCGGATGCAGTGCAGCGCCTCGCCGCGGACGTAGATGAAGCAGTGGTGCGAACGCATCGCGTACGAGGCGATGATGCAGCCCTCGATCAGCGAGTGCGGGTCCGCCATCATCAGCGGGATGTCCTTGCAGGTACCCGGCTCGCCCTCGTCGGCGTTGATGACGAGGTAGTGCGGCTTGTCCTCGTTCGGGGGCATGAAGGACCACTTGATGCCGGCCGGGAAGCCCGCGCCGCCACGGCCGCGGAGGCCGGAGTCCTTGACCAGCTGGACGATCTGCTCGGGAGTGGCCTTGAGCGCCTTGCGGATCGCGGTGTAGCCCTCTAGAGCTTCGTAGGACTGGATCGTCCAGGAGTTGGGCGAAAGCCAGCGCTTCGTGAGGACCGGAGTGATGGGATCGGCCATTACTTCTTCTCCACTTCCGGAAGCGGAACGTCCTTCATCGCGGGCGCGGTCCAGCCGCGGTCCTGCGCGACCTGCGCTCCCCGCAGGGTCTCGACGGCCTGCGAAGGACCGTCGACGTCCGTGCGGTACTGCTGCGCGTCCTCCGGGAAGAACCCGGCGAGCTGCAGCTCGGCGCCCTTGAAGTTCGTCAGCGGCGCGCCGCGCGTCGGAGCGGGCTTCTTGCCCGCCTGCAACGCGTCGACCAGCGCGACGGCCTTGTCCTCGGTCTGGTTGTCGAAGTACTCGTAGTTGACCTGGATGACCGGGGCGAGGTCACAGGCCGCGAGACATTCGGCGTGTTCCAGCGTGATCGAGCCGGGCTCGTTCGGCGTGCCCGCGGTCTCGTTGTGCCCCAACGGCTTCTCGTCGGAGCCGAGGTGCGTCTGGAGCTTCTTGTAGATCGCGTCGCCACCCATGGCCGCGCACAAGGTGTTGGTGCAGACGCTCACCAGGTGCTCGCCGCACGGACGGCGCTTGTACATGGTGTAGAACGTCGCGACCGCGCTGACCTCGGCGTCGGAAAGGTCCAGGTTCCGCGCGCAGAAGGCGATGCCCTCCTGGCTCACGTAACCCTGCACCGACTGCACGAGGTGCAGCATCGGCAGCAGCGCCGACCGCGACTGCGGGTACCGCGCGATCAGCTCCTGCGCCTTGGCGTAGGTGTCGGCGTCGAAGATGTCTTCGAGCTTCGCGTTCTCCAGGATCCCCTCCGCCTCGGCGGGATCCGGCGCGATCGCGATCACGTCGACGTCACCACCGGCGGCGATGTGGGTCTGCTCGGCCAGGCTGGTGCCGGGCTCGGGCGTGGGTGTCGTTTCGGGCTGGGTGCTCAACGGTCCACTCCCCCCATGACGGGGTCGATCGAGGCGATGGCGGCGATCACGTCGGCCACCAGGCCGCCTTCCGCCATCGCGGGCATCGACTGCAGGTTCACGAAGCTCGGTTCGCGCACGTGGACCCGCAGCGGCCTGGTGCCGCCGTCGGAGACCAGGTGCACGCCGAGTTCGCCGCGCGGCGACTCCACCGAGGTGTAGGTCTGGCCCGGCGGGACCTTGAAGCCCTCGGTGACCAGCTTGAAGTGATGGATCAGCGATTCCATCGACTGGCCCATGATCTTGCGGACGTGCTCGAGCGAGTTGCCCATGCCGTCGCTGCCGATCGAGAGCTGCGCCGGCCAGGCGACCTTCTTGTCCTCGACCATGACCGGGCCCGGCTCGAGCTTCTTGAGGCACTGCTTGATGATCCGCAGGCTCTGGTGCATCTCCTCGACGCGCAGCAGGTAGCGCGCCCAGCAGTCCGCCTCGGTGGAGGTCGGGATGTCGAACTCGAACTCCTCGTAGCGGGAGTACGGCTCGGTCTTGCGCATGTCCCACGGGAGACCGGCGCTGCGCAGCACCGGGCCGGTGACGCCGAGCGCGAGGCAGGCGTCGACCGGCAGGTACCCGACGCCCTTGAGCCGGTTGCGCCAGATCGGCTGACCGGTGAAGAGCTTGTCGTACAAGGGAAGCCGCTCGTCCATCGTCTTGACGAACGCGCTGACCACCTCGTGGTAGTCGGCGGGCATGTCCTGCGCGAGCCCGCCGGGGCGGATGAACGCGTGGTTCATCCGGAGACCGGTGAGGTGCTCCAGCAGGTGCAGGACCTCTTCGCGCTCACGGAACCCGAGCGTCATCGCCGTGGTGGCACCGAGTTCCATCCCGCCGGTGGCGATGTAGACCAGGTGCGAACCGATGCGGTTGATCTCCAGCAGCATCACGCGCAGCAGCTCGGCGCGGCGCGGGGCCTGGATGCCGAGCAGCTTCTCGACGCCGAGGCAGTACGCCATCTCGGTCGAGAGCGGGGCGAGGTAGTCCATGCGCGTCACGAAGGTGACGCCCTGGGTCCACGTGCGGTACTCGCAGTTCTTCTCGATCCCGGTGTGCAGGTAGCCGATGACCGAGCGGAGCTGGGTGACGGTCTCGCCCTCCATCTCCAGCACGAGCCGGAGCACGCCGTGCGTCGACGGGTGCTGCGGGCCCATGTTGATGACCATGCGCTCGTCGTGGCGGGAGTCCTCGATGAGGTCTTCCCAGTCACCGCCGGAAACGGTGTAGACGCGGCCTTCGGTCGTGTCGCGGGAGTCGGCTTCGGGAACTTCGGTTGCTTCTTCGTGAACGCTCACGAGTACGACCTCCGCTGGTCCGGCGGCGGGATCTCCGCGCCCTTGTATTCGACCGGGATCCCGCCGAGCGGGTAGTCCTTGCGCTGGGGGTGGCCGTCCCAGTCGTCCGGCATGAGGATGCGGGTCAGCGCCGGGTGGCCGTCGTAGACGATGCCGAACATGTCCCACGCTTCCCGCTCCTGCCAGTCGGCCGTCGGGTAGACCCCGACCAGCGACGGGACATGCGGGTCTTCGATGTCGAGGGTGACCTCGAGCCGGATGCGGCGGCGGTAGGTCATCGACGTGAAGTGGTAGACCGAGTGCAGCCGCTGCGGGACGTCGACGCCGTAGTCGACGCCGGACACCGAGCTGAGCAGTTCGAAGCGGAGACCGGCGTCGTCGCGCAGAACCTTGGCGATCTCGACGAGGTGCTCGCGGGAGACGTAGAAGGTGATCTCGCCGCGATCGACCGTGGTCTGCTGGATCGCGCTCGCCGGGATCTTGTTGTCCGCCAAGGCCGCGTAGAACTCGTCGGCGAACTCGTCGAACCAGCCGCCGTACGGGCGCTCCGCCGGGGGCGGGCTGTACGCGGGAAGGCGGACGCCGCCGTAACCGGAGGTGTCACCGGTGCCGCGGACACCGAACATGCCCTGGCGCTCTTTACCGGTGACGACCGGCTCGGCCGGACGGACGCCCTGCGGCTCGAGGCCGGCTTCGGGACGCTCGGCGCTGGACTGCTCGCCGCCCGTCTCGGGGACTTCGGGGGTCTGATCTTCGGGCACGTCGCTCACTTCTTCGCGTACTTGATCGAGGAGGCGATCAGCTCGGTGCGCTCACCGCTGGCGGCGCGGATCGCGGCCCGGCGGGCGTTGATCGGCTCGTCCTGGATCTTGGCGTGCAGCTTCAAAATCGCGTCGAGCAGCATCTCGGGGCGTGGCGGGCAGCCGGGGAGGTACATGTCGACCGGGACGATGTGGTCGACGCCCTGCACCACGGCGTAGTTGTTGAACATGCCGCCGGACGAGGCGCAGACGCCCATCGCCAGCACCCACTTGGGCTCGGCCATCTGGTCGTAGATCTGGCGGAGCACCGGCGCCATCTTCTGCGTGACGCGGCCGGCGACGATCATCAGATCCGCCTGGCGCGGCGTCGCGCTGAAGCGCTCCATGCCGAAGCGGGCGATGTCGTAGCGGGAACCGCCGACGGTCATCATCTCGATCGCGCAGCAGGCGAGACCGAAGGTGGCGGGCCACATGGAGTTCTTACGGGCCCAGTTCACCAGGCCTTCGAGGCTGGCCAGGAGGATGCCGTTGGGGAGTTTTTCTTCGAGGCCCATGCTTCTCTAGTTCCAATCCAGGCCGCCGCGACGCCATACGTAGGCGTACGCGAAACCGACCGTCGCGATGAACAGCACGATCTCCACCAGGCCGAACATGCCCAGCGCGTCCGCGGAGACCGCGAACGGGTAGAGGAAGACCATCTCGATGTCGAACAGGATGAACAGCATCGCGGTGATGTAGTACGCGACCGGCATCCGGCCGCCGCCGACGACCGGCTGCGGCGACGGTTCGATACCGCATTCATAGGCCGCGAGCTTCGCCTTGTTGGCCCGGCTCGGGCCGACGAGCGGGCCGAGCAGCACCGAGAGCACCGCGAATCCGAGTGCGAGGACGAACAGGAGGACCAAGGGGAGGTACATGTCCAGGTTGGGCACCGAAGGGGTGCTCGCCTGGGTCAGCACGGGCAACATCAGCACGGGGTTTTCGCCATCCTTTCCGCGCCGCTGCGGTTTTCGAGTCGGGGTTCACCGCTTCCCTCGGTCGGCACCCTAAGTCACCTGGGTCACACCGCCGAGGGTTAGGCAACCCTTACGGGCCGTGCATGACGGCCCCCTTGCTTGTGAAATAGTTCACAAGCCTCCCGTCGAGGATGTGAAGCGATTCACAAAGCATGGCCCGAGTGTAGGACGTGACTCACATTCTTGTCCCTAGGCCCCGTGCTATAAGGCTGCCCTAACTTGGCCGCACGGCCAGTACGGTTACTTCCGGCACGCGATACCGATGACCTGCGACGTCGTTCTCAAGATCGGCTTCGCGGGGCTGTTTGACCACATTTGTCCTGTGACCGATACCACTGCGCGGAGTACCCGTGACTGGTCCAGACGTGTGGGAGCCCGAAGTGCGTGAAGGCCCCCTTCCCTCGGCTGAGCCGAGGGAAGGGGGCCTTCACGCGAGTTGCGAAAGTGTCAGCGCGGAGAGGGGGTGGCCCGCGCCAGAGCGGCGATCAGCCGGTCGACGCCGTCCCCGCCCTTGGCGTCGTAGCAACCCGAAAGTCCCTTGTAGACCAACGGAAGGATCGAGTTGATCCGCAGTCCGTACTTCGTCGCCGCGTGCATGATCTTCGGCTTCCCGATCAGCTTCGCGAACACGTTGCCGAGCCGGTAGTAGCCGCCCATCAGCTCCGCGACGGCGCGCGGGTAACCCTCCAGCGCCCGCTCACGCGAAGGTCCTTCGCGCCGCGCCAGCGCCTGCACGACGAACTCCGACGCCAGCTGCGCGGACTCCATCGCGGCCGAGATGCCCTCGCCGTTGAACGGGCTGACCATGCCGCCGGCGTCGCCGAGCAGGAGCAGGCCGTCGCGGTAGTGCGGGGTGCGGTTGAAACCCATCGGGAGACCCGCGCCACCGACCTTGCCGATGGCGTTCTCCTCGCGGTAGCCCCATTCCTCGGGCGTCCCGTCGAGCCACTGGCGCAGCAGCGCGCGGTAGTCGGTGCTGCGGAACGCGGCCGACGTCGACAGCATGCCGAGGCCGACGTTCACCGTGCCGTCGCCCAGCGGGAACGCCCAGCCGTAGCCGGGCAGCAGCTTGGGGTCGCGCGGGTCCGAGCGGTCCCACAGCTCCAGGTGGCCCTCGATGAACGGGTCGTCGTGGCGCGGGCTCTTGTAGTACTGCCGCACCGCGACGCCCATCGGGCGCTTCTCGTTCTTCTGGATGCCGACGCTCAGCGCGAGCCGCGCGGAGACGCCGTCGCAGGCCAGCACCAGCGGAGCGCGGTAGCTCACCGGCGTCTTCTCCGGGCCGACCTTGGCCTCGACGCCGATCACGCGACCGGTCGGGCTGGTGACGGCTCCGGTGACGGTGGTGCGCTCGTAGAGCCGCGCGCCCGCCTTCACCGCGGTCTTCGCGAGCAGGTCGTCGAAGTCCTGACGGGTCCGCGAAACACCGTACGGCGGGTAGCTCGTCAGATCCGGCCAGTCCAGTTCCAGCGTGAGCTCGCCGGTGAGGATCCGCAGGCCGCGGCTGTGCACCCAGCCCGCGTCCTCGCTGGTGTCGATCCCCAGGTCGATGAGCTGCTTGACGCCGCGCGGGGTCAGGCCGTCGCCGCACACCTTCTCGCGCGGGAACTCGGTCTTCTCCAGCAGCAGCACGTCGACACCCGCGCGGGCGAGGTACGTGGCGGCGGTGGAGCCGGCCGGTCCGGCACCGACGACGATGACTTCGGCGTCGTGGTCTGCGTTGCGACGGTTGGTCATGCGCGCGAGTTTACGGATGGCTTCTTCGCACGGTGGATGGCGACGACGCCGAACGTGAGGTTCAGCCACTCCACCTCGGTCCACCCGGCGCTCGCGATGATCTCGCCCAGCGTCCGCTGATCCGGCCACGCCAGCATGGATTCGGCCAGGTAGGAGTAGGCCTCGGGGTTCGACGAGGTCCTGGCGCCGACCCAGGTCAGCAGCTTCGCGATGAACTTCCGGTGCAGGAACCGGATCGGCGGGAATGTGGGCGTCGACACCTCGCAGATCACCAGACGGCCGCCCGGTTTGACCACCCGCGCGATCTCGGTGAGCGCGGCCTTGGTGTCGACGAAGTTCCGCAGCGCGAGCGAGATGGTCACCGCGTCGAAGCTGTCGTCGGCGAACGGCAGCTTCATCGCGTCGGCGGCCACCATGGGGACGCCGCGATGCTTGCCCGCCTTGAGCATGCCGACCGAGAAGTCCGCCGCGAGGCACCACGCGCCGTTGCGCGCGTACTCGACGGTGGACACGCCGGTGCCCGCCGCGAGGTCCAGCACCTTCTCCCCGCGTTTGGCATCCAGCACACGGCCGGTGATGGTGCGCCAGCGGCGGTCGAAGCCGAAGGTCATGAACGAATTCGCGCGGTCGTAGCCGTCCGCGACGTCGTCGAACATGGCGGCGACTTCGTGCGGATCCTTGTCAAGACTCGCTCGGGACATACCCGCACACTACTTCGCTCGTCCTGAGGGATCGCGGCCAAGCGGGAGCAAAGCGACACGCCGTAGGTTCACCTGGCCCGGTGAAGCAACGCCGGGGCACGGTGCGCACCGGCCCCCGCGACCTCGCCGGCGAGGATCCTCCGCTCCAGCAACCGCAGTTCCGGCCCCGGTTCGAGGCCGAGCTGATCGACCGAAACCCGGAACGCGCGCCGATACGCCGCCAGCGCGTCGGAAGTGCGCCCGGCTCGCCACAGAGCGTCCATCAGGAGGTACTGGGCACGCTGCCGCAAGGGATGCCGCCGCACCAGATCGGCCAGCTCGACGGCCGCGCTCGCCTGCCGTCCGAGGTCCAGTTCCGCCTGGTAGAGCTCTTCGAGCAGGACCAGCCGGTGCTCCGAGAGGCGCATCGTCTCGTCCGACAGCAGCGGGACGTCCAGGCCCTCGTAGGGCGCGCCGTGCCAATGCGTGAGGGCCTGCCTGATCAGCGAGGCGCGCTGCGCGGGGTCCGCCGTCTTCAGCGCCTGGCCCGCCAGCGTCTCGAAGGTCTCGACGTCGAGTTCGCCGGGGTGGACCTCAAGCCGGTAGCCGCCGTTGTCGAAGGCGAGCCGGTCGCCCTCGGGCAAGGCCTGCCGCAGCTTGTGGACGTGCCAGTGCAGCTTCGGCACCGCCCGCGGCTCCCACTTGCTGTCCCACAGCGCCTCGGTCAGCACGTTCACCGGGACGAAGGTGTTCGCCCGGACCAGCAGCACGCCGAGGAGCGTTCTCCGCATCCGGCCGTGCAGCGGGACCGACTGCGAACCGGAAGAGATGCTGAACGTACCCAGTACTTCGAACCTCACGTGCCGTCCTCTCGCTCGATGGCGTGAGGGGACGATGAATGCCGGTTGTACAAAGAAGATACAAATGATCTTGCGGTGATCAAGTGTGCGCGGAGAGCATTCCCCGCACCGCCCGTGGCCAGGCGAATTCCTCCGCGCGAGCCCGCGCCGCCGCGCGCCGGGCGTCTTCGGGACTCTCCAGCAGTCCGGTGACCGCACCCGCGAACGCCGGCGCGCGATCGTCGACGGCCTCACCGCAGCCGGGACGCACGATCTCCCGCAGCGCCGACGACGCCGAGACCACCACCGGCGTGCCCGAAGCGAGCGCCTCCAGCGCGGCCAGCCCGAACGTCTCGTGTGGACCGGGCGCGAGGGAGACGTCGGCGCTGGCCAGCAGGCGCGCGACGTCGCCGCGTCCGGAAAGGAACCCGAGGAACGTCACCGGAAGCCCGCGCGCCCGCCGTTCCAGCGCCCGGCGGCGGGGCCCGTCGCCCGCGATCACCAGCCGTACGCGGTGCCCCGCCTCGGTGAGCTCGGCGACGGTGTCCACACTGCGCTCGACGTGCTTCTCCGGCGACAGGCGTCCACAGTGGACGAGCAGCGCGTCGGCGTTCCCGGTCAGCGTGTGCCGCCAGCCGTCGTCGCGCCGGGCCGGGGCGAAGGTCGTGAGGTCGACGCCGAGCGGGACACGCCGCACGTTCGGCGCGGCGATCCGGTCGAACTCCGCGCGGGCGAACGCCGTCGTGCAGACGACCGTGTCGTAACACCGCGCCATCCGCCGGTTCGCGACGTCCGCGACACGCCGCGCGACGGGTTCGGGCATCAGGAACTGTTCCAGCAGCCGGTCGAGGCGCTCGTGCGAGATCACCATGCTGGGTACGCCGTTGCGCCGCGCCCAGACGCCCATACCGCGCAAAGTGAGCCTGTCGGACACTTCCAGCCTGTCCGGCTCCAGGCGTTTCAGCACCGCGCGCACCCGGTGCGGATCGACCGCGCGATAGCCGCCGGTGCCGGGGATCTGCGGCGCCGGAAGGGAAAACCGGCGTACTCCCGAGGGCAGCGTCTCGTCCGCGTAGCGCTGCCCGGGCACCACGAGGGTCACCTGATGGCCGCTGGCCACGTATCCGGCACCGAGATGATGCAGCGCCGTCCGCAACCCGCCCGAGCGTGGTCCGTAGAAGTTGGCCAGCTGGACTATATGCATTTCGAGTCCGCCTTGTTCCCGGTCCTTTCCCAGCCGGTACATTCCAGTCCACCTCGTGCCCGGTCTCTTCCCGGCCGGTCCATTTTTAAGCCGCGCGCGCGATTTTGCCTTGGACGGCCTCGTAGTGGCCGACCAGTTCGTGGCAGACCGCGGGCCAGGTCCGGCCGAGGACGACCTTGCGCGCCTTCTCCCCCAGCCTGGCCCGGAGCGCTTCGTCGCGCAGGTCGTTCACCTTGTCCACCAGCGCCGTCGCGAATCCGGCCCGGTCCGCGGGCAGCAGATAACCGGTGCGGCCGGGCAGGACCAGATCCTTCGGCCCGCCCGCGTCCGGGGCGAGCACGGGGAGCCCGGACGCCATCGCCTCTTGGATGGCCTGACAGAACGTCTCGTGCGGTCCTGTGTGGACGAAGACGTCGAGGCTCGCGTATGCGGCGGAAAGCTCCTCGCCGTAACGAGCGCCGAGGAACGCCGCGCCCGGGATGCGTTCGCGCAGCATCGGCAGCTCCGGCCCGTCACCGACGACGACCACGCGGATCCCGTCGACCCCGGCGAGCGCGGTCAGCCGCTCGACCTCCTTCTCGGGCGCGAGCCTGCCGACGAAACCGACCAGCAGCTCACCGTTCGGCGCCAGCTCGGCGCGCAACGCGGGATCGGCGTGGACCGGCGAGAACCGCTCGATGTCGACGCCGCGCGCCCAGCGGTGCACCCGAGGAATCCCGTGCAGTTTCAGCTGTTCCACCGAATCCGTCGACGGCGCGAGCGTGCGGTCGGCCCGCGAGTGCAGGCGGCGCACCCAGCGCCAGGCCGCGCGGGCGGCGATGCCGAAGCCGTACGCGGCGGCGAAACCGGCGATATCGGTCTGGTACACCGCGACACACGGCACGCGCAGCCGCCTTGCCGCGGCGAGCCCGCGAGCGCCGACCACGAACGGCGACGCCAGATGCACCACGTCCGGCCCGAAATCGGCCAGCGCGGTGAGCACCGTCCTGGTCGGCACGCCGACCGGGAGGGAGTTCACACCGGGGAAGTCGAGGGCGGGAATGCGCACGACCGGGGCGCCGAGGTACTCCTCGGGGCCCGGCCCCGGGGCGATGATCAGCACGTCGTGCGCGCGGTCGCGGAGGTGTTCCACGACGCGGAGCACGGAGTTGGTCACGCCGTTCACCTGGGGCAGGAAACTTTCGGTGACTATCGCGACTCGCACGCGGATCACTGTCGCATCCGGTTGTGACGCCCACGCCAACAAAAACGGAACAGACGACATGTCATCTCAAGGTCGTGTTCCGTAAACCAGGCTCGGCCACACTAGGCAGGCATGACCCTTCTGTCGTCTAGGCCGCCTCAGCCCGTCGAGCCAGGGCTGGTGTCGAGGGCCCTCGAAGTGGCCGGGCGGCTGGCCAACGACGCGACCGACGTGATCACCGCGACCGCCGGCCGGGGCGCCCAGCCCGATCCGAAGGACTCGCCCTTCGACTGGGTCACCGACACGGACCGGATCCTCGAACGCCACACCCGCCGCGTGCTGACCGCGGAATTCCCCGGGATCCCCGTCGTCGGCGGCGAATTCGGCGCCGACCACGGTGCCGACGTCGCCGAATACCGCTGGGTGGTCGACCCGGTCGACGGCACCGCGAACTACGTCGCCGGGGTCCCGTGGTGCGCGTACAGCCTCGCCCTGATCGATGCGTCGGGGCCGGTGGTCGGCGTGGTCGCGGATCCGTACCGCGCCCAGATCTACGCCGCCGCGCGCGGCCGCGGCGCCCGGGCGAACGGCAAACCGATCACGCTGACCGATCGGCGCGGGACCGCCGGGGCGATCGTCTGCACGGAGCTCACCCGCAAGGGTGTCTGGCCGGGGATGGGCCAGTTCATCGAACGGGCGGCCGCCGCGCACGCCGGGGTCCGGGTGCTCGGCTCGGCGGCGCTGGCGATCGCGCAGGTCGCGCTGGGGCACGCGGCCGCGGCGGTACTGCACAGCTACCGCGAATGGGACGTCGCCGGCTCGGTCGCGCTGGCCATCGAGGCCGGGGCCGTGGTGCTGGACCGGCACGGCGAGGACACCGCGCTGCCGGTCGACGCGCTGCTGGTGGCGGCACCGGGGGTGGCGGACGAGGTGCTGGGCTGGTGGCGGGAGTCGGTCGGCTGAGTTCCGCCCCCAATCACGCGAGTTCGCCGTCTGATCACACGTGTCGTCCGTCTGATCACGCGAGTTCGCCGGTTCCGCACGCCAAGCCCGCGTGCCGCATCGGACGACGCGCGTGATCAGACGGACGACACACGTGATTGAAGGCGGAACTCGCGTGATCAGGCGGCGGACTCGGCGAGCGAGCGCCGGTAAGCCAGCCGCTGCCGCCGGATCCACCACAGCAGCGGGCCGGCGATCAGCCAGGTGAAGAAGATCATGCTGCCCAGCGGCAGCAGCGTGGTCGCCGCCGAACGCCCGGCCACCCGCGCGAGTTCCGGGTCGCCGACGTCGTACTCGATGTTCACCAGCTGCCCGGCGGCCAGCCCGGACGGGTAGAGCACGCCGTTGGCCGGGCTGTGCATGATCCCGTCGGGGGTGGCGTAGTTGATGATCGTGCGGTCGAACGTCACCGACTCGACCTGGGCCGTGGCCTGCCCGAGTTGCGCTTCGATCGAATTGTCGTTGCGGACGGCGGCGAACAGCAGCGAGACACCGAGCACGGTGACGAGTGAGGCGACAACGAGGGCGGCATACCACCCGATGCGCCTCACCCGCTCCGCTTTGGCCGTCACGCCGCGAGCGTATCGCTACCCGTCAGTGGGCGTGTCGCTCGGCGAGGAATTCGTGGGTCGCCTTGATCTGCGGGTAGGACTTCGGTGCGACCGGGGCCACAGCGGCCCGGAGAGCCTGCGCACCGTTCGGGCCCACCGCGGGCTTGCCCTTGGTGTACAGCCACGTCTGGAACAGGTCGTACAGCGGTTTGCCCGAGATCTTCTCCGCCAGCGCGATGAACTCCGGGATCACCGCCGGCTTGGCCTTCTTCACCTGCTGCCAGGTCTGCAGGATCCGGAAGAACGTGTCGTCGCCCACAGCCTTGCGCAACGCGTGCACCGCGAGCGCGCCGCGGTCGTAGACGGCCGCGTCGAACTGGTTCTCCGCGCCCGGGTCGGCGGGCAGGACCTGCCAGAACGGGTCCTCGGCGGGCAGCGAGTCGTAGATGTACTGCGCGAGCTCGTCGGCCGTGCCCTCGCCGGTCTCCTCCGACCACAGGAACTCGCCGTAGGAGGCGAAGCCCTCGTTCAGCCAGATGTCGCTCCACTTGCCGAGCGTGACGCTGTCGCCGAACCACTGGTGCGCCTGCTCGTGCGCGACGATCGAGGTGTTGGAGCCGGACCGGAACGCCCGGGCGCCGTAGACCGGCCGCGTCTGGTTCTCCAGCGCGAAGGTGATCCCGGTGGTGACGACGCCGCCCTGCGCCTCGAACGGGTAGGGCCCGAACTTGGAGGCGAGGAATTCGGTGATCTCCGGCGTCCGCTCGATGCTGGCCTTGGCCGCGCCGAGCGATTCGCCGAGGTCGGCGCCGTACGCGGTGATGAACGGCTGACCGTCCGGCGTGGTCTGCTGGTTCACCTCGAACTTGCCGACCTCCAGCGACGTGAGGTACGTCGCCTGCGGTTTGGTGCTGCGCCAGTTCCAGCGCGTCCAGCCGGGCCGCTGCACCGTCTTGCGCACGAGCGTGCCGTTCGACAGCGCGGCGACGTCGTTCGGGACCTCGACCGAGATGTCGTAGGTGGCCAGGTCGGTGGGGTGGTCGTTGGACGGGAACCACCAGGCCGCGCTCTGCGGCTCGTCGACGGCGAGCGCGCCGTCCGGGGTCTTCTTCCAGGCGGTGAAGCCGTCGATCTTCACCTTCGACGGCGTGTCCGCGTAGGCGACGACGACGGTGGCTGTCTGCCCCTTCTTCAGCGGAGCCGACGGCGTGACGGTCAGCTCACCGGTGCCGTCGGTCGACGTCGCGAACTTCGCGGGCCGGTTGTTCACGCGGACGCTCGACACCTTCAGGCCGAAGTCCAGGTTGAACGCCGAGAGGTCCTGCGTCGCGGTGAGCAGGATCGTCGTCGCCCCGGACAGCAGGTCGGTCGCGGGCTGGTAGGTCAGCCGCAGGTCGTAGTGACCGACGTCGTAGCCGCCGTTACCGGCGTGCGGATAGTACGGGTCGCCGACGCCGATCGAGCCGGGCGCGGGTGCGGCCGCCGCGGAACCGGCGATCAGTACCGAGACGACGCCCGCGGTCAATCCGGCGAAGCCGGCGCGAGTCTTCAAGCGCATTGCGAATCCTCCCAGGATTTGTCAGCGCGCTCGAACGTAGCCAGCCGATCATGCTCCAGACACGTCCAAAGGAGGGGTTCCTAACCCCTGGACTGAGATCAAAATCGGCTAGACAGCCCGCACCGCGGAGGAAACCGCCGTACGGAGTCGCGCGTGCAGCTCGCGGTGGCGCGTTCGGTCCACCCGGACCTCCACCACCCGCAGCCCCGGCGCGGGCTTGAGCGCCTCACGGAACTCGGTCAGCGTCTCGGCGACGCTGTGCGGCACGCGGTAACCGGCGCACAGCGCACCCAGATCGGCACCGTGCGGTGTGCCGAAGACGCGCTCGAAGCTGGCATCGTGCTCGGGCGCACCCTGCTCCAGCAGGGAGAAGATGCCGCCGCCGTCGTCGTTGAGCACCACGATCGTCAGGTCGGGCCGCTGTTCGGCGGGCCCGGTCAGCAGGCCGCTCGCGTCGTGCAGGAACGTCAGGTCGCCGAGCAGGGCGTACGAATGTCCCCTGTGGACGGTCGCGGCACCGATCGCGGTCGAGACCATGCCGTCGATCCCGGCGACGCCGCGGTTGCGGTGCACGAGGACGTCTGGCCGCAGCCGTCCGGCGAGCGCGACGTCACGCGTCGGGTTGGACGAGCCGACGACCAGCAGCGACCCTTCCGGTACCGCGTCGACGAGTTCGGTCGCCAGGCGCAGCCCGCTCGGCCACGGCTCCGCGGCCAGCGCCTCGGCCACCGCCGCCGACGCCGCCTTGTCCGCGCGCTGCCAGCTCGCGAGCCATTCCGGATCGGCAGGTTTGGACGGCTCGTCGAACCACTGGCCGACCTGGCGGACGTTGTGCGCGGGCGCGGGCCAGTCCGAATCGGGCCGGACCAGCAGCACCTCGACGTCGGGATCGGACAGCACCCGCTGGACCTGCCGGAACACCGTCGGACGACCGATGCACAGGACCTGTTCGGGTTTGTGCCGCGAGATGAACTCCTCGACACCGAGCAGCCACGCGCCGGACGAGATCGCCGTCGCGCCGGCCATTCCGATGCCGCCGGTCTCGGAGACGACCGGCCAGCCGTGCAGTTCGGCCCATTCGCTGGCCGCCTGCACGCCGGTGTCGCACGCGATGACCAGGCCGGACCGCGCCGACGGCACCACGAACGAGGGAAGCGCGCCGAAGTCGGGAAGTTCGGTCCAGCGAGCGCCGTCGGGACGCCCTTCGAGTGACTCGTACCACTCGCCGTCATCGTCGACATCCGGGACGAGCGGCTCCCGGAACGGGATGTTCAGGTGCACGGGCCCGCAGCGCCATTCGCCGTACGCGGCGTTCCAGGCGCGGCAGATCTGGCCGCGCCAGTACGAGTTCTGCCCGGCACGGCGTTCGGCGACGGCGAGCTCGTCGAAGTAGCGGACGGCGTTGCCGTAGAGCTGATGCTGGTCGATGACCTGGCTCGCGCCGGCGGCCCGCATCTCGGGCGGCCGGTCGGCGGTCAGCACGATCAACGGGACACCCGCGCGATCGGCCTCCAGCACGGCGGGGTGGAAGTTCGCGGCCGCGGTGCCCGAGGTGCACAGCACGGCCACGGGGCGGCCGGTCCGCGCGGCGATGCCGAGGGCGAGGAAGGCGGCGCCGCGTTCGTCGATGCGGACGTGCAGCTGGAGGCGTCCGGCGGCCGCCGCGTCGTAAAGCGCGATCGACAGCGGGGCGTTGCGTGAACCGGGGCACAGGACGACGTGCGAGACGGTGTTGCGGACGAGTTCGTCGACGATGACCCTGGCCTGCGCGGTGGAAGGATTCACCGGCAGACCTCGGGTTTCACACTACGACTCACGGCCACACGTCCTATTCTCCCAAACGTGGATGACGCCCAGGTTTCCGAGCTGTTCGACCCGGCCTTGTGGACCGAGGTCGAAGGTTTCGACTTCACCGACATCACCTATCACCGCTCCTCTGAGAGCCGCTCAGGCAAACGTGTCGTACGTGTCGCGTTCGACCGTCCCGAGGTCCGCAACGCCTTCCGCCCGCACACCGTCGACGAGCTGTACCGCGCGCTCGACCACGCGCGGATGAGCTCGGACGTCGGCTGCGTCCTGCTCACCGGCAACGGCCCGTCGCCGAAGGACGGCGGCTGGGCGTTCTGCTCCGGCGGTGACCAGCGTATTCGCGGACGCTCCGGGTATCAGTACGCGGACGGGGAGACCTCCGACACGATCGATCCCGCCAGGGCCGGACGGCTGCACATTCTTGAGGTCCAACGGCTGATCAGGTTCATGCCGAAGGTGGTCATCGCCGTGGTCCCCGGCTGGGCGGCGGGCGGCGGGCACTCGCTGCACGTGGTGTGCGACCTCACGCTGGCTTCGGCCGAGCACGCGCGGTTCAAGCAGACCGACGCCGACGTCGGCTCCTTCGACGGCGGCTACGGCTCGGCGTATCTGGCCAAGCAGGTCGGGCAGAAGTTCGCGCGGGAGATCTTCTTCCTCGGGCGCGAGTACACCGCCGAGCAGATGCAGGCGATGGGCGCGGTCAACTCCGCCGTCCCGCACGCGAAGCTCGAGGCCGAGGCGCTGGACTGGGCGTGGGCGATCAACGGCAAGTCGCCGACGGCGCAGCGGATGCTCAAGTACGCGTTCAACCTCACCGACGACGGTCTGGTCGGCCAGCAGCTCTTCGCCGGCGAGACCACGCGGCTCGCGTACATGCAGGACGAGGCCGTCGAAGGCCGCGACTCCTTCCTGGAGAAGCGCTCCCCCGACTGGTCGGCGTTCCCGTACTACTACTGACCCCTTTTCGACCAGGCGAAAAGGCCTGGAGCAGGGCATTCGGCGGCGCTTACGTTCCTCCTCGAAAGGGAAACCCGACTCATTCGAGGGGGAACGACCATGAAGAAATCGCTACGGAGAGCGGCGCTGACGCTGCCCGGCATCGTCGCGGCGGGGCTGCTCAGCGTCGGCGGGGTCGCCAGTGCGGCGCCCGCGCCTGCCGACCCGATCCAGACCATGAGCTGCAGCCATGGGCACTCGAACAAGGACAGCGGCGAGGGCCGGACGAAGCAGAAGATGCGCTACCGCTCCGGCCCGCACACCAGCTGCTCCTCGTACGGCTGGGTCGACGGCGGCACGCTGATCTACTACCACTGCTACACGAAGGGCCAGACGATCGGCGAGGGACAGGAAGCCAGGTCGACCTGGACCTGGGGGCGGATCGCGGGCACGCAGAAGCAAGGCTGGTTCTCCGACTATTACCTCAGCGACGGCGGCGCCCTGAAGCGATGCTGAGCCGAGTGTCCCTTCGGCGTTAGCCTGGCGGGATGCGTGCGGTAGGGGTGGACGGGAGTCCCGAGTCGATCGTCGAGCTGACCACGGCATTGGCCGAGGCGCTCGACGGCGGCCCGCCCGTCCTCCCCTACTCGGCCGAGGCCCTGCGGGACGCGATGGAACCGGCCCGCCCGGCCGAGGCCGGAACGGCGGTGATCATCGCCACCTCCGGGTCGTCCGGCGAACCCAAGGGTGTGCTGCTGTCGGCGTCGGCGCTGACGGCGTCGGCTCACGCCACCCACAAGAGGCTCGGCGGGCCGGGACACTGGTTGCTCGCGACCCCGGCGCAGTACATCGGCGGGCTGCAGGTGCTGGTCCGCTCGCTACTGGCCGGGACGACGCCGGCCGTCCTGCACGGCTCCGGTTTCCGGCCGGACGCCTTCGCCGAAGCGGCCGCGCCACTGCTGTCCTCGGACGGCCCGCGCTACACCGCGCTCGTGCCGACTCAGCTCGGGCGGTTGCTCGACACGGGCGGCCGGGGGCTCGCGGCGGCCCGCGCTTTCGACGCGATCATCGTCGGTGCCGCGGCGACCACCGCCGAGATCCGCGAGCGCGCGGCCGAAGCGGGCGTGAAGATCGTGCCCGCGTACGGCATGAGCGAGACCGCGAGCGGCTGCGTCTACGACGGCGTACCGCTGGACGGAGTACACGTCGACCTCGAAGACGAGCGGGTCTGTATCACGGGTGAAGTCCTCGCGCATGGCTACCGGCTGCGGCCCGACCTGACCGCGGAGGCCTTCGAGGGCGGCCGGTTCCGCACGTCCGACCGTGGCCGGTGGACGGCCGACGGGCGGTTGGAGATCCTCGGGCGGATCGACGACATGATCAACACCGGCGGGGTGAAGGTGGCCGCCGCGGCCGTCGAGCGGATCTTGACCGCACAGCCCGGAATCCGGGACGCGTGCGTGGTCGGAGTACCCGACCCCGAGTGGGGCGAGGCCGTCGTCGCGCTCGTCGTCGGCGCTGGTTGCGACGTCGAGTCGCTGCGTGCCGCGTGCCGTGACGAGGCCGGCGCGGCGGCCGCTCCGAAGCGCGTCGAGTTCACCGAAGAACTCCCGCTGCGGGGTCCGGGGAAGGTCGACAGGGCGGCCGTCAGGAATCTCCTACGAAGGTCGTGAATTCCCCACCGATTACTGGGACGTTGTTGACACGATCATTACCCGCGGGTTTACGTCTACATATGACGCGCTGGACACGCACAGTATTGGCCTGCACCGCCGTCACGATGGGACTGGTCGCTTTGGCCGGGCCCGCGCTGGCGGACGAACCGGAGACCGCCGTTCCGAACAGCGGCACCCTCACCTGGACCCTGGAAGACACGATCAACGACCTGAAGTAGGGCGGCTCGTCACCTGCTCGCGATCGCGCGAGCAGGTGACGAGCCCCGCATACCGGCCGGTAGTGGCCAGGGCCAGAATGGCGGCATGGCGACTGCTGGTGAATGGATCGAAGGGGCGCGCCCGCGGACGCTGCCCAACGCGGTGGCGCCGGTGGTCGCCGGAGTCGGCGCGGCGTTCGCGCTCGACGGCTTCTCCTGGCCCCGCTCGATTCTCGCGTTGCTCGTCTCGCTTTCCCTGATCGTCGGCGTCAACTACGCCAACGACTACTCCGACGGCATCCGCGGCACCGACGAGAATCGCGTCGGCCCGCTGCGGCTGGTCGGCTCCGGGGTCGCGAAGCCGAAGGCCGTCCTGGCGGCCGCTCTCGTCGCCCTCGGGCTCGCCGGAGTCCTGGGGCTCGTGCTCGTCGCGATCAGCGGACTGTGGTGGCTGCTGGCGATGGGCGCGGTCTGCATCCTGGGCGCCTGGTTCTACACCGGCGGCAAGAAGCCTTACGGCTACTACGGTTTCGGCGAGATCGCGGTTTTCGTCTTCTTCGGGCTGGCCGGCGTGCTGGGCACCGTGTACGTCCAAGCCGGACAGCTCAGCTGGACCGCGCTCGGCTGCGCGGTCGCCGTCGGCTCGTTCTCGACCGGTGTGCTGACCGCCAACAACCTCCGCGACATCCCGACCGACATCGAATCCGGCAAGCGCACCCTCGCCACCCGGCTCGGCGACAAGGGCACGCGGCGGCTTTACCTGGTGCTGGTCGCTGTCCCGTACGTCGTGAGCGTGCTGCTCGCCTTCGTGACGCCGTGGGCGCTGCTGGGGCTGGTGACCGCGCCGTTGCTGCTGAAGTCGGTCAAGGCCGTCGGCGGTGGCGCGCAGGGGCGGGCGCTGATCCCGGCGCTGCGGGACACCGGGTTCGCGATGCTGGGGTGGGCGGTGCTGACCGCGGTCGCTCTGGCCCTGTGAGTCCGCGTCACCGGACCTTTCGTGCGGGACTGTGTGGATTTCGGGACGTTGGATGACCCTAAATCCACACAGTGGGCGCGAAAGGTCCTGTCACGCGCCTTCTGGCCCGTGTCGGCCCCGGGCTGCGTTCGGTGCATGAACGGGCCGTTCATGCCTTGGGTTTTTCGCTTTGGGGCACTATCCGTTGTGCTCGGGGAGCGGGCCGGTCACCAGATGTAGCCCAAGTGGTAGCAAAGGTCCCTTGCTCCCTTTGGTGATCCGGCGAACCTGAGGTACCCCACCCACCCGACGTCGCGAAAGCCACTTTCGGGACATCAGACGTCGCGAAAGTGGCTTTCGCGACATCCCCGAAGAGACCCAAGCCGCCCGAACCCCTCAGGCCTCCGGAGCAAGCTTCCCGCTAGCCAGGAACTCCCGGTACTTGTCCAGATAACGCGCGATGTCGATGTTCTTCTGCGCCAGCCAAGCGTCGTCGTAGTACGTGTTCGCGTACCGCTCGCCGCCGTCGCACAGCAGCGTGACGACACTGCCCGCCTGCCCCTCCGAGACCATCCGCGAGATCAGCGTGAACGCGCCGAAAAGGTTCGTCCCGGTCGAGCCGCCCGCCCAGTGCCCGGTCCGCTCACGCAGCACGCGGATGGCCGCCAGCGAAGCGGCGTCCGGCACCTGGAGCATCTCGTCGATCACGCCGGGCACGAACGACGGCTCGACGCGCGGCCGCCCGATTCCTTCGATCCGCGACGGCATGCCGGTGCTGTAGTCGAGCGCCCCGGTCTGCCATGCGCCGAAGAACGACGAGTTCTCCGGGTCGACGACGGCGATCTTCGTGGTGTGCCGCTTGTAGCGCACGTAGCGGCCGAAGGTGGCGCTCGTGCCGCCGGTCCCGGCGCCGACGACGATCCACGTCGGCACGGGGTGCCGCTCGGACTGCATCTGCGCGTACACGGATTCGGCGATGTTGTTGTTCCCGCGCCAGTCCGTCGCGCGTTCGGCGTAGGTGAACTGGTCGAGGTAGTGGCCGTTGCACTCCGAAGCGAGCCGCTCGGCCTCCGGGTACATGTCCGGCGCGCGGTCGACGTAGTGGCATTCGCCGCCGTAGAACTCGATGAGCGCGATCTTCTCCGGCGAGGTGCTGCGCGGCACCACGGTGATGAACCGCAGCCCGAGCATCCGCGCGAAGTACGCCTCCGAAACCGCCGTCGAGCCGCTGGACGCCTCGACGAGCACGGTGTCCTGCCCGATCTGGCCGTTCACCAGGCCGTACAGGAACAGCGAACGCGCGAGGCGGTGCTTGAGCGAGCCGGTCGGGTGGACGGATTCGTCCTTCAGGTACAGGTCGATGCCCCACTCGGCGGGCAACGGGAAGACGTGCAGGTGCGTGTCGGCGCTGCGGTTCGCGTCCGCCTCGATGATGCGGACCGCTTCGCGGACCCAGCTGCGGCTGTGCAGACGGCTCACGCCGCGCCGTCCACTCGGTCGCCGCGCAGCTGCGAGCGCAGTTCGGCACGGGCGCGAGCACGCTTTTCGTTACGGCGGGCGAGCCCGGCGGTCACGCGCGCGTTCAGCGGGCGGAACAGCAGCAGCCCCAGCGGCAGCCCCACGACCAGGCCGATCAGCAGCGCGACCAGCAGCGGGACGTTGACCAGCAGCAAGCCCCCCGCGATGACCCCGACCAGGACGAACCTGGCCAGCACGTACAGCGTCAGGTCGCGGGGCAGGTGATTATCGCTCACACCAAAGCAGGCTACGCGTCGCCGTTGCGGCCCTCGTCCAGGCCCGCGTTGTTGGGCCGCCCCTCGAAGCGGGTCGAGAGCACGACGGTGGTGTTCGTGCGGCCGACACCGGGGATCCGCCGCAGCCTGCCGAGGGTCTTCTCCAGATCGTCGACGGTCGCCACCCGCACCTTGACGACGAAAGCTTCGTCACCCGCGACGGCGTAGCAGCTTTCGACCTCGTCCAGGGCCCCGAGCGCCTCCGCGACGTCGTCCTCGGTCGCGGTGTCGGTGGGGTGGATGCCGACCAGCGCCGTCACCCCGAGTCCGACCGTGTTGGGGTCGACCATGGCGTGGTAGCCGGTGATCACGCCGGCCGCCTCGAGCTTGCCGACCCGTTCGTGCACTGATGAAGCCGAGAGCCCGACAGACCGGCCGAGGTCGGCGTAGGTAGCCCGCCCGTTCTCCCGCAATGCCGCGATGATCTTCCGATCCACCTGGTCCACCGCTACACCTTAGGTGCCACGGCCCGATTCGCGTGATCAGGGCGCGTTTTCGTACATCCATGACAAGTCCTGGGCGCCGATATGCGCATGTCGCGGTTGTCGGTTTTGACCTTTAAGGGCTCTTTACCTATGGACAACCGTTCGAGTACCTGACGGGTGAGATGCAACGATTGCCGTGTTGGCTACCCGGCACGACGGGCATCGGACCCGCCCCCGGTTTAGCACTGGAACCGTGAAGGAGGCGGAAAATGACCGCGACCATGGGCGGAAGGTTGCTCACCCCCGGCGAAGTGGCGGCCCTGTTCCGGGTCGACCCCAAGACCGTGACCCGCTGGGCGACCGCGGGCCGGATCGGCTCGATCCGCACCCCCGGTGGGCACCGCCGGTTCCGCGAGGCCGAGGTGAACGAGCTCCTCGCCGAGCTGACCACCGACGCCAGCGAGCCCGCCCGCAAGGTCTGACCAGGCATTTCCCCTAAAAAGGACTCCAGTGACGAAGGGCTCGAAACCGCCCTTCGTCACATTGGGGTATCCATGAGTCCCCCCGCGCGCGACAAAGGGGCTAGCCTCGTGGGACTGAGCAACGTCCTCCACGCGGAAAGGGACCGAGCATGATCTATCTGCTCGCGGCCATCGGAGCGCTCACCGTCGCCGTGGTGTTGTGGCGCGCGTTCGGGATCGAGCGTGTCGGGGTGCCCTCGTCGCGACCGACACTGGCCCCGGACGACGACCCCGACTTCCTGCGCAAGCTCGGTGAGCAGCAGCGCAAAGGTAAAGACGAGGACAAAGAGTAAGAGCGCTACGGTTGGATCGGCTGGTACTGCTGGCCGCCGAAGCCGTCCGCGACGGTGGCCGCCAGTTCCAGCAACGCCAGCCGGGTGTCCTCGCCGAGCCGGTCCAGCTCGATCTCGGCGCCCTCTTCCAGGTGCGGGTCGAACGGGATGCGGCATACCGAACGGACACGCGCGCCGAAGTGCGCGGAGAGCTTGTCGAGATCGACCGAGCCACCCTTCGGCCGCACCGAGTTGATCACCGCGACGGACCGTTTGACCAGGTCACCGTAGCCGTGCGCCTCCAGCCAGTCGAGCGTGGCCGACGCACTGCGCGCCCCGTCGACGGAGCCTGACGAGACCACCACCAGCGCGTCCGCGACGTCCAGGACGCCCTTCATCGCCGAGTGCATCAAACCGGTCCCGCAGTCGGTGAGCACGATGTTGTAGAAGTGCTCCAGCAGGTTGACCGTGCGCCGGTAGTCGTCTTCGGAGAACGCTTCCGAGACCGCCGGATCCTGCTCGCTGGCGAGGATCTCCAGCCTGCTCCCGCCCTGCGAGGTGTACGACCGGACGTCGCTGTACCTGGTGATCTTGTCCGCGTCCCGCAGCAGATGCCGCACGGTCGCGGTGGTCTCGATCGGGATCTTCTGCGACAGCGTCCCGCGGTCCGGGTTCGCGTCGACGGCGACCACCCGGTCACCGCGCAGCGACGCGAACGTCGAGCCCAGCGTGGTCGTCGTGGTGGTCTTGCCGACGCCGCCCTTGAGGCTCAGCATCGCGATCTTGTAGCACCCGCGCAGCGGCTGGTTGATCTGCGCGATCAGTTCGCGCTTGCGCGTGTCCTTGGGGCTCTCCCCCGGATTGACGAGCTTGCCGGTGCCCACGTAAAGCGCCTTGCGCCAGCCCGATTGCGGCTTGCGCTTCTGCGGCTTGACCAGGCTCGCGGTGGCGAGTTCGTCCGGAAGCGCGTGCCTGCCCTGCGGCTGCGGAAGCCCCGGCACCGCCTGCTGCTGCGGCGGCGGCGCGTACTGCTGCTGAGGCGGCGGGTACTGGGCGGCCTGCTGCGGCGGCGCCTGCTGCGGCTGAGGCTGTAGCGGAGGCAGGTTCTGGTCGTAGGGCTGCTGCGGGTACTGCCCCTGCGACGGCTGCGGCAGCGGAGGAACGGGCTGCTGCGGGTAGCCCTGCTGCGGGTACTGGGGCTGGACGACCTGGGTCGGCTCAGCCTCGAAACCACTCGCGGCGGGATGCGGCGCCGAGTCCGTCCTGTCCTCGGAGAACATCTCCGAGGGCTGGGCGCTCTCGGTCGGTTCGGGGTGGCCAGGAGCCGATTCTTCGCTGGGTCCGGTCACCGCTGATTTCCTCCTCCGCGCACGTCTTCCCCCATTACCTCAGTATTGACGGTAGTCGGGTCGCGTGCAGCGGCGACGGTCAGCCCCCGGCGTAGGAGTGCAGGCCCGACGTCACCAGGTTCACGAAGAACATGTTGAAGATCGTCGCGGAGAATCCCACGATGTTGATGATCGCGGCCCGCTTCCCACGCCAGCCCGCGGTGGCACGGGAGTGGAGGTACGCCGCGTAGACGACCCACGCCACGAAGGCGACGGTCTCCTTGGGGTCCCAGCCCCAGAACCGGCCCCACGCCGCCTCGGCCCACACCGCGCCGCAGAGCACGCCGAAGGTGAAGATCGGGAAGGCGAAGATGGTGGTGCGGTAGGCGATGCGGTCGAGCACGTCCGCGGCGGGCAGTTTCGGGGCGAACTTGGCGAACTTCGCCGGGTTGTCGTCGTGCGCGGCACGGAAGAGGTAAAGGACGCTCGCGACACCCGGCACCAGGAAGACACCCGAGCCGATGATCGCCGCGGAGACGTGGATGATCAGCCAGTACGACTGGAGCGCGGGCTGCACCGGCGCGGCCGTCGTGTACAGCATCGTGCCGTTGACGAACATCAGGATCACGACCGGCAGCAGCAGGAAGCCGGTGAGGTGGCGGACCGGGAACTTCCGCATGATGACGAGCCAGGTCGCGACGGCGATGAAGGTCGTGGCCATGCCGTACTCGTAGAGGTTGCCCCACGGCGCGCGGTGCACGGCGAACCCGCGCAGCACGATCGCGGCCAGGTGCAGCAGCGCGGCCAGCACCAGCAGCGCGGCGCCCATGCGGCCGATGCGCTCGGGGCGGCCGACCTCGCGCGGGGACTCGAAGGGCGTCCCGTAGGCGGGCGCGGTCACGGAGGGGCCGCCGGCGCCGACCAGCTCGCGGGCCTTCTGCTTGCTGCGTTCCGCCGCGATCCTGCCCTTCGCGCCGAAGCCCTGCTCGATGAGGGCGAACATCAGCGCGAGGACGTAGATCGCCGCCGCGGTGGTGTAGGAGTAGTCGCTGTACTGGGACAACGTCTCGTTGATCGGCATGACCTCTAGTTGCCTCTCTGCCCCTGGACCAGCTTGTCGCTGATCCGCTGGAACTCTTCGCCGTAGCCCGCCTGATCGGTGCGCGCCAGCCCGGCGACCTCGATCACGGTACCCGTCTCACCTTCGCGCGCCGGGGTCACCCGGACCCAGACCCGGCGCCGTTTGACCAGCAGCGATCCCGCCAGCCCGATCAGCATCGCGACCGCGCAGACCAGCACCCAGCCCTGCACCGGATCGTGCGAGACCTGGATGGCGACCCATTCCTGGACGCCGTCGAAGCGGACCTTCGTGCCGTCGTCCAGCACCGTCTCCTGGCCCTGGTCCAGGTTCTGCCGGGTGAGCTTCTTGAGCCTGCCGTCCTCGACGAGCGACTGGTCGATCTGGAAGATCGACTGCCCGCGGCCCGCGTCGAGGCCGAGGTCGCCGCGGTAGATGTCGACGGCCACCGCCGGCTTGTTCGCCTCGGGCCGCGACGACGTCAGCACGTTGCCGTGCATGAACGCGGTCGGGGCGAGCAGGCCGGTGATCGCGAGCTGACGGGTGCGGCGTTCGATCGGGTCGGCGATACCGGGCTGGTCGATCTTCGTCGCGCCTTCGGAGAGCTTCGTCGGCTCGTCGGCGGGACGCCACGGCGTGATGTTGGTGCGCACGGTGCCGTCGGGGAAGGTCACCGTGAACTTCGGGGAGTAGCCGAAGTTCAGCAGGTAGACGCGGTCGCCCGCGGTGCGCAGCGGCGAGTTGACCTCCAGCCCGTACGGCTTCCACGCGCCGGTCTTCAGGTCCTCGCCGGACTGGTACTCCATGTTGGAGTGGTAGTAGTTCGCCTGCCCGTTCGCGGTGTAGCGCGCCTCGAAGTCCTTCAGACGGATGCAGAACCCGTTGAGGTCGGTGCCGTCGACGCGCAGCCCGGCGTTGAAGGTGTCGTAGCCGAGGATGCCGGAGTTGCACCAGGGGCTGCCGTCGGCCTGGACGATGACCTGGCCTTCGTAGCCGAACAACTTGCCCAGCGCGAAGAAGATGATCAGGCCGAGCATGCCGAAGTGGAAGACGAGGTTGCCGGTCTCGCGGAGGTACCCGCGTTCGGCGGAGATGCTTCGGCTTCCGTCGGCCTCTTCGCGCTCGACGCGGCGCCAGCCTTTGAGCAGCGTGTGCGTGTCCGTCATGACCGTCTCGGGGGTCCGGTCGGTCGTGGTGGACACGTGATGCGGCATCCGCGAGAGCTTGCGTGGCGTGAGCACCGGCTTCGCGCGCATCGCCTTCGCGTACTCGAAGCTGCGCGGCGCGAGGCAGCCGATGAGCGAGACCATCAGCAGGATGTAGATCGCCGAGAACCAGACGCTGCCGTAGACCTCGAAGAACTGCGTGCGGTCGAGCAGTTCGCCCCACCAGCCGTGCGCGGCGATGTACTCGTCGGTCTTGGCGACGTTGAGGTTCCGTTGCGGCAGCAGGGCGCCGGGCATGGCGGCGAGCGCGAGCAGGAACAGCAGCACCAGCGCGGTGCGCATCGACGTGAGCCCGCGCCAGGTGTTGCGCAGGAAGCCGAGGCCCCGCTTCAGCGGCGTCTGACGGTATTCGGTGGTCACAAGGGCAGCCTGATGTCGGTCACGAGGGTGTTCCTGATCCAGCCGGTCATGTCGCCCCACAGTCCGGTCACCAGCAGGAGGCCGACGATCAGCAGCAGAACGCCGCCGAAGACCTGCACCTGACGGCCGTGGCGGCGCAGCCAGTCGGTGGCGCGGACGGCCCAGCGGGTGCCGAACGCGATGAGCAGGAAAGGCAGGCCGAGGCCGAGGCAGTAGACCAGGGTCAGCACGTACCCGCGCACCGCCGCTCCGCCGGTGGCGCTGGCCATGGACATGACCGCGGACAGCGTCGGCCCGATGCACGGCGTCCAGCCGAGCCCGAACACGGCGCCGAGCACCGGCGCGCCCCACAGTCCGCCGCGCGGCACGTGGTGGGAGCGGAACTCGCGCTGGAGCCCCGGGATCCAGCCGATGAAGACCAGCGCCATCGCGATCGTCAGCACGCCGCCGAGCCGCTGGAGGAGGTCCACGTTGAGCGCGACGACGTCGGCGATCCACACCAGCGTCCCCAGCGTCACCACGAAGACGACGGTGAACCCGAGCACGAACAGCGCCGCCGCGCCGACGACGGCGAAACGGCCCTTCTTGCGCTCCTCGTCGGGGCTGACCGCGGGGGCGTCCGCGCCGACCAGCGCCGCCAGGTACGCGAGATACCCGGGCACCAGCGGCACGACGCACGGCGACGCGAAGGAGATCGTCCCGGCCAGCAGCGCCACACCCGCCGCGAGCAGCAGCGGCCCGGAGAGGGCCAGCTCGGTAACGGAGTTCACCCGGCTGAGCGTAGGGAGTGTGGTTCAGGTGAAAACGCCGGGGCTGGCCCAACGGGACCTACGTCGCACCCGGTCAGGACCTTGGTCCCGGTGCGCGGATCGCGTTTAGCGGGCTAAACGCGATCCGGGCGTGGGTCAGGCGGGTTCGGCGGCCAGGCGCTGCACGACCGGCAGCAGATCCGAGGCCAGCAGGTCACGCAGGAACACGGCCGCGACGCGGTGCTGCTTGTCCAGCACGATCGTCGACGGGATGATGTTGCGCGGGTAGCCCGAGAGCTGCAGCAGCGTCCGCCCCGACGGGTCGTAGATCGACGGGTACGTCAGCTTCCGGTCCCGCATGAAGTCCTGCGCGGGGGCCCGGTCGTTGTCGCGCAGGTCGATGCCGACCACCTGGACGCCGGACGCCTTGGTCTGGTCGTAGACCTTCTGCATCTCCGGCGCCTCGACCCGGCACGGCCCGCACCACTGGCCCCACAGGTTCAGCACGATGACCTTGCCGGGGAAGTCCGCGATCGAAAGCTGCTTGCCCTCGTTCATCAGGTCGTCGCCGGACAGCGTCGGCGACGGCTGGCGGTCGGCGACGTCGTAGGTGATGTCGACCTTCCCGCCCGGCGAAACGAAGTTGAACGAGCCGCCGGTGACGACGGCGTCCTTGCCGGTGGTGCAGCCGGTGACGGCGAGCATCAGCACCGCCATGGCGGCCAGCGCGCGCTTCATGCCCCGGTCACCTTCGGGTCGGTCGTGCCGGCGGGCTCGCTGTAGACGATCCGCACGAGTTCTTCGCCCTCGAAGACCAGGCTGGTCAGCGAAGCGAGCGAACACTGCCGGTTGCGCGGGTCGTGCCAGAGCCGCTTCGCCTCCAGGAACCGCCGCACGGTCCAGATCGGCAGCTGGTGCGAGACGCACAGCGCCTCGTGGCCCTCGGCCGCCCGCCGCGCGCGGTGGATCGCGCCGAGCATGCGGTGCGCGATCTCGACGTACGGCTCGCCCCAGGACGGCCGGAACGGGTTGACCAGTTTCGGCCAGTGCTTCGGCTCGCGAAGCGCGCCATCGCCGACGGCAACCCGCTCGCCCTCGAACTGGTTGTCCGCCTCGATGAGCCGATCGTCGGTCTCGACGTCGAGCCGGTGCGCGGCCGCGATCGGCGCGGCGGTCTCCTGCGCGCGTTGAAGCGGCGAAGCGACGACGTAGGTGATGTCGTGCGTCGCGACGGCCTCGGCGACCGTCAGCGCCTGGCGCTGTCCGCGGTCGGAGAGCTTGAAGCCGGGCAGGCGGCCGTACAGGATCTTGTCCGGGTTGTGCACCTCGCCGTGGCGGAGCAGGTGCACGATCGTCGTCGCGCTCACGCCTGGACCGCCTCGGCGGCGGCGCGGGCGGCCACGCGAAGCGCGGACTCGATGATCTCGAACTCGGCGTCACCCATGGCCGCGTTGACGAACCAAGCCTCGTACGCGCTCGGCGGCGCGTACACGCCGTTGTCCAGCAGCGCGTGGAAGAACGCCGGGAACCGCCAGGTCTCCGAAGCCTGCGCGCCCGGGTAGTTCGTCACCGGGTTCTCGCTGAAGAACACGCTGACGAGGTTGCCCGCGTACTGCACGGTGTGCCTGACGCCCGCCTCGGTCAGCGACCGGTCGAACAGGTCGCCGAGCCGCTTCGCGTTGGCGTCGAGGGCCGCGTACACGGCGTCGTCGGCCGCGCGCAGCGTCGCGAGACCGGTGGCGACGGCGACGGGGTTCCCGGACAGCGTTCCCGCCTGGTACACCGGCCCGCCAGGGGCCAGCTTCGCCATCACGTCGGCGCGGCCCCCGAAGGCCGCGGCCGGCAGCCCGCCGGACATCACCTTGCCGAAGGTGTACAGGTCACCGGCGACACCGTCGAGGCCGAACCAGCCCGCCTTCGAAACGCGGAACCCGGTCATCACCTCGTCCATGATCAGCAGCGCGCCGTGTTCGTGCGCGATCTCCTTGAGCCCGGCGTTGAAGCCGTCGATCGGGGCGACAGCGCCCATGTTGCCCGCGGCGGCTTCGGTGATGATCGCGGCGATCGAGTCCGGGTTGTCCACAAAGGACTTCCGGACCGCGTCGAGGTCGTTGTAGGGCAGGACGATCGTGTCGGCCGCCTGCGCGCCGGTGACACCGGGCGAGGTCGGGAGGCCGAGGGTCGCGACGCCGGAGCCCGCTTCGGCGAGCAGCGCGTCGACGTGGCCGTGGTAGCAGCCCGCGAACTTGATGATCTTCGCCCGGCCGGTGAACCCCCTGGCCAGCCGGATCGCGCTCATCGTCGCCTCGGTGCCGGAGTTGACCAGGCGCACCCGCTCCACCGGCTCGACGCGGGCGATGATCTCCTCGGCGAGCTCGACCTCGCCGCGCGTCGGGGTGCCGAACGACAGCCCGTCGACAGCGGCTTCGCGCGCGGCGGAGACGACGTCGGGATGCGCGTGCCCGAGGATCATCGGCCCCCACGAGGAGACGAGATCGACATAGCGGCCGCCGTCCGCGTCCCAGAGATACGGCCCCTCACCGCGCACCATGAACCGCGGGGTGCCGCCGACGGAGTTGAAGGCCCGCACCGGGGAATTCACCCCGCCCGGGATCGCGGCCTTCGCTCGTTCGAACCATGCCTTGGACTGATCGACTCCGGTAGTCACGTCCCCAGTCTCGCAAATCCCCGATGACACCCGCCGCCGAGTCCTCGCGGTTCCGGGCACGGCGTGACCAGGCCCACTAGGCTGGGAAGCACTCCTGTCGAAACCCTCGCGGAGGACCCACGTGTCCACGGTGCCGTCACCACCGACCCACCACCGTCGCCTGCGCTGGCAGGCCTTGGCCGGATTCATCGCCCTGTCGGCGATCGTCGGCCTCGTGGCGGCGCTGGGCGTGGCCACCCGTTCCGAAACGCACAACGTGCTGATCCGCCCGTCGTGGGCACCGCCGGGCTGGCTCTACGGTCCGACGTGGACGGTCCTGCTCCTTCTGGTCGCCATCGCGGGCTGGTGCTACTGGCGGACCGACGGCGAGACACGCGGCTTCGCCTTCTACGGCGTCTGCCTGCTGCTGACCCTGCTGTGGACGCCGTTGTTCTTCGCCGGCGGAGCACACGTCCTGGCTCTGGCCGACGTCGTCGTCCTGGACTTCATGGTGCCCGTCACGATGATGGAGTTCGGGCGCCGGTCGAAACTCGCCGCCTGGCTGCTGGTGCCGTACCTGCTGTGGTTGCTGTACTCGACCGCGGTCAACGCCGCCGTCGTCTGGCTCAACTAGGTGCTAGTCCTTGCGCTTGCGGCCCTTGGCCCGCACGGCGAGCAGGAACTGGCGGATCGCGTCCACCACCAGGATCGCGGCCAGCACGCCCAGCCCGATGGCGCCGGACAGCGGGCCGCCGAAATACCGCTGGGATTCGAGCGTCGTCGTTTCGCCGTAGGTGATCACGACCGGGACGACACCGGCCTTCCAGCACGCGAAAGCACCCCACACCGCGAGCGCGGCGAGGATCAGCTCGACCGCCCCCACCACGGCGCGAAGGGGTTTGTGCAGCCGGGCCGCGGGCCGGGTGTCCTCCGGTGGCCACAGATCGGCGCCGGTCGGCTGGGGAAGGTCGATCACGGTGAGCAGTTTCTCATGACTCTGTGGTGCGAGCACGCACCAAATCCCCGAGAGCCTCGCGAAGGGCGTCCGGATCCTTGGCCCAGGCGCGCACGAACACGCCGTCTTCGAGCTTCAACCCGACTTCGCCGTGCTTCTTGGGGATCGTCCAGCCGCCGCCGAGGACACGCGAGCCGACCGGGGCCTCGTCTTCGAGGACCTCGGCGATCCGGGCCGCCTCCAGGGTTTCCCTGCCCTGCCGGTAGCCGTCCGACGTGACTTCGAGCGAGAGGTACCGGCGGCGCGCGTAGACCCAGGGAACGGTGATCGCCACCAGCCCCGCCGCGACCAGGATCCAGGCGAGCCAGTGGACCGGGCCGCCGGTCGCCAGCTCGGCGAGCAGCCCGGCGAGGGCGAACAGCGGCGCCCACAGCAAAGCCGTCCAGCCGACGCCGGGTTCGTCGTAGCGGGGCGGCTCGGGCGTCATGGCAGCGTGCGCCCGACCTTCGGGAAATGGTCGGAGACGCTGGGCAGGTACATGAGGACCAGCGCGATCGCCACCAGCAGGGTGGACACCAGCAGGAACACGTTGAGCGAACCGCGAAGGATCAGCAGTTCCACCAGCACCAGGAAGACCGCCCCCACGGTGAGGACCGTCCTGGCCGACCGTGTTCCCTCACGGGCCTTGTACGCGAACAACGCGAACAGGACGGCGAAGGTGAGCGCGCCACCGAGCAGCATCCACAGCAGCGTGGTCACGCCGGACGCGACCTGCGCCGGATCGGCGGGCTGACCGGGGACCGGGTGCTCCCTGATCTGCTTGAGGATCCCCTCGGTCAGTTCGTCTTTCAGCACCAGCAGGGCGATCTGCCCGGCCACCAGGACGACACCGGCGACGATCCACAGCCAGAACGAGATCGCCACCGGCTTCGGCACCACGATCTTCGGCGGCTTCTGGCCCGGCAGGATCGGATCCGGTGACATCCCGCGCTTGCGGCGCTCGTCGTCCGTTTCGTCGGCTTTGCTGTCGCTCACGCGAGGCAGCCTAGTCCAGCCAAGCTGCGGCTTCGGCGGCCCAGTAGGTCAGGATCATGTCCGCGCCCGCGCGGCGGATCGACGTCAGCACCTCGAGGATCGTGCGCTCGCGGTCGAGCCAGCCGTTCGCCGCGGCGGCCTCGACCATCGCGTACTCGCCCGAGATGTTGTACGCCGCGACGGGAACCGGCGACGCCTCGGCGGCGGCCCTGATGACGTCCAGATAGGACAGGGCGGGCTTGACCATGACCATGTCGGCGCCCTCGGCGATGTCCAGCTCGATCTCGCGCAGCGCCTCGCGCACGTTGCCCGGATCCTGCTGGTACGTCTTCCGGTCGCCCTTCAGCTGCGAGTCGACGGCCTCACGGAAGGGACCGTAGAACGCGCTGGCGAACTTGGCCGAGTACGCGAGGATCCCGGTGTCGGTGCGCCCGGCACGGTCCAGCGCACTGCGGATGACGCCGACCTGGCCGTCCATCATGCCGCTGGGGCCGAGCAGATGCGCACCCGCTTCCGCCTGCGCCAGGCCCATTTCCGCGTACACGCGCAGGGTCGCGTCGTTGTCGACACCGCCGTCGGCGTCGAGGACGCCGCAGTGGCCGTGGTCGGTGAACTCGTCGAGGCACGTGTCCGCCATCAGGACCGTCGCGTCGCCGAGCTCGGACCTCAGGTCGCGCAGGGCGACGTTGAGGATTCCGTTCGGGTCGATCGCGCCGGAGCCCTCCGCGTCCCGGGTCTTCGGGATGCCGAACAGCATCAGGCCGCCGACGCCGGCGTTGACGGCCTCGACCGCGGCCTTGCGCAGCGTGTCGCGGGTGTGCTGGACGACCCCGGGCATGCTGGAGATCGGGCGGGGCGCGTCGGCGCCCTCGGCCACGAACATCGGGAGGATCAGCTGGCGTGGGCGCAGCGTCGTCTCACCGACCAGCCTGCGCATGGCCGGAGTGGTACGGAGCCTGCGGGGACGATGTTCGGGAAACACCCTCACGACGGTACTCCCGCCCGGTCGAGAGGCGGTGAACGGCCGAACCTTTCCTAAGGAACGGTAAAGAGTCACCTTTGTCCGATTCCTACGGGGTGTGACGTGGGTTACCTTCCACGTCATGTCGAGTTCAACGGTGACCGACCAACTGGAAGAACCGCCCGTCGGCTGGCGCGCACGGCTGCGCCAGGTCGGGCCAGGGATCATGGCCGCGGCGACCGGGGTCGGCGCGGGCGACCTCGTCGCGACGATGGTGGCCGGATCGCGCTTCGGGTACACGCTGCTGTGGGCGGTGCTCGTCGGCACGATCTTCAAACTCGCACTGGCCGAAGCCGTCGGCCGCTGGCATCTGACCTCGGGCCGGACGATCCTGTCCGGCTGGCGGACACTCGGGATCTGGGCGCTGATCTACTTCGGGATCTACGCGGTGATCTGGGGCTTCGTCTACGGCGCGACCGCCATGTCCGCGTCGGGGCTGCCGCTGAACGCGCTCTTCCCCGCGCTCTCGGTGCGGTACTGGGCGATGATCTGCGGCCTGCTCGGCTTCGCGCTGGTGTGGTTCGGGCGCTACGCGATCATCGAGAAACTGATGACCGTCCTGGTCGGCGTCATGTTCGTGACGGTGGTCGGCACCGCGATCCTCGTCGTGCCGAACTTCGCGGAACTGTTCAAGGGCGCCGTCCCGACCCTGCCCGACGGCTCGCTCGTCTACGTCCTCGGCCTGATCGGCGGCGTCGGCGGCACGATCACCATGGCGGCCTACGGCTACTGGACGCTCGCCAAGGGCTGGCGCTCGTCGAAGTGGCTGCCGATGATGCGCACCGACAACGCCGTCGGGTACGTCATGACCGGGATCTTCGTGATCGCGATGCTGATCGTCGGCGCGGAACTGCTGCTGGGCCAGAAGATCATCTCGGGCGACAAGGGGCTGCTGTTCCTCGGCGACACCCTCGCCGCGGATTACGGGCAGTGGGCGCGGATCCCGTTCCTCATCGGCTTCTTCGCCGTTTCGTTCACGTCGGTGATCGGCGTCTGGCACGGCGTGAGCCTGCTCTTCGCGGACTGGTGGCGCATCCTGCGGCTGCCCGCGAACACCACGGAAAGCGTTGAAGCGTATGAGAAGAAGGCCGGTGAACGCAGTGTCGCGTACCGCGGCTACGTGCTGTGGCTGACCTTCCCGCCGATGGCGCTGCTGTTCCTGGACCAGCCGTTCCAGCTCACGGTGATCTACGGCGTGCTGGGCGCGTTGTTCATGCCTTTCCTGGCGGCGACCTTGCTGGTGCTGCTGAACACGTCACGAGTGCCAAGGGAAGGGCGTTCGCGGTGGCTGTCGAACGGGCTGCTGGGCATCTGCCTGGCGATGTTCGCGTACCTGGCGTACACGGAGGTCGTGAAGTTCTTCAGCTGAGGCCGCGGATTGCGGTCACGTAGTCCGTGAAGGCCTCCTTCCCTACCTTCAGGGTAGGCAAGGAGGCCTTCACGGACCGGCGGCCAACCGCCTCACGAGGCCTTACAGCGGAATGGACTTGCTGTTGCAGCCCCCGCCCCCGCAGGCCGTCACGGTCAGCTGGTTCGCGCCGGGCGGCAACGTGACGACCGCATGCCGCACACCATCATCGACGACGATCTGGGTCTGCACACCCTGCGGGGACACGACGAACCGGGCGGTGAGGGCCGAGACCGGAGATCTGTCGGAAACGGTGACCGCTAGCTGTCCCCGATCGACTGTGCCCCGGACGCTTTGCGCCGCGCACCCGAGCGGACTGCACACTTCGAACGAGGTGGCGGCGGCCGCCGTACCCGGAAAACCCAGGGCCAGCGCGCCCAGAGCGGCAACCAGAACAAGAGATTTCATGATCACTCCCCAGTGATTGTCGGAATCACCGAGGTTACGACCCGCCGCTGCCCGAGCGGCGAAGTTTCGCCAAGGATCGAAAAAGCCCCCTTCCCACGCGAAACGTGGGAAGGGGGCTTGACCGATCGTCAGGAGCGGCGAGCCCGCTTCGCCTTGCGAGGCGGCGGAAGCGCGCCTTCGGCACGGAGCCGGGCAGCGTGCTCGGCGAGCGCGTCGACCAGGTGCGGGACGTCGGCCTTCTCGGGCTGGACGTCGACCCGCAGCCCGAACTCCACGGCGGTCTCCGCGGTCTTCGGGCCGATGCACGCGACCAGCGTGCGGGTGTGCGGCTTGCCGGCGATGCCGACGAGGTTCCGCACGGTCGAGGACGAGGTGAAGCAGACCGCGTCGAAACCGCCGGTCTTGATCATCTCGCGGGTCTCGGCGGGCGGCGGCGCGGCCCGGACGGTGCGGTACGCGGTCACGTCGTCGATCTCCCAGCCGCGTTCGCGCAGGCCGGCCGAAAGGGTCTCGGTGGCGATGTCCGCCCGCGGCAGCAGCACGCGGTCGACCGGGTCGAGGACGTCGTCGTACGGCGGGAACTCGGCGAGGAGCCCCTCCGAGGACTGCTCGCCCTCCGGGATCAGCTCGGGGATGATGCCGAACGAGCGCACCTTCGCGGCGGTCGATTCGCCGACGCAGGCGATCTTCACGCCGGAGAAGGCGCGGGCGTCGAGGCCGAACTCCTCGAACTTCTCCCACACCGCGCGGACGGCGTTGGTCGAGGTGAAGACGATCCACTGGTAGCGGCCGTCGACGAGACCCTTGACCGAACGCTCCATCTGCGCGGGGCTGCGCGGCGGCTCGACCGAGATGGTCGGGACCTCGTGCGAGGTGGCGCCGTGGCCGCGAAGCCGCTCCGCCATCTCACCGGCCTGCTCCTTGGTGCGCGGCACCAGGACCTTCCAGCCGTACAGCGCGCGCGACTCCCACCACGACAGCTTCGAGCGCTGGCCGACGGCCTGGCCGATGGTCACGATGAGCGGGCCGACGAGCTCGCCCGCCTCGTTCGCGACGGTGGCCAGCGTGGTGTCCAGGGTGCGCTGGGTGTTGATGGTGCCGTTGGACGTCACCGCGACCGGGGTGGTCGGCGCCAGCCCGTGCTCGGTCAGCGCGGACGCGGCCTCGGCCAGGTGCGCCGACGTCGCGTGCAGCACGATCGGGCCCGGGGTGGCGGCCAGTGCGGCCCACTCGACGTCGCCGCGGACGTCGACCTCGGTGTGCGTGCCACCGAGCGCGACACCGGCGTACGCCGGCACGGCCGCGCCGGGCGAAACGCCCGGGATGATGTCGAACACGGCGCTGGTCCGGGAAACGGCCTGCACCTCGGCGACGACGGCGGGCTGGGTCAGCGGGTCACCGGCGATCAGCCGGAGCACCAGCCGTCCGGCCTTGGCCTCGTTCACCAGGTCCTTGGCGACCTCGGTGGCCTCGCCGACGGCGGGGCGCACTTCGGCGCCCTCGGCGGCGAAGGCCAGGACGCCCGAAGGGACGTCCGGGTCGGTCACCACGACCTCGGCCTTGGCGAGCAGCTCCTGAGCGCGGACGGTCAGCAGACCGGCGTCACCGGGGCCCGAGCCCACGAAGGCGACACGCCCGGTGGTCTTACGCGCGGGGGTCATCTGTGCGTTCTCCTCTTGAGCGGCCGCAGTCGAGCGCGGCCCTACCTTCAACGTTCTGACTCACTGGGCGGGGCCGGACAGCGCGCCGGCCCCCAGGTCGAGCAGCTCGGCGGCCAGTGTCCGGCCGAGCTGATCGGCTTCGTGCTTGTCGGCGAGCGCGGAAGCGCGCACCATGTCGACCGCGTCCCCGTCACCTTCGACGGCGGCGGTGCCCCGCAACGAGATCCGCTCGACGACCCGCCCTTCGGCGTCCAGGTCCTCGACGATCTCCGCCAGCGCTCCGACCGGTGCGCTGCACCCGGCTTCCAGCGCCGCGAGCAACGCCCGCTCGGCGGTCGCCACGGCACGGGTGCCTTCATCGTCCACTGTGGATCCGAGCAGGTGCTCGATGTCCACGTCACCGGTCCGGCACTCCACCGCCAGCGCACCCTGCGCGGGTGCGGGCAGCATCTGGATCGGGTCGAGGGTCTCGGTGATCTCCTCCGCCCGGCCGATCCTGGCCAGTCCGGCACGCGCCAGGATGACGGCGTCCAGCTCTCCGTCGCTCACCTTGCGCATGCGGGTGTCGATATTGCCTCGGATCGGCACGATTTCCAAACCGAGACCGAGCGCGCGCAGCTGCGCGGTCCGCCGCGGCGAGCCGGTGCCGACGGTCGAGCCGGGCGGGAGCTCGCCCAGGGTCAGCCCGTCACGGGCGATCAGCGCGTCACGCGGGTCCTCGCGGCGCGGCACGGCGGCGAGCGTGATGCCCGGCTCCGGTTTCGTCGGGAGGTCCTTGTACGAGTGCACGATGACGTCGACTTCCTCGCGCAGCAAGGCTTCGCGCAGCGCGGAAGTGAAGACGCCGACCCCGATCGTGGGGATCGGCGCGGACGACTTGTCGCCGGGGGTCGTCACGGTGACGAGCTCGACCTCGGCCCCGGTGGCCCGCAAGGCGTCGGCGATGGTGCCGGTCTGCGCGAGGGCGAGTTTGCTGCCGCGCGTCCCGATGCGGATGACTCTGCTCACTGGATGATCACTCGTCTTTCGGCGTTGCGGTGGGACTCGCCACGGCGGCGGGCGCCTGCGGGTCGAGGCAGAACAGCTCGCGCAGCGCGTTGGCGTAGTCGGTGTCGGCCGTCTCGGCGGCCAGCTGCTTGACCCGCACCGTCGGCGCGTGCAGCAGCTTGTCGACCACGCGGCGGACCGTGCGGCCGACCTCCTCGCGGACCCCGGCTTCGAGGTCCGGCAGGCGGTTGTCCAGCCGCAGCAGTTCGGCGTCGACCACCTCGGCCGCGCGGCGCCGCAGCGCCGTCACCGTCGGGGTGACTTCGGCGCTGCGCTGACCGGCGAGGTACTCGCGCACCTCGTCGAGCACGATGCCGGTGGCCTTCGCGGTCTGCCGTTCGGTGGTCGGGGTGCCCGCTTCCCGCATGCGGCGCTGGATGGTTTCGAGGTCGACCACGGTGACGTCGGCCAGTGCGGCGACGTCGTGGTCGACGTCACGCGGGAGGCCGAGGTCGCAGACGACCAGCGCGCGCCCGGCACGGGCCGGAACGTGTGCGGCGGCGAACACCGCGGCCTGCGCACCGGTGCAGCAGACGACGACGTCCGCCTCGGCGACCGCGTCCGCGATCCCGCTCATCTGGACGGCCTTCGCGGGCACTCCCTGCTCGACGCTCGCGGCGGCGAGCCGGGCAGCCCTCGCCTCGGTGCGGTTGGCGATGGTGATCTCGCCGATCCCGGACTTGCGCAGGTGGGACGCGGTCAGCGCGCCCATCGAACCGGCGCCGATGATCAGCGCGTGCTTGCCCGCGATGTCACCGGCCGCGGCGAGCGCCTCGGAGACCACCGACGCGCCGAGCTGGTCCAGCCCGGTCTCGGTGTGGACGCGTTTGCCGACGCGCAGCGTGGTCTGGATCAGCTCGTGCAGCGTGCGGCCGACGGTGCCCGCCTCCCGCGCGGTGGCGTAGGAGGAGCGGATCTGGCCGAGGATCTGCGTCTCGCCGACGACCATCGAGTCCAGCCCCGAAGTGACCGAGAACAGGTGCTCGATCGCGGCGCCCGCGTAGTGCACGTACAGCGAGTCGTAGAGGTCCGCGGGCTGCATCCCGGCTTGGCGGGCGAGTACGTCGGAGACGTCGTTCAGCCCGCCGTGGAAGGTCTCGACGACGGCGTAGACCTCGATGCGGTTGCAGGTCGAGACGAGGATCGCCTCGCTGACGTGCTCGGCCTGTTGCAGCTCGTGGAGCACCTTGGTCACGTCGGTCGCCGGGACCGCGACGCGTTCCAGGGTGTTCAGCTCGGCGCTGCGGTGCGAGAGCCCGACCGCCAACACGCTCATTTCAGCGCACCACCATTCCGTTGCCGTGGCCGTTCACGCTGCCATTCTCGGCGCCCCCAGGGCCACCGTCTCCTCCGCCGTTGCCGTTAGCGGCCAGATCGGCGCGACGAGCGACGTGGAACGACAGGATCTGCAGCTCGACCGCGAGATCGACCTTGCGAACCTCGATATGTGCCGGAACCTGCAGCACCACCGGGGCGAAATTCAGGATGCACTGCACGCCACCTGCGACGAGCCGGTCGCAGACCGACTGCGCGGCGGTGGGCGGAGTGGCGATGACACCGATGGAGATCTGCCGTTCGGCGCAGACTTTGGGGATCTCGTCGAGATGCGAGACCGGGAGGCCGCCGACCGGGACGCCGACCAGATCCGGGTCGAGGTCGAACAGCGCCTCGACCGGGAAACCGCGGCCGGGGAACCCGCCGTAGTTGGCCAGCGCGTGCCCGAGGTTACCGATCCCGACCACGGCGACCTTGTGCTTGCGGGTCAGGCCGAGGATGCGCTCGATCTGGCTGACCAGCACCTGGACGTCGTAGCCGACGCCGCGGGTGCCGTACGAGCCGAGGTAGGACAGGTCCTTGCGCAGTTTCGCGGAGTTGACGCCCGCGGCCTGCGAGAGCTCCTCGCTGGAGATCGTCGTCGCGCCCTGCTCGGCCAGTCCGGAGAGGACACGGAGGTAGACGGCGAGGCGGGCGACGGCGGCTTCGGGGATCGACTTCGCGCGGACCGCTTCCGGTTCGGCGGTGGTCTCGACGGCGGGCATCTCCGCGGTGGGCGCGTTGTCGGCGTCCGGTGTCACCCGGGTGCGCCGGCCTCGTTGCGACACCACGCTTGTCCGCTCCCTCTGGTCCCTGCTGACGACATGAATCGCCCGAACCTGGAAAACGGCTCTTGACCCGCCGCGCTGAGTCCGGTTCGATGCCGGGCGCTTTCGGAGGCGACGTATCTACGGTAGCCACTTGTGAACGCAGGCACAAAGTCACAGGTGAGCGCTGTGGTCAGTCTCTCTAGCGCGCGTTCACAGACACCGTGTGCCAGCCGGTGGCGCCGTCCGGGACGGTTCCGGCGCGCTCCTGCGTCTGCGTGTAGCCCGACTGGTCCGTCGCCCGCACGGCGATCTCGTGCTGACCAGCGGCGACGTCGATCTCGGTCCACCACATCCGCCAGGTGTCCTTCGACGTCTCCGCCGACAGGACGGCCTCCTTCCACGGCCCCTGGTCGACCCGGACCTCGACCTTCGCGACGCCGGTGTGCTGGGCCCACGCGGTCCCGGACACCACGACCTTGCCCGCGTTCACCGCCGAGCCCGGCGCGTCGATACGCGACTGCGTCTTCACCGGCGCTTCCCTGGCCCAGCCGCGGTCGAGCCAGTACGCCTTGCGCTCCGCCCAGGTGGTGATCTCCAGCTCGGTCACCCATTTCGTGGCGGACACGTAGCCGTAGAGCCCGGGGATCACGATCCGCGCGGGGAAGCCGTGCTCGACCGGGAGCGGTTCGCCGTCCATACCGAGGGCGAGCATCGCGCCGCGCCGCGGATCCAGGGCGGCTTCGACCGGGGTGCCGCAGGTCCAGCCGTCGACGCTGGTCGCGAACATCTGCTCGGCGCCGGGTTTCACGCCCGCTTCGGTCAGCAGATCCCGCAGGTCGATGCCGATCCAGCGCGCGTTGGAGATGTACGGGCCGCCGACCTCGTTGGAGACACAGCACAGGGTGACGTCGCGTTCGATCAGCGGCCGCGAGCGGAGATCTTCATACCGATAGGTGACTTCGCGCTCGACCATCCCGCGGATCTGCAGACTCCAGTCCTCGGTGCGGACCTGCGGGACCACCAGTGCCGTGTCGATCCGATAGAAATCCTTCGAAGGAGTGAGATACGGCGGGGTGCCGAGCTTCGCGAAGTCCGCGTCGGGCGGGATCGGCGGCGCGGTCCTCGCCGCGACGAGCCTGCCGACGGCGGCACGCGACTCCTCCGCGTTCTTCCTGGTCCCGACGATCTGGCCGGTCAGCGCGGCGACGCCGGCTCCCGCCGCGACGGACGCGCCGGTGATCAGCACCCTCCGCCGGTCCGGGCCTTCGCCTTCACGCTCGTCGAAGAACACCTTCGGGCGAAAGAACGAGTGCAGCCTGGTGAACACGACGAGCGCGACGACGGTGGCGATCACCGGTGCCAGCAGCGCGATCTGCCCGAGGTCGGTGCGCACGAAGACGGCGGCGACACCGGCCGCGCCGAGAACGCCGACGAGCACCTGACCCGGCAGCGGCGTACGGCGTGAGAGCTGCCCGGCGAGCAGCGCGAACAGCACCAGCACCACGGCCAGGCCGATCTTGAGGACGACCTTGTCCCAGGTTTCCAGCGTCTGCTCGGCCCAGGCGACGACCGCGTGCGGGCTGTGGTCGATGACGAAGTTCGCGACTGCGACGAACGGCGAGGCCGTGTACCCGACGAAGCCCGCGACGAGGTGCCCCACGCCGAGGGCGGCCGCCAGTGACAGAAGCCCGGTCAGCGCGGCTTGCGAAAAGGTGAGCCTGCGTTCGTCGTCCACGACTCCATCTTCGGAGCGAATCGGCCGTTGGGGTGGCCGATCGCCCCTTACGAGTGTGTTACGCCAATGCTTTCCGGAGCCTGTCCTCTTCGACGCGCCAGTAGCCGTGCTCGGCGTCGTCGACGAGGATCACCGGCACGCGGTCGCCGTATTCGGCCCGCCATTCGGGGTCGCTGTCGACGTCCTGGGCCGACCAGGCGACGCCCAGTTCTCCGCAGATCCGCTCGATGTCCTGTTCCGCGACCTCGCACAGGTGGCAGCCCGTACGGGTCATGACGGTCACGTGGTGGGCCATGCCCCAATCCTTACCTGAGGCGTAGACGGCGCAGCTTCCCGGTGGCCGAATGCGGCAGCGACTCCGCGAACTCGACGGTGTGCGGCACCTTGTACCCCGCCAGATGCTCGGCGCAGTGCTCGACGACCTGCTGTTCCGACAGCGACGCGCCGGGCGCGGGGACGACGACGGCCTTCACCGCTTCCCCGGTCCGCTCGTCGACGACGCCGACGACGCCCGCCTCGACGACCTCGTCCAGCATCGAGATCACGTTCTCGACCTCGTGCGGGAAGACGTTGAAGCCGTTGACGATGATCAGGTCGTTGGCCCGGTCCACCAGGTGCAGGTCGCCGTCGGTGTCGAGGTAGCCGACGTCGCCGGTGCGGAACCAGCCTTCCTCGTCGGGGCCGTGCGAACCGTCGGGCCAGTAGCCGGAGAACAGGTTCGCGCCGCGGATCGACACCAGTCCGGTGCCGCCGTCCTCGTCGAAGGCGTCGCCGAGGTCGTCCGGGTCCAGCGGGACCGGCTCCGCGTCGCCGTCGCTGTCGACCAGCCGGAGCTCGACGCCGGGCAGCGGCCGCCCGACCGAACCGGGCTTCGGGTAGCCGGTGACCAGCGTCGTGGTGACCACGGGCGCGCATTCGGTGAGGCCGTAGCCCTCGTAGACGTCGAGTCCGGTGGCGCCGCGGAGCGCGGTGAGGATCTTGGGGTGCAGCGGCGCCGCACCCGACGTCATCCGCCGGACGGTGGAAAGGCCCCGCCCGAGCTCCTCGGGATCCATCGCGGCGAACTCGGCGTACATCGCGGGCACACCGGCGATCGACGTCACCCGGTACTCGGCGCAGTCGGAGAGCGTGCGTTCGGCGAGGAAACGTTCGGACAGGATCGCCGTCGCGCCGACCGCCGTGGTCTGCAGCAGGCCGGGGCCCAGGCCGTAGACGTGGAACAACGGGATGGTGATGAGCACGCGGTCGCCGTGCACGAGCGGCGTCGGGACGATCCGGCTCAGCTGGTCGAGGTTCGCCAGCAGTGCCCGGTGCGACAGCATCACGCCGCGCGGCGGGCCGGTCGTGCCGGAGGTGTACGAGATGACCGCTATGTCCTCACCGGCGCCGGACGCGCCGACCGGTTCGGCTGCTCCATCCGAGGTAACAGGCGGTGAGAGGCTTGTCACTCCAACGGGGAGTTCCTCGCTGGGTTCGCGTTCGAGGACGAGCCGCGCGCCGCTGTGCTCCAGCAGCCCGTTCAACTCCGCCGCCGGCCCCTGCGGCGAGACCGGGACGACCACCGCGCCTGCCCGGAGCGCCCCGAACAGCGAGACGGCGAACGCGGCCGACGTCGGCAGCCGCAACGCCACCCGGTCGCCGCGCTCGATTCCCGCGTCGAGCAGGGCGCGGGCGAGCACGTGGGCGGCATTGTCGAGTTCCGCCCAGGTCAGCGCGATCCCGCCGCCGGTCTCCTGGACGGCGGTCTTGCCTGGCCACTGACGGGCGGCCTCGGCGAGCAAAGTGGGCACACTTGCATCGGCAACCTGCTCCGCGCTCAACTGCGAACCTCTTCCCTCGACGAACGGCGTTGCCAGTTTGTCATCCCGGCCACCGTCATGGGGGTCACTCGCTTTCGTCGCAGTTCCGTAACCCCGCCACCGCTACCTACTTCGCGGTAACTACACGTATGCTGCTGGGCGTCGTCGAGTGGTGTTGATCACTCGATGGTGAGAAAGGGAGTCCGGACGTGCAGATCTTGCAGGCCCACGCGGCGGTGGGACATGCGGGCCGGTCCTCCCTGTCCGGAACGGGAGGTGGACCGTGACTCTTCCCGCGACGAACCCCGTCTCGATGCTGGCTGGCCACATCCTCCGCCGGAGCGGTTTTCCCGCGGCGCCGTCGCCTCGCCCCAAGGTCAAGGACACCACCGAGAACGACGCCGCCGCCGAAGCCGCCAAGGCCGAAGCGTGGGAGCTGGTCAGCGCCGCGCAGGGCGGCGACACCTCGGCTTTCGGACGGCTCTACGACCGCTACGTCGACGTCGTCTACCGCTACGTCCTGTTCCGCCTCGGCGACCGGGACCTCGCCGAAGACGTCACCAGCGAGACCTTCCTCCGGGCGCTGCGCCGCATCACGTCGGTGAGCTACCAGGGGCGTGACGTCGGCGCCTGGTTCGTCACCATCGCGCGCAACATCATCCTCGACCACGTGAAGTCGAGCCGGTTCCGCCTCGAAGTCGTCACCGACGAGGTCGCCGAGCCGAACGGGGCACCGATCGGGAACGTCGGCGTGCAGGCCGTCGCGGGCCCGGAGCAGCAGGCCATCAGCCGCGCCACCCGCGCCGAACTGCTGCGTTGCGTCGCCGAACTCGGCGAGGACCAGCGCGAGTGCATCGTGCTGCGGTTCATGCAGGGGCTTTCGGTCGCCGAGACCGCGGCGATCATGAAGCGCAACGAGGGCGCCATCAAGGCCCTTCAGCACCGCGCGGTACGCCGTTTGGCACAACTTCTGCCCACCGGATTGCGTTAAAGTCCCATATTTGTCCCTCACCGGGCCTTGCCGTAACCCTTGGGCGTCCCCGCTCGTTTTCTCAGCCAGACCGGTGTCAGGACCGGGCTGAGCAGATGGAGACTTCGCCGTGGGCGTGCCGGGATGGTTCGCGCGGGAGCGGGCGGACGGTGACCGCTTCGCCGACCTTGTCGACGGCACCGAATCCCCGGACGGCGACGAGTTCGCGCACGAACTCGCGCTCGTCGGCGGCTTGCGCGAACTCGGCGCCGGTGGCGCCCCCGACGCGGAGACCCGGCAACGGATCCGCGACGAGATCGCCGGGCGCCTCGCCGAAGCCGAAGCCGCGCCGAAGCGACGTGGTCACGCCGTCGCCAATCTCGCCGCGGCCGCCGTCGCGCTCGTGCTGGCACTCGGCGGGATCACCCTGCTGCTGTCCAAGGACGCGTTGCCGGGCGATCCGCTCTACGGCATCAAACGAGCGGGTGAATCGGCCTCGCTCGGGCTCACCTTCGACCAGCAGGACAAGGCGAAGAAGCATCTGGAGTTCGCCGCGAACCGCGTCGGCGAACTGGACGAGCTGACCCGGCAGGGCGCGCCCACCGACGCGTATTTCACCGGGCTCACCGATTTCGAGACCGATCTCCGCGCCGGCGTCTCGCAGCTGACGGCGCTCGTCACCGATCAGGGTGGCCAGGCCCGGCTGGTCGAACTCCGCTCGTGGGCGCGTCAGCAGTCCGACCGGCTCGGCCTCCAGATCGACCGCGCGCCCGCCGAAGCACGCGACAAGTTCGACTCGGCCCGTGTCCTGCTCGAGAGGGTCCAGGCACGCACGACGGATCTCGGCTCGCGTCTGGTCTGCTACACGATCACCACCGGCTCTTCCGACGAACTGGGCGCGGTCCCGGCCGCCGGCGACTGCGTCCGCAACCCCGGCTCCCCCGACGCCGTCCTGCCGCCGGCGACGTCCGCCCCGCCTTCGTCGGCGCCGACCGGCACGCCGACGCCGACCTCGGTGCCGCCGTCGTCCGCCGTGGACACCGCCGCCCCGACCGGGCCGACCGCGCCGCCGACGGGAGGAACGCCGCCGCCCGTGGTGCCCGCCCCCGGCCCCACGAACCTGCCGCCCGTGCCGACGACGACCACCACACCGAAGCCGCCGCTGATTTCGATTCCGCCGCTCATCCCGGGGTTACCGCCGATAACCATCGGCTGACTCGGTGTCACGTGAGGCAGGCGCCACACCCGGGACAGCGTGGTCGGCCGCTCGCTACGCTGTGCACAGTCACCTGGGATTCCGGAGGCGGTGTGCGTGTCAGTTTGGCGGGGCAGGGATAAGAGTCAAGAGCTCGAACGGCTGGCCGAGCTCGCGGGCGAGGCGTCGGCCGAGGCCGCCATGGCGACCGCGTCCGCCGAAGCCCTCGAACCGCCCGCGCCGCCCGCGCCGCCGGACCTGACGGCGGCCGCGTTCTTCGACGTCGACAACACCATGATGATGGGCGCGTCGATCTTCTACTTCGCCCGCGGGCTGGCCGCGCGCAAGTTCTTCACGTCCGCCGATCTGGCCGGATTCGTCTGGCAGCAGGTGAAATTCCGGCTCGGCGGCCGGGAGAACAAAGAGGACATCAAGACCCACCGCGAGCGCGCACTGTCCTTTGTGGCCGGTCGAACCGTGCAGGAACTGACCGACATCAGCGAAGAGATCTACGACGAGCTGATGGCGGACAAGATCTGGTCCGGCACCAGGGCGCTCGCGCAGATGCACCTCGACGCCGGGCAGCGCGTCTGGCTGGTCACCGCGACCCCGATCGAACTCGCGGCCATCATCTCGCGGCGCCTCGGCCTCACCGGCGCGCTGGGCACCGTCGCGGAGACCAAGGACGGCGTCTACACCGGCCGTCTCGTCGGCGACCTGCTGCACGGCCGTGCGAAAGCCCACGCCGTGCGGGCGCTGGCGTCACGCGAAGGGCTGAATCTCAAGCGCTGCACGGCGTATTCGGACTCGCAGAACGACGTCCCGATGCTGTCGGTCGTCGGGACCGCCGTCGCGGTGAACCCCGACGGCGGCCTTCGCGACGTCGCGCGGGCACGCGGCTGGGAGATCCGTGACTTCCGGACCGGACGCAAGGCCGCGAAGATCGGCGTGCCTTCGGTGCTCGGCGTCGGCGCCGTGGCCGGTGCCGTCGCGGCGGGCATGGCGTACCGGAAGCGCTGACCCGTCACTCGCGTGCTTGAAGCCGTCATTCGCGTGATTGGGGCCGCAACTCGTGAGTTACGGCCCCAATCACGCGAGTTACGGGTCTGATCACGCGAGTGACGCGTTCTAGCCCTTGAAGACGCTCTTCCGCTGCGACAGGCGTTTGTACAGCGACTGCTGGATCGACTCCCGCACCTGGTCGGTCAGCGTGAACACCAGCATCGGGTCGTCCACGGCGTCCGCGTCGTAGGTGTCCGTGGGGATGGGCTCGCCGAACTCGATGCTCCACTTCGTCGGCAGCGGGATCGCGCCGAGCGGGCCGAGCAGCGGGAAGAGCGGCGTCACCGGGAAGTACGGCAGGCCGAGCACCCGCGCGAGCAGCTTGATGTCCCCGACCTTCGGGTAGATCTCCTCCGCGCCGATGACGGACACGGGGATGATCGGCGCCCCGGTCCGCAGCGCGGCGGAGACGAAACCACCGCGGCCGAACCGCTGCAGCTTGTACCGCGACGAGAACGGCTTTCCGATCCCCTTGAACCCTTCCGGCCAGACGCCGACGAGTTCTCCCTTGCGCAGCAGGCGTTCCGCGTCGGCGTTGCAGGCGAGCGTCTGCCCGGACTTGCGGGCGAACGAGCCGATCAGCGGCAGCTGGAACACCAGATCCGCGCCGAGGCCGCGCAGATGCCTTCCGCCGGGGACGTGGTCGTGCACGGCGACGGCGGTCATCAGCGCGTCGAGCGGCACCGTGCCGGAGTGGTTCGACACCAGCAGCGCGCCGCCATCGGACGGCAGGTTCTCGACGCCGAACGTGTCGACCCGGAACCACTTCTCGTACAGCGCGCGCAGCGGCGGCAACAGCAAGGTCTCGGTGAGCTCGGCGTCGAAGCCGAATTCGTCGACGGTGTAGTCACCGGTCAGCCGGTCACGCACGAACTCCAAGGCCGTCCTGAGCGAAGCCGGCAGGAGGTCCGCGTCGGCAGGCCGGGTCCGGGCGGGCGTGACCCGCGCCGCCCCGGGGAACTCGACGACGGGCGCGTCGGCCCGGCGTTCGGAGTCCAGATGTTCTTGCGCTTCTTCCGACTCGCGAAGATCCCGTTCCGCCTGGGCGGCCGGGTCCGGCTTCTCTCTGCCGGGGCCGTGCAACGGGATGACCTGCGCTTCAGCGCCGCTCACGTCTTCCGCCTCGCCTTCATGAGAGTTCTCGTGTGGCCTGCTCATCGGTGCGCCGCCTGTCCGGTCGCCGCGGCCACCAGCACCTTGCCCGCGAACCCGGCGAGCTTGCCGCCGTCCACCACGGGCCGGAGCCCGCGGCCGGTGATGTAGTCGTCGAACGCTTCCCGCGTCGTCCAGCGCGGGGTGTAGCCGAAGTCCTTCTTGAGCTTCGCGATGTCCACGACGCGGCCGAAGTTCAGCAGCCGGACCTGGTCGGCGGAGAAGTCGACCACTCGCGCTCCGCGCAGCACCTTGCCGACCGACGGCACGACGCCGCTGGGCATCGGCAGTTCGACCCGTCCGGCTCGCCGGATCGCCTGAGAAAGGGTGAGTACCCCCTCCGAGCCGACGTTGAACACGCCGGGCTTGTCGTTCAATGTCGCCTGTTCGAAGACGGCCAGCGCGTCCGAAGCGTGGAGAAGCTGGATCCGTGCGTCGTAGCCGAAGACGGTCGGGACGACCGGTAGCGCGAAGTAGCGCGAGAGCACGGTGTCGATCTCCGGGCTGATGATGTTGGCGAACCGGAGGAGTGTCGTCGTGATGTCGGGACGGCGGCGCATGAGCCCGCGGACGTACCCCTCCATCTCGACGGCGTCCTTCGCGTAACCGCTGGCCGAGGTGGGGATGAGCTCCGAATCCTCGGTGAAGACGGCCTGCGAGCGCGCGCCGGCGCCGTAGACGGCGGCCGTCGACTTCACCACGAGCTTGCGCACGAGCGGCGAGCGCTGGCAGGCCGCCAGCAGCCGCATCGTGCCGATGACGTTGACCTCTTTGATCGCCGTCCGGCGGGCCGGGCCGGCCGGATGGGCGGTGCACGAGGCGTGCACCACGGTGTCGACCTTGGCCGTGCTGATCACCTTGGCGATCAGCGGGTTGCGGATGTCGGCACGGACGTACTCAGCGTGCCCCATCCGCTGCAGCACCGACTTCTGCGGGGGCGTGGTGTCCACGCCGATCACCCGCTCGAACCCCGGATTGTTGCCGAGTCTGGCGAGTAGCTTCCCGCCAAGGTCTCCCCCGACCCCGGTCACGAGCACGATGTTCGACGGCATAGGACTCCCTGCGGCTTTGGGCGGTTCTCGGACTTTCGATCACGGGGTCCTGATGACCTTGAGCGCTGGTCCATCGACCGTGTGTGCGCGAACCTGCACTCATTGGAAGCATCGCGCGGCTGCCCTTGAGATGTTACCGCTCATTAGGGGTAGTCGAGTCGTCGCTTACATGCTATTAACCCGCCGCTCGCAGAGGGGATGCACGTCTCACTCGAACGGGCGGAAACCACCCACTGAATGGGAATGGCCCGTCCAGAACCTGGACGGGCCACTCACCGGCTGTGTCTTACTTGCCGGCCTTCCTACGCTGAACGCGCGTCCGGCGCAGCAACTTGCGGTGCTTCTTCTTCGACATGCGCTTACGGCGCTTCTTGATCACAGAGCCCATCGTGAGCGCTCCTTCCTTCGTCGTCGGTCACGCTGCCCGGCGCAGCGTCCAACGGGTGGAGCGCACAGGCACGAGCGGTCTTCCAGGGTACTCGCGCCCCGGAAGACGCCCTCGGGCGGGCACGTCGTACTCCGCGGACCGAGCCTCAGCCCACGTCGAAGTACGCGCCCTGCAGATACTCGTGTACGGCCTTTTCAGGCACTCTGAACGACTTCCCGACGCGCACGGCGGGCAACTCGCCCGAGTGAACGAGGCGATAGACGGTCATCTTGGAGACCCGCATCAGCGTGGCCACCTCGGCGACCGTCAGGAACTGGACCTGGCCCACTGTGTTGACCTTGGCCAGATCATCCTTCTTGTTCGGCGGCATGATTCACCGTGTCCTTCGACACGTGTCGCGCCACGAGGCTTCCCCACCTGTGGTATCGACACGCACGTGCTCTCCTGAGAGTAGCGGGACACGTGTGGCTAAAGCGACGCGAGTCACCGGGATGGGCCTGTCCGACTACGCATTTCGTCCTCTGGATGCGGTGGTTCGCCGTCGAACCACCGCATCCAGAGGACTAAGTGCGGGGTTCGTGGGCGCGGCCCAGCTCGGTCGAGCGGTCCTTCGCGGCCTCGATGGCGGCCAGCAGCGCCGCGCGGACGCCGTGCTTCTCCAGCTCGCGGATGGCGTTGATGGTCGTCCCCGCGGGCGAGGTGACGGCTTCGCGCAGCAGCACCGGGTGCTCGTCGGACTCGGCGAGCATCTTCGCCGCCCCGACCGCCGACTGGATGATCAGCTGCCCGGCGAGCGCCCGCGGCAGGCCGAGCAGGATCCCGGCGTCGATCATGGCCTCGACCAGGTAGAAGAAGTACGCCGGGCCGGAGCCGGACAGCGCCGTGACGGCGTCCTGCTGCGACTCGGGCACCTCGACGACCTGCCCGACGTGCGACAGCAGATCCTTCACCACCGCGATGTGCTCGGCGGTCGCGTGCGCGCCCGCGGAGACCGCGCTCATCGCCTCTCCGACGAGCATCGGGGTGTTCGGCATGACCCGCACCACCGGGACGCCGTCGGCCAGCCTGCGCTCGTACAGGGCGGTCGGCAGGCCCGCGCACAGCGAGACCACCAAGGACTCCTTGCCGAGCAGCGGCGCGAGCTCGTCGAGTACCGGCTCGATGTCCTGCGGTTTGACCGCGACGACCAGCACGTCGGCCCGGCGAGCGGCGTCGGCGACGCTGACCCCGTGCACGCCGTAGCGCTCGGTCAGCTCGTCCGCGCGCGCCGGATACCGCTCGGTGAACAGCAGGTCGCCGGGGCTGTGCCCGCCGTGCAGCAGGCCCGAGAGCAGGGCCTCCCCGATCTTCCCGGCACCCAGAACCGCGATCACACTCATGCTCTTCAGCGTGCCAAACCGCCGTCAGGCTCCAGGCGCCGGGGCAAGTGCCAGCTGCCGCGTCTGGCAGACCAGCCTGCCCTGCGAATCGACCACGAGGGCGTCCGAGTCGAACCAGGCCTCGTGCACCGACTGGCTCTGGACGACCACCCGCAGCCAGCCCGGCGCCGGCCGGGTGCGCAGCAGCGCGGTCAGCTGCACGGTGGGCGCCCAGCCGACCCGGCCGAGGTTGTAGACCACCGGCGGGTTCACGTCGCTCGCGAGCAGGGCGAAGTACGGGTCCGCGAGCCCGTGCCGCGGCCGGACCCACAGCCGCATCCTCGGCGGGTCGCCGATCCGGCCGTGCAGATAGCCGACACTCGCCGGGTCGAGCCGGACCTCGCAGCCCTTCGCGAGGTTGAAGAGACCTTCGGAGGTCTCACCGGACACGGGCACCGCGCCGGGCGGCGGCTCCGCGGCCATGGCCGGGACGTCGGTCCACTCCGGCCGCCGCATCGGCAACCGGCCGGTGGTCACCCTGGCCTCGACGCAGCTGCGGCCCCGCTGCTCCAGCAGGACCCCGACGACCGAGGCGCGCCTTCCGACCTTCCGGACGTCCATGCGCAGCAGCACCGGCCCCACCGCGGGCGGATGCAGGAACTCCGCGCTGATCGCGAGCGGCTCGGACGGCGGCTCGCCGCGTTCGTGAAGGAACGAGAGGGCGGCCCGTGCCATCAGGCCCATCAGGAAGCCGCCGTGCGGGTGTCCGCCGATCGACCATTCGGTACGCAGTACCGCCGTGAACGTGCCGTCACCCAGTGATCTCGTCGCGCATGCCTCGTCGAAGGAGGTGCTCGTTTCGTCGGTCGCGCTCACCGAGCACTGACCCAGGCCACGAGCCGATCCATCGGGGTGCGGGAGATCAACAAGCGCAGCTGGTTCACGGTCGGAACTTTACGTGTACCAGCGCCTCGAGCGCAGGGAGGAATGAATCTCCGCACCTGGAGACGATCTTTGTCACTGACCGAGGTGAAGCCTCGCGAACAAGAGCGACTCCGCGAGGTCCCGCGACCGCTGCGCCGCGCTCGGCGACCGGCGGGTGTTGATCTCCAGCACGACCTGCCCGGAGAAATCGCTGCTCACGAGCTTTTCCAGCAGTTCGGCGCAGGGTTCGATACCGCGTCCGGGCACCAGGTGCTCGTCCTTCGGGAGTCCCGTGCCGTCCGCCAGATGGACGTGCGCGAGCCCGGGACCCATCCGGTCGGCGAGCGCGAGGGCGTCCATCCCGGCTGCCGCTGTATGGGACAGGTCGAGCGTGTAGTGGCGAAACCCTACGTCCGTAGGGTCGATCGAGGGCCGGAACGCCGACACCCGCGAGGTCCGCGAGCCACCGGGCGGGCGGACCTTGAACATGTTCTCGACCGCGATCTCGATGCCGCTGGCTTCCTCGAGTTCGTCGACGAGGTCGCCGAACCCGTCGCCGTAGCGGCGCTGCCACCGGAACGGCGGGTGCACCACGACCGTGCGCGCGCCCAGCTCCTGCGCGGCTTCCACCGACATCCGCAGGCGCACCACGGGATCGGGCGACCACACGCGCTGGGTGATGAGCAACGAAGGCGAGTGGATCGACAGCACGGGCACCCCGGTGCGCCGCGACCAGCGGCGCAACGCGGAGACGTCCTGGCTGACCGGGTCGGCCCAGACCATCACCTCGACACCGTCGTAACCGAGGTCGGCGGCCAGCTCGAACGCCACTCCCGCCCGCAACGGCCAGACGGACGCCGTCGAGAGACCCACCGGAACCTGCTGAACCATTCCGGCATCCTTCCCGAGGCCGCTAACGGGCGACCAGCAGGAGTGCGGCCGGTGAGACCGTCACCACGAGTCCGACCAGCACCGCGAGCACCAGCGTCTGCAGGTCCTCCGCCTTGCGGATCTTCCGGACGATCCACACCAGCGCGACGATCACCAGCAACGCGGCGACCAGCGCGGCGGCGGGGATGTTCACCCACAGCCAGTTGAAGCCGAGCCAGACCCCGGCGCCGCCGACGACACCGAGGGCGAGCTGACCGGCCAGCGCCAGCCACTGCTTCCCGGGCGAGGCCTTCGCGGCGGGCGCCGCGGGCTCGTCGTCCTCGACGACCTCCTCGGCCTGATCGTCGTCGTAGTCGTCCTCGTAGTCGTCGGCGCGGTAGCCGTAGTCGTCGCGCCCGAAGTCCGGGCCGCCGTCCGGGTACGCCGGGTCGGCGAACTCGCGCTCGTACTCGTCGAGGTTGTCCTGCCGCTCTCGGTCGTCGAGGGAATGCGGCGGCACGAAGGGCATCGGCGCCGGGTGCCCCATGGTCGGGGGGCCCGCGTCGAACGGGTCCGGTTCGGGTTCGGGGTCCGGCTCGACGGGCGCGACCGGGGGCGGCACCGGCGGGATCCCGCCGATCTCGGTGTCCTCGGACTGCACCTTCTGCCTGCGCTTGCGCCATCCGGCGAGCCCCGCGGGCGGTGCCGCGGGCTCGGCGGGCGCCTCGGGCTCGGGCGGGGTCTCGTCGCCGACCGCGGCGAACTGCTCGGTGCTCGGCTCGGCCTTCGGCTGAGGCGGCCGGGCGGCCGGGCGGCGGCGCCGCGCCGGCTGGGCGGGCGGCGTCGCGAACGCGCCGCTGGCCATCGGGCCGGGCTGGTCCTGGGCGTCTTCCGCCGGGGCGTCGAGACCGCCGTCGAGTCTCGCGGAGAGACCCGAAGACGGGGGCCCGGCGGGCGGCTCGGGGCGACGGCGGACCGGCGGCACCGCGCCGCGGGTCTCCTCCGGGCCCGGCGGCCGCGGACGGCCGCGCGGGGGCAGCCCCTCGGAGTCCGGCGGACGCTGCTGGTAGCCGGACTGCTCCTGCGGCGGGGTCGGCCGCACGAACTGACCCGACTGCTGGGGCGGGCGCTGCTGGTAACCGCTTTGCTCCTGCGGCGGCGTCGGCCGCACGAACTGACCCGACTGCTGGGGCGGACGCTGCTGATAGCCGCTCTGTTCCTGCGGCGGGCGCACCGGCGGCGTCTGCCGCGTCGGGGTCGACGCGACGTTCGGCGGCACCGGCAGCGGCGCGGAATCCTGCTGCGGCTGCGGGAGCGGACGCGCGCCGGAGTCTTGGGGACGCGCGCGGCGCGGAGGACGGTTGGCAGGCGGCGGCGTGTCGCCGGCCACCCTGTCGATGATCGCCTGCGGCGCGGTGTCGCTCACCGACGGCGCGCGCCGTCCGCGAGTGGGCTCGGGAGCCTCGTCCTCGTCGTCGGCCGCGCGGCGTCGCCTGCGGCGCCCGCCTTCGGGCTGGGCTCCATGCTGCGCGAGCAGCTCCGCCACGGTCTTCTGTGGCTGGCCGCTCTCTGTCTCGTCCGTCATACCGTGCTGTCCAATGCGCGCTCCAGCCGTTGCGAACCGGCACGCGACGGGGCATCGGCGGCGTCGCGCGCGCTATCCACCGTCATCCGCATTTCCGTCACCTCTTCACCGTGCCCGTTCTCCGTCGACTAAGTCCAGTCGGGCGCTGCCGCCCACAGTCTCGTCCGCACCGTTCGAATGGTCCAGCCGTCGAAGGATGACACCTTCTCGCAGCGCCCACGGACAGATCTCCAGTTCTTCCAGGGAAAGCGCTCGCATGGTGGCTTGTGCGACGAGCGCGCCGGCCACCAGCTGATGCGCCCTGCTCGCGCTGACCCCCTCTAGATGGGCCAGGTCTTGGGCGGTCATCCGGGAGATGAACGCGATGAGCTGGCGCAACGCGGTGTCGGTCAGGGTACGGCGCACATGCGGCCCGCTGGCCGACGGCGCCGCTCCGGTCAGCCGGGCGAGTGACCGGAACGTCTTCGAAGTCGCCACGACACGATCGGGTTCACCCAATTTGGCGACCTTCTTCGCGAGCGGGGCGAGTTGTTCTTCGAGCCACACCGAAGTCGCGATGAGCTCCGAACGGGTCGGCGGGTCGTGCTGGAACCGCGTCCTGGTGGTCCGGCCCGCGCCCAGGGGCAACGATTCGGCCAGGTCCGGTTCCTCGTCGCGGCCCATCGCGATTTCGAGCGAGCCGCCGCCGATGTCGAGCACGAGCAGTTTGCCCGCCGACCAGCCGAACCAGCGGCGGACGGCGAGGAAGGTGAGCCTGGACTCGTCGATCCCGGAAAGCACCTTCAGTTCGACGCCGGTCTGCTCCTGGACCTTCGCCAGCACCTTCGGGGCGTTCTTGGCTTCGCGGACCGCGGAGGTGGCGAACGCCATGACCTCTTCGCAGCCGAGCCGGGCCGCGGCCGCCTTCGCCGATTCGACCGCGCGTACGAGGCTGTCCGCGCCCGCGCGGCTCAGATCGCCGTTGCGGGTGATCTGCTCGGCGAGGCGGAGGACGGCCTTCTCGGAATGCATCGGGGTCGGGTGGGCGCCACGGTGGGCGTCGACCACGAGCAGGTGGACGGTGTTGGAACCGACGTCGAGTACCCCTAGGCGCACGAGCGTCTACGGTACCCGCCCCCGCATCAGGTCACGAAACCGTAACCGTGATCTGTATCGCAGGAGGCGGGTACCGGCCGGTCACGTCTCGAACTTGTAGCCCAGGCCGCGGACGGTGACCAGGTGCCGGGGCGAACCCGGGTCCGGCTCGATCTTCGAGCGCAGGCGCTTCACGTGGACGTCGAGCGTCTTGGTGTCGCCGACGTAGTCCGCGCCCCACACCCGGTCGATCAGCTGACCGCGGGTGAGCACCCGGCCCACGTTGCGCAGCAGGTATTCGAGCAGGTCGAACTCCTTGAGCGGCAAGGAGACCTCCTGGCCGTCGACGGTCACCACATGCCGCTCGACGTCCATCCGCACCGGCCCGGCGGTCAGCACGAGCGGGGCCAGGTCGCCTTCGGCGCCCGGCTCGCCGCCGCGGCGCAGCACCGCCCGCACCCGCGCGATGAGCTCACGGGCCGAGTACGGCTTGGTGACGTAGTCGTCGGCGCCGAGTTCCAGCCCGACGACCTTGTCGATCTCGCTGTCGCGCGCGGTCACCATGATCACCGGTACCGCGGAACGCTGCCTGAGCTGCTTGCAGACGTCGGTGCCGCTCATACCGGGGAGCATGAGGTCGAGCAGGACGATGTCGGCGCCGTTGCGGTCGAACTCCTCGAGCGCCTGCTGCCCCGTCACGGCGACGGCGGCGGTGAAGCCCTCTTTGCGGAGCAAGAACGCGAGCGGGTCGGCGAACGACTCTTCGTCCTCGACGATGAGAACCCTCGTCACAGGTTTCCTCCATGGTCGGGGCTTTCTTGCCCTGTTGCCACGAGACGGGGTGTCCGCTCGGGGGTCTTCTCCGGCCGGGACACCGGCGGAGCCTGTTTCACGGGCGCGGCCGGTTCGGCGGGGATGTGCGCGGGGATCCGCAGGGTGAAGGTCGACCCGGTGCCGGGACGGCTCCACAGGCCGACCGAACCGCCGTGGTTGGCGGCCACGTGCTTGACGATCGCCAGCCCCAGCCCGGTGCCGCCGGTCGCCCGCGACCGCGCCTTGTCCGCGCGGTAGAACCGCTCGAAGACGCGCTGCTGCTCGTCCTCGGCGATGCCGATGCCGCGGTCGGTCACCGCGATCTCCACCTTGCCGTCGACCAGCCGCCTGCTGATCGACACCGGGCTGCCCGCCGGCGAGTACGCGACGGCGTTCTCCAGCAGGTTCGACAGCGCGGTGACCATCAGCGTCCGGTCGCCCTCGATGAGGAGCCCGCTGGCCGCGTCGGTGGTGATGGTGATCTCGGCGGATTCCGCCGAAAGCGTCGTCCGGCCGAGCGCCTCGCGGACGACCGCGTCGACCTCGACGACGTTCAGGTCGGGCAACCGCTCGGCGCCCTGCAGCCGCGACAGCGCGATCAGCTCGGTGACCAGCTGGCCGAGCCGCGTCGATTCGCGGAGGATCTTGCCGCCGAAGCGGCGGACCTCCTCGGTGTCCTCCGCGGCGTCGAGCACGGCCTCGGTGAGCAGCGCGATCGCGCCGACCGGCGTCTTCAGCTCGTGGCTCACGTTCGCGACGAAGTCACGCCGGACGGCTTCGAGCCGGATCGCTTCGGAGTGGTCGACGGCCTCGACCACGGTGAACCCGTCGCCGAGCGGCCGGACCTCGCCGAGGACGGCCTCGGGCTGTCGGCCCCTCGCCTCCAGCGGGGAAAGGTCGATCTCCATCGGCTCGTCGGTCTCGACCACCTGCTCGGCCGCCTTGCGGGCCCGCGGATCGGCCTGGTTGACCTTCACCAGTCCGAGTTCGTAGGCACGCGGGTTGTGCAGGACCATGTCGCCGAACTTGTTGAGGACGACGACGCCGTTGTTGCTGGACCGCACGAGGCGTTCCAGCAGCTCGGCCACGGTGGGACCGGTCGGTCGCCGTTCTTCGCGGCGGGCGCGGCCCCTCGCGATCAGGGAACCGAAAACCACACCGACGATCAGTCCGCCGACGGCCAGGGCGAGTGCAACAGGCGTGGTCACAGGGGAATCGTAAGCGCGTGGGTAGTCTTTTGGCCTAGTCCCGGCCGCGTACTCGTGATGCCTATGACACCTGGGGACACCCTGTTCGCCTGCAGGTCAGCCCCCGTTCACGTGGCCGATCCCTGGCCGAGATCTCCTGGGTGAGGCGGGTCACCCGGAACGGGGACATCGTCGCCGGATGATGCCCGGATCCCGACTTTCGTCGTGATTATCGGGGCGGAGTCCTTCCCACTCACAGGCGAATAGCGACGTTCCCGTCACGGCCCCCGGGGAATGTTGGAAGACTGTCGCCGTGGAACTCGTCAGTGACATCTCCCTGATTCGCGGAGAAGAAGAGCTGTTCGACCGGACGGCTCATCTGTTCGTCGCGGCGACCGACATCGCGTGCGCGGCCGACGACCTCTACACCTGGGCGCTTTCGCGGCCGTCGCTCACGCGGCAGGGTGAACGGCTGGTGCGCGACAAGCGGATCCGCAAGCTGTACCGCCCCGGTGTCCTGCTGAACGAGCAGACCGCGCAGCACCTGCATCATCTGTCCGGTCTCGGCGCGCAGATCAGGATCGGCACCGAGGAGATCAACGAGACGATCCTGCTCGACGAGCGGGTCGCGATCATGGCGGGCGACGAGGGCAAGGCGGTGCGCTCCTACAGCGTCATCTCGCGCCCCGAGCTGGTGCAGGGCATCCTGTCGCTGTTCGAAACCGCCTGGCTCGCGTCCACCACCCTGGAGACGTTCGACGCGCGGTTCGCCGACATCCGGATGGAGGCACCGCAGATCCTCGAGTTCCTGACCACCGGCTGCAAGGACGAGAAGGCCGCGAAGAGCCTCGGCATGGGCGTGCGCACCTATCAGCGGCGCGTCTCCGAGCTGCTGGTCGCGCTCGGCGTGACGTCGCGTCTGCAGGTCGACGCGCGGGCGCGGGAACTCGGCCTGCTGTGAAGCGCTGGGCGGGGCTGGCCGTGCTGCTCGCGCTCGCGGGCTGCACCACCACGATCTCCGGCGCCGCCCGGCCCGAACCGGAAAGCCCGCCCGCGAACCTCGCGCTGGTCGATCCGGCGAAGACGGCGTCCGTGCTCACGGCGGTGAAGACGGCCACCGAAGCGGTGTTCTCCTACGACAGCACGGCCGTGCCCGCCTACGAGAAGGCGCTCGCCGACAACTTGACGCCGAGCGCGCGGGACGAGCTGGCGAAGCTGTTCGCGGAGGTCCGGAAATCGGCCGAGCCGATCAAGCTCGTGACCAAGGTGATCGTCTCGGCGGCGGTCGAGCAGACGCCGGACAAGGCGCGGGTGCTGAGCGTGCTCGACCAGAGCAGCACCCGGGCCGGCGCCACCAGCAAGGGCATCGCGTCGGTGCTGTTCGCGACCGTGCGCGAGGGCGACCGCTGGCGGATCGGCGAGGTCAAGGTGAACCCGTCGGACCCCGCGCCCGCGGCGGAGAAGCCGGGCGCGGGCGACCGCGTGTTCGCGAGGGTGCGGGATTCCGCGCGGGACGGTGGCGTGCGCGCCGCGGAAGCCCTGCTGAACGTGAATCCGGCCGATCCCGAAGGCACCTACGCCCGCTACGAATCCATGTCGACCGGGCAGCTGTCGGCCCAGTTCCAGCAGGACAAGGCAGCGCGGCTGAACCAGATCCGGACCGGGGGCACGAAGGCGTCGATGGCGCCGAACCCGGTCGCCGCGGTCATGGAGGTCGTGGACGACAAAGCGAGCGTGCTGCTCTACGCGACGTCGGATGTCACGGACGCGGCAGGGCAGGCGTCGAAGCGGTACCTGCCGATCGTCCTGCGCCTCCAGCGGCTGCCCGACGGGTGGAAGGCGGCCGGCATCGAGTCGGTCCAGCCCCTGCCCTGACGGCCCTGCCCCGGATGTCATGAAAGGGTCGTTCAGGACGAAAAACGTCCTGAACGACCCTTTCATGACACTTTGGTACCGGAGCGCACTACCTGCCCTGGTTGGCGACGGCGGCCGCGGCCTCCTTGGCGGCCTCCGGGTCCAGGTAGGTCCCGCCGGCGGTGACCGGCTTGAGGTCTTCGGTGAGGTCGTAGCGCAGCGGGATGCCGGTCGGGATGTTGAGCCCGGCGATCGCGTCGTCGGAGATGCCGTCGAGGTGCTTCACCAGCGCCCGCAGCGAGTTCCCGTGCGCGGCGACCAGCACGGTCTTGCCCGCGCGCAGATCCGGGACGATCTCGGACTCCCAGTACGGCAGCAGCCGCGCGACGACGTCCTTGAGGCATTCGGTCAGCGGGGCGGCGTCGCCGAGGTCGGCGTAGCGCGCGTCGCCCACCTGGCTGAACTCGTCGGCCGGGTCGATCGGGGGCGGCGGGGTGTCGTAGGAGCGGCGCCAGAGCATGAACTGCTCCTCGCCGAACTCGTCCAGGGTCTGCTTCTTGTTCTTGCCCTGCAGCGCGCCGTAGTGGCGCTCGTTGAGGCGCCAGTCGCGCTTCACCGGGATCCAGTGCCGGTCGGCGGCGTCGAGCGCCAGGTTGGCGGTCGAGATCGCCCGGCGCATCAGCGACGTGTGCACGACGTCCGGCAGCAGGCCGGACTCCGCGAGCAGCTGCCCGCCCTTGCGCGCCTCCTGCTCGCCCTGCTCGGACAGCGGCACGTCCACCCAGCCGGTGAACAGGTTTTCGGCGTTCCACGTGCTCTGCCCGTGACGCAGCAGCACCAGAGTCCCAAGCTCAGCCATGGGTTCAGCCTGCCAGAGGGAGCGGAAGCGCCGGTCAGAGGGCCGCGCTTGACGTTATTTCTACGGAGAGTGCGTTACCCGCGAGTAACACCTTCACCCGTCCAGAAGACGGGTCGCCAACAAGTCCCGATCCCCGGAAATCAGGCTGCACTCCGTTATCCCGGTTTTCGAAGTTCACTCGAACGGAGTAACCGGTAGTCTTGTGATTACAGGTGGAGATCTGACAGGTTGACTAAGTCCCGCGCGGCCGGATTCCACGCACTCCCCGGCTCGACGTGGGTGACGACCGCGACTCGTCTCCCCCCTGCCGAGTCGCGGCGCCCGCCGGCCCCGTTGGCATCCCCCTCGTCACCGGGTCCACCTTGGCGGGAACTTCAGCGGGGCGGCTCGAGATCGCGACTCCCCCCTCCCTCGAGCCGTCCCGCCTGTTCATCTCCGGGAGCCTCGTGAGTGGCAGGTATCCACTGCCGGGGCGGCGGTTTCGTGTGATTGAGCGGACGACACGCGTGTCGGAATGGACGACACACGTGATTGAGCGGACGACTCGTGGCGGCACCCCAGCCGGGGTCGTGTCGTCCATCCAGTCACGTGTGTCGTCCGCCGGATCACGCGTGTCGTCCATCCAGCCCCGAACGGTCACCGGGGGCTTGGTCGGCTCAGTCCAGCGGGGGCGCGGACGGCAGATCCGAAGCGGCCGCCATCGCGGGTTCGGCCGGACGGCGCCGTTTGCGCAGCCACCACACCAGCGCGGCCACGGGAACGCCGAAGATCAGCACGAACGGCGCCATCGCGCCGAGCACGGTCAGCAGGCCCCCGCCGAAGGTCAGGAACGCGTCCCAGCCGTCGGCCAGCCCGCCGAGGAACCCGCTGCGGGACTCCTCCGCCGCCGCGACCGTCTCCGCCCGCACCTGCAACGAAATCGTCGACATGGCGACACTGCCCGCCAGGCTTTCGCGCCGCTTCTGGAGCGACTCGAGTTCGGCCTCCCGGCTCGTCAGCTCGCTCTCCACCGAGGCGATCTCCGAAACCGACGTCGCCCTCGCGAGCAGCGCGCGGATGCGCTCGACACTCGCCCGCTGGGTGGCCAGCCGTGATTCGACGTCGACCATCTGCTCGGTCACGTCCGTCGCGGTGACCTCGCGTTTCTGCTGCTTCCCGAGCTTCCCGAGCTGGTCCAGCACGCTGTCGAGGCGCTCGGAGGGCACGATGACGTTGACCGACGCCCGCTTCTCCTGGGTGCTCTCCTGCCCGGTGTAGCCGGCGGCGCCCTGGGTGATGACGCGCACCTGCGAGATCACGTCGGCGACGTTCGGGGCGGTGAGCTCCAGGCTCGCCGTGCGCACCAGCTTGCGGTCGGTGATCCCCGGCTGTCCCGCGGGCGCCGGGGCCTTGTCCGAACCCGCCTTGCCGGCGCTGTCCGTGGCTTCCTTCTGCGGCGCGCCCTGATTCGGCGCCGCTTGTTTGGTGTCGGCCGACATCGGCATCGCGGCCGACTCGCCGCCGGAATCGTTCGCGGAGCAGCCCGCCAGCGCCAGCACGATGCCGGCGGCGGCGACCCATCTCAATCCCTTGTGCATCAAAACCGTCTCCCTCCAGTGCTGCGGAAAGAGACGGAACGGACGACGGTGCCGTTGCACCGTCCGGGTCACGAGTCGGTCAAGGCCCCGGGTTCGTGCCCGTTCGAAGGCTCGACGAGATGTTTGAACGCCTGAAGGTTCGCCAGCGACTCGCCGCGCGAGACGCGCCAGTCCCATTCGCGTTTGATCGATTCGGCGAACCCGAGTTCCAGCAACGTGTTGAAGTCGCCGTCGGCGGCCTCCAGCACCTGCCCGAGGATCTTGTCCAATTCGGCTTCGGTGACCGTGTCCAGGCCGAACCGGCCGACCAGGTAGATATCGCCGATCGCGTCCACCGTGTAGTGCACGCCGTACAGTTTCGCGTTGCGGCGCAACAGAAAGCGGTAAACGTCCTCATGGGACTCATCGGGACGGCGGCAGACGAAGGCTTCGACGGCGAAAGCGTGGTCACCGGCGACGAGCCAGCAGTTGGTCTGCAGCTTCTTGGTGCCGGGCAACGTGACGAAGTACTTTCCCTCGCCACGCCTTTCGTATTCCAGGCCCGCATTGTCCAAAGAGGACCGCAGGGTCTCGTCGAGCGTCAAACCGCCACCTCCGCGCGCTGTTCGAGGGCACGCCGGAACGCGCCGGTCGCCTGAGCGTACGTGTCCAGCAGGCGGTCCGTCGTCCGGCGCCAGGAGAAGCGCCGCGCGTGGACGACGGCGTTGGCCGAAAGCTCGGCCCGCCGATCGGGCCGCAGCGCGACGTTCGCCAGCGCACCGGCCCACTCCTTCGGGTCGTGCGAAGGCACGAGCAACCCGGAGACACCGTGCGGAACGGCGACCGGCAACCCGCCGACCTCGGCCGCGATCACCGGTGTCCCGCAGGCCTGCGCTTCGAGCGCGACCAGCCCGAACGACTCGTTGTAACTCGGCACGGCGACGATGTCGGCCGCCCGATAGACGTTGACCAGCGACTGGCCGGGCTGCGGCGGCATGAACCGGGTCTGCGCCTCGATCCCGAGGGAGCCGGCCAGTTCGCGCAGGGCCTGCGGCTGCTCCAGCCCGGTCCCGGACGGGCCGCCGACGATCAGCACCACCAGCCGCGACGCCAGCTCCGGCCGCTCGCGCAGCATTTCGGCCGCGGCCAGCAGGAGGACGTCCGGCGCCTTCAACGGCTGGATCCGGCCCGCGAAGGCCAGCACGATCGCGTCCCGCGGCAGCCCCAGCGCCCGGCGCGCGGCGGCCTGGGAGCCGGGCGTGAAGCGGTCGAGGTCGACGCCGGGCGGGATGGCGTGCACGGCGTGCGGGTCGGCTTCGTACAGCTCGATCAGCTCGCGGGCTTCGACGCGGGTGTTCGCGACCAGGCAGTCCGCCTCCTCGACGACCTGCTCCTCGCCGATCACGCGGGTGCGCGGTTCGGGGGTGTCGCCCTCGGCCAGCGCGGCGTTCTTGACCTTCGCCAGGGTGTGCGCGGTGTGCACCAGCGGCACCCCCCAGCGGTCGCGGGCGAGCCAGCCCGCCTGGCCGGAGAGCCAGTAGTGCGAATGGATGAGGTCGTAGTAGCCCGGCTCGTGGAACGCCTCGGCCCGCAGCACCCCGGCGGTGAAGGCGCACAGCTGCGCGGGCAGCTCGTCGCGTCCCAGCGGCTCGAACGGGCCGGCCGGGATGTGCCGGACGAGCACGCCGGGCGCCAGTTCGGCGATCGGGGGCTGATCCGAGGACGTGGCCCGCGTGAACACCTCGACCTCGACGCCCCGGCGGGCCATCTCGGTGGCCGTCTGGCTCACGTAGACGTTCATACCGCCGGCGTCGCCGGTACCCGGCTGCTCCAGCGGAGAAGTGTGCAAGGACAGCACCGCGACGCGCCTGGGCGCGGCGTCGAACCCGTGCAGAGGGATCGTCACCTGGTCAACACTCCCGAAGTCCTACTGATCGGCGAACCCGCGCAGCAGTTCACCGAACTCGTCCGCCGCTTCGGCGAACGGCAGATGCCCCACCTCAGGTAGCCAACGCACGACGGCCCCCTGAATCTTCCCCGCCGCGTATTCCGCCGCCGTCGGATCGATCACAGTGTCCGCGAGACCATGGACGATAAGTGCCGGTTTGTCCAGATTTCGAAGGACGTCCTCGCTCCCGACGTCACGCCGGAACAGCGCGGAGCGCACCGCGGGCGGCGTCGAAAGGCAGGCGCCGAGCAGCGATTGGGTGAGCGTGCCGGACACCGGCGCGGTGGTCATCCGCGCGCTGAACTGCACCAACGCGGGAATCGCGACCTCCGGGTCGTCCGAAAGCACCGCCGGAATGGCGTCGCGCATCGCGGGGCCGACCTTGCCGCCGGGGCGGTTCTTGCCGATTTCTGTGATAGCGCCCACAAGAACGACGCCACCGAGCCTCGACGAGCCGTGCACGCGGAGGTAGTCGGTGATGACCAGACCTCCGTAGGACCAGCCGACGACGATCGCGTCTTCGCCGGCGAAGTCGAGAACGGAGGCGAGATCCTCCGCCCACACCCGCGGATCGTCGTAGCCGGCGGAGGGCACTTCGGAATCCCCGTGACCGCGCAGATCCATCGCGACTAGGCGGAACCGCTCACTGAGCGCGGGATCCGCCAGCTGCGGCGCCCAGGCCCGGCCCGACTGGGCCCAGCCGTGCACGAACACGATCGGACGGGTGTTCTCCGCGCCCTCGACCCACAAGCCGATGCGGGTCCCGCCGTAGCCGACTACCTCGGTCTTCATATGTCCTTGATATCCGACGGGCTACTTGATCGCCGAAAGGGCCTTCCAGGACTTCCAGTCGTAGAACCAGTTCTTGACGTCCGATTTGGTCGGGCTGCCCAGTTTGGAACCGGTGATCTCGACCGGGTCGCCGATCATCGCCGAGTCGAAGTACTTCTTGGCGTCCGCTTCGAGCAGGTTCACGCAGCCGTGCGAGGTGTTGGCCTTGCCGATGTTCGCCGCGTTGTCCTGGTTCTCGTGGATGTACTCGCCGTTGTTCGAAATCCGGCAGGACCACTTCTTGTTGACGTTGGTGTAGCCGTAGCGCGCGTTGTCGAACCGCGCCATCGGCTCCTTCGTCATCACGATGAACGTGCCGTTGGGGGTGTTGCGCTGGACGTCGGAGTCCAGGCCGTTCGAACACGGGTAGCTCGCCGATTCCGCCCCGCCCCGGTAGACCTTCATCACGTGGTCCGGGGTGTTGATCTTGACCACCTGGTTGCGGCCGATCTTGAACTCGGTGGTCACGTCGGCCTTGCCGTACGCTCCGCCGCCGAGCGCGACGCCGTAGAGCTTCGCCTCGACGTTGACCTTGATGTTCGCGGGCCAGTACTCCTTGGGCCGCCAGTCGACCTGCGTATCCGACAGCCAGCCCCAGGAGCCCTCGACGTCCTTGTCGGTCTTCACCTTGAGCGCCTTCTCGGCGGCCGCCTTGTCCTTGACCGGGGACGCGAACTTCACGCTGATCGGCATCGCGACGCCGACCTCGGCGTCGTCGGTCGGGTTCAGCGTGGCGCGAACCTCCTTGGCGGGCCTGACCGTGCTGAACGAGCCCTTGAACTCGGCAGGTTTGTTGTCGCTGCCGGTGGCCTTCGCGGCGTACGTGTACGTCTTGCCGTAGCCGAGGACTTCGGTGCTGGTCCAGGTGAGCCCGTCGGGGGAAAGCTCGCCCTTGACGTCCTTGCCGCTGTCCCCGGTGACCTTGACCTCGGTGAGCTTGCCGTCGGCGACCTTCACCACGACCGGCGTCACCACGGACGCGTCCTTGGCGTCGGCGGCGGGTTCGGCGGTGATCTTCGCGACCGGGGCGGCGCCCTGTTCTCCGCCGCCGCTGCCTTCCGGCTTGGCGTTGCCGCCTTCCTCGCTGGAGCAGGCCGCGGCCAGCATGGCCGCCCCCGCGGCGAGCGCGGCCTTGAACACCGTGCGCCGTTCGATCACCGTGTACCTCCCATGAAGATCCCCGCGAGCTTCTACCCGCTCAGCGCCGGGAACCTCTCCGACGTTACCCGCGGCGACGGAACTCACCCTCGCCCCTCAGAGGGATAGACGCACGGGGGTGGCCTGGGGTTGTTCGCTCAAAGCGCGCAGTTGATGAGCAGGGGTTCCGGGTGCAGCGAAACGCCGAAGCGAGCCTCGACGCCGTCGCGCACTTCGCGCGCCAGAGCGAGGAGGTCCTCGGTCGAGGCCTTGCCCCGGTTGGTGAGCGCGAGCGTGTGCTTCGTCGACAGCGAGACCCGGCCGCCGGGCCCTTCGTGGCCCTTCGCGAACCCTGCCCGCTCGATCAGCCAGGCCGCGGACAGCTTCGTGCCGCCGGGCGCCGGGTACTGCGGCACGCGCAAGTCCTCGCCTGTGACGGCTAGTGCGTCGGCGATGCCGGCCAGCACCTTCGCCAGCCGCGCCTCCCCGATGATCGGGTTGGTGAAGAAGGAGCCCGCGCTCCAGGTGTCGTGGTCGTCGGCGTCCAGGACCATGCCCTTGCCGCGACGCAGCCCGAGAACCGCTTCGCGCGCTTCGGCCGCCGGGACGCGGTCACCGATCTCGACGCCGAGCGTGCGGGCGAGTTCGGCGTAGCGGATCGGGGCGGAGAGGCCGTCTTCGCTGACCTTGAAACGCACTGTGAGCACGACGCCCGCGTCGGTCCCCTTCAGGATCGACGTGCGATAGCCGAAGCCGAGCTCTTCGGCGGTCAGCGTGCGGATTTCGCGGGTGGCGCGGTCGTAGAGATCGACCGAGACCAGGGATTCGGCCACCTCACAGCCGTACGCGCCGACGTTCTGGATCGGCGTCGCGCCGACCGAACCGGGGATCCCGGAGAGGCATTCGAGCCCGCCGATGCCCTCGGCGACCAGGCCCTCGACGAAACCGTCCCAGTTCTCACCCGCCGCGACCTCGACGAGATCTCCGTCACGTGTCCAGCCGGTGTTGCCGACCTTCAGCACCGTGCCCTCGAAACCGTCGTCGGCGACGACGAGGTTCGAACCACCGCCGAGCAGCAGGACCGGCTCGCCCGCTTCGTCGGCCTCGCGGACCGCGTCGACCAGGGCCTGCACGGTCTTCGCCTCGGCATAACGCCGCGCCGGACCGCCGAGGCGCAACGTGGTGTGGTCGGCGAGGGTGGGAGTTTCGGCAGTGCTCACGCCCGTGAACGGTACTGTCTGGCGCCATGGCCTCCCGTATCGAGCACCGCTCAGCGTTCTCCGCAGACCTCGCGACCACGTTCGACGCGGTCGCCGGCGAGGCGGCGCTGCGGGCGAGGCTGGAGCAGATCGGCGGCGACGACGCGGAACTGCTGGAGTACGCCCCGGCCGAGGACGGAGTGCGCTACAAGCTGCGTCAGGGCATCAGCTCGGACAAGCTCCCGTCGGCCGTGCGGACGCTGCACCGGGGCGATCTGATCGTCGAGCGCGAGCAGAGCTGGAAGGCGGCGGGCGACGGCTACACCGGCACCGCGACGGCGGCGGTCTCGGGCGTGCCGGGCGAGATCACCGCGAAGACGTCGCTGACCGGCGAAGGCGAGCGGACGACGCTGGTCAACAGCGGCCAGGTCAAGGTGCGGATCCCGTTCGTCGGCGGAAAGCTGGAGGGCGTGATCGCCGAACAGGTCACCAAGCTGCTGGAGCGCGAGGCGGAATTCGTCGCGAAATGGCTGGCCGAGCGCTGAAACCGGTCGGGGCACCGACCCGGGGCACGACCAACCCGAACCGGCTCCGCCGGGTGGACCGGTGGCTCGCGAGCGATCCGGGAGTGACGCGGCTGCTGCGCCGCGCGGACGAACCGCTCGTGGTGGACCTCGGCTACGGCGCCTCACCGGTGACCACGGTCGAGATGGCGCGATGGCTGCGCACGGTCCGCCGCGACGTCCGGGTCCTTGGCCTGGAGCTGGACGCCGAACGGGTCGCCGTCGCGCAAGCCGCCGTCGACCGGCCGTGGCTGGACTTCCGGCGCGGCGGCTTCGAACTGGCCGGGACGCGGCCGGTGCTGGTACGCGCGTTCAACGTCCTGCGGCAGTACGACGAAGCCGAGGTCCCCGGTGCCTGGTCGCTCATGCTGGACGCGATGACACCGGGCGGGCTCCTCGTCGAAGGCACCTGCGACGAAATCGGGCGGCTGAGCACCTGGGTCGCCGTCGGGCACGACGGACCGCGCACCCTGACCTTGTCCGTCCATCTCGCCAGCCTGGAACGTCCGTCCACAGTGGCCGAACGGTTACCCAAGATCCTGATTCACCGCAACGTTCCCGGCGAACGGGTCCACGATCTACTGTCCACTTTGGATATCTGCTGGGCGACGGCGGCGCCGCACCAGAACTTCGGCGTCCGCGCCCGCTGGGCGCACGCCGTCCATCTGCTCACCGCCCGGGGCTGGCCGGTGCTGAACCGCCCGTCACGATGGCGGTTGGGTGAACTCACGGTGCCATGGTCGTCAGTAGCCCCGGAGTAGGAATTCACCGGTCGAACCCCGCTCCGTCACCCCAAAGCGACCTGCGGTGATCACCATGGAACCGTGGAACTGCTGGAGTACGTCACCGGGCTGCTGGAGGGCACGCTGGGCTCGCCCTGGCTGTGGGTGATCGTGTTCCTCGTGTCCGGGTTGGACGCGCTCCTGCCGTTCATGCCGAGCGAGACCACCGTCATCACCGTCGCCGTCCTGATCGGCACCGATTTCCCCCGCCTGGCGCTGCTCGCGCTGATCGCCGCGCTCGGGGCCTGGCTGGGCGACTGTCTCGGCTACACCGTCGGCGCCGCCGCGGGCCCGCGGGCGCTCGCCCGCCTGCAGCGCGGTCCGGACGGGGTCCGGCGCTACGAATGGGCGAAGATCCAGGTGCGGCGCAACGCCGTCCTGCTGATCCTCGCCGCCCGTTATCTGCCCGGCGGCCGCGTCGCGAGCGGGCTCGCCAACGGCAGCCTCGGCTACCCGCCACGCAAGTTCGTCCCGCTCGACGCCCTCGGCGCGGGTATCTGGGCGGTGTACAGCGTCCTGATCGGGCTCGTCGGCGGAGCGGCCTTCGCGGACGAACCGGAGAAGGGCCTCCTGCTGTCCTTCGCACTCGGCCTGCTGCTGGTCACGGCGATCGAGATCGGGCGGCGTGTCCGCGTCCGCATACTGACCCGGCGCCGCGCGGCGGCCGAGACCAGCGACAATGGTGTGCGTGTCGAACCCTGAACGTCGCTATGTGATCTCCTTCGGCTGCCCGGACCGCACCGGCATCATCGCCCGCATCTCGGGTTTCCTCGCCGAGCACGGCGGTTGGATCGTCGAAGCGGCGTATCACACCGACCCGGACACCGGCTGGTTCTTCACCCGCCAGGTCGTGCGCGCCGATTCGCTCCCGTTCGACGCCACCGAGCTGCGCACGCGCTTCGCCGAGGTCGCGAAGTCGCTTTCGGCCGAGTCGAGCTGGCAGGTCACCGACACCGGTGAGCGCCGTCGCGCGGTGATCCTCGTCTCCAAGGCCGGGCACTGCCTCTACGACCTGCTCGGCCGGGTCGCGTCCGGGGAACTGGACGTCGACGTCGCCGCCGTCATCGGCAACCACGCGTCGCTGGGCGACATCACCCGCGCCCACGGCATCCCGTTCCACCACGTCCCGTTCCCCGCCGGCGACCCCGCCGCCAAGGCGCCGGCGTTCGCCGAAGTACGGAAACTCGTCGACGAGCACGACCCGCACGCCGTCGTCCTGGCCAGGTTCATGCAGGTCCTGCCGCCGGAGCTGTGCGAGGCGTGGGCCGGGCGGGCGCTCAACATCCACCACAGCTTCCTGCCGTCGTTCGTCGGCGCGCGGCCGTACCACCAGGCTCACGCGCGCGGGGTGAAGCTCATCGGCGCGACCTGCCACTACGTCACCGCCGACCTCGACGCGGGCCCGATCGTCGACCAGGACGTCATCCGCGTCGACCACGGCGACTCGGTCGAGGACATGGTCCGCAAGGGCCGCGACATCGAGAAGGTGACGCTGGCGCGCGGGCTCCGGTGGCACCTCGAAGGCCGCGTGCTGGTGCACGGGAACCGGACTGTCGTGTTCTAGTGGTTCACTGGGGCCATGGGGACCTCAGAGATCAAAGTGATCGAGACGCGCGAGGCGTTGCGTGAGCACCTCGGCCACCCGGCCGAGCGGACCAGGGGAAAGATCATCCCCTTCCTCGATTCGCACGCGCGCACGCTGATCGAGCACTCGCCGTTCTACCTGCTGGCGACGGCGTCGTCCGACGGGACCTGTGACGTCTCGCCGCGCGGCGACCCGGCCGGTTCCGTGAAGGTGCTCGACGACAAGACGCTGGTGCTGGCCGACAGGCCGGGCAACAAACTGCTCGACAGCCAGACCAACATCCTCGACAACCCTCACGCCGGGCTGCTGTTCCTGGTGCCGGGGATGAACGAGACCCTGCGGATCAACGGCCGCGCGAAACTGGTCGCGGACGCGCCGTTCTTCGACGACCTGGTGGTCAAGGGGAAGCGGCCCGCGCTGGCGATCCTGGTCGAGGTCGAAGAGCTGTACATGCACTGCGCCAAGGCTTTCCTGCGGTCGTCACTGTGGAAGCCGGAGACGTGGCCGGAGCGGTCCAGCCTGCCGACCGCGGGCCAGATCTTCCGCGACCAGATGAAGCTGGACATATCGGCGGAGGCGCTGGACGCCACGCTGACCGAAGGCGCGCTCACGACGCAGTACTGAGCCCCCGCGCGTGCTATGAACGGTCCGTTCCTTGCAAATTTTGCAAGGAACGGACCGTTCATAGCATCCGGAGGCGGGTCAGACGCGGACCAGCATCTTGCCGGTGTTCGCCCCGCCCAACAGGTCGAGGAACGCCTGCGGCGCGTTGCGGATACCGTCCACAATGGTCTCCGAGTACTTGAGCTCCCCGGAGGCGACCAGCGGAGCGACATCCTTCACGAACTGCGGCTGCGACGCGAAGTGGTCGCCGACGAGCATGCCGCGCATGGTGAACCGCTTCGCGATGATCGACGCGAGATTGCGCGGCGCCGCGGCCGGTTCGGTGTTGTTGTAGACCGAGATCATCCCGCAGATCGCCATCCGGCCGTGCAGGTTGATCGAGTCGATGGCCGCTTCGAGGTGCTCGCCGCCGACGTTGTCGAAGTACACGTCGATGCCTTCGGGCGCCGCCGCGCGCAGCTGCTCGGCCACCGGGGCGTCCTTGTAGTTGAACGCCGCGTCGAAGCCCAGCTCGTCGGTCAGCCACTTGACCTTGTCGTCCGTGCCCGCGCTGCCGATGACCCGCTTCGCGCCCTTCAGCTTCGCCAGCTGGCCAACGACGGACCCGACGGCGCCCGCCGCGCCGGACACGAAGACGGTGTCGCCCTCCTTGAACTCCGCGACCTCGAGAAGTCCGGCGTACGCGGTGAGCCCGGTCATGCCGAGGACGCCGAGGTACGCGGTGATCGGGGCGGCCTCAGGGTCGATCTTCACCGCGTGCTTCGCGGCGACGACGGCGTGCGAGCGCCAGCCGAGGCCGTGCAGCACGATGTCACCGGGCTTGAAATCGTCCACGGTGGACTCGATCACTTCACCGACGGCGCCGCCGTGCATCACCTTGCCGACCTCGTACGGCTCGGCGTAGGACTTCGCGCTGCTCATCCGGCCGCGCATGTACGGATCCACGCTCAGCACCTGGTTGCGAACCAGGATCTGCCCCTCGCCCGGCACCGGGATCTCGACGTCGGCGATCTCGAAATTCTCCAGCGTCGGGACACCGTGCGGACGGGAGGCGAGCCGGATCTCGGTTGCGTTCACGAGGTAACTCCAAGTCTGTTTGCCGAAGCGGGGCGGTCGCCCCGTATTCACGACGGGTACAACGAGGGAACCGGGGCGCCCATTCCGGTTGTGGCGAGCGCTACACGACCTCGGCGAGCTTGCCGAGCACACCCTCGTAGATCCGCTTGAGCCCACCGGGCGCGAAGGTCTTCTCGAAGAAGCCGCCGATGCCGCCCGCACCGTCCCAGGTGGTCTCGATGCGGACGAGGCTGCCGCCCGACACCTCGCGGACGGTCCAGGTGGTCACCATGCTGGAGTTCGCGTCGGTCTCGACGAGGGTGCCTTCGGCGGGCTCAGTCACCGTCGCGGCGACGTCACGCACGCGCTTCGACGTGGCCTGCAGCTTCCAGCGCGCCTTCGTGCCCGCGCCGACGCCGCCTTCCGTGACCTCGTAGTCGCGGTAGTGCTCCGTCAGCAGCTTCGGCCGGGTTTCGGCGTAGTCCGCGACGAGCGTCCTGACCTTGTCCGCCGGCGCTTCGATGGTGCGCTCCGCGATGGCCGTGACCTTTCCCATCTCACTCCCTTTCACCCGTGTTGCAAGACAGCGTCCACGATTCCATCGCTGCTCGCAGTGGGAGCGGGCGGCCCCGTGGGAGCCGGCCGGGAAGGGGACGCCGACGTCGCGAAAGCCACTTTCGCGACGTCGGCTCGTCATCCCGATCAGACGCGCGGCGCGGTGCCGTTACTACACAATTATCCGCCAATGCTGAGCCGGAACGTTGTAATTGCACGTCGCGGTTCGAACACCGTGTTCGCTGGTTTGCACCAAGCACTGCCCGGTCGCGTAATTCCGCAGGCGCGGAAGAGACGTCGACGACGGAACTCTTTCCACATACCAGGTCCGATTCGGGGCGCCGTCACATGGACTCGTGTACACGTCGCCGGCGGAATTCCCGGACAGGCACCGAGCCGTCCCGACGTTCTTGAGCGTGGTCCTCGACGGGATGGCGCCGGACCAGGTCCACTTCTGGAAGTTGTTGCCCCTGACGCAGGGATTCATGTACACCAAGCCGCCCACGTTGCCGTCCAGGCAGTATCCGTACGCGAAGTTGACGAAGTTATGCGTCGCCGCCTGCGTGTCCGCCGAGGCGGGCCAACCCGCGACGACCAAACCACTCGCCACCGCGACACCGCCCAGCAGCACTCGAACCACATTCTTCTTCATTATCTCCCCTTTCCCAGAACGAGCAATGACGGCATTTGGCGAATCGAATGCCACCAGCGGACTGCGATTCCCCCGAACACCGGACTTACGACGAGAATATGCGCCGTCGGATTTCTATCAAATTGATTCGACCACGTTCGAATGTTGCCGAGCGCGCGCCGTGACGGCATAGCATTCGATCCATGCTCACGTTGCGCATGAACACGAGCGGGATGGGCAGGGTCAAGCTGGCCTTGTCGCCCGCCTCCGAGGTGCTGGTGTGGTTGTGGCTGCTCACGACGGGGCGGCGGCATCCCACCTTCGGCTTCCCCGGGCCGGTTGCGCGGTCGGCCCTCGGCCATCCCGACGTTGCCCTCGTCGCCGGCGCACTCTCGCCGGTCTACGCGCCCGACATGCTGACGCCGGCCGCCACTCCGGGCAGGAGCGCCGCCGTGCTGGACCACCAGCTGTCCCTCGTGAGCGGGACGGCCATGGAGACCGTCGCGGAGCAAATCGGGCACGTCGCCGTCTGCGGTGGCACGCTCTCATCCGAGGTACGTGGCTCGATCGATGCCGGCACCTTCGGCGCTCGCGCGGCAAGCGGTCTCTGGGTGTTCTGGCGGCAGGTGCTCGCCGACGACTGGCGCGGGCTGGAGACCACCATGGAAGCCGATCTCGCGCGGCGCAGGCACACCATGGCCGATCTCGGACTCGGCGAACTGCTGGGTTCGCTGCACCCGCGAGTGTTGTGGACCGGGCGGTCACTGGCCATCGATCTCGGCGCGCATGACGAGGAGGTGGAACTCGGCACCCGTGAGCTGGTGCTGTCACCGAGCATCCTCAACTGGCCGAACGTGACGGCACAGATCTGCGGCGAGCAGTCGGCGGCGATCAACTATCCCGCCTTCGGACAGGCGACACGTGACGGCCATACCCCGAAGTCACTTGCCCGTCTCTACGGCGCCACCAGGGCGAGTCTGCTCGCCGATCTGGAGTCGGAGCGGTCGACAGCCGAGCTGAGCGCGCGCCACGAGCTGTCCCCCTCGACCGTGTCCTATCACCTGAAGGTTCTGTATCAGGCCCGGCTGATCACCCGGCGACGCGAAGGACATCTCGTTCTGTACCAGCGAAGGACGTCGTCACCGTGATCTCGCGCGGGCGGACCCGGCCGAAACGGCTCCAGCCAGTGCCCTGCCGACTCCACCGGCCCCCGGATGCAATGAACGGTCCGTTCCTTGCGAAATTTGCAAGGAACGGACCGTTCATGGCACGCGACGGGACTAGATGAGCGACTTCTCCTTCAGCCAGTCCTTCGCGACGTCGCCCGGCTTCTCGCCGTCCGAGTCGACGCGCTTGTTCAGCTCACGCAGCTGCACGGTGTCGAGGGCCTTGCTCACGGCGTTGACGGCGGCCGCGAAGTCGGCGCCGCGCTCGTCGAGGACCTTCTTGTTCACCGCGGGCACGACGTTCTCGGTCGGCACGATGGCGAGGTCGTCCTCCAGCGCCACGAACTGCGGGTCGCCGACGAGCGGGCTCACCGAGTCGACCGGGATGACGGTGACCTTGCCGGACCGCAGCTGTTCGACGCGCGGGCCCGCCTCCTGCACCGTCTGGAACGTGGCCTTCAGCTTGTAGACGTCGGTGAAGCCCTTGAAGCAGGGTAGCCGCTTCTCGCACTCCGGAGCGCCGGCGACGACGACGTCGCCGACCTTGGACAGATCGCTGATCTTCGCCAGCCCCTTCTCCTTGGCGAGATCGGCCTTCACGATGTAGGTGTTCTTGTTCTCCGCCGGCGAGTAGTCCAGCAGGCCGATGCCGTCCGGCTCGAACAACTTCTTGAGCTGCCCGTGCTCGCCCTCCGCATCCTTCGCGGCGTCCTTGCCGAATCCGGTGCTGATGGCGGCGCCCTGGTATTCCGGGACGAACTGGAGTTCGCCGGACTTCAGCGCCGGGTAGATCAGCTCGCGCGAACCGAGGTTCAGTTTGCGGGTGATCGGGTATCCCTTGGCCTCCAACGCGTTCGCGTACAGCTCGGCGAGGATCACGCTGTCGGTGAAGTTGAAGGAGGCGACCACGATCGGCGCCCCGCCCTTGCTCTGCGCGGCCGGGGCCGCCGCGTCGTCGCCGCCCCCACAGGCGGTCATACCGAGGACGGCGGCGGCGAGCACCGCGCCCACTCGAACATTCCGTGTCCAGCGCACGTGCACACTCTCCTATGACTCGTTCAGAGGAATGGACAGTATCTCCGGGTCACGACAGAATCCACATTTTGAGAGCTGCACCCCTCGCGCTCCCAGAGAACGGAATCCGGCACCCCGAACGGGGTAAGGTCGGCCGGTGCGAGCCTCCTCCGTGTTCCCCGTTCCCGCCCAGGGCGGACGGCCGCTCTTCGAGTGGCGGTGGGTGGACCGTCACCTCGACGAGATCTTCGAGCGGCTCGGTGAGCACATCACCCTGACCGCGGCGGCGCTCGCCATCGGGCTGGTGGTGTCGATCGGTGTTTCCGTGATTTCGCTGCGTCGCCGGTGGTTCTACGTCATCGCGCTGAGCGCGGCGGGTTCGCTGTACGTCATCCCGAGCCTCGGCGCCTTCGCCGTGCTGGTTCCCTTCACCGGCCTGACTTCCTTCACCACAGCGGTGATCCCGTTGGCGACGTACACGTTGCTGATTCTCATCCGCAACATCGTCACCGGCGTCGAACAAGTACCCAAGGAAGTCCGCGAAGCCGCGATAGGCATGGGTTTCACCCGTTCGCGGTTGCTGTGGCAGGTCGAACTCCCGCTCGCGCTGCCGGTGGTGATCGCGGGCCTGCGGGTCGCGGCGGTGACCACGATCGGGCTCGTGACAGTGACTTCCATGCTCGGCAAGGGCGGCCTGGGGTACTTCATCCGCAACGGCATCCAGACCGCGACGCCGAACCCGACGTCGATCATCGTCGGCGTCGTGCTTTCCGTGGTGCTGGCCGTGGTGGTGGATCTGCTGCTGTGGCTCGGTGGGCGCGCGCTCGCGCCGTGGTCGCGGAAGGCGGCGTCGCGATGAGCATCATCGACCAGACCATCGAATGGCTCGGCGAACCGAACCGATGGAGCTGGACCGATCCGGCGGGCGTGCCGTACCGGACGGTCGAGCATCTCCAGTTCTCGTTGCTGGCGCTGGCGATCTCGGCCGTGCTGACGATCCCGGCCGCGTTGTGGCTCGCGCATTACCGCCGCGCGCAGTTCCTCGCGACCAGCGCGGTGAACATCGGCCGCGCGATCCCCAGCTTCGGACTGGTGATCCTGTTCTGGTTCCTGGCCTCCCGGCTCGGGGCCGACACGACGTTCTGGCCGCTGATGCTCGCGCTGGTGGCGTTGGCCCTGCCGCCGTTGTTCACCAACACCTATGCGGGCGTCGTCCAGCTGGAGCAGGAAACCGTCGACGCCGCGCGCGGAACCGGTTACCGCGAGTGGCAGATCATGCTGCGCCTGGAGCTGCCGCTCGCGTCGCCGGTCATCCTCGCGGGCGCCCGTGTCGCGTTCCTGCAACTGGTGGCGACCGTCGCGATCGGCGCGATCGTCAACGACGGCGGCGGGCTCGGACGGTACATTGTGGACGGTTTCGCGCTCGGAGATCCCGGCCACGGCGAGATCCTGGCGGGCGGGATCGCGGTCGTCGTACTGGCTTTGGTATGCGAGGGGGTTTTCGCGCTCGTCACGCGTTGGGTGACTCCTCGCGGGCTGGCGATCCAGTCCCGCGCGGAAACCCGTTCCTGAGCGCCGAAACCAGAGCCGTCACCGCCGGACCCAACGGCCGGTCCACCTCGACGGGCGGCACCAGTTCCCGCAGCCACTCGTAGGTCGCTCGCAGCTCCGGCGCCCCGTCCCCGGACGCCAGCCACCGCGCCTGCGAGCCCGTGATCAGCTCACAGGCCGTGATGGCGAACATCCGCGCACAGGCGTCGCGGAGCTGATTCCCCGCCGCCCAGGCGAACGCCTGCACATCCTCCTGCCCACCGGAAGTGTCGACGGAACCCAAGGTCGCGGGCGTGGCGAGCCGCCGCAGCGCGTGCAGCTCCCCCACCGCGCGTTTGTGCAAGGGGACCAGCCCCGCCTGCGGTCCCGGATCCACCGCGAGCTGTGCGGGAAGGCCGCTGAACCGCTCGTCGAGCAACCGGTGCGTCCGCTGCACGCTCACTTCGCCGAGATGCACCAGCGCCGCTGTCACCGCGTCCATCCGCAGTCCGAGTTCGACGGCGTGAAACCCTGTCGTGGACACGAATTCGCTGTCGAGGAACACGGGCGAATCGGTCGGCACCGAGCGCCCGAGCACCTCGTCCAGGTCGGCGGCGACCCGCGTCAGATGAGCCAGCGCGCGCGGAGCCACCCGCACGGAAACGGGCGCCTGCACGACCGGCCGTTCGACGGCACCTCGGATCAGACCGCTCACCTCGCGCAGGACCGAACGCAGCACCAGATCGTCTCCCGCCAACGCGGGTCGATAGACCCCTTGCGGCGCACCGAGAACGTCGATCGCGATCGCGGCGGCCAGCGTCTGGAGATCCACCACCTGCTGGACCTCGGTCCGCGCGAAGGCGGCGAGCGTCTCCGCGAGTGGCGAGCCCTGGATGAGGGTCGCGGCCTCCTTGAGGCCTGGCTCGTACGGCTCCGCCAGCACCTCCGACGCGGGCGTCTCGACGCCGTCCACCAGCACGGTCCCGACGCCGAGGAAGGTCTGGAAAGCATGCGCCAGCGGGATGATCTCACCGGCGCTGCCCAGCCCCGTCCTCGGCACGGCGGGGGTGAACCCCTCGTTCAGGCGGTCGACGAGGAACGTCACCAGCTCCGGACCGGCGCCCGCCTCGGGCGCGAGCAGATCCCGCAGACGCACCAGCAGCAGCCAGCGCACTTCTTCGGCCGAGAGCCAGGGCGGGCCGCCGACGGCACGGCCGATCAGCAGGTTCCGCTGGTGCGCGCTCGACGCGGGCGCGGCGGCTCCCGCGAGCCGCCCCATGCCGGTGTTGACGCCGTAGACGGGTCGCTCGTCCAGCGCGGCGAGGACTCGGGCGCGGTTTTCGCCGAGCCGCGCCAGCAAGGGGGGATCGATCTCGATGAACCCCGCCTCGAAGGCCGCGGCCAGCGGAAAGTCCTTTGTGGACAGCCTCACTCGACGGGGCGCGCGAGCCCGTCGATCACTTCGGCGCCCGGCAGGGACGCGAGCACCGAGCCCGGGATCAGCAGCTTGCCGCCGCGGATACCGCTGCCGATGACCAGTTCGGGTTCGTCGGCGACACGCTGGTCGATCAGGATCGGCCACTCCCCGGGCAACCCGACCGGCGTGATGCCGCCGTACTCCATTCCGGTGAGCGAGACGGCCTCGTCCATCGGGGCGAAGGAGGCCTTGCGGACGTCGAGCCGGCGCTTGATCACGCCGTTCACGTCGGCGCGGGTGGTGGCGAGGATCATCGCGGCGGCGAAGCGGACCTCGCCGGCGCGTTTGCCGGCGACGACGACGCAGTTCGCGGACGCGGAAAGCGGTGAGCCGTACGCCTCGCAGAAGGCGGCGGTGTCGGCCAGCCCGGCGTCGATCTCGACGACGCCGACGGCGTCCGGATCGGGCAGGGCGGCGAGTGCCTTGGCGACGGGCTCGGCGAGCAGATCCGTGCGGGTGAGGGCGGGGACGACGGTGAGGCTTCCGGCGATGGTCCAGGTAGTCACAGGCCCACCATAATCACCAGTTGCGGCCGCCGCGCTGGACCTCGATGAGCTTGGGGCGGACGTCCACGAGGTAGACCAGGACCGCGACCAGCGCGGGCAGCCACAGGATCATTCCGCCGCCGTAGAACTGGAAGAAGGTCAGCACCACGGTGGCCCCACCGGTGATGAGCATCCAGATGGGTTTGGTCTTCCGATCGGCGGCCGAATACGCGTCCGCACGCTGCAACAGCGCATGCACGAACGCGAACAGCCCCGTCAGCGCGCCGCCCCAATGGATGGCGATGAGGATCCAGTTGGCAACGAACACGCACTCAGCTTACGTCAAACCGGGCGAATGACCCGGGCCCCCGGCACCGAAGAGGTGCCAGGGGCCCCGGAATTCACGCGGACCTTACTTCTCGGTGGTCTTCGGCGCGGTGGCCGGCTTCTTGGCGGCCGGGCTGGAGGTGGTGCGGCGCGCGGTGGCCGTGGTCTTCGGCGCGGTCTTGTTGGCGACCTTGCGCGAAGCCGAGCGGGTCTCGTGCGCGAGGTCGTCGCCGATCTCCTCGACCTCGTCGGCGATCTCGCCGGCGACCTCGGTGACCTTGCGGGCGGTCTTCTCGCCGACGGAGCGGGTGCCCTTGGTGACCTTGCCGAGCACGGTGTCGATGCGCTCACGGGCGTCGGTGGTCGCACCCTCGACGCGGTCCTGCGCGGTGCTGATCGCGTCTTCGAGCTGCTCGATGGCCTTCTTGACCTGCGGCTGCGCGGCGATCTTGTCCCACGCCTGCTCACCGGACTCGGCCAGCTTGTTGTACAGCTTCAGCGCGGCCTCGGTGTACTCGTCGATGACCTTGCGCAGCTCGGCCGGGTCCAGCTTCTCGCGGAGGCCCTCGACGTCGTGCGGGAGCTCTTCGAGGTTCTTGCGGGCGGTCTCGCTGCCCTCGACGACCTTCTCCTTGGCCTTCGAGACGGCGTCGACGACGGCCTGGCCCGCCAGGTTGCCGGCGCCCAGTGCGGCCAGCAGCGGCGTGCGGACCTGGTCGAGGGCGGTGTGCTTGCGTTCGGTCTTGGTGGCCGTGGTCATGCTGACTCCTTGGTTTCCGTGGCTTCTGTTTTCGCCTGGGCCGCCTGTTCGGGTTTCGAGGCGGCGTTCTCGCGGCGGAACGATTCGTAGACGTCGAGCAGGACCTGCTTCTGCCGTTCGGTCAGCTCGGTGTCGGCGCGGATCGCGTCGCCGACCGGGCCGCCCGTCGGCAGATCGAGGATTCCCGCTTGCACATAGAGCGCCTCGGCCGAGATACGCAGGCCCTTGGCGATCTGCTGCAGGATCTCCGCGCTGGGTTTGCGGACCCCGCGCTCGATCTGGCTCAGGTACGGATTGGACACGCCGGCGAGTTTCGACAGCTGCCGCAAGGAGATCTTCGCGTTGCTGCGCTGCTGGCGGATGTACTCGCCGATGTCGGAAGCGATGTCCGCGACCTTCTCCATCGGTCCGCCCGATGTGGGCTGATCCCGGTCGGTGTCTGACATCGGTCACCTCCTCGCGACGTCTTCAACGCTACGCCCGAGTGCTAGCAATTGCAAGCACTCTGCTTGCAACCATCGGGTGTGTTGGTGCTCACCCGGCTACCGTGTAGGGATGTCGAACGCCACGCGGCTGCGACGGCGCCTCGTCGAGCATCTGCTCGCCGAGGGCGTGCTGCACGACGCGCACTGGATGGCCGCGTTCCGCTCGGTGCCGAGGCACGTCTTCCTGCCGCGGTTCTTCGTCCCGGCGGCGAACGGCTGGGCCGCCGTCGAGCACGGCGACGACGAGTGGCTCAGGCGCGTCTACTCGCCCGACGTGCTGGTCGTCCAGCTGGACGACGATTCCGGGCTCTGGGAACGGGCGCGGTATCTCGGCGCGCAGCCGGGAACGCCGACGAGTTCGTCCAGCCAGCCGTCGATCATGGCGATCATGCTCGAAGAGCTCCGGGTGGCCGACGGTCATCGCGTACTGGAGATCGGCACGGGTACCGGGTACAACACCGCGTTGCTGTGCCATCGGCTCGGTTCCGGGCTCGTGTACACAGTGGACATCGACCCGGATCTCGTCGACGCCGCGCGCAAACGGCTCGCGGAGATCGGGTACGTGCCCTCGTGCGCGGCGGCCGATGGTGCCGAAGGCTTCCCGGCGGGAGTGCTCTACGACCGGGTGATCTGCACCTGCTCGGTGTCGTCGATCCCGCCCGCGTGGCTGGCGCAGACGATGCCGGGCGGGCTGATCGTCACCACGCTGAACCGGCCGATCGGCGGCGGGCTCGTCCGGATCGTCGCGGGCGAAGGCGCGACGGGACACGGGCGGGTGCTCGCGCGCGACGGGCGCTTCATGCCGCTGCGCGCGCACCGGTTCAAGCAGTCGAAGATCCCGGACGGCGACGTCACCTGGCGGCCTGCCCGGCTGCCGATGGGAGTACTCACCGACGTCCGCAGCCGTTTCGAGTTCTTCGCCGGGCTCTGTCTCCCGGGCGTGACGGCCTCGCGAGACGGCCAGAGCACCGCCTTGGTTCATCCGGACGGCTCATGGATGCGCCACCGGCAGGCGGGCGACGAGTTCGAAGTGGCCGAAGGCGGCCCGCGGCGGCTGTGGGAGATCGTCGAAGCCGCGTACGACGACTGGCTCGACCTCGGCCAGCCCGGACGAGACCGGTTCGGGCTCAGCCTCGACGGGAATGAACAGGTGATCTGGCTGGATTCACCCGATGGCCGCACTTGGCCGTTGGGCTCCTGAAAGCAGGCCTCGCACCCACTTCTCGACATGGTCGACGGCGTCGCCGACCGGGATGTGGGTGGTGTCGAACAGTTCGACCGGCGGATCCATCGTGGGCGCTTCCGCTCGCAGCCACGCGTTGAACTCCAGCATCTCCTCGACGCGCTCCTCGTCCCACTCGCGCCAGGCGGGCCGCGCGAGCAAACGCTTGCGCAACGCGTCGGGCTCGCTGACGAGCGCCAGGTAGTGGATGTCGGAGAAGAAGACGCGCTCGGGCAACCGCTCGAATTCGGGCGGCGCGACCGTGCCGCACAGCACGACCGGCCGTCCGTTCTGGTGCAGCATCGCCGCCATCCGCAACCAGGTCGAGCGGAACGCGGGATGGCCGGGGACGTCGTCGCGCAACGCCCCGGTCCAGAGCACGTCCTGCTCGACCACGAGCGCGAGATCGCCGAGCCGTCGCGCCAGCAGCGGCCCGACCGTCGACTTGCCCGCGCCGCTCGGCCCGGTCAGCGCGAACAGCGGAAGCCGCCGGAACGGCCACCGGTGTGCGCATACCGCGCACACCAGCAGCCCGCTCTCGACTCGTGGCCGTTCGGCGCGATCACCGCAGGCCGGGCAGATCTTGAGATCGAGGACCACGGTCAGTCGAAGAGGCCCTCGAGGAAGCCGCCCTTACGACGCTTGTGTCCGTACCCGTGCGGAGAGTCCGCGTACCCACCGCGGTACCCCTTGGGCGAGTCGGCGTAGCCACCCCGGTAGCCCTTCGGCGAGTCCGCGTACCCGCCGCGATGCGGCCGCGGGGAGTCCGGACGGCCGTAGTGCGGCGCCGGCGCGTGCCCACCTCCCTGATACGGCGGAGGCGGCTGATGCCCGCCGTAGTACGAGCTCTCGGCGTTGGTGATGGCTTCCAGCTCACCCCGGTCCAGGAAGATGCCGCGGCATCCCTGGCACTGGTCGATGTGGATGCCGTTCTTGTCGACGGTCTTCATGGCGTTCTGGCACTTCGGACAAATCACGTATCAGAGATTACGCATTTTTCGCCCGCGAGGTCAGCAGGCGCACAGACAAAACGGGTGTCCGGCCGGATCCGCGTACACCCGGAAGGTCTTCGGCGAGTCGTCGAGCAGTTTCGCGCCGATGGCCAGCGCGCGCTCGTGGGCGGCCTCCATGTCGGTGACGTCGAGGTCGACGTGCGCCTGCTGCGGATTCTCGGCGGACGGCCACGCGGGCGGCCGGTGGTCCGGCACGCGCTGGAAGGAGAATCGCGCGCCGCCCTCCGGGTTCCGCAGGGTCACCCAATGGCCGTCTCCGGCGACTTCGGCCGCCTCCCAGTCGAGCAGCTCGCGGTAGAACTCCGCCAGCGCGACCGGATCCGGACAGTCGAGAGCCACCGCGCCGAAGGTCGGTACCGCACCCATCGTTCAGCCTCCAGAATGATCGAGTAACCAGTTAACTGAGTATGGGGGTTATCGAAGCCGATGACAACCGGTCTCGCCCGTACACTGGGCGAGGTGAACACCGACGCGTCCCTGGTGGTCGAGTTTCTGAACACGGTGAACGTCGAACGCGGCACCGACCTCCTGGACGAGCTGGAGTCCTGGCAACGCTGGGCCCGCGATCACCGGCTGCGAGCGGATACCCCCGCGGCCGCGCGCGAAACCCGGGACGCGCTGCGGGCCGCGATCGGCGATCCGCGGCTTCCTCGGCTCGGCCTGCGCGCTCCGGCGGAGATCGTCCTCGGCGCGGAAGGCCCGCTCCTGGTCTCGGAAACGGTCTGCGAGGCGGTACTGGCGGCGTCGACCCGGCTGACCGTGCTCGGCGAATGGATCCGGCTCAAGATCTGCCCGGCGGACGACTGCCTGTGGGCGTTCTACGACGAATCGCGGAACCGGTCGAGGACGTGGTGCTCGATGCGGGCCTGCGGGAACCGGGAGAAGGCGCGGGCCTGGCGGGCACGGACGGCGGACATCTCGACCTGAGTGCCGAACCCGAACGACCACAACTTCTGGGGTCACCCACCCCCGAGTTACCCCCAGGGGTTGTGCACAGCGTTAGGCCAAAGACGTGAAAAGCTGTGGATAACCCTGGGGATGACTCCACTTCCTGTGGACAACTCCCGGCGCGGCCCCTGGAGTGTGGTATACGCGCAGCGCTCAGAAGAGCAGCTGCGCGACCGTGTAGATGACCAGGCCGGCGAGCGCGCCGACCACCGTGCCGTTGATCCGGATGAACTGCAGATCCCGGCCCACCTGGAGCTCGATCTTGCGCGAGGTCTCCTCGGCGTCCCAGCGCTCCACCGTGTCGGTGATGATCGTGGTGATCTCCTTGGAGTAGTGGGTGACGACGTAGGCCGCCGCGCCCTCCACCCAAGTGTCCACTTTGGACCTGATGTGGTCGTCGGAGACCAGCCGCTCCCCGAGGGCCTCGAGGCCCGTGCGTACCCGGCGCCGCAGCTCGCTCGACGGATCCTCGGCGGCGTTGAGCAGCATCTCCTTCGCCGTCGCCCACGCCGAACCGATCAGCTTCTGCACCTCGTCGTGCCCCAGCATCTGGGATTTGACCTGCTCGGCGCGCGCCATCACCTCGGGGTCGGTCTGGAGATCCTGGGCGAACTCGCCGAGGAACTTGTCCAGCGCCAGCCGCATGGGGTGGTTGACGTCGGTCTTCACGGCCCAGACGAACGACAGCACCTCGCCGTAGACCTTGTCCGCGAGCATCTCGTCGACGAATTTCGGCGACCAGCTCGGCGCCCGGTCCGAGACCACGCGCAGCATCGTCGAGTGGTTGTCCCGCACCCATTCGTAGCCGCGGTCGCACATCAGGTCCACCAGCTTGTGGTGCGCCCCGTCGGCGAACACGCCTTCCAGGATCTTGCCGAGCGGCGGACCCCACGGCTTGTCCACGATCCGCTTGACCACGGCCTGTTCCATGATCGCCTGGACGTCTTCGTCGCGGAGCACCCTGACCGCCGCCCGCACGACGGTGGCCAGCTCGGACGTCACGCGCTCGGCGTTGGCGGGCTGCGAAAGCCAGCCGCCGAGCCGCTTCGAGACCTCGACCCGGCTCAGCTTCTCGCGGACCACGGACTCGGACAGGAAGTTCGAGCCGACGAAGTCACCGAGGCTGCTGCCCAGCGCGTCCTTCTTGTTCGGGATGATCGCGGTGTGCGGGATCTTGATCCGCAGCGGATGCCGGAACAGCGCCGTCACCGCGAACCAGTCGGCGAGCGCGCCGACCATCCCGGCCTCGGCGGCCGCGCGGACGTAGCCGACCCAGGCGGGCCATCCCGCGGCCTCGGCCCAGCTGGTCAGCAGGAAGATCACTGTCGCGCCGAGCAGGAACGACAACGCGACCGTCTTCATCTTGCGCAGGCCGCGGCGCTTCTCCTCCTCGGCGGCGGTTCCACCGGGCGGATCGGCTGGGGTCACCTTGGCGGGCGTCAGTTGCTCCACACCGCCATTGTCCGTGAGGATGGCTGATCGTGCGCGAACCTGTCCTCGTACCCCGCCTCCAGCCCTTCACGTCGACCATCTTCGCGGAGATGACGGCACTGGCCGTCCGCCACGAAGCCGTCAACCTCGGCCAGGGTTTCCCCGACACCGACGGCCCCGCCGGAATGCTCGACGCCGCCAAGAACGCGCTGTTCGGGGGTGCGAACCAGTATCCGCCGGGTCCGGGGCGGCCCGAGCTGCGCGCGGCGATCGCGCGGCATCGCCTCCGCTACGGCGTCGAGTACGACCGCGACACGGAGATCCTGGTCACCGCCGGTGCCACCGAGGCCATCGCGGCGTCGCTGATCGCACTCACGCAGGCGGGTGACGAGGTGATCGTCATCGAGCCGTACTACGACTCGTACGCGGCCGCGGTCGCCATGGCGGGCGCGGAGCGGCGCGTCGTCGGCCTGGTGGAACGCGACGGCCGGTTCGCGCTGGACGTCGAGGGCCTGCGCGCCGCGGTGACCGGCCGGACCAGGGCGATCCTGATCAACTCGCCGCACAACCCGACCGGCACGGTGTTCACGCGTGCCGAGCTGGAAGCCGTCGCCGCGCTCTGCGTGGAGCACGACCTGATCGCGATCACCGACGAGGTGTACGAGCACCTGGTGTTCGACGACGCCGAGCATCTCCCGCTGGCGACGTTCCCCGGTATGCGCGACCGCACCGTGTCGATCTCCAGCGCGGGCAAGACGTTCAACTGCACCGGCTGGAAGATCGGCTGGGTCTGCGCGAGCCCCGAACTGGTCGCGGCGGTGAAGGCGGCGAAGCAGTTCATCACCTTCGTCTCGGGCGGCCCGTTCCAGCCCGCCGTCGCCCACGCGCTGGACCACGAACTGCCGTGGGCCGAGGAGCTGCGCACGAGCCTTCAGGACAAACGGGACCGGCTCGCGGCCGGCCTCGCGGAGGCGGGGTTCGCCGTCCGGCCGACCGCCGGGACGTACTTCGTCTGCGTCGACGTCCGTCCGCTCGGCTTCGTCGACGCGGCGGAACTGGCCTGGGAGCTCCCCGAACGAGTGGGCGTGGCGGCCGTGCCCGTAAAGGTGTTCACCGATCACCCGGAAGAGTGGAAACACCTTCTGCGTTTCGCGTTCTGCAAACGCAACGAGGTCATCGACGAAGCGGTCACCCGATTGCGCAAACTTCGGTGACCCGTCCGATGTTCACGCCCAGCCGCCCTTTTCGAGTGTCCGTCTGAGCCGGTCCAAACACCGTCTTCGGAGCCTGCCGACACTGGCCGGACTGATGCCCAGCTCCCCCGCGAGCTGGGCGTAGGACAAGTCCGGCCGGTGCGCGAGAAGCCGCGCGAGCCGTCGATGCGAATCCGGCAGGCGATCGACCGCCGCCCAGAGCGCGCGGTCACGTTCGGCGCGGACGACCTCGGCCTCCGGGGTCGTCTCCGCACCGGGCAGCGGACGCGGCGTTTCGCGCCTGTTCCTGGTGATCATCCGGAGCGCGCGACGCCGCGCCGTGGTGGTCAGCCAAGCCCGGATCTTCGCTTCGTCGCGTAGCGCACCGGGCACGCGAAGCAGTTCCAGCCAGGCGTCCTGACAGATGTCCTTGGCATCGGTTTCGCTCAGCCGGTAGGTCTTCAGCGCCTTGAGCACCGCCGCCGACACCGCGTTCACGTCCCACATCCCGGACCTTCCCCTCCCGGCGGCTTGCGCCCGCCGCGCCGATCACCGAACGCGACTTCGACGGCACGCACCGCATCGGGGATCCGGAAAAGGTCAGGTCACCGAGGATTTGAGTAGTTCCACCCGTCCTCGGATGGCCGCCGGGCACATACCGAGAGTGATCAACTTCGGTACTCCAGGCACCGGAGCCGGTTGCGTCGTTCCGCCTAACGGGCTGGATCAGCGGCGGCTGAGGTGAAACACTCCCCTCCGGTGCTAAAACTGGTGCAGCCCCGGGGGAACTGCGACCTGACCGGAAGAGACCCCAAGCAAGATCGAACTCACGCGGAAAACGTGGGTTTCAGGCGCGGACGGTGGTGATTGCTGTGAGTGGTGCGGCAGTCGTGCGCCGTCACGACCTCACTTCCTGGAAGACCGGCACGCGAATTCTTTTCGCGGGCGGGCTCGCGCTCACCGGCTGGCTCCTCGGCGCCGTTTTGAGCACCCCGGCTTCGGCCGACGAACAGCTCCCCGTGACACCGGAAACCTCCGTGGTGCAGCCCTCGGACGAAGCCGGACCCGGGAAAACGACTACTCCGAACGAGTCCACTTCGGACTCCAGCACCACCGAGACCACGAAACCCGCCAAGCCCACCGAAACCTCGAATGAGCCCGCTCCCGTTTCGAGCGAAGAGCCCGAGGCCACTGTGGAGGAAAAGGCCGTTTCGAGCGCGAGTTCCGTCGAGAAGACTTCTTCTCCGGAGCCGGAAACGAAGACCGCGAAGGCCTCCAACGGTTTGCTGGGCGGCCTCATCGGCGGCGTGCTGAACACGGTCACGACCACGGTCGGCGGCGTCGTCGAAACCGTCGGCGGGGTCGTCGGTGTCGTCGATGGAATCGGCGACCAGGTCGTCGCGCCGATCGTCACGCCGAATCCGTGCTGCGGAGCGGGCGCCCCGGTGATCCTGCCGGGCACCGGCGACCTGCTCGATCCCGTCTTCGGCGGCGGCTCGGGCGAATCGGCGAGCGGCTCGGTCACCATCGCCGTCCCGGCGAAGGCCGTCACGCAGGACGCGCCCGTCACCCCGGCCCCGCGTCCGCTCGTGCCCGCCGAGAACCCCGTTCCGGTCGTGGCGAGCCAGAACCACCGCGTCACGCTGCCCGTCCGGGTCGAGTACGGCGCCCAGCCCGCTCCGGCCGCGCCCGCCGAGTCCGACACGCACGCGTCCAGGGACGGCGGCGGCTCGGGCGGCGGCGGCGGCCTGCCGAGCGCACCGGTGGCCCCGGTCGCGCCCACGACGACCGTCCAGCCTGGACACGACCACACCGGCGGCGGCCGCGGCCCGCTCGCCGTGCTCGACTCCGGAATCCCCGCCACGCAGCTGAAGCTCATCGGAACCGGCTGCGACCACGAAGGCGAGCGCACCGGCCGGGAAGCCGCGCTTCCCGCCACCTCCCCCGACTGACCTGACCGGGTCGCCGGGGAGAACCACGTCCAAACCAAGATCAACTTCTGGTTTCGGCGTCTGCTGATCCCACCGGCACAAGCCGCTTTCGCCTGCCCCTCTTTCAGGCAACCCCACTTTCTTTCCGAACGGCCGACCGCGCCCGGCCGGTTCGGATCCCGGCCCCGGCGCCGCGCTGCCCCTGCGGCGCCGGGACCAGCACCGGGTGGACTCCGGGGGTTTCTGCTCACCGCGCCGAGCAGGAGCCGGCCAAGCTCGAAGTCCGCCTGAACCGCGGGCGGTTCCCGGCACGTCGAGGGGCTGTGCCGGGTAACCGCCGCGGTGCCCGTCCCGAGGTCTCGGCCTCGGGGCGGGCCGGATAGCCGGTGCGCTGGTCGTGCGGCGCCGATGCCCTCCCTGGAGCATCGGCCGCCCCGCCGGCGCACCGGCTATTTCCGTTTCCGCCCTTCACGTTTCGGGAATCAGGTGACCTGGACGGCGACCGGGGCGACGATGGAGGGGGTCGCGGCCACCGAAGCGGCCGCCGCGCCCAGCCGTCGCACGGCCTCGAAAAGCATCTCGGCCGGAAGCGCGTACGGCAGCCGTAGCCAGCGCTCCAGTCCACCGTGGACACCGAACCGCGAGCCCGGCGCCACCTGCACCCCGTGCCCCGCCGCCGCGACGGCCAGCCGCGTGCTCATCGGCTCCGGCAGACGGCACCACAGCGAAAGCCCGCCGGGCGGGACGGTGAACGTCCATTCCGGGCAGTACCAGTTGAGCGCCCCGGTCAGCGCGTCACGCAGGGCCAGCGCCTCCTGACGGCGATGCGCCAGCGCGGCCCCGCCGTCGTCGAGCAGTTCCGCGAGGACGAGCTGTTCGAAGACCGGCGACCCCAGGTCGACGGCGAACCGGGCGGCGATCAGCCTGCCGATGACGTCCTCGGAGGCGCGGATCCAGCCGAGCCGCAGACCCGCCCAATGCGATTTGGACGCCGAGCCGATCGTGATGCCGAGATCGCCCATGAACGCGCCCAGCGGCGGTGGCCCGTCGGCCGGATCGCCTTCGAGGTCCAGTTCGACCAGTGTCTCGTCGATGATCGCCGGAGTCCTGGCGCGGTTCAGCGCGGCCGCGAGCCGCTCCCGGCCGGTGGCGTCCATGCGCAGTCCGGTCGGGTTCTGGAAGTCCGCGACGAAGTAGGCGAGCCGCGGCGCGGACTGCCGCAGCGCGGCCTCGATGCCGACGACGTCCCATCCGGTGACCGGGTCCAACGGCACCGGTACCCCGATGGCGTGCGCGGCACCGATGGCTTCCAGCGAGTTCGGATACGTGGGCTGCTCGACCAGCACCCGGTCGCCTGGACCGGCCAGCATGCGCAGGACCTGCACGAACGCGTGGTGCGCGCCGTTGGTGATCATCACCTGGTCGGCGTTGGTCGGCAGGCCGCGTTCGGTGTAGCGGCGGGCGATTCGCTCACGCAGGATCCGCAGGCCGCGCACCTGGTAGCCGTTCTCGCCGAGGTGGTCCACCAGCGCCTTCCGCGCGGCGTCCACGGCCGGGACCAGCCCGGCGACGGCGGGCGGGCAGGCCTGGGCGAGATCGATGAGGTCCTCGCCGGTCGGCAGGATCGCGCTCCGGCCCCGGCCGCCGGGGGACGCGATCCACGAGCCCGCCCCGCGACGGCTAGCGACCAGGCCGTCGGCGCGCAGTTTGTCCAGCGCGGCACCGATCAGCGTGCGGCTGACGTCCAGCGCGTCGGCGAGCTCCCGTTCGGCGGGCAGTTTCGTGCCGAGCGGCAGCCTGCCGTCGAGGACCAGCAGCTCGACGGCGGCGGCCAGATCCGCGGCACCGTGTCGAGAACCACTCTGCCGCCAACTCCCCAGCAAGAGGGCCAATTTCGGGCCTGAAACGCGTCCAGTCAGCGGGATCAGCGGTTCCATAAGACCAATTGTTCCAGATTGGCCATGGTCAAGGTAGCCACTTACCCCCGATGGTGCATTCGTGGCACTCAAACTCGACCTCAGACCTGTCGGCATCTCCCAGGACACCACCCGCCGTTCGATCCAGCTCGTCGGCGGGCTCGCCCTCTACGGCGGCAGCATGGCCATGCTGACCAGGTCGGGACTCGGCCTCGACCCGTGGGACGTGCTCCACGAAGGCCTGATGAAGATCACCGGTCTCTCGTTCGGCACGGTCACCGCGATCGCGTCGGTCCTCGTTCTGCTGCTGTGGATCCCGCTGCGGCAGCGGCCCGGTATCGGGACCGCGGCCAACGTCGTGGTCATCTCGCTCACCGTCGACCTCGTGCGGGTCTTCCTGCCCGAGCAGGACGTGCTCGGCTGGCAGGTCTTCAACCTGGTCGCCGGGGTCGTGCTCAACGGCCTCGCCGCCGCGATCTACGTCGGCGCGCGGCTCGGCCCCGGACCCCGTGACGGGCTGATGACCGGCCTCTCGGCCCGGACGGGCAAGTCGATCCGCCTCGTCCGGACCCTCATCGAGATCACCGTCCTGGCCGCGGGCTGGCTGCTCGGCGGCACGGTCGGCGTCGGCACGGTCCTCTACGCGCTCGCCATCGGACCGCTGACCCAGGCGTTCCTGCCGTACGTCGTGTGGCGGGAACGCGCACACGCGTGACTGGACGGACGGCACACGTGTCGGGATGGACGACACGCGTGACTGGGCGGACGACACGCGCCATAGCCCCGGCCGCGCGCGTGTCGTCCATCCGGTCACGCGTGTCGTCCGTCGGATCACGCGTGTCGTCCATCCGGTCACGCGAAAACGCCGGGCGAGCAAGAGCGACGGCTTCGCGATGGGTGATCAGCTGGCCTCGCGCTGCTCAAGGAGGCGGCGGACGGCGAGGTAGTCGATGCCCCGCTGCGCGAGCACGTCGGCGGCCGCGCCGGGAACGGCCGTCAGCGCGAGCAAGAGGTGTTCTCCTTCGATGCGCTTGCTGCCGACGTCGATGGCTTCGCGAAGGCTCTTCTCCAGCACCTTCTTCGCCTCCGGCGTGAACGGCCGATGACCGCGTCCGGCGCGCTTCCCGCCGGCCAGCGCCCCCGGGCCGTGGGTCTGCTCGACCCGCTCGACGATGTGCTCGACGTCGATGCCGAACCCGCTCAGGGCTTCGACATCGGCGTCGCTCATCCCGCCCCGGCGGCGGACACGCCGGAGGTCGTCGGCCAGTTCGTCCGCCGGACAGCCCAGCGCGGTCAACACACCGGTGTGCCGGGCGAGTGAGGTCAGCAGGTGCAGCCCGTCGACGCTCGCGGCTGTCTCGTCCGACGCCACACGCTGGGCGCCGACGACGACCTCGCGCAGTTCGGGCGTGAAACGTTCGAACATCAATGCCTCCCGTACTTCTTGTGCACCGCTTGCCTGCTGACCCCCAGCTCGGCCGCGATCTCCTGCCAGGACCAGCCGTGCACCCGCGCACTGCGGACCTGCACGGCCTCGAGTTGTTCCAACAGCCGGCGCAAGGCGGCGACGGCGCGCAATCCCACCCGGGGATCGCGGTCGCCGGCTCGCGCGGCCAGATCTGTCGCTTCGGTCATGACGTCAACCTACGTTGACATCTCGTCCACGTCAACCTCGGTTGACAGTTAGGGTCGGGGCATGGCCGAAATCGCAGTGGCGGAAAGGGACGGAGTAGGCGCGGACGGAGCGACGCGCCCGACCGAAGACCACGTCGCCGTCCTCGGCAACGCCGTGGTGGTGCTGGACGGGGCGACGGCGCCGAGGCCGGATCTGCCGTCCGGCGGCTGGTACGCGAGCCTGCTCGTGCACAGCCTGTCGCGGGCGCTGAGCGCGGAACCCCAGGCCGATCTCGCGGTGTTGCTGGCCGAGTCGATCGCCGACGTCGCCCGGCGCGAGGGCCTCGAACCGGGACGCTCGCCGTCGAGCACGGTCGCGATCGCGCGCTGGACGGACGACACCGTCGACGGGCTGGTGCTCGCCGACAGCCCCATCGTCGCCTTCGGTCCCTCCGGCGCCGACCCGCTCACCGACGACAGGCTCGTCTCGCTGCGCGAAAGCGGTCAGCTCCGCACCGGCGCCGACGTCCGCGCGAAACGCAACGCGCCGGGCGGCTTCTGGGTCGCCGAAGCGGAGCCCAGGGCCGCCGCCGAGGCCGTCCGGCGCAGCTGGCCGCGCTCGGAGGTCGACGCCCTGCTGCTGGCCACCGATGGCGTCGCGATCGGCGTCGACGAATACGGCCTGTTCGACTGGCCGGAGGTGCTCGCCATCAGCCGGAAGCGTGGCCCGGACGCCGTCCTCGACACGGTGCGCACGGCGGAGAAACAGGACCCCGACGGCGAGCGCTGGCCCCGCGCGAAAAGGCACGATGACCAGCTACTGGTACTGGTCGACTTCGGGGTAGCCCCAGGGTAAAACCGGGGGCTTCCCGGATCGGAAAATCGCGCCCGCGCGAGCACGCTGGACGCATGACGTTCCCTGGGGAGAGATCGCGGACGAGACCCTGGCTGATCGCGTCGGGCGCGGCCATCGGCTGGGCGCTGTTCACCATGGTCGTGCTTCACCTGATCAGCTCACGCGATCCGGTGTTCGACACGCTGTCCAGCTACGCCTACGTCGACCGCGGCACCGGCATGCTCGGCGCCAGCGTGCTTTCCCTCTCCATCGGCTCGCTCACCGCGCTCGGCGCGCTGGCCGCGGCCGGGATCCCGCTCAGCCGCACCACGAAACTGCTGTTCGTGCTGTGGTCGCTGGGGCTGGCGGCGGCCGCGATCTTCCCGGCGAGCTACCCCGAATTCCCGGATCCGGTCAGCGGCGAAATCCACCTGTACGCGTGCCTCATCGCGTTCCTCAGCCTGCCCGCCGCCGGTTTCACCCTGCGCGACAACCTGCGCGGCACCCCGGCGGCCAGGCTCGTCGGGCGCCTGGCCTGGGGTAGCGCGGCCGGTCTCGTCGTCTTCGGGCTCAGCTTCATCTTCGTGCGCCTGTCCGACATCCCGTTCTTCAAGACACTGACCGATATCGCGCCGGTCGGTGTCATGCAACGGATTTCGCTGGTGGCACACGTGATCCTGATCGCCGGGATGCTGAAGGTCGCGTCAGCGGCGCACCGCGTCGGCGAATTCGGGGGCGTAACCGTAGAGGCCGGGCAGCCCGCCCGTGTGCAGGAAGACGACGTGCTCGTCGGGCGCGAAATGGCCTTCGGCGGCCCAGCGGATCAGCGCGGCGCCCACTTTGCCGGTGTACACGGGATCGAGCGCGATTCCTTCCGTGCGGCCGAAAAGCCGCACCGCGTCCCACGTCTCGCCGGTCGGGATCCCGTAGCCGGGGCCGATCGTGCGGTCGTCGATACGCAGACCTTCGAGTGACGGCGGCTCGGTGCCGAGCAGCGCGGAGGCGGCGATGGTGAGATCGGCCAGGTTGTCGAGGGCTTCGTCGACCGGATGGCTGACGCAGGCGATGTCCAGGGTCAGCCAGCCGAGGTCCGCGGTCCCGACGACGAGCCCTGCGGACGTCCCGCCACTGGCGTGCGGGGCGACCAGCCTGGCCTTGGTGACCCCCAGCTCGGCGAGCTGCCCGGCGATCTCCCGCGCGGCCGCGACGTAGCCGAGCGCCCCGACACCGTCGGAGCCGCCGACGGGGAACGTCGCCACCTGGCGTCCCTCGGCCGCGGCCTCGGTGATCAGCCGGTCGTAGGTCCGTCCGGTCTCCTCGCCGTCGCGGCAGATGTGCACGTTCGCGCCGAAGAGATGGTCGAGGGAGACGTTGCCGGACCTTTCGTACGCGTCACCGTCACGAGGGACCTTCGCCGTCAGCACGAGCTCGCACCGCAGCCCGAGCTTCGCGCAGGCAGCGGCGGTCTGGCGGCCGTGGTTGGTCTGCAGGGCGCCGAAGGTGATCACCGTGTCGGCGCCGTTCTCGATCGCCGCGCCGAGCAGGAATTCGAGTTTGCGCAGCTTGTTGCCGCCCACGCCGAGCGGATGCACGTCGTCTCGTTTGAGCAGCAGGTTCGCCACGCCGAGGGCCTCGCCCAGCCGGGGCGCGGGATGCAGCGGCGTCGGGTAGCCGCCGAGGTCGACGCGGGGGAAGCGATCGAGATTCATGAACGTCACGTAACCACACGGAGGCTACTCGGTGGTATCGTTCGTTTGAACGAACGAGAACCAGCGGGGGGAACCCATGACCACCTCGAAGACCGACCTCGCGTTCACTGGCCTGGCCGAACAGGCCTCGCTGCTCGCCACCGGAGCCACGACATCCGTCGAGCTCACGCGCTTGGCGCTCGAAAAGGCCGAAGCCAGCCAGCCCGTTCTCAACGCCTTCAAATGCCTTCGCGCCGAAGAAGCCCTTCGCGAGGCCGAGGAGGCCGACCGTCGGCTGGCCGCCGGCGAGTCCGCTCCCCTGCTCGGCGTCCCGACCGCGATCAAGGACGACCTCGACGTCACCGGACTGCCGACCGCGTTCGGCTGCGAGGGCGATTTCACTGTCGCGACAACGGATTCCCCGGCCGTCGCCGCACTCCGCGAGGCGGGCGCGGTGCTCATCGGCAAGACCAACACCCCGGAACTCGGCCAATGGCCCTTCACCGAAGGCCCCGCGTTCGGCGCGACCCGCAATCCGTGGGACACCGAGCGCACCCCGGGCGGTTCCTCCGGCGGCGCGGCGGCGGCCATCGCGTCGGGGGTGATCGCCGCCGCGCTGGGTTCCGACGGGGCGGGGTCGATCCGGATCCCGGCCGCGTGGACCGATCTGGTCGGGATCAAACCGCAACGCGGCCGCGTCCCGACCGAACGCGAACTCTTCCACGGCCTCACCGTGGTCGGCCCGCTCGCGCGCACCGTCGCCGACGCGGCCCTGCTGCTCGACGTCGCCGCCGGCACCGGTACCGCTTTCCAGGCCGCCGCCCGCCGCGAACCTGGCCGGATGCGGATCGGGTTGTCCACCAGGATTCCTTTCACCGCAACGAAAACGAAACTCGATCCGCAGGCGCACACGGCCGTCGTCCGGCTCGCGGAGCGGTTCGCCGAACTCGGCCACGAGATCGTCGAGATCGAACCCGACTACCGGCTGATCGGCCTCACCTTCCTGCCGCGTTCGCTCGTCGGCGTGCGTGACTGGTCCCGCCGCGTCCCGGACCAGGCGCGGCTCGACCCGCGCACACGTGCCAACGCGCGGCAGGGTTCGGCGCTGGCCGGGCCGGCGCTGCGGCTCGCCCGCGCCACGGAACCGTTGCTGCAACGGCAGATCGGCTCGGTGTTCGGCCGGGTGGACGTCGTGCTCACACCCACCACCGCCACGCCGCCACCGCGGATCGGCACCTTCGACAAGCTCACCGGCTGGCAGACCGACCAGGCCATGATCGCCGCGTGCCCTTACGCTTGGCCGTGGAACGTGCTGGGCTGGCCGGGGGTCAACGTCCCCGCCGGGCTGAGCCCGGAAGGCCTGCCGCTCGGCGGTCAGCTGCTCGGCCCCTCGCACGCCGAGGAACGGCTCATCTCGCTGGCCGCGCAACTGGAAGAGGTCGAACGGTGGCAGGACCGCAAACCCGAGACCGCTTGGTGAACACCCGCGAGGCCATTCTCCACGCCGCTCTCAAGGTGGTCGGGGAACAAGGTGTCGGCGGGCTGACCAACCGCCGGATCGCGCGGCAGGCCGAGGTTTCGCTCGGCACGCTGACCTACCACTTCCCGAGCCAGACCGCCTTGCTGCGCGAGGCGATGCTGCTGTTCGTCGAAGAAGAGACCACGAAGCTGACCGGGTTCGTCGACGCGTACCGCGAGCAGGGCTTGAGTGTCGAGCAGGCCGCGTCGGTGGTCGAGCAGGTCATCGCGCGGCTCCCGTTCGGCACCGACGAACTCGGCGCGCACGAGCTCTACCTGCAGGCCGCCCGCGATCCCGAACTCCAGGACGCGGCCGCCCGCTGTTTCGCCGCCTACGACGAACTCGCGCTGGTGATCCTGAAAACGCTCGGCGTGCCGTCGCCGGAGCGGCTGACCGGTCCGGTCGTCGCGCTGATCGCCGGTCTGCAGTTGCGCAGGCTGGCCACGGGCGCCGACGGCGCCGGGGTGGCGCAGTCGCTGATGATGCTCGTCCGCGGCGCGTCATGACCGGTCCGCCGATCGTCAAGGGGACGGCGGCGTGGAAGTACTTCGGCGACTTCCGGGCCGGGCTGCTGGCCGGCCAGGTGCTGGTGCTGCAGGTCGCGCATCCGGTCGTCGCGGCCGGGGTGCGCGATCATTCCGACTACATCGAGGATCCGTGGACCCGGCTGATGCGCACGGCCGCGTCGCTGTCCATCTACATCTACGGCGGCCCGGAGGGCGCGCGCTACGAGGCGGACCGGCTCCGGGCACTGCACCGGTCGTTCACCGGCGTCGACGACGGCCGCCGGTACAGCGCGCTGAACCCGCACGCGTACGCCTGGGTGCACGCCACGCTCGTCATGGTTCCCGTTGACACACAACGGTTCTACGGAACACCGATGACTCCGTCCGAATTGGACGAATACTACGCGCAGATGTGCGACGTCGGACGGCTGCTCGGCTTGCGCGAGCAGGACCTGCCGCCGACGTGGCCGGAATTCGAGCGGTATTACGCGGACATGATCGACGGGTTCGGCCCGAACGAGACGATTTCGACCTTGTTCGAAACGATCCGCACGGTGAAGAAGCCGTGGCGATGGCTGCCCGACAAACGGTGGATACGGCTACAGCGATGGCAGCATCGGGGACAGATGTTCGTCATCCGCGCCACGCTGCCGCCCGTCCTGCGTGATCGCCTCGGTCTACAGTGGACAGCTCGTGACCAGCGCCGGTTCGACCGGTTCCGCCGCGCGGTGCGGTTCTTCGGCGGTCTCGTGCCGGTGACGCTGCGGTCTTCGCTCGTGCGGCGGATCGGCAGGCTCAACGTCTGGTTCCGGGCGCATCCACGCGCGTATCGTTTCCTGGGGGGCTGACCCCCACCGGAGTAAGGGGCGCGGTCCCCTGTACGGGGGACCCCGATTCACCCCGAGCCGTGACGCTTTCCCGGGCCTTCGTCGTTAACTTCAGCCGGGATGGGGAATTCACCGAGGGGGCGGCGCACGGCGCCGATGGTCATCGCCCGCGTACTCGTACTCTGCGCGCTGGCGTCCGTTCTGCTGTCCGGCACCGCCCAGGCGGACGGCGTGTCGAGCGGCGCGGACGTCCAGGTCGCGCAGACGCTCGGCACCCGGGATCTCACGGTCATCCTGCGGCGGATGGACATCGCGCCCGGCCCGCTGCACGTCGACGTCGTCACGCACACCGGAAGCGCGCCGGGAACGCTGAAACTGCGCGCGTCCACCGCCGGAACGACGTTTTCCGAAACCACGATGCGGCTGGACGGGAAACCCGGCGCCCACGCGGCACAGCTGCGGGTCGATCAGCCGGGTCCGTGGGAGCTCGGCCTGGACGACGGGACGGACACCGCGTCGATCCCGTTCATCGTCCCGGCCAGGGTCATCCCTCCGTGGGAGAAGGCCACCTTCGGCGGCTTCGTCGCCGCGGGCGTGTTCCTGGTGCTCGGTCTCGTCGTCGCGATGCGCGTCCGGCGGCCACAGCTCGCGCTGATCCCCGCCGGCGGGATGGTCGCCGCGCTCGCCGTCGCGATCACCGGCGCGATGCTGTCCGCGTCCACCCCGCCGCCGCCCGCGCCCGGTGCGGCGCTGGATCCGACGATCGACAACATCCAGGACCCGTACGCGAACGCGCAGATGTCCACAGTGGACTTCTCGCGCCCGCCGGTGAATCTGGCCGTGCGCTCGCCGAACGCGCGAGCGGGCGCGCTCGCCGAGGTGCGCCTCGCCCTCGCGGACGGCGCGACCGGCCGCCCCGTCGACGACCTTCTGGTGCACGACAACGCTTTGATCCACCTCGTCGTGATCTCGCCGACGGGCAGGCTCTGGCATCTGCATCCCGTTCGTGTCGGCCCCGGTGACCACCGGGTGAAATTCACCCCGCCCGAGGCCGGGACCTACGCCGTCGCCGCGGAACTCGCCAGACGAGGCGGCGGCGTGCAACTAGTCCGCACCACGATGAACGTCGCGGCGGGGACCGAGTCTCCCGCCGATCCCGTCCCCGCCGGAGCCGGAAAGCGGGTCGTGCACGGGAACCCGGTCGACGTCGAGGTCAAACCGGGCACGCCGACCACGATCACCGCACGATTCGCCCGACCGGATCTCCAACCCTGGCTGGGCATGCTCGGCCACCTGATCGTCGTCGGCCCGATCTCCGACGACAACCGGGTCGGCGCGGATGCCGCTGCCGCGCCGACCTGGGCCCATGTGCACTCGATGATCCCGCAGTCGCCGGGAATGCCGGACAAACCCGATGAAACGGTCGCCGCGTACGGCCCCGACGTCCCGTTCACCTACACCTTCGCCGCGCCCGGAAAGTACCGGGTGTGGCTGCAGGCCGAACGCGACTACACGGTGCTGACCGTGCCCATGCTGATCGAGGTCCCGGCGGAAGGGGCACCACAGTGAATTCCACAGTGGACAGACGCAGACCCGTCCTGCTCATCTCCGTGGTCGCCGTGCTCGCGGCGGCGATCGTGGCTTGGCTTGTGTGGCCGAGCAGCGGCGGGGCGCAGGTGCAGCGCTCGACGCAGGGCCCGTACACGGTGCAGCTTTCGGTCGAAGATCCGCACCAGGGCGGCAATGTCTTCGCGCTGACCGTCACCGGTGCCACGCCGGACGTCGTCACTCTCGAACCCGTCATGCCGCAGATGGGGCACGCGCTCGCCCCGTCGCCCGCCATCGCGGAGGGGCCGGGCCGGTTCCGCACCGGCGACGTCCTGCTGCCGATGCCGGGGCAATGGGAGATCACCGTTTCACTGCGCGGGCCGTCCGGCGCCACGCAGCACGTTTTTCCTTTGCTGGTCAAGTAAGAGAGGGAGGTCGGGGGTATGGATCTCACCGCGGGAGGGGCGAGGGCCGTCTCGGTGTCACGCAGTGAACGCACCGGTCTCGTACCGGCGGGCACGGTGCTGGCCGGGTCGGTGATCTCGCTGGTCGGGCTGACCTGGGACATCCAGTGGCACGGCGACGTCGGCCCGGACACGTTCTTCACGATGCCCCATCTGTTCCTGTATTCGGGCAGCGCGATCTCCGGGCTCGCGAGCCTCGTGATCGTGCTGATGACCACGGCCGCGCGCCGGGCGGGACGTCCGGTCGACGCACGGGTCGGCGGCCGCGCGATCAACGTCTTCGGCAAGGTCTTCGCCGCACCGGCCGGCTATCTGGTGACCGGGACGGGCGCGGCGATGTTCCTGCTGTACGGCCTGTGGGATCAGTGGTGGCACGGCCTGTACGGCTTCGACGCGGTGATCGACTCGCCGCCGCATATCGGGCTGCTGCTGTCGATCACGCTGAGCATCATCGGCACGGTCATGGTGTTCGCGGCCGCGCGGGAACACCGCTGGGGCACCGTCGGCGTGGTCGGCAGCCTCGGCGTGCTGATCGCGTTCAGCACGGTGACCGTGCTGGGGTTGCAGCAGATCGACCTCGACGGGCTCGACGTCGTCTCCGTCGGCATCGCACTGCTTTCGGTGCTGCTGGTCTCGGCGGGCGCCGGATTCTGGGGACGGCCGGGCGGAGCGGTCCGGGTCGCCGCGGCGCTGGCGGTCATCCAGGCGATCACCTGGTGGTTCTCGCCGTGGGCCGCCGAGGCGTACGCGAGCGCCGTCGGCCTGCCGATGCGCGACTACATCGACGGCGTTCCCGCGATGCCCGCGATGATGCCGATGGCGCTGCTGCCGATCGCGGCGGTACTCGAAGCGGTGTATCTGCTTTCACGACGCGGCCGGCAGGCCGGCCGGGTTTCGGTGCTGGCCGGTGTGGTCGGCGGGCTGCTGGTCGGCGCGAGCATGCCGATCCAGAACGCGATCGTCTACGGCTCCGACCGGATGCCCTGGGCGGTCGTGTTCGCCACCGCCGCGGCCGGCGCGGTGGTCGGGCTGCTCGGCGGATTCGCCGGGTGGCGGTTCGGCGGGATGCTGAGGCTGCTGGCCCCGGCGAAGGGGGAGAACGCGCATGCGTAAGACACTGCTGGCCTTGGCGGCGGCGATCGGGTTACTGTTCGCGACCACGCCCGCGGCGAACGCCTACGAACCGGTGAACATCGTCCACACCGAACGGGTCCAGGTCGGACCGTACGGGATGACCGTCGGCTTCAGCACGTGGCCGTTGCGCGCCATGCAATCGCTGGACTTCACGTTCATCCCGGACGACGGGATCGCCGGGAAGTCGGGGACGCTCGCGTTCCTCAATCCGGAGACCGGGCGGCTGGGCCGTCCCCAGCCGCTGGCGAAGCATCCGCGGAAACTGGAGGTGTGGGGGCTGGACATCCGGGCCCTGCAGACACAGGGCGCGTGGACGTTCCGGTTCGAGATCGACGGGCCCGCGGGCAAGGGCGTGGGAGAACTCCGTGATCTCGCGGTGCTCGAACAGCCGGGGCCGCCGATGGCGGTGAGCTGGTCGATCAGCCTGATCCCGCTGATCGTCCTCGCCGTCCTGATCGCCGTCGCCTGGCGGCGCACGAAATCCCGGCTACGCGGGAACGGGCTTCCCGCGACGGTGTGACTCGAAGTGACGAAGATCGGATGGCTCGCGTGTCCCGATGGACGCGCGAGCCTTTCGTCATGGGCTCAAATCGAACTGTCCGGCCTTGACCGCCTTGAGAAAGGCGTTCCACTCACCGGAATCGAAGACGAACACGGGGCTGTTGGTCAGCTTGGTGTCACGGACCCCCACCAGGCCTTCGCGAGCGAGGTTGACCTCGACACAGTTCCCCCCGTTGGGTTCGCTCGCGAAGGACTTCTCCCACGCGGAGTCGTCGAACAGCGACACGGCCGTGGTCGGATCGTAATCCGCCGCCGATGGATAATCGGCCATTGGTCGTACCTCCGAACGTCGGTCGGGGGTGCGGGCCGCGACCTGCGCGAACCGTCACCGTCCCGGCTTCTCCCTGCCTCAACGGGACTATCCCGCACGGCCAAGTGGGTGATCAACTCCGCCCACCCTCGACATGAAGATTATTCCAGGAGTAGGATTAATCGCAGCGGCCGGGGCTCGGTTGTTGGTGAATCGCTCGCAGTACGCGGAGACTTCGGCGGCGGATGCAGCCGAGTGCGTTCCGCGGGGAGTTTCGCCGTTCCAGCAGGCCACCGACGGCAGGTGACCGGCCGGACACCGGCCTCGCGGCGCATGACCACCCACCGCCGACCTCGTGGGGGAGGATCAGCGTGATCATTCAGGACACCATGCCGGCGACGGTACTCGCCGTCGGCAGGCTCATGGCCGGGACGGCGGGCGAAAGCCGCCGCTCCGCGCATCTTTTCGACTTGCACTCCGGGGGTTCGCACCCCGAGTTCCTGCACGCCCGTTGTGGCGCGGCGATGCCTTACGACCACCTGGAATGGGTCCCCGTCGGTTCGGGGATGCCCTGTGAGCGTTGCCTCGGCCTCGCCGGTTCGGCCGACCAGGCGCGGTTGCCGCGTCCGAGCCGGGGGGTGTGACCGCCGTGGCCGTCCGCCTCACCACGCTGCTGTTCCGCCGTGAGGACGAACGCCTGGCCTCGGCGAAGCACCACCGCACCATCGGGCTGGAACTGCGTCAGCGGTTCGGGTTCAGTCTCATCCAGGCGCCACTGCGCAAGCAGCCGCCGTGGAACTCCGAGGTCGATTCGCCGGGCGCACACCGGGATCTGATCAGGACCGGCCGGCCGCTCGAAGGTCAGTTCGAGCTGACACCCCTGATCGGGCATCTGACCGGCCGGGCCTGACGGAGATCAGGGCTTACGGCCCAATCCGCCGAGGCCGCCGGTGAACGTCGGGTCGTCGGCGAACCGGTTGCTGGCACGGGAATCCGCCTCGTCGAGGTGCCAGGTGGCCATCCAGTCGATACCCGGCTCCACCATCTCCAGTCCGTCGAAGAACGAGGCGAACTCCGCGCGGGACCGCAGGTGGAACGGCGCGCTGGTCTTCTTGTACAGCTCCTGGACGTTCTCACGGTTGTCGCCTTCCTTGCGCGTCACGCCGTCCTCGGTCAGATGCGAGGACAGGAAGTACGAACCCGACGGCAGGAAATCGAGATAGCGCTGGACCATCTCGTGGACGGGCTCCTCCGGGCCGAGGAAGTACAGCAGCCCGACCAGGACCAGCCCGATCGGCTGCCGGGGGTCGAGCACACCGGTGTCGAGGGCGCGTTTCCAGATGTCGGCGGGATCCCGGACGTCGCCCTGCAGCACCGCGTGCCGCCCGAGCAGGCCCTCGCGTTCCAGCAGCAGCTGGGAATGCGCGACGGCGACCGGTTCGATGTCGACGTAGACGACCCGGCTCGCCGGGTTGACCGCGCTCGCGATCTGGTGGACGTTGCCGACGGTGGGCACGCCGGAACCGATGTCGAGGAACTGCGTGATCCCCTGGCGGGCCAGGTATCCCACGCCGCGGCCGAGGAAGTCGCGGCCGACGCGGGCGAACGTCTTGACCTCCGGGAACTGCTTGATCACCTGCGAGCCGAACTCGCGGTCGATGGCCCAGTTGGCCGAACCGCCGAGGAACCAGTCGTACACCCTGGCCACGTTGGGCCGTTCGAGATCGACACCTTCGGGGGCCACCGGGTCGATGGGGTCGTGCTGCGTCGTCATACCGTCACACCTCGTCAGGAACCGGGTTTGCGGGCGACCCCGCCGATGGCGCAGTCAACCGCAGGCGAGCGGGGGTCGTCCAGCCGCCATGCGCCGACCGGGACCAGACCCGGTGCCACGAGGTCGAAATCCCCGAAGAAACCGAGGATCTCTTCCTTGTCGCGGAAGGACGCGGGCGTGCTCGACTGTTCGTACTGCTTCACGACGCGCTGGATCTGGGCCAGCTCGTCACCCTCCACGCCGGACATCGTGACGTGGGACAGGACGTAGAAGGAACCGGCGGGCAGGAGCCTCCGGTAGCGCGCGATGACGTCGGCGAGTTCGGGGCCCGGTACGAAATGCAGGACCGCGACGGTGAGCAGGGCGACCGGTTTCGCCGGGTCGAGCACGCCGGTGTCGAAGGCGTTTTCCCAGATGTCGTCCGCGTCGCGCAGGTCGCCGCCGAGCACCGCGTGCCTGGCCGGGTCCCCGTTCTTCTCCAGCAGGATCCTGGCGTGCGCGACGGCGACCGGTTCGTTGTCGACGTACACGCACCGGCTGTCGGCGTCGATCTCGTCGGCGATCTCGTGGACGTTGCCGACCGTCGGCACGCCGGAACCGAGATCGAGGAACTGGGTCACTCCGTGCTCGGCGCAATACCTGACCGCGCGGCCGAGGAAGGCCCTGTTCGCCCTGGCGGCGGTGCGCACGAGCGGGAAGGTCTTGACCAGTTGTTCGCCGAATTCCCGGTCCACCGCCCAGTTCGCGGTGCCGCCGAGCGCCCAGTCGTAGATCCGGGCGGCGTTGGGCCGCTCGAGATCCACGCCTTCGGGAAGGAAGTCAGGGTCCATCTCAGGCTTGCATCTGTGTTCTGTACAACTCGGCGAGTTCCTTGAGGAACTGCCGGGTTTCCTGGCGTTCCAGCGCGGCACCGCGCAATCTGTCCCAAGAGTCCACGAAGATGTTGAAGTCCTTGACGTCGTCGAGGTACAACCCGCCCGCGGAGTGTTCGATGTAGACGAAATCCCTGGTGCGGTCCGGGAAACGCATGATGGTGAAGTCGTTGGGCACGGCGGCGAGCCGCGCACCGAACGGCAGCACGTGCACGTACACGCGCGGATGCTTGTCCAAAGCCAGCAGATGTTCGACCTGGTCCAGCATCACCGCCGGGGCGGAGCCGCCGGGAGCGCGGCGCAAGGCGCCCTCGCTGATGATGAACCGGTAGTAGGGCGGCTGTTGCTGTTCGAAGACGGCCTTGCGGTCCAACCGGTTGCGGACCAGCGAAGTCACATCCGTGGCGCCGGCTTCGGTGAACTGCTTGAGCATGTAGTGCTCGGACTGCAACGGGCCGGGGATGCGCTCGCCATGCCAGGTGAGGATCTCCGCGGCCGCGGGTTCGAGGTCGGTGAAGGTGCGGAACCAGTGCGGCACCACGGATCGGTAGCCGGACCAGTGGCCGCGCTGCCCGGCCGCGGCGCGGGCCAGGTTCATCAACGTGTCGGCCTCGTCGCCGTTGATCCCGAACGCGTTCAGCATCGATCGCACATCCCCGAGCTTGACCCCGACGGCACCGGACTCGATCTTGTTGACCTTGCCCTGGGTGCAGCCGAGCACTTCGGCGACCTGCTGCTGTGTCATCCGCGCGGCGTTGCGGGCATGCCGGAGCTCGTTCCCGAGCTGCTTCCGGCGCGAGGTGACGGTGCTGGCCATCGCCTTGCTCTCCCGGACCACATAGACCAGGACCACGGCTGCCCGCCGTCCTGCGCGCGAATACTCGAACCCACCCAGGGTACTTCACCTTGCGGGGTTCGATGATGACATTCCGCAGCGTTCCAGGAAACGGCCCAAAACACCAGTCACCTGGTACGTCACCCTGGTGGCGGAGCGATCTCGTCACATTTCGGGCACGTCGGTCGGGCATAGTGACCGAGTGGACCAATCCCCCTTCGCCAGGCAGGTCACCGATGGTGTGTACGGGTACGTCCAGCCCGACGGCTCGTGGTGGATCAACAACTGCGGGTTCGTCGCCGCGGACGATCACGTGGTGGTGATCGACACGTGTGCGACCGAACGGCGTACCAGGGCGCTGCTGGCGACGGCGGAGTCGACCGGCGGGGCACCGGTGACCACTGTGGTCAACACGCATCATCACGGCGACCACACGAACGGCAACCACCTGGCGACGGGCGCGACGATCATCGGGCACCGGAAGACACGCGAGGCGATGGTCGCGACCGGGATCAACGCCTACGAGAACTGGTTCACCGGGAACGACTGGGGGCGGCTGGAGCTGCGGCCGCCCGAGGTGCTGTTCGACGACCGGCTGACCGTGCACGCCGGCGACGTCCGGCTGGAGCTGATCCATCCCGGACACGCCGCGCACACCACCAACGACGTCCTCGTCTGGCTGCCCGAGCGGCGGGTGCTGTTCGTCGGCGACCTGATCTTCAACGGCGGCAGCCCGTTCGCGCTGATGGGCTCGCCCGCCGGCTGGCGGCGGGCGCTGGACCTGGTCCGCGAACTGGAGCCGGAGACGATCGTGCCGGGCCACGGCCCGATATGCGGCCCCGAGGCGATCGACGTCGTCGACGGATACCTGGGTTTCCTGCAGAAACTCGCGTCGTACGGCAAGGCCGCCGGGCTGACGCCCCTTCAGGCCGCTCGCGAAGCGGACCTGGGGCCTTACGAGGCACTGTCCGAACAGGAACGGCTTCCGGCGAACCTGCACCGGGCGTATGCCGAACTGGACGGTCTCGCGTGGGGTGCGCCGATCGATCTGGGGGCGGCGCTGGCGGACATGGTCGCCTTCAACGGCGCCCCGATCCGGTGCTTCTCCTGACTCGCTCCACTCGCGACACTCAGACGGTGAGGACGAGCTTGCCCTGGAGATGACCGCCGTCGAGCAGCCGGTGCGCGTCGGCGACGCGCTCGAACGGGAACGTCTCGTGCACGTGGACCCGAAGCCTGCCCTGTTCGGCGAGACTCGCGAGCCCTCGCAGGGCGACCGGGTCGGGGTCGACCGCGATACCGCTGAAGCGCATACCGGCCGCCTCGAATTTCGCGATGAGCTCCGTTTCCTCGTCGGCGACCGCCGTCACCAGGTGACCTCCCGGGCGGAGCACGTCGAGCGAGCGCTCGGCGGTGTCGCCGCCGATCGTGTCGAGCACGACGTCGACGTCACGGATCGCCTCGGTGAAATCGACCGTGGTGTGGTCGATCACTTCGTCGGCGCCGAGCCCCTCGACGAACTCCCGCTTGCTCGCGCCGGCGGTCGTGATCACGTGCGCTCCGAGCGCTTTCGCGAGCTGGATCGCGACGTGCCCGACCCCGCCACCGCCGCCGTGGACCAGGACACGGTCGTCGCCGGTCACGCCCGCGAGGTCGACGAGCCCCTGCCACGCCGTCAGCCCGGCGATCGGCAGCGCCGCCGCCTCGGCGTGTGAGAGCACCGCCGGCTTGTGTGCCAGGTGCACCGCCGGCGCCGCCACGACCTCGGCGTAAGCATTCGCCGCCCGCGGGAACAGCGGCATCCCGAAAACCTCGTCACCGGGCCTGAACCGCCCCGTCCGGGCCGACTCGACCACACCGCTGACGTCCCAGCCGAGGACGAACGGCGGCTCGCCGAGCAGCGGGAACTCGCCGGCGCGCAGACGCGCCTCCAAGGGGTTGAGCCCGATCGCCTTGACCCGGATGAGGACCTCGGTCGGCAGGGGACGGGGCTCGGGCAGGTCCGTGATGGTGAGTACCTCGGGACCGCCGAGTGTCCGCTGGGTGATTGCTCGCATGGCTCCACGCTAGGTTTCCGATAGGAACCGGCAGGTACCTTTGCGTCGTGAGCGGTTTCGGTTCCGGCGAGCTCTTTCTCGCAGACTGTCCGGCGCGGCTGACGGTCGAGCTGATCGCCGACAAATGGACCGTGGTCGTCCTCGCCGGCCTCAGCGGGGGACCGGTGCGCCACGGCGAGCTGATCGAGCTGATCGGCGGCATCTCCCGCAAGGTGCTCACTCAGACGCTCCGGCGACTCGAGGCGCACGGACTCGTCCGCCGCCAGGCCTACGCCGAGACGCCGCCCCGCGTCGAGTACGAGCTCACCCCGCTCGGGACGACCTTGACCGGCCCGATCCAGGCGCTGACCGAATGGGCGAGGGCGAACGGCGACGCGGTGCTTGACGCGCTCGACGCCGCTCCCGAATCACTCGCGCGCCCCGACTGAACCCCCCGCCCGTCCCTGGGGGACGGCCCCGCACCCAGCATATCGGCGCTTCCGCCGGAACGGGGCGGCCGAGCCGAGTTGTCCACAGGCAGGCCTGATTGTGGACAACTCGGCTGTGATCCCTTCTCGTCCCGGCGCCGTATCCCTCAACGGGGATAGGCTCGGCACGGGAATCGAAGCGGAAGGGTTCGGATGAGCAAGAAGGCGAGCATCGGGGTCACCGGCCTGGCGGTCATGGGCCGCAACCTGGCCAGGAACCTGGCGAGGCACGGGCACACGGTGGCCCTGCACAACCGTTCCGAGCAGCGGACGAAGGAACTGGTCGAGCAGTTCGGCGACGAAGGCGACTTCATCCCGGCGTATTCGGCGCAGGAGTTCGTCGACGCGCTGGAGCGCCCACGCCAGGTCGTGATCATGGTCAAGGCCGGCGCGCCGACGGACGCCGTGATCGACGAATTCGTCCCGCTCCTCGAGAAGGGCGATGTGATCGTCGACGCGGGCAACGCGCATTTCGCGGACACCCGGCGTCGCGAGGCCGCGCTGCGCGAGAAGGGCATCCACTTCGTCGGCACCGGCGTGTCCGGCGGCGAGGAGGGCGCGCTGCACGGGCCGAGCATCATGCCGGGCGGTTCGAAGGAGTCGTACCAGTCGCTCGGGCCGCTGTTCGAGGACATCTCGGCGAAGGTCGACGGCGAACCGTGCTGCACGCACGTGGGCGCGGACGGCGCCGGGCACTTCGTGAAGATGGTGCACAACGGCATCGAGTACGCCGACATGCAGTTGATCGCCGAATCGTTCGATCTCCTGCGCGGCGCGGGCGGCTACTCCCCCGCCGAGATCGCCGACGTCTTCCGCACCTGGAACTCCGGCCGGCTGGATTCGTACCTGATCGAGATCACTTCGCAGGTGCTGGCCCACACCGACGCCGCGTCCGGCAAGCCGTTCGTCGACATCGTGGCGGATCAAGCCGAGCAGAAGGGCACCGGCCGCTGGACCGTCCAAATCGGACTGGACCTCGGCGTGCCGATCAGCGGCATCGCCGAAGCCGTCTTCGCGCGCTCGCTGTCCGGTTCGTCGAACCTGCGCGAGGCCTCCCGCGGTCTCGGCGGTCCCTCGCGCGCCCCGCTGACAGGGTCCGCTTTGGACACTTTCGCGGACGACGTCGAGCAGGCGTTGTACGCGTCGAAGGTGGTGGCGTACGCCCAGGGCTTCAACCAGATCCAGGCGGGCGGCGCCGAATACGGCTGGGACATCGACCTCGGCAAGGTCGCGTCCATCTGGCGCGGCGGCTGCATCATCCGCGCGAAGTTCCTGAACGACATCACGGCCGCGTATGCCGAAGAGCCCGCGCTGCCGACGCTGCTGACTTCAGGTGGCTTCCGCAAGGCCGTCGAGGACGCCCAGGACTCCTGGCGTTCGGTGATCTCCACAGCGGTGCGGCTGGGCATCCCGACCCCGGGCTTCTCGACCGCGCTGGCCTACTACGACGGTCTGCGCGCGGAGCGGCTTCCCGCCGCGCTGGTGCAGGGGCAGCGGGACTACTTCGGTGCCCACACGTACCGCCGCGTCGACCGCGAGGGTTCGTTCCACACCGCCTGGGCCGCCGACGGCCGCCCGGAATCCCCCGCCTGACAAGGGAAAGTGTCCTTCACCGCGGCTGACGCGGTGAAGGACACTTTCAGCCCTCCCCGCGTGCCGCGACGATCTCCGCCAGCGCCCGCACGATCACCGCCTCGGTGTTCTCCTTCGTGAGGCCGAGCCCGGGCAGCAGGTCGTCGCCGAGTTCGAACAGGGCCAGCAGGATGTGCTCGGTGCCGATGTAGTTGTGCCCGAGCCGCAGAGACTCCCGCATGGTCAGCTCCAGCGCCTTCTTGGCCTGCGCGCCGAACGCCATCTTCGCCGCCTCCACCGGTTCGTCGGCGGGTTCCGGCAGCTTCGCCTCCGCGGCCTCGCGGACGGCTTCGAGAGTCACCTTCTGCGCGACGATCGCCCCGGCGGCGAGGGCCGCCGGTTCGGAGAGCAGCCCGAGGACCAGGTGCACGGGCTCGATCTGCGGACTCTTCGCCGAAACAGCGGCGTCCCGCGACGCGACGACGACGTGCCGCGCCCGATCGGTGTAGCGGCTGAACACCTTCACCAGGTCTTCGAGCGATGAGCCGCTGGAGTCGACAAAGCGCTTCTGCGCCGCTTGCTTGGACACCCCCATGTTCTTGCCGATTTCGGTCCAGGACGCGCCGGAACGCCGCGCCTGGTCGACGAAGTGGCCGATCAGGTGGTCGGCCACTTCGCCGAGGTGTTCGCCGAGGAAGACCGCGTCGGACAGCTGTCCGAGCACGTCACCGTCGGGATGCTGCTGCTTGATGTGGGAGATGAGGTCGTCGAGCCGGACTGGATTCGTCATGCCGTCAACTTTAGGTTGACGATCGCTCATCGTCAACCACGAGTTGACGCGAAGGTCGCCTTGAGGTCGAAGCCGTTGGCCTCCAGCGTCTCGAATCGCGGCGCCGGATCCGCGGCGAACAGACGGCGCGCGGCGATGTGGTCCGGCGGCCGGTTCACCGACTCGACTCCGGCGAGCACACCGTCGCGGAACGACAGCACCGAGAACTTCCCGCCCTCCCGGTCCCCGGTCACGACGGTCTTGTCCGCCCCGGTCAGGATTCCGGCGATCTGCAGTTTCGCGCCGAGCTGGTCGGTCCAGAACCACGGCAGGCTGTCGTAGGGCGCGGGTTCGCCGGCGATGACGGCCGCCACCGCCCGCGCCTGGTCGACGGCGTTCTGCACCGACTCCAGCCGCGTCGCCGTGCCCGCCTGGACGCACGGGAAGTTCGCGCAGTCCCCGACCGCCGAGATCTTCGGGTCGCTCGTGCGCAGGTGCTCGTCGACGACGACACCGTTCGCCACGGCGAGCCCCGCCCCTTCGGCGAGCCGCGTCCGCGGCTCCACCCCGACCCCGACCAGCACCAGATCGGCGGGCAGCAGGGTGCCGTCACTCAGTTCCACCTCGGCCACCCGGCCCTCACCGCGCAGCGCGGCCACACCCTTGCCGAGCAGGATCGTGTGACCCGCCTCTTCGTGCAGAGCGGCGAAGTACGCCGAGACCTCCGGAGTCGCGACGCGGGCCATCAGCCTGTCCTGCGCCTCAACGATCGTCACAGGCCGCCCGGCGTGCGCGGCGAACTCCAGCCCGATGAACCCGCCCCCGACCACGACCACGTTCTCCGCGCCTTCCAGCGCGGCCCGCAGGACGTCGGCCTCGTCCTTGGTACGCAAGGTGAACACACCGTCCAAAGTGGACCCTGGTACCGGTAGGGCACGGTTGACCGCTCCCGTCGCCAGTACCAGATGGTCGTACTCGTGAGCACTCCCGTCTTCGAGCACCACCTTCGCCCCGTCGCGATCCACTGACGCGACGCGGCCCGGGATCAGTTCGATGTTCTTCTCCGCGAAGAAGTCCTCGGGCCGCAGACGCAGCTGGGCGTCGCCCGCGGTCCCGGCGAGATAGCCCTTCGACAACGGAGGCCGTTGGTAGGGCAGCCCGGGTTCGTCACCGATCAGCACCACCCGCCCGCCGAACCCCTTGTCCCGCAGCGAGGTCGCCACTCCGAACCCGCTCTGCCCGGCCCCTACGACGAGGACGGTCTCCATCGGCGCTCCTTTCGTTGTGCCCGACATCCATTCAACACAGCTCCAGCCTCTTCGACCGCCCTTTCGCAACGTGATCCTCACGCGGTGGACGCGCTACGGTCATGCCCGACGAGTCCACTGGTGTTCCCGCACGTCACAGGGGGTTACATGAGCCGTCCCGACGTCCACCCGGTGGACGCCCGCCCGCCACTGCCGAAGCTGACCTTGCTCGGCCTGCAGCACATGACGATCATGTACGCGGGTTCCGTCGCCGTCCCGCTCGTCGTGGGCAGCGCGCTGAAACTGGACGCGGCGACGATCGCGTTGCTGGTCAACGCGGATCTGCTGGTCGCGGGGATCGCGACGCTGATACAGGCGATCGGGATCGGGCGGATCTTCGGCATCCGGCTGCCGGTGGTGGCGGGCGCGACGTTCACCGTGGTCAACCCGATGATCATGATCGCGTCCCAGTACGGCATGCAGGCCGTCTACGGCGCGATGATCGCGTCGGGCGTGTTCGGCCTGCTCATCGCCAAGCCCTTCGCGAAGATGATCCGGTTCTTCCCGCCGCTGGTTTCGGGCACGCTGCTCATGGTCATCGGTATCTCGCTCATCGGGCCGGGGGTCGGCCTGATCGCCGGCCACGACACCGGATCGCCGGATTACGCGAACCCGGCCGACATCGCGCTCGCGTTCGGCGTGATCGCGGTGATCGTCCTGTTCACCCGGGTGCTGCGCGGATTCGCGAGCCAGATCGGCCCGCTGCTGGCATTGCTGATCGGCCTGGTCGCGGCGATCCCGATGGGCCTGGTGAGCTTCAAGGGCATCGCCGACGCCGCTTGGTTCGGTCTCGCGTCGCCGTTCCATTTCGGCCCGCCGACCTTTCCGATCGCGGCCGTGCTCTCGATGTGCGTCGTGATGCTGGTGACCTACACCGAATCCACCGCGGACCTGGTCGCCGTCGGCGAGATCACCGGACGCCCGGCGACGGACTCCGACCTCGCGCGCGGTCTCGCCACCGACGGTCTCTCGGCCATCCTCGGCGGCGCGATGAACTCGTTCCCGGACACGGCTTTCGCGCAGAACGTCGGCCTCGTGCAGATGACCGGGGTGCGCAGCCGGTGGGTGGTCGCGGTGGCGGGCGGCCTGCTCGTGCTGATGGGCCTGGTGCCGAAGGTCGGCGCCTTCGTCGCGGCCGTGCCGGAACCGGTGATCGGCGCGGTCGCGGTGGTCATGTTCGCGATGGTCGCCGCGATCGGCGTGCAGAACCTGAAGAAGGTGGAGTTCTCCGGCAACCACAACACCTTCATCGTCGCGGTGTCGGTCGGGGTCGGCCTGCTGCCCGCGTTCGCCACGAACCGGTTCGGGAACTCGATCTTCTTCCAGCATTTCCCGGCGTGGTTGCAGACCATCTGCGGCAGCCCGATCACGGTCGCCGCGATCGTCGCCTTCACCCTCAACCTGCTGTTCAACCACCTCGGCAAACGCCGGGAGCCCGATCTACTGCAAGCTCCTTAGCAGTGTTCGTCCAAGCGCGCTTCCGGACTTCCGCAGCCGGGCCGTGGCATCACCTTGTAGCTCACTCAGCCGCTCCGGGCGGCCCGCCTCCGCAAATCCGGGGCCTCCGGCCGAAGAGAAACGCGCGCGCGTGCCCTCACCCCACCTGCAAGCTCCAGCCTGGAGACACCTCCTAGCAGAAGAGCCACTTCGGCCACAGATTGCACTCTTCCGTCGGCGTCGTCGAGGGCGGCGGCGGGGTCTGATCGGGCGGCTGCGGAACGACCGTGGACCCGGTGGTCTGCGGTGGATCGGCGGGCCCGTTCGACGACGTCGGCGTGGCGGGGTCCGGCGAGTCGGACGTATGCGCGGCCGAACTCGACGTACGGCGACTGGACGTCGACCTGCTGGGCCGTGTCGAGGTTCCACCGTCACCGGTTTCGACCGTCTCGGTGGACGGGACGGCCGAAGTCGCGTCAGCTCCCCCGTTTTCCGAAGGCCGCTTCGGCATCTCGATGACGCTGTTCGGCTTCGGTGCCGCGTTCTGTTCGGGATCCGAATCGAACCCGACGAGAACAGCGGCCGCCCCGCAGGCGACGACCACGGCGATCACCACCGCGATAACTCTCCAGCGTGACTTTGCCCGTGACTCCTCGTGGTCGTCCCAGCCCTCGCGAATAAGCAGGTCGGCGACCGAAACGTCGTCGTCATCCACCAGCTGAAACCTTTCACACCGGGAACGAGCGAAGAGTAGTTTTACCGCAACTCACCGCCGAATGGGTGAAGTTAACCAAAAATTATTCACCCGATGGGACATGCCAGCGTAGGGCAGTCACACAGCGTGTATTCATACGCTTCCGCGCATATCAGCGGTGACCTACCTTCGGCTCGCGTATACAGCGCCCTCCGCGGGTGGTGTAATCGACGGTGCCAGCACCGGAAGAGGGGGTTCGGACGGATCATGGAGGCTGACGCCCTCGCCGTGCCAGGGGCCGGGAATTCCGGTCGTCCGGCAGGCGCGCCGCTCGGAAACGAGCCGCTCGGCGATCTCGGCCTCGCGGGCGACCACGCCGCCATCTGGTCGTACGACTTCGAGGCCGAGACCCTGTCCTGGCTGCCCGGACTGGAGAACCTGCTGGGCGGAGGCACGCTGACCGAAGCCGAGATCGAGTCCAGGCTCGCCGATCTGGTGGCCCCGCTGACCTCCGGCACCCGCACCTCCCCGCCTTGGCGCGAGTTCGAACTCGAACAGTCGTTCCGGAACCCGGCGGGCGAGATCCGCTGGGTCCGCCTGCGCGCCCGCACCATCGGCGACGACGACGGTTCGTCGGGGCTGCTCGGCATCGCCACCGACGTGACCGACGTCCGCGAGAACCGGCAGGCCCTCGAAGATCTCACTGACCGTTACCGGCTTTTGGTGGAACTCAGCCCGGACGCGGTCTGTGTCCACGAGGCCGGCGTCGTCACCTACGTGAACCGGGCCGCCCTCACCGCGCTCGGTGCGTCGTCGACCGCCGAGCTGATCGGGCGGCCGATCATGGACTTCGTCGCCGACGAGTCGCTCCCGGCCCTGCTGGACAGGATCGCGTCGCTGCACCGCCAGGGCGCGTCGACGGTTCCCGCCGACACCGTCATGCTCCGTCTCGACGGCACGAAGTACCTGGTCCAGAGCATCTCGGTGCGCACAACCTGGGAAGGCAGGCCCGCGTTCCAGGTCATCATGCGCGACATCAGCGCGCAGAAGGCCGCCGAAGCGACGCTGCGCTACCAGGCCGCGCTGATCAGCCATGTCAGCGACGCGATCATCGCGACCAGCGGCGGCGGCGTGGTGACCAGCTGGAACCCCGCCGCCGAGAACGTCTACGGCTGGACGGCGGACGAGGCGATCGGCGGCACGGTGAGCGATCTCGTCGGCGCCGCGCTCGACCCGGAAACGGTGCTGCGCAGGGGCGGCGTCATGCAGACGACCCACCGCCACCGCAACGGCTCGACACTGGCCATCCGCATCTCCGCCGCGGAGATGAACGACGGTTTCGTCCTGGTCTGCGCCGACGAAACGGCGCGGCGACGGGCCGAACAGCACTACAGCACGGTGGTCGCGTCCCTCGACGAAGGCGTGGTCGTCATCGGGCCCGGCGGTCTCATCGAATCGGCCAACCCCGCGGCGTGCCGGATCATCGGGGTGGGCCACGACGACCTCATCGGTGTCCCGTGCGTGACGCTGGAGCTGTACGACGAACAGGGCCGTATCCCGCCCGCCCGGATGCCGTCGGTGGTGACCCGGCGCACCGGGGCCACGCTGACCGGCCTCGTGCTGCGGCTGCGGAGGCCGGCGGGCGACGACGTCTGGATCTCGCTGACGTCGCGGCTGCTGACCCCGGAAGACCCGTCGGCCCAGGCGGTGGTCGCCTCGTTCACCGACATCACCGAACGCCGCGCCATCGGCGAGCGGCTCGCCCACGAGGCGACGCACGACCCGCTCACCGAACTCGCGAACCGGACGCTGGTGCTGGACAGTCTCGCCGAGGCGCTGTCCGGCGCGGGCCGCGCCGAACTGACCACGCTGCTGTTCATCGACCTCGACAAGTTCAAGGTGATCAACGATTCCCTCGGGCATTCCGTCGGCGACAAGGTGCTTCGCATCGCGGGCGAACGCCTGCGCCGGGGTATCGGCGAGAACGATCTCGTCGGCAGGCTCGGCGGCGACGAATTCGTCGTCGTCACCGCGGAGATCACCGAACCGGACGAGATCAAGGCACTCGCGGAACATCTGCGCGAGGCGCTGACCGAGCCGATCACCGTCAACGGCAGGCAGCTGCACATCGACGCCAGTATCGGCATCGTCACCGCGGCCAACGACGACACCCGGACGGCCGAAGATCTGCTGCGGGACGCCGATGTCGCAATGTACCAGGCGAAAACGCTCGGCCGGGCGCGCTACGAGTTCTTCGACGTCGAGCTGCGCGAGCGGATGCAGCGACGGCTGCGCATGGAGCAGGATCTGCGCGACGCCCTGCAGAACGAGGAACTCTGGACGGCGTATCAGCCTGTCGTGGACATCGAATCCGGCGAGATGGTCGCCGTGGAAGCGTTGCTGCGCTGGAAACATCCCGCGCACGGCACGATCTCGCCCGCCGAGTTCATCCCGCTGGCCGAGGAAAGCGACCTGATCAACCTGATCGGCAAGTACGTCCTGCGCACGACCACCCGTGAAATCGCCAGGCGGCGCAAGCAGCTCGGCATCGACCTGAATCTCAAGGTCAACCTGTCGGCCCGGCAGCTGGACGATCCGCATCTGGTGGCCGGGGTGCAGGACGCGCTGAAGACCACCGGGCTCCCGCCGCACGCGCTGACCCTCGAAGTCACCGAAAGCGCGCTGATGCGGGACCAGGCCGCGGCCGCCGAAGTGCTGACGTCGTTACGCGATCTCGGTGTCTCACTGGCGATCGACGACTTCGGCACCGGCTACTCGTCGCTCGCCCAGCTGCAACGGCTCCCGTTGGATACGCTCAAGATCGACCGCACCTTCGTCACCGGCATCGCGGAATCGCGTGACGCGGCCGCGATCGTCAAGAGCATCATCGCGATGGCGCACGCCGTCGACCTGATCGTCGTCGCCGAAGGTGTCGAAGACGAAGAGCAGCTCACGGTTTTGCGTGAGCTGCACTGTGATCAGGCGCAGGGCTTCCACTTGGGTCGCCCCGCGCCGCCGGACGAACTTTTCGGAGCAGCTGGATGAGTGTCGAGATCAAAGCCGGAGAAGACCGCTACGACATCGTCGTGGACGGGAACCCCGCCGGGTTTCTGGAAACCCGCACGCGCACCGACGCGATCCTGTTCCTGCACACCGAAATCTCGGACGACTTCGCGGGCCAGGGCCTGGCGGGCAAGCTCGTGACCGCCGCGCTCGACGACGTCCGGTCGCAGGGCAGGTCCGTCCTGCCCTACTGCCCGTACGTGCGTTCCTTCATCGCGAAGCACCGCGAGTACGAGGATCTCGTCCCCGAGGACAAGCGCGCCGAATTCGGGCTCTGAGCCTTCAGCCCGGGTAAATCGTCAGCAGTTTCGCGAGCTCGTCCCCGGTGAGGACGACGTCCAGCTCGCGCAGTGTCGCGTCGAGCCGCTCGGGCGGGATCGTGGTGGTCTCCTTGGTCCCGTCCGGGCGTTCGACGATGAACTCTTCGCCGACCAGTTTGCGGCTGAGCCCTTCCTCCAGGCGCATGACCACCAGCTGCCCGGTGAACGGCGACCGCGGATGTGTCGACGTGTAGTGGTGGTAGACCTCGTAGTCGATCCGGTGCATCGGCGTGAGCGTGAAGGCGTGCAGGTCGGTCCAGTCTTCGCCCTCCTTCTTCTGCAGGCGCCACCAGTCGCCGTCGGCGACGAGCCGGTGTGGCCAGCCTGCCTGATCCACCACCGCGCCGTCGACCAGTGGCATCGGCACCAGCATCCCGGCGCCGAAGCCGACGTCGACCAGGTGCTGGACGCCGTCCGCCTCGATCGCGAGCGTCATATGCGTGTACGGCCCGTTCTTTTGCGGCTGCACGCGGGCGACCAGGCGGCGCACGGGGTAGCCGAGCTGCTCGGCGGCCGCGGCGAAAAGGCTTCCGTGCTCGTAGCAGTAGCCGCCGCGATGACGGCCGACGAGTTTGCCGATCACGTCGTCGAGCGCGATTCCCTTGTGCTGCCCCAAAACGACGTCGACGTTCTCGAACGGAACGGCCAGGACGTGCGCCTTCGCCAACTCACGCAACGCGGCGGCGGAGGGTGTCGCGCGGCTCTGACCGATCCGGCCGAGGTACGCGTCGAGGTCGAGGGTGCCGACGGTCCATTCGTCGACCTGCTCAGGTGCGATTGTCATGCTTCGAGATTGACACCTCCACCTAACTAGAGGTCAAGATCGGTCCCAACTGGTAACTGGCAACGGCCACCGACTTTCGTCACTTCCACGAACGAGTGACGATTGGCCACTCTTCCGGAGTGAGCCGGTGAAACACACCGGCGCGGAAGGAGAAAGCAGATGAGGACTCGTTCCCTCGTCGCCGGTCTGCTGGCTGGAGCGGCTGCCGTACTCGGGTCGGCGATGCCGGCTTCCGCCGCCGAACCCTCGGGCGTGCAGCCACTGATCGTGGGTGGTGTGGACGCGACCGAAACCTACAGCTTCATGGCTTCCATGCAGACCAAGAGCGGCGACCACAACTGCGGCGCGTCACTGATCGCACCGGAGTGGCTGGTGACCGCCGCGCACTGCGTCGAGGGTGAGCAGCCCGCCAACTGGCAGTACCGCATCAACACCACCGACCACACCAAGGGCGGCGAGGTCGCCGAGGTCGACAAGTTCGTGGTCCACGAGAAGTACGACGGCTCCGGCCCGTACGACATCGCACTGGTGCACCTGAGCAAGCCGGCGGAGGCGGCGCCGATCGAGATCGGCCAGTCGCCGCAGCCGGGCACCGACGTGCGGGAAATCGGCTGGGGACTGACCTGTCCCACGCGCGGCTGTGGTGAAGCACCGGTGGTTCTCCAGCAGCTCGACACCAAGATCGCCGAAGACTCCGGCTGTTCCGGCTCCGGGGCCTACGACGCGCAGAGCGAGCTGTGCATGGACAACCAGGGCGGCAAGGCCAGCGCCTGCTACGGCGACTCGGGTGGTCCCGCCGTGGTGAAGAACGGCGACAAGTGGACGCTGGTCGGCGCCACCAGCCGCGGTCAGACCGCCAGCTGCCCGGAAATGCCGGGCATCTACACCGACGTGACCGCGTTCACCGACTGGGTCAAGCAGCAGACCGGCAAGTAGGACACCAAGTCCCGCACCGCGCGGTGGCGCCCGATGCTCCTGCGACATCGGACGCCACCGCGCACTGCTGTGGACGGACACGAAATCGGCCTCAGGCATGAAAAAACCGCCTCGATGTGTATCGAGGCGGTTCGTTGAGCGGTGGCCAGGGCCGGGGTCGAACCGGCGACCTTCCGCTTTTCAGGCGGACGCTCGTACCAACTGAGCTACCTGGCCGGGAACGCCGGCAAGGAGCCGAACGATCTTGCGACCCTGACGGGACTCGAACCCGCGACCTTCGCCGTGACAGGGCGACGCGCTAACCAACTGCGCCACAGGGCCTTGCATACTGCTGTGTAACTGTACTGCGTACTCCCAACGGGATTCGAACCCGCGTTGCCGCCTTGAAAGGGCGGAGTCCTAGGCCGCTGGACGATGGGAGCCCGGTTCGGTTTCGGCGAACCGACCGACCCGCGCTCTCCGGTGTCCCCGGGAGCGAACATAACTATAGGACACCCCTGTTTCGGCTCCCGCACAGGGGGTCCTCTAGTTGTTCACAGGGCTGGGACCTGCGAGAACGCGGCGAGGTCAGGATATCAGGGCCGAGGCGTCCCGCAGGGCTCCAAGACGTCCCCGAAGCTCCTCCCGCTCGTCGCCCGTGAGAGTGACAGCGAGGAGTTCGGCCACGCGTTGGTCGGTCAGGTCCTCGGCGTGCCGCCACCGCTGCCGCAGATCGCCCTTCGCCTCCGCCGCGGCGATCAGCTCGCCGGCGGCCTCCTCGGACCACGCGGTGCGCAGGAGGCGGCCGCGCCCGCCCTCCGGATCCGCGACGACCGCTTCGGGCACCGTCAGGCCCACCGCGCGAAGGGCCGCGAAGTGGACGCCGCCGCGGAACTCGCGGAAGACCATGAGCGCGAACGCCAGCCGCTCGACGTCATCAGCCGGACGTTCGGCGACTTGCCATCCGGCGAACAACGCGAGACCGCTCGCGTCCGCGGCGTCCACGAGACGGAACAGCAGATCCGCCGGACGGCCGGGGTCGCCGGCACCCGAAAGGTTGACGCGCGCCCAGTTCGCCGATGACCGCGAGTAGGCGCGGACCGCGGAGGCCGCGTCGAGGGCCGTCGTCGCGGCCGGGAGCGCGAACTCGAAGAGCCAAGCCGGGAAGATGCCGAACAGCTCCGCGACCACCTTCGGCGGCGGGTCGCCCAGCACCGCGGACCGGCCACGGAGGTACAGCGTCCGCGGTGGCAGTCCCACCTCCTTCTCGACCTCGGCCAGCTCCGGCGAGGTCATGAACTTCCCGCCCAGCACCTGCACCGGGCCCCGGATCTCCCGCGCCGCCGCGATCGCCGCTTCGTCGGCCATGTCGCCACACCTTCCCGCCAGTTGATTGATAACAGTGTTACACAACTGGCGGCCGACCGTCGAGGACAAACGAAAGCCCGGTCGCGCGGCACACCCCGCGCGACCGGGCTTCGTGAACGAACGAACTCAGCGCTGAACGGGCGCCTGCCCGTCCTCGTCCAGCGTCAACCCCAGCATGTCCAGCAACTGGACGCAGTCATCGACACCCAGCGCCCCATTGGCCACCGCCAGCCGGGCACGCCGCACCTGATCGTCGGACACCCGCTGGGCATCCCCCTGACCCGTGCGCTGCGCCGGCAGGCCACCGGCCAACGTTGTCGAACTTCCCCCATCGGCACCTTCGTACCGAAGGAGGAACTGCCGCACTTCCACAGACCCACCCATGGTTCCTCCAGACGGCCAACGAACAGCTTGGCCGCGAGGCTAGCCAGAGCCGGCCGCGACACACAGCCCCCCGGAGAGTGAACCTGTCGCCACGCTCCGCACAACGCAGAGCAATCACGCGCATATCCGCGCCACATGAACCACAGGCGAATCAGAGGTGGCGCCCTGGCCGGAATTCTGACCGCGCCCACTCGCCCTTCTCAGGAAACCGTGCAACAATCGATTCGCTGACACACCCCCGGTCAGCGCCTGTGGAGATCCCCTCCGACCCCCGCGTTCCTCCCCCTGGCGCGGGGGTCGCTCCGTTTTCTGGGGGCCACCCCCAGACCCCAGGTTCCTTGCGGCGGAGGTTGGCGGCCCCGGACCGGCTCCTTGATCTTTTCCCCGAAAAACCTCTTCCGACTGTCTCGTCGGTTGCGTTTTGTGATCACGGGAAAAGGATTTCCTGTCGGCATTGGGCCGTTCGAGACAAAGATTCGGGTGTGTCGTGGCTCACTGTGGTTGGTTTGCCGAGACCGAACCGTTATCGTGACCCGGTGCCCCTTCCTTCCCTGAGCCGTCGTAGCGGCAGCCGCACGAACTTGAAGCCGGTCAACCCCGGTCGTCACCGCAACTCCCCCACCAAGGAGGCCGAAGCGGTCGTCGAAGACACGGAGCTCACCAGCTACCTTCGTGCCCTCGCCCCGGAGAACGACCCGGAAAGCACCGGCACCGGCAAGCGTTTCGGCGAAGCGCAGGTCTTCCAGCTGCGGATGAACCTCATCGCCTGCGAACAGCTCAAGGACGCCGCCGCCGAGCGCAACCTGTCGCCGCAGGCGCTGGCGCAGGAATGGATCCTCGAGCGCCTTTCGTGGGAGTCGCAGGCCAACTCGGCCCAGCAGCGCCGCCACGAGGAAGCCCACACCGACGAATTCCGCTTCGACGCCAATGCGTGGGAGCAGCCCGTCACCCGCTGACCGTCGTACCGGAACGGAACAGCACACCAGAAGAAGCTTGAGCGGCAAGGGAAAAGCCCCCGGCGAGATCGCCGGGGGCTTTTCCGATCAGTCTGAGCAACGCCTGAAGGGCGGACTCAGATCGCGCGGACCTTCTGGGCCTGCGGGCCCTTCTGGCCCTGACCGACCTCGAACTCCACTCGCTGGTTCTCTTCGAGCGTGCGGAAACCGCGACCCTCGATCTCCGAGTAGTGAACGAAGACGTCGCCCTCGCCGCCATCCTGCGCGATGAAGCCGAAGCCCTTCTCCGCGTTGAACCACTTCACAGTGCCTTGCGCCACCGCTTTACTCCTCGTTGCACATCCGCTTCGAGTGCCTCCGAAGCGACACCCAGACCGTCCCGGGCGGTTCCAACGAGTCGAGCGAAGAGCGCGTCACCGGCTCATGGCTCGCGTCAGAAGTTCCGCGAGTGTGAAGCCACGAACACGCAAAACGACGGCCTGATGGCAGCGTACCGGGATCTGGCCATATTTGAAGCCCGTGATCGGACTCTGGGCACCCCCAAGTACCAAGGTCACCGGAACGTCGTATACCGATCCGGCTTCTGTCGGACCCCCTCGCTAGCCTGTCGCCGCACGCCGACCTCAGGTCATCGCCGGACACGGACCGAAGTCGGCCATGCCCCGATCGTGAACTAGGATCCACTCGATTGTGACTCGCATCACTCTCGATGGGATCAACTTACGAGGTGGTCCGGACGTCATGGTCGGTGTACAGGGGAGCAAAGGGGAAGCTTTGAGGTTCACGGAAACCGCGCGCCGCCGGGCGGCGATCGCGGCACTGGGGTTGGTGGCCGTTCTGACGCTGGGGGCGTGCAGCAGCGAGCCGACCGTGTCGGCCAGCGGGCCGGACGGCGGCGGGCCGGTCAGCAGCGATACCGGCGGCAAGGCGCCCGCGCCTGCCAAGCTGACGTACGAGCCCGCCGCGGGCGCGCAGGACGTCGCGCCGGGGCAGCCCATCAGGGTCACCGTCGCCGACGGCACGCTCGATCAGGTCGTGCTGACCAATCCGGACGGCAAGCAGGTCGCGGGGCAGCCGTCCGAGGACAAGAAGAGCTGGTCCACCACCGAGCAGCTCGGCTACGGCAAGTCCTACACGTGGTCCGGCAAGGCCACCGGCACCGACGGCAAGCCCGTCGAGATCGGCGGGGCCTTCACCACGGTCAAGCCGCGCAAGCAGGTCGGCGCGAACATCAACGTCTTCGACGGGCAGACGTACGGCATCGCCATGCCGATCACGCTGACGTTCCCGAGCACGGTCACCGACAAGGCCTCGGTCGAGAAGGCGCTGTCGGTCGAGACCACGCCGAAGACCGAGGGTTCCTGGGCCTGGGTCCACGACGACACCTCGGTGCACTGGCGGCCGAAGGCCTACTGGCAGCCCGGCACCACGGTGAAGTTCAACGCCAAGATCTACGGCGTCAAGATCGGCGAAGGCGTGTACGGCAAGGAAGACCGCTCGGCGAGCTTCACGATCGGCCGCTCGCAGATCGTCAAGGGCAACACCCAGACCCACCGGCTCCAGGTGATCCGCGACGGGCAGCAGATCGCGGATTACCCGGCCAGCTACGGCCTCGACGCCGACCCGGGCCGCGTCACGCCGAGCGGCACGCACGTGGTGATGTCCAAGCACGACACGTACTCGATGACCAACCAGCGCTACAACTACGAGAACATCGTCGTGCCGTCCGCGGTGCGGTTCTCGACCAACGGCGAGTTCATCCACGGCTACGCGCCTTCGATCTGGGCACAGGGCAAGAAGAACATCTCGCACGGCTGCGTGAACCTGGCGCCCGCGAACGCCAAGGCGTACATGGACGGCGCCCTTGTCGGGGACCCTGTCGAGATCGAGGGCAGCACGGTGAAGATCAACCGGGCGCGCGACTACAGCGACTGGACCTACTCCTGGGAGGAGTGGTCCAAGCTCTCCGCTCTCGCGAGCTGAAGTACTTCCATGGAACCGGGCGGCCGGAGACCCCTGTGGTCTCCGGCCGTTCGTGTTGATTGCCTGAGATTTTTCAAAAAGTCGATGCAACCTCGTTGCGGGCGGGACGCATGTCTAACGACGTAAGGCGCCGCGGCCAATGAGCGGCGCCCGGATCGAGGAGACACTCTTGCGTACTCGTATCGCTCTCACTCTCGGCGCGCTGCTGCTGGCGGGCGGCGCCGCCTTCGCGACCACGTCGCTGGCGTCGGCCGATCAGAGCGCGCCGTCGCCGACGGCCACTCAGGCGCCCCAGCCGCCGACCAAGGAGCCCACCACCACGCGGCCGGCGGAACCGCCCCGCGCCACCACCGCGCCGGCGCGCGATGTCCCGAAGACGCCGGCCGTCGCCGCGCCGGGCGAGCACCGCGTGCCCAAGGCCGTTCCCGCCGGGCCGACCGGGGATCTGCACCTCCCCGCCATCGTCGAAGGAGCCGGTAACTAGGTGACGCCGAGCCGCTCGTCGAAGACCGGGACGGGCTCGCCGTGGGACGGCGAGTTCGCCCGGTACTTCGACGAGCGCGCGCACAGCCTGCGTGCCACCGCGTACCTCCTGTGCGGCGACTGGCATCAGGCCGAGGACATCACCCAGGCCGCGCTGCTGAAGCTGTACCTGGCTTGGCCGAGGCTCTCCCGGCACGACGCGCTCGACGGCTACGCGCGCAAGATCGTGCTGCGGACGTTCCTCTCCGAGCATCGGCGCGTCTGGCGCAAACGGGAGAAGCTCACGGACGCTCTCCCCGACATCCCGGGCGAAGCGAGCGGCACGGAACAGGAGATGCTGGTCAGGCATGCCCTGTCCGGTATCGCCCCGAAGCAGCGGGCCGTACTCGTCCTGCGTTATTTCGAAGATCTCAGCGTTGAAGAGACGGCCACGGCGCTGGGCTGCAGCACCGGGAACGTGAAGAGCCAGGGCGCGCGGGGGCTGGCGACCCTGCGCAAGCGGCTCGGCCCGCATTTCAGCGAACTGGCCTTGAGCGGAGCGCACCACGATGGGAGGTGAGGAGATGGACGAGGACATCAAAGGCGTGCTTTCGCACGGTGCGAGCGGTCCCCCGCTGGGCATCCGGGCGGCGGACATCATCGAGCAGGGTGGCCGGATCCGGCGACGACGCAAACGGCTGGCCGTGGCGGGGAGTTCGCTGGCGACGATCGGGGTGATCGTGTTCGGCGCGATCGCCGTCGGCGGGCGCGGGGGCGAGGGGCCCTCGCCGGTTCAACCCGCGGGGCCGGGTCTGTCGACCATCGCCCCGGCGCCGGTTTCGCCCGCGCCCTCCGAGACACCTCCGCGACCGGAAGTCACTCCCGAGGAACCGCCTCCGGCCGCGACGGCCCCGAAGACCGATCAGACACGCTCGATACCGAGAACCGTTCAACCAGGGCGTACGACGACGACCGGTCCGCACCGTGCGCCCGTCCCGACGAAGCAGCCGAGCGAGCCCCCGACGACGGCCACGACCCGCTGATCTTCCGTCCGGAACGTCCGATTCCCGAAGTGTGACCCAAAGTAATCGGAAATTCTCCGACATCGGCTTCACCTGGTAGTTCGTCACCGTCTTGGGGGAACGGCGCTCTCACGGCCGATCCAAAGCGCTGAACACGGACGTTTGAACCCCTACGGTCGAGGGAACAAACCCTCGACGATGGGTAAGTAAACGGGTGGGTCGGGAGGTCAAACCCATGGCCGAAGAGGCGCTGAGCGCGTCACATCAGGAAAAAGGGGAACCAGCGGAGGCCCCACCTGAACAGATCAGAAAGGCCGTCGCCGGAGCGGCGATGGGTAACTGCATCGAGTGGTACGACTTCGGTGTTTTCGGCTTCATGCCTGCCATTCTGGGGCAAGTCTTCTTCAATGCGTCGAGCACTTCCGAAGGCGCGCTGGCGACCTTCGCGGTCTTGGCCATCACGTTCATCGTGCGGCCGTTCGGCAGCTTCGTGTTCGGGCCGCTGGGGGACAAGATCGGGCGCCAGAAGGTTCTCGCGCTGACGATCATCCTGATGTCCGGGTCGACGTTCGTCATCGGCCTGTTGCCGTCCTATGCGACGATCGGCCCCGCCGCGGCGGTCCTGCTGATCCTGTTGCGCACCATCCAAGGTTTCTCGGCCGGCGGTGAGTACGGCGGCGCGGCGACGTTCATCGCGGAGTACGCGCCCGCGCGGCGCCGCGGTTTCTGGGGCAGCTGGCTGGAATTCGGCACCCTCGTCGGCTTCGCGATGGGCGCCGGCTTCGTCACGATCTTCACCGTCGTACTCGGCGACGAGGCCATGCGCGAATGGGGCTGGCGCCTGCCGTTCCTGATCGCGGGCCCGCTCGGCATCGTCGGTCTGTACCTGCGGAACAAGCTGGAGGACACTCCGCTGTTCCAGGAGATCGAGAAGAAGGACCAGGTCGAGAAGTCGCCGCTGAAGGCGCTGCTCAAGAAGCACTGGACGTCGATCCTGCACCTGATCGGCATCGTGGTGATGCTGAACGTCGCCGACTACATCGTGATCACCTACCTGGAGACCTATCTCAAGGACGTGGTCGGATTCAGCGGGCACGCGCCGTTGCTGATCATCCTGGCGACCATCGGGCTGATGCTGATCCTGATCGTGCCGGTCGGCATGCTGTCCGACCGCATCGGGCGAAAACCCATCCTGATCGCGTGTTGTGCGAGCTTCCTGGTGTTCCCGATCCCGGCGTTCTCACTGATGGGCGCGGCCGCGGACGATCAGAACGCCTGGCAGCTCACCCTCGGCGTGCTGATGATCGCGGTGCCGCTGGTGCTGATCCTGGCCGTGCTGGCCGCGACGCTGCCGGCGATGTTCCCGACGCAGGAGCGCTACAGCGGTTTCTCCATCGGGTACAGCGTTTCGACCGCGGCCTTCGGTGGCACGGCGTCGTACATCATCGGCAGTCTGGTGACCTCGACCGGGGACAACCTGTGGCCCGCGTACTACCTGATGGGCTCGGCGGCGATCGCGGCCATCCCGATCCTGCTGCTGCCCGAAACGGCCGGGGTGTCGCTGCGCGGCATCGTGAACTCGCGGATCGCGCGGCGCCGGAAACCGGAACCGGCGACTCCCGGCGGCGCTTCGGAGCTACCGGCGAGTTAACGTCTTTCCATGAGCCGTATCTCGCAACCGTGGCCGCCGGTCGAAGTCGAACCGGCGACCGTCCACCCGGAAGCCCCCAAGCAGGGCAGCCACCTCGGCATCCACTTCGGTGAGTGTTTCGGGTGCGGCGACGAGATCGAGGCCGGGCTCCACCTGCATTCGACGGTGGGCGAAGGGACGACGGTGTACTCCAAGTTCACCGTCACCTCCGCCCACCAGGGTGCGCCCGGCCTCGCCCACGGCGGACTGCTGGCTTGCGCCTTCGACGAGGCGCTCGGCGCGACCGTCGGCAACCTGCTGCGCCGCCCCGCCGTCACCGGGAAACTGGAGACGGATTTCCTCCGGCCGGTCCCGGTCGGCTCGACCCTTTACATCGCCACGAAACTGGACGGCATCGCCGGCCGGAAGATCTACGTGAGCGCCGACGGACGGCTCGACGCCGAAGACGGCCCTGTCGCGGTGCGCGCGCGGGCGTTGTTCGTGCGGGTCGAGTTCGAGCACTTCAGCACCCACGGAGATCCCGAGGCGCTGCAGAAACTCGCCGCCGCGCACGAGAAGGCCCAGCGCGCACGCGAGTGGGACATCAACCCGTAATTTTGCCGCGCGCTGACGAAAACTCGCTGCAGGGGCGTCGTTTCGTAGTCAACTCAAGTTGTCGATGGAGGTGCCCCTCCATCGAGTTTTCGTGGCCTTCGGCCTAAAGAGGCGCGCGGGTGAAGTCTCCGTCGGGCGCGGGGCGCCCTTTGGGAGACCTTTCGGTTGCGTATGTAGGCGCGCGCTATGTCATTGTGCGCGGCCGGATCGCGTTCGCCTTGTCGACGAGTTCGACGCGCTTGTCGACCGATCCGGCCAACCGCGCCAACGTCCGGTAGCAGCGCTCGAGCCCGAACCGCAGGTCTCGTTCGTCCAAGGCGCAGCCCAGCACCTTCGCGCCCGGTGTCGGCTGGTTCTGCAAGTTGAGCCAGCCGTACGCCGCTTCGAGAACCTCCGCCGACAGACGAGTGCGGCGTTCGGCGTCGAGCTGCAAGCGCTCCAACCGCGTCGAGGCGTCGACGAGATCCCGCTCGGACACCATCACCGGATCCTTGCCGCCGCCGTTGATCCTGGTCTTGATCTTGATCGCGGCCACCTGCGCGGCGACGTGATGCGACGACGACGCCGGGACGGCCTCCAGCACCTCGATCGCGCTGGCCCTGGCGCCCTGCGCGAGGTACACGCGAGCGAGCCCGAAGGCGGCGCTGACGTACGACCGGTCCGTTCGCCACACCAGCTCGTAGTAGCGCGCGGCGCCGAAGTAGTCCCCGACCCCCTCCGCGCTGACGGCCAAGGCCAGCTTCGGCGCGATCTCCCCGGGAAGATCGTCGTACACCGCTTCGAACGCGACATGCGCGACGCGGGACCGTCCGCCCGCGAGCTCGATCAGGCCGCGATACCAGTCGATCCGCCAGTCGTGCGGGAAACCGGCCTTGATCGCGAGGTACTGCGCGGCCTGCAGCTGCCGCTGCGCCTCGACCAGCTCGCCGAGTTCGATCCGGGCGCGGACGATGCGCAGCCGGACCTCGATCGACTCGCGCGGCGCCCCGGCCAGCGACTCGATCGCGCCCCTTGGATCGAGCGCGACCGTCGACGCGAGCACGCCGGCCGCCGGATCGTCCGTGTCGACCTGCGGGATCGGCAGTCCGGCGACCACCTCGCCCGGATCGGGCAGCGGCACGCTCCCGCCGTGTTCCGGAACGACCATGTCGACACCGAACGTGCGGGTCTCCGGCCCGAAGACGGTCGACGCGCCAGGGCGCGGTTTCCCGGTGCCCAGCGCCATGATCTCGCGGAGCACACCGGTCAGCTGGTCGGCCATGTCCTCGGCCGCGATGAACCGGCGGTCCGGGTCGGTGTGCGTCGCACGCTTCAGGAAGCGGTAGTACGAACCGAAGAGCGCGAACAGCGGTACGACGTCCGGGCCGGGCAGGGTCGTCTTGTACTTGCTGGTGTAGCCGGAGAATTCGAAGCTGAGCACGGCGAGCGTACGGCCGACCGTGTACAGGTCCGATGCCACCGAAGCACCGTGCGTCGCCAGCTCGGGCGCGCTGTAGCCGGTGGTGAAGAACAGCGGGCTCTCGTAGTCGTCGGTGCGGCGGACCGCGCCGAGGTCGATCAGCTTGAGCTGTTCGTGCGTCTGGATGACGTTGTCGGGTTTGAGGTCGCAGTACAGCAGGTTCTGGCCGTGCAGGTAGCCCATGGCGGGCAGGATCTCGAGCCCGTAGGCGATCACCTGGCCGATCGGCAGCGGCTCCGGGCGCTTCGTCTCGCGGTGGTGCGCGAGCGCGAGCTGGCGCAGCGACTGGCCGCCGACGTACTCCATGACGATGTAGCCGACCGAGTTGCCGGTGTCGCCGTCCGGGTGCTGCACGAAGTTGTGGATCTTGACGATATTGGGGTGCTCGACCTCGGCGAGGAACCGCTGCTCGTTGGCGGCGGCCGCCATCGCGGTGGCGTCGCCGGTGTCGATCAGGCCCTTGAGCACCACCCAGCGGTCGCTGACGTTGTGGTCCTGTGCGAGATAGATCCAGCCGAGGCCGCCGTACGCGAGCGCGCCGAGCACCTCGTACTGACCGCCGACGATCTCGTTCGGCCGCAGCTTCGGGACGAAGGAGAACGGGTTCCCGCACTTCTCGCAATTACCCTCGGGCGACCCGGGCTTGCCGTCCTTGCCGCGGCCGACCTTGGCACTGCAGCTGCTGCAGAAGCGTTTCTCCTCGGACACCATCGGGTTTTCGAGGACCGCGGACGCCGGGTCGCGGTACGGCACCTGCGGGACGTCGACGAGCCCGGCGCCGAGACGGCCGCGACGCGACGTGCGTGACGACGTCCGGCGCGCCGTGCCGGGGAACGAACCCGTTCCGGTCCCGGTTCCGGTGCCGTGGCTGCCCGATCCGGTGCCGGTGCCGGTTCCCCGGCTTTCGCTGGAACGTTCGGGGAGGACGCTTTCCGTGCCCGGGTCCGGCAACGGCCCCGGGCCGCTGTCGACGCGCGGCGTCGGCGGCATGATGCTCTGCGTCTCCGGTGTCGGCGAAGAGAGCACGCTGGTCGGCTGCGGCGCGTCCGCGGGCGTCTGCCACGCGGGACGGACGACCTGGGCCTGCGGGCTCACCGGAGCCATGTCGCCCGGCGGACGTGTGGGGTCCTCGGCGCCCGGGATCGGCCGCTGCTGGCCGCGCGGCGGAGTCTGCGGACGCTGGACGGGCGCGTGATAAACCGTGCGCTCGGCGTCCTTCTCCGGCTGGGGCTCCTGCTTGGGCCGCGGCGGCTCGGAGAGATCGAGCCTGCCGGAAATGGACGGTTCGGGCGTTTCCCAGCGGACCGGCGCCGGCGGTGTCCAGGAGGCGGACTCCGCCTCACGCTCCGGCGTGGCGTCGTCCGGCGCTGCATGCCGAGGACGGCGCGGCTCTTCCGACACTGGTACCTCCCGAAATCCCCGCGACGGCTTGGGACTCGATCCTAGCCGTGAGCAGGCAGGTCGTGCCCGCGCCGGGTCGAACCCGCTACGGTGCGGTGGAGAACCGATTCAGCAGGTGATGAGGGGGAGGGACCGGTGCCTGCGTCATTTTCGATGTCGATGGCCCAGCTCGACGTCGTACTCGAAGAACTCGGGCTCGGCAGATTCGTGCTGCCGTTCGAGATCCCGACCGTCGGAACCACCATCACCGAACGCGAGCGGCACTGCGAAGAGATCTGGGCCGGGCTGGCCGACCGGGGCTTCGCCCGCGGCCGCGAACTCCTGCGCGACTACGAGCAGACCCTCCGGCTCTGGGCCACCGGCGATTTCGTCGTCACCATGGAGGCGCACGAAGTCGAGCAGGATGCCGAATACCTCTATCGGGGCGCGTGGAACAGCCGCCTGGGTGTCGTGAGCCAGCAGCGCGGCTTCGACATCCTCTTCGAGCCGGTCTTCCCCGAACAGGTCGTCGCGACCCTCCTCGGCTATCTGCCGTCCCTGCAGCCGTTCCCCGGCCGGGTGACGACGTCCAGCACGCTCCCCCCGGCCAAACGACCGGACGACCCGTTCGACGAGGACCCGAACAACCTCCGCCTGGGCGCGGCCGCCCGCTTCTTCGAACACCCGCTCGCGCGACTGGGCACGGTCAGCGTCACCCTGCGCGACGACCGGGGCAAACCGCAGCAGAAGAGCGTCCAGTGGTTCGACAGCCTTCAGGGCCGCTTCATGCTCACCACCGACCGCTTCCCCGACGGCGAAGTCCGCCGCACGTTCACTCCGACAAGTGGCTCTCACCTGGCACGATGGGTCCACGACCTGGTCGAAGCCGCCCGCGTCGGCAGCGCGTGATCCTCGCCGGAGGGCGCCCTTCGGGGCCCTTTCCGCTGATATCGTGATCTGACGAGCGCTACGAGTAACCGGGACTTGGTACAGGGGAGAGACCATGACGGACGGCACCGGCGGACCGCCGGGCAACTTCTCCGACATCTTGGGCGACTTCTCGGCGCAGGCCGATGCGATGGTGAAGGCCGCGAAGGAAGGGCGGTTCGCGGTCAGTGAGGAGGCCGGAGAAGCCCTTAAGGCGGCGATCTCCGACTACATCACTGACTGGTCGAACCACCAGGTCCAATTCCAACGCCTTACAGAAAAACCGAAGCTGGGCACTGGCCCCTTCGCACAGCAAGTCGGTCAGCACGCGACTCTCGTGGCAGACGGCGACGAACTATCCGCCAAGACTCAACTCGATGCACTACGGGACGTTCTCAACCGTGCGGAAGAAGCGATCAACCTGGCCAAGTCCAAGTACTTGCAACGAGATACCGCCAACGCCGACCAGCTGAAATCTCTCCAAAAGGACTGACAAAGACCGACATGATCACAAAATCACGGACCCTGCTCGTCGTCTCTTTGTCGACCCTTCTCGCCGTCGGACTTTCCTCCTGCTCCACAGAGAAACCCGGCAATGCGACGCCTGCGCCGACGCAGCCCAACTCGACATCGGCGACCAAAAGCGAGGCCCCCGCTGATGTTTTCGGTGAGTTGAAAGCCTGCGACCTGCTGGAGCCGACGACGACGGCTAAAGGCTTCGCTTCACCTGCTGAAGAGACCTACGAGAGCGACAACGGGTGTGGGGCGCGGAAACAGGGGTTCGGCTTCGTGAGCCTCTACCTCGTCCCCGAGGCCGGGATCGACCAACTGTCCCCCGGACAGGGAACCAAGATCCCGACGAAGGTCGGCGAACGCGAAGCCGTCGAGATCCCTGGCGACGCAGGGAAACAGGCCTGCACCGTGGCAATCGCTGTCACACCGAATGCCCGGTTGACGGCATCGACCGGCTTGAACAAGGGAACCAACGAGGAAGCCTGCGCCCTGTCCAGGGAAATCGCCACGGCCGCTGAACCGAAACTGCCTAGAGGCAACTGACGACGGAACGGGAGGGACCATGGTCAACGTCGGGCAAGACGACTTCGACAGCAAGTTCTCGGCGCTGGGTAACACCGGCCGGACGTACGAAGCCAAGCGGTACTCCGACGCGTACAACGAGACCAACGCCGGGCCTGGCGGGAACTCCGTGACCGCGAGGCTGACGGCTGAAGCGAAGGCTGGGCAGTACTCGGCCGATCAGGCCGCGGCGCTCACGCAGGGCCAGCAGTTCCGCACCGGTCTCAACCCGTCGGAACAGCGCTATGAAGCCGTCCCTCACGGCGAGCTCAAGAACATGGTCACGCAGGACCTCGATCCGCGGGACATCGACGAGAAGGGCGAGCTCTGGAACAACCAGGGCAACTCCCTGAACAACTTCAGCAACGCCGTCCGCGACGCGATCGGTAAAGAGGGCGAGCACTGGCAAGGCGACGGCGCCAAGTCGGTCACCGACTTCTTCACCAACATCAGCAAGTGGGCCGACACCGCGGGCGACGGCGCATACCTCGCCTCCAACCGCTTCTCCCAGTCCGCCGCCGCGGCCACCTCCGCGAAGAACTCGATGCCCGAAGAGATCCCCTTCGACCGCAACGCCGAGTACAAGAACGCCCTCAACCAGCTCGCGACGGGGAATCTCGCCGGCGCTGTGGACACGGTCGGCAACATCTCGGCCAAGCAGGAGCAGTCGTTCCAGGCGCATCAGCAGGCCGCGCAGGTGATGCACACCTACGACCAGTCGCTCTTCGACGTCAATTCCAAGCAGCCCACCTTCGCCCCGCCGCCGGAGATGGGCGAATCGACGACGGCCTCCGGGTTTTCCGGGGGCACTGAGCCCAGGGGCTTCAGCGGCGGGCCCGGGCCGAACAGCGGTCCCGGTCCGGGGGTGCCCGGGCCGGGTGGCCCGAGCGGGCCGGCGCCGGGGCCCGGGATCACCACGGGTGGCGGGCACACCGGCGTGCCGGGGCCGAATCAGCCGGTCGGCGGGCCGCCGGGGTCGTTCCGGCCGGGGCCGGCACCTGGGTTGGCGGCGATGAACGGGCCTGGTCCCACCGGGCTCGGGCGGCTGGGCAGCGAGCAGTATCGCGGCAAGCCCGGCCGGACCACGAGCGGGCCGGGTGGCAGTGCGGCGAACCGGTTGACCAGTGGCGGGTTCGGGCGCAACGGCGGATCGGGCAACGTCGCCGAGCGGCTCGCGGGCGGCAAGGTTTCGGCCGGTGACGCCGAGAAGCTCGCGGGCAAAGGCGGCGGGTCCGGGGCGGGCAAGCTGCCGGAGGAGCGGGTCACCAGGGGTGGCGCGGCCGCGGCGGGCAAGAGCGGCGGCCAGGGGCCGATGGGTGCCGGTGCGCCCGGTGGCAAGGGGCAGAAGGAAGAGGACAAGGAAAAGAAGGCCCCGAACTACCTGCAGGAGGAAGACGCCGACGTGTTGTTCGGCGGCTACGAAGGCGAGATGAAGCCGGTGCCGCCGGTGATCGGCGACAAGTCCCCGTAAGACGAAGCGGGCCGTTCGGGAGCGAATCCCGAACGGCCCGTTCTCACTTGTACTGCGCTGCGGGCGGCGTCCCGCCCTCGAGTTTGTTCCCGATCCATTTCGCGTAGATCGCCTGCCACGCGCCACCGCGCACGTTCTCCAGCACGGCGTTCACGTACCGCACCATGTCCTCGTTCTCTTTCGGGATACCGATGCCGTAGTTCTCCTCGGTGAACCGGTCCCCCACGATCTTCAGCGTCGGGTCCTGCGCGAGCATCCCGGCGAGGATGACGTCATCCGTCGACACGGCCTCGACCTGCTTCTGCTGCAGCATCACCAGGCAGTCCGACCAGTTGTCCACCGAGACCGGCACCGGCTTCGACGGATCCGCCGCGATCTTCGTGAGCGAGGTCGACGTCTTGGTCGCGCACACCCGCCGCCCGGCGAGATCCGACAGCTGGGCGACCTTCGAGCCGGATTCGACCAGGATCCGTTGTCCCGCCTGGTAATAAGCGGTCGAGAAGTTGACCTTCTTCAGCCGGCTGCAGGTGATGCTGTAGGTCCGCACCACGATGTCGACCTGCTTCTTCTCGAGCACTTCTTCCCGCAGTTTCGACGGGATCGCCCGGAACTGCACGCGGCCTTCCGCGCTGCCGAAGATCGCCTTCGCGATCTCGTTGACCATGTCGATGTCGAACCCTTCGAGCTGGCCCGACGTCGGATTCCGGAAGCCGAACAGGAACGTCGTCTGGTCGACGCCCGCGACGAGCTTGCCGTTCTCCTTGATCTTCGCCATCGTCGAGCCGCTGGTGATCGACGTGCCGCTGGTCGGCCGCAGGCTGGCCAGCGGGTTGCAGCTCGTGTCGGTCGTTCCGCCACCGCCGGTGTTGTCGGCGCCGCCGACGTTCGCGGGCAGCGGCGGCGCGACGTCGCCGACGGGGGCCGGGTCGACCGGCGCCCCCGCGCTGCCACAAGCCGTCGCCAGCACCAACACCGCGCCGAGCACGGCCGTTCGCAGACCGTTCCGCATCACCGGTACTCCCTCAGCCGTTCACGGATTCCCAAGGCCGACCCCGCCGCCGCGAGTACCGCCAGCACCGCGATACCCGGCGCGAGCAGGGTCAGCGCGCGTTCGGCGCCGCGGGTGTCGTCGAGGAATTCCTGTCGTCCCACGTTGATCGCGGCCACCAGGTTCTCGTCGAGCCGCAGGAACGCCCCGGCCGCGCCGTCCTTCTTGTCGTCGCGGATGGCGGTGGCGACGGCGTCCTGGTAGAAGCCGTCGTTGTCCTGCCGCCGCACCTCGCCGTGCGCCTTGAACCACGCCGACGCCGCCTGGATGGCCGCGTCCACCTTCTCCGCGGCCGCGCCGCCCGCCGCGAGTCCGCGGGCCTCGCCCAGCAGACCGCCTTGGCCGTCCGTCCCGCCCAGTTGCGCGGCGAGATCGCCGAAGTTCTTCTCGTACGCCGCGCCGTCGCCGCGGGCGACGAGGGTCAGCGTTTCGTCGGCTCGCGCCTGCAGCGCCGCGATCCTGGCGCGGACGAGCACGTCCACCTGGTGCGAGCCGTCTTCTTCACCGCTGCCGACGAGGGTGCTCTGCACGATCAGCGCGACCGCGCCCCACAGCAGGGCGACCACCACCGACGCGGTCGCGACGACGAGCCCGACGTTCAGCAACCGATTGGTCTTCCGCGTCAGGTGCACCTGCGTGACGATCAGCGCGGCCAGCAGGGCGAGCACCAAAGCCGTTGACAGCCAAGGGAATCCGGTCGCGTCGTCCTGTTCGGCGGCGAGCCGGTCGGTGTCGGTCCGGTAGAGATCCTGTGCGGCGGGAAGGATTTTCGCCCGCATCAGCTCCGACGCTTCGCGCAGATACGAAGCGCCGACGGGATAACCCTGCCGGTTGTAGACGCGCGCGGTTTCGATCAGTCCCGTGTAGACGGGGATCTCGCGGCCGAGGATGTTGATCTGCTCGGCCGCCTTGCCGACGCCGGACGAGTCCGATGCCGCCTTCGCCAGCGCCGCCCCGGCCTCCGCGATGTCGCGTTCGTACCGCTGGCGCATCGGGAGCGGCTCGGTGCCGATGGAGAGGAACGAACTGGCCGCTGTCGCGTCGGCGTCCGAAAGCGCTCGATAGACCTGTTGCGCGGCGGCGGCCAGCGGTTCGCGGTGGTCGATCAGGCCGTTGATCGTGTCCTTCTTGTCCTGCGCCGCCAGCGTGCCGAACAGCCCCGCGACCAGCGACAGCAGGACGAGCCCGATCGCGATCACCGACAGCCTGCCCGGGGTGGTCGCCGCGGACCGGACGATCGCGCGGATCCCGTTCCCCGGCAGCTCGAGCAGCCCGGCGATCCCGCCGCGGCCTTCCGGCGCGGAGGGTGGCGCGGGGCTCCCCGGCCGGGTCACAGTGCTCGTCATCGCCGATCCTCCCCATTGGCTCTATCCGCAAAGAAGGTATCCGAGTCGGGATCAGCGCAGCCAGTGACACCGGCGTGTGTCATCGGCACGTGATCTGCGGGCAGGCTCAGAGGCCTTTTTCCAAGCCGTACCGCACGGCCTCCGCACGATTGCGCACACCGATCTTGGCGAAGCCGTGGTTGATATGGCTTTTCACGGTCGCCTCGCCGATGAACAGCTCGGCGGCTATCTCCGGATTGGACAGCCCGCGCGCGATGAGGCCGAGCACTTCGGCTTCGCGTGTGGTGAGTCCGTCGGGCAGCTCGACCTTGGCCCGCGTGACCGATCGCGCGTCGAGCGCGGCGACGAGCCTGTCGGAGACTTCCGCGGCGAAGATCGCCTGCCCGTTGGCCGCCGAGCGGACGGCCGCCCCGATCTCGGCGCGTCCGGCGTCCTTGGTCAGGTAGCCGCGGGCTCCGGCGCGCAACGCGTCGGCGATCGAAGCGTCGTCCGCGTACGTCGTGAGGACGACGACCGCGACCTCCGGGTGATCGCGTTTCAGCAGCCTGGTCGCGGCCACCCCGTCCAGGACCGGCATGCGCAGATCCATCAGCACGACGTCGGCCGCGGTGCGGCGGAGCAGGTCGAGCGCCTGCCGTCCGTCGCCCGCGGCGCCGGCGACCTCGATCCCGTCGATCAGCCCGAGCAACGCGACGAGGCCTTCGCGCATGACCTGCTGGTCATCGACCACGACCACCCGGATCACGACCGCACCACCGCCTCCACCGTCCAGCGCCCGTCATCCGGGCCCGCGGTCAGCGTGCCACCGGCGAGCGCGAGCCGCTCCCTCATCCCGGTGAGTCCGAACCCGCCGGTGTCCTCCGATCGGACGGTTTCGCCGAGTTCGTTCCACACTCGCAGGCGGACCTCCGCATCGGTGAAGTGGAGCCGGAGCGACACCGGCCGCCCGGGGGCGTGCTTGGTCGCGTTGGTCAGCGCCTCCCGCGCGACACCGACCAGCGAGACCACCGCGGCGGACGGCAGCGGCCGCTGCTCCCCCACCACCTCGAAGGTCACCCCACCGTGGTGCGCGGCGGCCAGCTGCCGCAGGGCTTCGGCAGGCGACGGGACGTCGTTGCGCAAGGCGGCGACCGCGTCCCGTGCCTCGGCGAGCCCGTCCGCGGCGAGTTTCCTCGACGACCGCACCCTGCCGAGCGCACCGTCCACATCGGACTTTTCGGCGAGCAGCGCCTCGGCGACCTCCAGGTGGACTCCCAGTGCCCCCAGCGAATGCGCGAGTACGTCGTGGATCTCCCTGGCGATCCGGGTGCGCTCGTCGAGCGCCGCCGCCCGCGCGTGTTCGGACTGCGCCAGTCTGGTCTGCTCCAGCAACGCCGCCGCCTGTACCGCCTGCACCTCGTACTGCCGCCGGTTCAATCCCAGCAGCATCAGCACGAGCAGCACGCCGACGTTGCCGAACACCAGCGGTTCGGCCGCGCCCGCGACCAGGCCGGTGACCGCCGCGAGGCTCGCGTCGAGCCCCACCACCCCCAAGATGGCGGCCACCGACGGCTCGGTCAGGGTGGCGAACCGGCTGACCGTGACCACCGCCAGCACGATGGCGGAGGAGTCCTCCGCCCAGCCGAGCGCGATCGACGGCGCGATACTCGCCACCGCGAGCAGGACGGTCGCCACCCGGGGGAAACGCGGGGAGGCCACGACGAAACCCAGCCAGCAGGCCCCGCTGATGCCGTACGCCGTCCAGATCCACGGATCGGACTCGTTCGCGGTCAGCAGCACGACCACGACGGCTGCCGTGCCGAGCAGCTGGACGACCAGCCAGCTCGGCGCGATCGTGTCCGGCAGCAGCGGTTTCTCCCGCTTACCCATCTCCCCCCTCAGTGATCGCTCAGCCGCGTGATCATCTCGACCAGGATCAGCCGGTAGGCCAGGAACCCGAGCAGGACGACGACACCCACGACCACCAGCCCCAACAGGCCTTTCACGTTCATTTTTCCCATGCCACGGACGTTAGGCACGTCGCGGGGTGGAGCGGACCCACCGGCGGGTTGAGCCGGGGATGGAACTCAACCTCGGACGGCGGGCGCGACGGAGTGCGGCAGGACCTCGCCGTCGGCGGGCCGTTCGACGAAGACCTCGACGTCGTCGTCGAACCGGTACGGCCTGGCCAGCAGGAACCCGCCGAAATGCCGCCGCATCCTGGACATCTCGGCGCGGACGGTGACGGTGCGCCCGGCGTCGCCGAAGAGGTCGAGCGACAGTTCCGAGGCCGACCGCCCTTCCCGATGGCGTGCGAGGACGTACAGCATCTCCGCGTGCCGCGGGCTCAGCCGATGCGACCAGGTGCCCGCCTCCCCCGAGACGCGCAGCGTGCTCTCCCGCGACGATCTCAGGTCGAGCACGACCCGGGTCGGCGGCGCGTCCTCCTCCTCGCTGAGCCGGACGAGCCAGCCCCCGGGCAGCGGCTCCAGCAGGCAGTTCCCGTACGTCGGCAGCCAGGTGCGGCCGGGGGCCGCGTCGTTCGGCAGCGCGATCCGGCCGACCGGGACGAGCCCCGCCGAGGCCGCGATCCAGCCGTGCGGGTCGGTGATGACCGCCCGGCCCTTCACCTTGGTGAGCAGGGGCGAAGCCAGACCTCGCAGCCGTTCGAGATCCGAGAGGTGCGTCGTGCGCAGATGCGCTTCAGCGAGCTTCGCGACCGCATCGACCAGGGCGAGGGTCGTCGGGTGCACGGTCGAGGCCGGTCCGGAGAGGTCGACGACGCCGAGCAGCCTGCCGTCCCTCGGATCGTGCAGCGGTGCGGCGGCGCAGGTCCATTCGTGCAGGTTACGAACGTAGTGCTCGGCCGAGTAGACCTGCACCGGATGCCTGGCGACCAGCGCCGTTCCGATGGCGTTGGTACCGACGGCGTGTTCGTGCCAGTCGCCACCTTCGACGAAGCCGATGCCGTCGGCGCGGCGGCGGACCGGGGTGCTGCCGTCACGCCAGAGGACACGACCGTCGGCGTCGACGACGACCATGATGTGCGCGGCCTGTTCGGCGAGGCTGATCAGACCGCCGCGCAGGACGGGCAGGACGGCGGCGAGGCGGCTCTCGCGACGGCGGGCTTCCAGCTGTTCCGCGGCGAGCGGAGGGGTCGGCGAACCGCGGTCCGGGTCGAGGCCCAGCCGCCGCATGCGCTGCCAGGACGCGCCGATGACCGCCCGTGGCCGGCTTGGGAGTGTGGTCCCGGCGAGCGCGGCCTCGCGCACTTCGGCGAGGGCACGCGCGTGCCGCCGAGGATCCGCACCGACCGGCAGCGCCGCCTCGAGCTGCACCTGGCCTACTCCTTCTGCTGTGTTCAGGCCAGTGTGCCCGGGTGTCCCGGGGAGCGGAAGGTTTCTGTGACCTGGCGCGGTCTACCCGGGGAAGGGCGCGTCCGCCAGGTGGGACGCGGAAAAGGCCCCCGTCGGCTTCCGGCCGAGCAGCAGGCCGGTCCTGGTGGCCTCGGCCATCACCGCGCGGACGTCGACGCACCACGGCCCATCGGGCTTCAACTCGACGAAAGCGCTCTCTCCCGGCTTGAGCACGAAATGCGGCTGGCCGTCCAGCGCGATGGAGCCACCACCGGCGGCGAGATCGACGCGGACCCCGGCGTGCAGCACGCTCCAGCCGCGTACGCCCACCGCCCGGACCTCGCCGGGCGCGATCGGCGCCTGCACGACGTACGGCGTCTCGTCGACCGGCCCGAGCGAGACCGCGACACCGTCCACAGTGGACTTCGGACTGGGGCACAGCCGTCCGGGGATACTCGACAGCCCGACCCCGTCCGGAACCGCGAACGTGCAGTACAGCTCGGTCAGCGACGCGGGATCCCACCGGCTCTCCGAGCACACGCTGACGTCGATCAGCGCGATCTCACGACGGGCCTTCGTGACCACCTCGAGCACGGTGGCGCGGTTCGTGACCAGGTCCGTGTCCACCTGATGGGTGGCCACCAGTCCGGCGGCGAGCCCGGCGACGGTGGACTCGTCGGCACCCCCGGCGGGCAGCATCAGCAGCGGGACGTCGCCACAGGCGGCCGCCGCGGCCCGCATCATGCTCTCGTTGCCCAGGCAGATGAGCACACTCGCGCCCGCGTCCACCATCCGGCGGACGGTGCCGATGATCTTGCCCGCGTCGGTCCACACCATCACGCGGCCGACGCCGGCCACCCTCAGTGCCGAACGCAGGCCCTGGATGTCACGCTCCGAAGCGGGGTTCGCCACGATCCCCGCAACCGCTTCGCCCACATGTCCTCCGCTGCCGCGCCAAGTCCCTACAAGGAAACGACGTCCGGGCCACGAAAGAAAGAGTTGCACGAGGTTGCATCACAAAGCCACTGGAACTTCGGCGGGCGAAGGCGGCCCGAATCGCCACTCGGTGCCGGAAAAGCAGCAGGGCCGCCTCCCCGAGGGGAAGGCGGCCCTGCTTGGAAAACCTGGATCAGATCACGGTGACCGAGGTGGCCTGCGGACCCTTCGCGCCCTGCCCGATCTCGAACTCCACGCGGGCGTTCTCCTCGAGGGTACGGAAGCCGTTGCCCTTGATCTCGCTGTAGTGCACGAAGACGTCGCCGCCGCCGTTGTCGGGAGTGATGAAGCCGAACCCCTTCTCGGAGTTGAACCACTTCACAGTGCCCTGAGTCATAAAATCTCCATATGCAACACAAACAAACAGGAAGCCACGTCGGCAGCCCGGGTCATGACCAGACGGTTTGCTTCCCCGGAAACACGAGGAGACACTACGCCCGCTGAGTTCTGCGAGCGTGAACCAACACGAACACAAAAATCGAGACCTGGTGCAGTAAAGCACACCTCACGCAGGCCGACAAGCGCCATCACCCGGGTGTGCGCAGCCGCACTGCACCTTTACGGACTGTACCTCGCCGGCCGGACAGGCCACCGGCCGGGCTATTCCCCGCTGGCCGCGCGCAGCGGCACCTCGTTGCCGAACGGCGAACGGCGCAACGCCTCCCGGTTCGTGGCCACGACGGCGATGTCGTGGGTCTCCGCGTCCGCGCTGAACAGCACCGGCACCACGCCGGAAACGGACTTGTCCTGTGGCTTCGCTTCGTCAGCCATGTTTTCTCCCAGTGTCAACACAACGCTCTACGTACGTACTGCGTGCCAACAACCCCACCGGCCATTGCCCCGGTCCATATCGGACTCTCGGTGTTGCCGCGATTGTGCCACGGCCGACCGACGAAATCCGGTGTCCGCGATCGAAAGTCGGCCGAGTCGTCACCTTGTTCCCACCCTTTGGAGCAGGTGAAGGCGGCACCACAAGGGTTTCTGTGTATCCCCTGAGAAAAAGTACCGCCCGGTAATCGGCGTGGCGGCCCCTACTGGCCGCCCTGTTGCGGCCTCGCGGCGCCCAGTAGGCTCGTCAGCCGGATATCCGGGGTCACCACGTCCGGATCCGTGCGAATGTCGATCACACAAGGCCGTTGCCGCACCAGCGCGCTCGCGATGATCGGCTCCAGCTCTTCCCGATCGTCCACCGTGTACCCGGCGGCGCCGAGCCCGCGCGCCCACGACGCGAAGTCGGTGACCGGGACGGTGACTCCCGAAAGCCGTCCGTGTTTGCGCGCCTGATGTACGGCGAGCGGGCCGTGCAGTCCGTTCTGGAACACCAGGACGGTCACCGGCACCCGGTAGCGGACGGCGGTCTCGATCTCCTGCCCGGTCATCAGCGCGCCGCCGTCGCCCGCCATCGCGATCACCGTGCGGCGTGGTTCGGCGAGTTTCGCCGCGACCGCCGCGGGGACCGCGTAGCCCATGGCCGCGTTGCTCGGCCCGAGCTGGCTGCGCGGCGCGGTGAAACACCAGTAGCGGTGCATGAACTGGGCGAAGTTGCCCGCGTCGCTGGTCACGATCGCGTCTTCGGGCGCGAGTTTGCGCACCGCGCGGATGACGTCCGCGGGGTGGACGCGGGTGGCGCCGCTGGTGTCGGGCGGTGTCATGAAGGTGTGCACGGCGGCGTTCGCGGCCGACGCGCGCCGCTGCCGTGGCGAGGCGACATTGCGCAGTTCACGCAGGAAGGGCTCGACCTCGGAGTCGACCCGGAAGGTCAAGCCGCCCCGGCGGGCAGGCTCGATCCCGGTACCGACCAGCACCAGCGTCTGCGACGGCGTCGGGTAGCGGAAGGACTGGGTGGTGACCTCGTCGAGCTGCGTGCCCAGCGCGAGCACGAGGTCCGCGCGCTCCAGCGCGTCGAGCTGCCGCGCGGGGATGCCGATGCCGAGATGGCCGGCGTAGCGCGCGTGGTTCTCGGGGAACGCGTCCTGACGGCGGAACGCGTTGTACACCGGCAGGGCGAGTTCGTCGGCGACGGCGATCAGCTCGTCGCGCGCCGCGCGGGCCCGGCCGCCGACGATCACCACCGGGTAGCGGGCCTCGTCGACCAGCTGCGCGACCGCCTCGGCGGTCCGGCCGAGCGCGCCGGTGGCGGGCGGGCGCACGGCGGCGACCGGTTTGGCCGAATCGAACGGGACACCCCAGAAATCGGCGGGAACGGCGACGACGGTGGGGCCCGGCCGTCCCTCGCGGCAGCGGGTCAGCGCTTCGACCAGCAGGCCGGGGACCTCGTCAGGGGATTCCGCCCGGCCGGTCCATTTCGAGATCGGCTCGAACATCGCGGTCAGATCCGCGGTGGGCAGCTCGCTCGTCGGGCCCGGATCCTGCGGCGGGTTCTCCAGGAGGACGACCATCGGGCTCTCGTCCTGGTACGCCGTGGAGACGCCGATCGCGAGGTTCGCCGCGCTCGGGCCGCGGCCGGCGAGCAGGACCGCGGGGTGCTCGGTGAGCTTGCCTTCGGCCTCGGCCATGAAGGCGGCGCCGGAGTCGTGCCTCGCCGAGACGAACGTGATCGAGCGCTCGCGTTGCAGCGCGTCGAGCAGATCCAGGAAGGACTCACCCACCACCGCGTACACGCGGTGGATCTGCGCCTCGGTCAGGATCCGCACGGCCGTCTGGGCGACGGACGCTCCCGGTTGGTATCTAATGAGAAGAGCTTAGGCGGGCGGTGATCGGTGCCGTCAAGCGATCTTCCGATTCCGGAGACCCCGGAGCGGCGGAATGTCCGATATTCGGAACGTGTTCGAGCAAGGGAGCACGAAAACGTGACCTCAGCCACCGCCGGACGTGAAACTGTTTTCACTTACGGGGCGCCTGCCTTGAAGTACGGCACCGGGTCGAGCGATGAGATCGGCTACGACCTCACCCAGTACGGCGCCCGCCGGGTGCTCGTCCTGACCGACGCGGGCGTCGCCGCGACGGGCTGGCCACAACGGATCGCCGAAGGCATCGAGACCTACGGCATCGAAGCCGTCGTCTTCGACGGCGTACACGTCGAGCCGACCGATGTCAGTATGCGAAAGGCCGTCGACTTCGCGCGCGGACAGGGCGAGTGGGACGCTTTCGTCGCGGTCGGTGGCGGGTCTGCCATCGACACCGCCAAAGCGGTGAACCTGTTGACCAGCAACGACGGCGACCTGATGGACTACGTCAACGCGCCGGTCGGCGGCGGCCGCGCCCCGAGCTCGCCGCTGAAACCGCTGGTCGCCGTGCCGACCACCACCGGAACGGGTTCGGAGAGCACCACGGTCTGCGTGCTGGACGTGTTGTCGCTGCGGGTGAAGAGCGGTATCAGCCATCTCCGGATGCGGCCGAGCCTCGCGGTGGTCGACCCGAGGCTGACGGTCTCGCAGCCGCCCGAGGTCACCGCCGCGAGCGGGATGGACATCCTTTGCCACGCCGCGGAAAGCTACACGGCCAAGCCGTACACCGAGTTCGACCGGAAGCGTCCGGAGGACCGGGTTCCTTACTGTGGCTCGAATCCGCTGGCCGACATGTTCGCCGAGCAATCGCTGCGGCTGCTGTCGTGGGCGCTGCCCGCGGCCGTGCGGGACGGCTCCGACCTGAAGGCGCGCGAGGCGATGGCGCTCGCGGCGACGTTCGCCGGGCTCGGTTTCGGCAACGCCGGGGTGCACATCCCGCACGCCAACGCGTATCCGATCGCCGGGCAGGTGCGGGAGTTCCACCCGTCCGGGTATCCGGGCGACGAAGCGATGGTGCCGCACGGGATGGCCGTCTCGCTGACGGCGCCGGCGGCGTTCCGGTTCACCTTCGACGCCGCGCCCGACCGGCACATCCGGGTGGCGCGGCTGCTCGCGCCGGACTACGAATGGCCGGGCGATCTGCGGGATCACCTGCCCGCGGTGCTGGGGCAGATCATGCGGGAGATCGGGATCCCCAACGGGATCGGCGCCGTCGGTTACACCGAGTCCGATGTGGACTCACTGGTTTCCGGCACGGTGAAACAACAACGACTGCTGGCGACGGCGCCGCGCGAGGCGTCCGAAGCGGACCTCGCCGTCATCCTGCGGGAATCGGTGACGCTGTGGTGAACGCCGAGTACCCGCACTGGCAGACGGTTCCCTTGCGATGGAAGGACAACGACGTCTACGGGCACGTCAACAACGTCGTCCACTACTCGGTGATGGACACCGTGATCAACACCTGGTTGATCGAACGCGGCGGCCTCGACATCGAGACCGGTGCGGTCATCGGACTGTGCGTGGAATCCCAATGCAAGTACCACGCTTCGGTGTCGTTCCCGGGAGAACTCGAAGTCGGCCTGCGGGTGGGCCATCTCGGCCGGTCCAGTGTCCGCTACGAGATCGGGATGTACTCGAAGGAGACGGTGATCGCGGAAGGGCGTTTCGTGCACGTGTTCGTCGATCGCGAATCCCGGCGTCCGGTGCCCGTCGAGGGTCTACTCAGGAGCGCGCTGGAAGAACTGCGTACTGGGCTGGGGTAGCCGCGGCGACCAGGCGTGCATGAGCTGGGCGTAGCGCGGGGACCGGTCCATGAGTTCGAGATGGGTACCCAGTGCGGTCTCCTTGCCGTCCATCACCAGGACCCGGTCCGCGCGCAACGCCGACGTCAGCCGGTGCGCGATCACCACCAGCACCCCGCCCCGTTCGGCGAACGCCCGTTCCGCGCGCGCTTCGGCGGGCGGGTCGAGATGCGACGTCGCCTCGTCGAGGATGACGACGGTCGCGTCGCTCGCGTACACCCGCGCGAGCGCGATCAGCTGTGCCTCACCGGCGGACAGCGTGCCGTGCCCGATCTCGCCGTCGAGCCCGCCCAGCCGGGTGACCAGCGGTTCCGCGCCGACGGCCGTCACCGCCGCCAGGAGTTCGCCGTCCATCGCGGTCTGCGCGAACAGGCCGACGTTGTCCCGCACGGTCCCCGCGAAGACGTACGCCTCCTGCGGGATCAGCGCGACCATCCGGTGCCGCAGCGCCGCGGGAACCTCCCGGACCGGCACTCCGCCGAGCAGCACCCGGCCGGCCTGCGGTTCGAGCATGCCCGTCAGGAGCCCGGCCAAGGTCGACTTGCCGATTCCGCTCGGCCCCACGACCGCGAGCCGCTCGCCGGGCCGCAGGTGCAGGTCGAGTCCGCGCACCACCGGTCGCGCGGCCGCGCCCCAGCTGAAGGTCAGGTCGCGCACGTAGATCGCGGTCCCGTCGGGTTCGGCCGTGCCGTCGGCCTCCGGCTCGGCCTCGGCGGTCTCGGCGAGCCGCCGCAACGCGACGATCAGCCGCAGCACCACGGTACTCGCGGTCGCGGCCAGCCCCCGCAACGCCGGCTGCATCGTCGTCGCCAGGTAGACGAGCGCGCCGAGCGCGGCACCGGCGGTGAGCACCCCGGCCTCGACCAGGCCCGGCGCCACCAGCAACGCCAGGAGCAGCGGCACGAAACCGCCGGTCGCGATCACCACCGTCCTGGCCGCCCCGGACCGCGCCACCCGCACGGCCGCCTTGGCCTGCGTGTCGATGGCGTCGTAGAGCTCCAGCGCGGCCAGGGGTTCCGCGCCGCACGCGACGATGTCACGCATACCGGACAGCGACGCGCCCGCGACCTCGGCGGTCCGTTCGTCGGCCAGCGCGAGCGCGCGCTGACGCCGCGCCAGCGACGGGAGCAGGCAGGCGAACACGAGAACCGAGACCACCACCGGGATCGCCACGATCACCGCGAGCGAACCGGCGACGGTGAACAGCCCGGCCAGCGCCGCCACCGTCGTCACGATCATCCCGCGCGCCTGCACCAGCAGCCCGGCCGTGGCGTCGCGCACCACCTCGACGTGCTGGGTGATCCGGGCGACGCCGCTGGCGTCCGGCTGATTGCGCGGTGGAGCCGGATCGTGCAGGACCCCGCGCACGACGGCGGTCACCAGCGCGTCGCGCAACGGCTCGACGACCTTGCCGAGCTGATGCCACACCAGCCGCGAACCGAACGCGCCGATCACGGCCACCAGCCCGAAGACGGCGAGCCAACGCAGTCCGGTGCCTGGCCGATCCGCGGCAAACCCCTCGTCGACCGCGAGTTCGACCAGGCGACCGGACAAGAACGCGGGCGCGCTCTCCAGCACGGAGCAGGCCAGCAGGACCAGCCCGCCGCGCCACTGCCCGGCCAGCGCCGAGCGGTAGAGCCCCCAGACGCTCATTGCGCGCCCTCGGTGAAGACGGCTCGATAAGCCGGAGTCCGCCACAGCCCGTCGTGCGTGCCGACCGCCCGGACCCGGCCGTCTTCCAGCCACACCACCGTGTCCGCCCGCGACGCGGTGGCCGCGCGATGCGTCACCACCACCCTCGTCCTGCCGGGCAGCGTGCGTTCGATCGCCTCCTCGACGGCGGCTTCGGTGACCGTGTCGAGGCTGGCGGTGGCGTCGTCGAGGATGAGCACCCGCGGCGCGTGCGCGATCGCGCGCGCCAGCCCGATCCGCTGCGCTTCCCCGCCGGAGAGCGGTGTCTCCCTGAGCGGCGTCCGGTAGCCGTCCGGCAGCCGGACGATCAGATCGTCGACCTGCGCGGACCGGCAAGCGGCGCGTACGGCGGCCTCGCCTGCCCACGAGCCGTAGCCGACGGCGTCGCCGATCGTCGCGCCGAGCAGCGCGGGCCGTTCGAAGGCGAACCCGACGACCGCGCGGAGTTCGTACGGCCGCAGCTTCTCCAGCGGACGGCCGTCGAGCGTCGCCGTCCCCTCGTCCGGGGTCAGGAGCCCACCGAGGACGTTGACCAGCGCGGACTTCCCCGAACCGGACCGCCCGACGACCGCGGTGAACCGGCCGCCCCGGACGAGAAGGTCGACGTCGTGCAACGCGCCCTCGACGGTGACCCCGCGCAGTTCGAGCGTGCCCCGCCCGGGGACGACGCCGAGCCCACCCGGTTCGGGGACCGGCGCCTCCAGCACCTCGGTGATCCGCCGCGCACACGACCGAGCGCGGGAAAGTGTCGTGAGCAAAGGAATCTGCGTGATCAGGCCCATGCCCAGTGCGACGTAGCCGAGGGCCGCGAGGACCTGGCCGACGGTCAGCCTTCCTTCCAGCACACCGAAACCGGCGGCGCCGAGCACCGCGAGTTCGACCGCGGGCAGCAGCAGGCCGGAGCGCCACACCATCCGGGCCTGCGTACGCCACATCCCCCGGCCGGCGAGGCTCAGTTTCGGCAACGGCCGCAGTACACGGTCGGCTTCGCGGTCGGCGGTGCCCGAAGCGGCGATCGTGCGGAGCCCGGCGACGGCGTCGACCATCCTCGCCGCGAGTTCGCCCGACACCTCTTGGTAGGTGAGGACGTCGTCGGCGGTGTTCTTCAAGTGGGTGCGCGCGAGCATCAGGCCGAACGGGATGCTGCCGAGGAAGACGAGCGCGAGCCGCCAGTCCATCAGCGCGAGCAGGACGACGGCCCCGCCGGAGATCAGCGTGGTCGACCCGAGCTGGACGACGACCGAAGCGACCAGTCCCGCGCCGGTGCAGTCGCCGGTGAGCCTGCTGATCGCGTCGCCGTCGGCGAAGGCCGATCTGGTGCCGAGCGCGAGATAGCGGTCGGCGAGTTTCCGGCGCAGCCAGGCGGTCGCGGACGCGGTCATCCGGGCGGTGAGGATGCCGCCGATCAGGCCGACGGCGATCTCGGTGACACCGAGGACGATCAGCCAGGAGACCTCGGGCAGGCTGGGCCGTCCGGCCACGACCGCGTCGACCGCGGCGGCGAGCGCGCCGGGCAGGAGCAGCCCCGCCGCCGTCCCGGCGAGCGCGCTGAAGATCAGCGCGATCAGGCGGGGGCGATCCAGCGCGGTCACCTTGACCAGCAACCGATCGGCGGAACCCGCCATCCCACTCCTTAGTCTTGGTGACTAGCGAACACCGTGATCCCAACGAGATGAACCGGAAGGCAAAATGAAGACGCGGGAGCGGCGCACTTGGCCTGTGCCGCTCCCGCGCCTTCAGTGATCAGCCGTGACTCAGTGGCAGGTCAGCAGGCTGACGGTGCTGTTCGCGCAGGAGGCCAGCAGGCTGAGGTTGCTCGCGCCGCCGTGGCTGCCACCGCCGCCGCCTTCGAGAACCTCGGGGGCTTCCAGAGCCTGCAGGTCGAGAACCAGTTCCATGGTGTTCCCTTTCACTAGTTATCTCTTGGTCCGCCGTCCTCAGCGGGCGGCAGTTCGGGAGGACAGGAAAGGCAGCGCGGCCTTCCCGTCCAAAGTGGCGGCCAAGGCGAGCAGGACGCCCGCGCCGCCGGTGACGACGTCCATCGACAGCCGCAGCAGCTGGTTGCCGGGGAACGCCAGGCCGCCCTTGTACGGCACCGCGTACCAGGCCAGCCGGGAAAGATGCAGGTCGATGGCGTCGCGGACGCGGTGGTCCGGTTCGTCGCCCATGGCCAGCGCGGTCATCAGCCCGCTCCGGCCGAACAGCAGGCCGGGGTGGATGACGAACTCGCCGCGGCACGCTTCACGCAGGCCGGGAAGGCTCTTCAACGCCTTCGCCTCCGGACGGTGCTTCGCCAGCTCCTCGGCGACCATGAGGATCCCGGCACTGCCGACACCCGCGTACGGCAACGTCCGGGTCTCACCGTCGCGGACCTGCAGCGAGCCGTCGTCGGACTCGACGCATTCCTCGATGTCCCGTTCCAGCGCCTGGTCGGCGAAGGACAGCCAGCCTTCTTCACGGGTGCGTTCGAACAGCCGCACGAACAGCAGCGCCGGACCGGACCAGCCGTTGAGCAACCCGGCGCGGCCGAAGTCGCCGGGCGGATCGGCGATTTCGAGCGCTTCGGCGAGCCGGACGGCGGTGGCGAGCGCCTGCCTGCCGAACTCGTTGTCCTTACGGGCCACCGCGAAGTGCAGCTGGGTGAGCCCGATACCGGACAGGCCGCCTTCCAGACCGTGGTCGGTGGTCTGTTCGACCAGCGTCGCCGACGCGGACAAGAGCTTGGTGGCTTCTTCCCGGTATCCGAGCTCTTCGAGGACGTACGCGATCCCGTACGAGCCGTCGTAGAACCCCGGCCGCCCCGGCGGATCGCGGCGGATCGAGTCCAGCAGCCAGCGTTCGTGCGCGGGATGCCGCTCGCCACCGACCGTTTTCAGCGCGTGGAGGACGCCGGCCGCGCCGTAGCCGAAGCACGCTCCGCCGACACGGAACTGTTCGATGTCGCCGGGGAAGAGCCGGTCGGTGCGCTCGGGGGTCGCGCTGGCGAGGATCGCCTCGGTGATCTGCTTGCGGACCAGCGCCCAGTCCGGTTCGTCCTGGTCCAGCTCGGTGGTGCTCGTGAGCGGCGGCAGGTTCCGGGGCGCGAGCCGCGCGACGATCGAGTCCGCGTAGCCCTCCGGGACGTCGAAGCGCCATTGGACGAAGTCCGCGAGCCCGCGCAGCTTCCCCGGGGCGAGCTCGAGGAGCGTCGTGAGCGGCAGGAAGATCCACAGCTTCAGGACGGCGAGCGCGTACTCGTCGAGCTCGAACCCGTTCCGGTCCCTCGGGGCACGGAAGCCGGGCGCGCCGAGCGCGGGCCGGGTGCCGCTTTCGATATCGGACGCCATCTCGAAGTCGATCAGGGAGACGGTGTCGTCGTCCTCGCCCACCAGGATGTTCAGCGAGTGCAGATCGCCGAAGACGATCCCGCGGCCGTGCACCTCGCCGACCGTCGCCTCCACCCGTCGGACCAGCGCCAGCGCGCGTTCGGTGTACGCGGCGATGTCGGCCTCGGTGGTGTCGCGCCGGGTGAGCGGGTAGTTACGGGCGAGCCAGTTGCCGAGCGAGACACCCGGCATGTACTCCATCGCCAGGAAGTGGTGCTCCCAGACGGTGAACCGGTCGTAGGCGGTGGGGATGCCGTCGATGCCCTTCAACCGCTCCAGCACCTCGTGCTCGCGGCGGAGGCGTTCGACGGCGTCGACCTCGTCGCGGTCCAGGCCGGCGAACGGCCTGGCCTCCTTGAGGACCACTCGTTCGCCGTCGGACTTCCGGTCGGCCAGGTACACACCGCCGCCGTTGGAGAAGTGCAGAGAACTTTTCACCTGATAGGGGAACTGATCCGCGCCGCCGCCCTTGCGAGCAGCGAGATGAGGCGCGAGGAACTCCGGGATCGTCACCCAGTCGGGTACGGAGAAGGTCGGTTCGCGCTTGTCCGGGACCAGCGTCCCGTCCGGTTTGCGTATCGCGAGAACCCGCTTCCCATCGAGTTCGACCCATTGCTCGGCGAATCCGCCGTAGCGGACGTAGAGCGGTCCGGCACCATACCGAAGATCACTGAGAATGTACGCCCCTGGTTCGCCGTCGAGCTTCGCCGACAACGCCGCGAGAACACGCTCAAGCTCGTCGTTGTCAGCCGGATAAAGAGTCAGTAACTTACCGCTTCCGTCACGCGGGGCGTATTTGGAATTCCTGGCCAGCAGGGTGGTCCGCGAACGCAGATGCTTGTAGGACACATCGTGTTCGACACAATGCTCGTGCACCTTCACGAGCACCCGCTCGGCATTGCCCAGAGCTGCCGACACGTGAATTTTCCAACCCTGCAAGGGAAGGTTTCGAGCAACAGGGTGCAACAACCGCCACACTCCGCGCACCCCGGTGCGCCAGCCGTCCGCCGGAGCGGGCAACAGGGAGGCGAAATCGTCGGCGGCGTCCCCGGTTTCCCGCTGCTCGTCGAAGAACAGTGGATCGGCGAAGCAATACGCTTCGTACCGGACGTCCATCGAGCGCCCCCTCCTTGGCACCAATCGGATGGGCCATGTGCACCATCGCGATGCAGAATATTCCACCCGTCGGACACCGAACGGCCAATCCGCCATATCGGGGGTTCGGATGGGCTGTTCAGGGACGGGAATTCGAAAACTACCGAATGGTAGGGGTACCCAGCGTGAGATCAACTCGGATTCCAACCACCCGGTCGGTGTGTAACAGGAACGCATCAACGCCGTAATCCCAGGTCGTGGCGGCGAACACAATAATGCGCGACGGAATTGACAGGGCGCCAACCGGCCGGGTTTCGTGATCTATTCACCCGAGGTCTGGACCACTGCCCGCCTCGTGGCGCCCGCCACGCGGCCCACCGGTCGCCCGTCGGCGGTGATCCGCCCGGAGGTACGTTGTCGCCGGTGGAGCGGGTAAGGAGGCCGACGTGATCACAGGGTTCGCGGTGACCGTCGCGATCTGCGCGACGCTGGTCGCGGCGTGGAGTTTCGTACAGGCGGCACGCAAGAAGCTGCCGGACAACGCACTGCTCGCCGGCCTCGCCGTGATCGAAGTCCTCCTGCTGGCCCAGCTCGTGATCGGTGTCGTCCTGCTGATCGGCGGCGGCCGCCCCGGCAGCATGGCCACCTATCTCGCCTACCTGATCGGCTGCCTGGTCGTGCTCCCGCTCGGGACCTTCTGGGCGCTGGCCGAGCGCACCCGGGCGAGCACCGCGATCCTCGGCATCGCCTGCCTCGCCATCCCGGTGATGGTGCTCCGGCTGCACGAGGTGTGGGCGGGCGCCAGTGCCTGAAGAAACCGAGGAGAAGACGGTGGACACCGCGACGGACAAGGCCTCCGGCCCGGGACGGATCCTGGTCGCCGTGTACGCGATCTTCGCGCTGGCGGCGACCTCGCGCGCCGCCGTGCAGATCAGCACCAAGTTCCACGAAGCCCCGCTGGCCTACGCCCTCTCCGCGTTCGCGGCCGTCGTCTACCTGTTGGCCACCGTGGCGCTGGCCCGCCGCGGCGCGGGCTGGTGGCGGGTCGCGCTGATCGCCTGCGGCGTCGAACTGCTCGGCGTGCTGACCATCGGCACGTTCAGCCTCTTCGACCGCGAGGCCTTCCCGCACGCCACCGTGTGGTCGGTGTACGGGCAGGGCTACCTCTTCATCCCGCTGGTGCTGCCGGTGATCGGGCTGTTCTGGCTGCGGCGGACGAAGCCCTGACACCGAACTCGCGTGATCGAGGACGTATCTCGCGTGATTGAAGGCGTATCTCGCGAGTTCCGGCTCCAATCACGCGAGTTGCGCCTCTGATCACGTGAGTCACGACTTTCCGCTCACTTCTCGAAACAGCCCTTTTCGTTGAGCGGGCCGAACGTGGGCAGGACCAGCCCGCACAGATAGCCGTCGATCCAGCGTCCGTTGCCCGCGACGTTGGTGAGCACCCGGATCGCCGGCGCGAACGCGGCGATCCCCTTGGCCAGCGAATCCTGATTGCGCTGGAGCATCGACGTCAGCCGGTCGAGTTGTTCGAGCACCGGCCCGAGTTGCCCGTCGTTGTCGGCGATGATGCCGTCGAGCGCGGTCGCGAGCCGTTTCGAGCCGTCGAGCAGGTCCTTGATCGCCTGCTGCCGGGTGGCGATCGCGCGCAGCAGCGCGTTGCCGTCCTGGATCAGCCGCTGGGCCTCGGTGTCACGGTCGACGAGGGTCTGCGAGACCTGACGCGTGTTCGCGACGAGCGTCCGGAGCTGCCGGTCTCGGGCGGCGATGGTGCCGGAGAGCTTCGTGATCCCGTCGAGCGCGGAGCGGACGTCGGCCGGCGTATCGGCGAAGGTCGCCGAAATCGTGTCGAAGCTTTTCGCCAGTTGACCGACGTCGATGGCGTCGACGGTTTTCGACAGATCCCGAAACGCTTCAAGGACGTCATACGGCGCGGTGGTCCGCTGCAGCGGGATCGGTTCTCCAGGGTCGAGGATCGCTTCGCCGTGCGGGTCGAGCGCCAAATACTTCTGCCCCAGGACGTTCTTGATCTGAATCGACGCGCTCGTGGCGTCCCCGACCCAGGCGTCCTTCACCCGGAAGGAGATGAGCACGCGATCGCCTTCGAGGTCGATCTCGGACACCTTGCCGACCTTCACCCCGGCGATCCGGACGTCGTTGTCGACGTGCAGGCCGCCCGCGTCGGAGAATTCGGCGGAATACGTGGTGCCGCCGCCGATCACCGGCAGGGCATCGGCGTTGAGGGCTGCCGCCATGCCCAGGGCCATCGTGGCGAGCCCGGCGAGCGCCACCTTGACCGGATCCACCGCGCCGAAGGACCTCATCGTCTCACCTCGCAGGTCACGAGCGGTCGAGCTTAGGGGCCGCCCTTGCCCATCGCCAGGCGAAACGTTGCACCGATCGGGTGGCAACCTCTGTCCATTGTGGACTTCATGGAGTGTCGGGCCGGACTTCGTAGTGGAGCGTCTTGTACTTCTTCAGCCGGTGGACGAGCGGGACGAGGAAGCCGTGCAAGAGCCGGTGCTTCCTCGCCAGGAGGGCGGCCGCGTGCCGCGCCTCGGCACCGTCGAGCAGGCGGACCCGCGCGTTCACGGGTTCCCCGGTCGGGACGCCGCGGAACGTCGACGGGGTGATCTCGACCCGCGGATCGTTGCGCATCCGCTTGGCCTTCCACGCCGCGTCATACGTCCGGATGTACGCGTGATCGCCTTCGACGGCGATGTTGACCGGCGTCCCGACGGGCGTCCCGTCCCGTTTGAAGGTCTTCAGCAGGATCGTCTTCTGGGTGGTGAACCCGGTGAGCTGTGTGGTCATGTCATGGGGACGAAGCCGCCGCGCGAAACGTGACGGCTACCGCCAGAGCTCGTTCGCGGTGCCCCGCGCGACATGCTCCTCGTAGACCTCGACCTTCCGGCTGATCAGCTCCAGGCAATCGGCCAGTTCGGCGATCCGGTCGCGGACGGTGTTCTGGTGTTCCCGGAGCAGTTCGAGGCGCTTTTCCTCGTTTCCCGGCCCTTGGCGGACGAGTGCGGCGAATTCGCGGATGACGGCGAGCGGCATTCCGGACGCCCGGAATTTCGTGCAGTTCAGCAGCCATTCGACGTCGTTTTCGGTGTACACGCGGCGCCCGTTCGCGTCCCGTTTCACCGGTGCCGCGAGCAGCCCTTCCTTCTCGTAGAAGCGGAGCGCGTGCACGCTGAGGCCCGTCCGCTCGGTGACCTGGCCGATCGCGAGTTCCGTCACCGGGCTGACGATAGCGCCTTGACCTAGAGAGCCCTCTAGCTCTTAGCGTCCGCCCCATGACCACCGCACAACACAAGATCGGCTCCGGCTTCGGCGCGCGCAGCACCGCCGGTGAAGTACTGAACGGCATCGACCTCTCCGGCAAGCTCGCCCTCGTCACCGGCGGATACTCGGGGCTGGGCCTGGAAACCACCCGGGCGCTGGCGAACGCCGGCGCGCACGTGGTCGTCCCCGCGCGCCGTCCGGCCGACGCCGAGGCCGCCCTCGCCGGGATCTCCGGTACCGAGGTCGGCGAGCTCGACCTCGCCGACCTGGCGAGCGTCGAGGCCTTCGCCCGCCGCTTCCTCGGCACCGGCCGCCCGATCGACATCTTGATCGCGAACGCCGGGATCATGGCCGCGCCCGAACGGCGGGTCGGCCCCGGCTGGGAGTCGCATTTCGCGATCTGCCACCTCGGTCACCACGCCCTGGTGAACCGCCTTTGGCCCGCGCTGAAGGCCGCCGGTGGCGCCCGTGTCGTCACGGTGGCCTCCTCCGGCCATCACTCCTCGCCGATGCGCTGGGACGACGTCCAGTTCGATCGCGGCTACGACCGCTGGCTCGCGTACGGCCAGGCCAAGACGGCGAACGTGCTGTTCGCGGTGCACCTGGACAAGCTCGGCGCCGACCACGGGATCCGCGCGTTCAGCCTGCATCCGGGCGCCATCCTCACTCCCCTGCAGCGGCATCTGAAGCGGGAGGAGATGGTCGAGCGCGGCTGGATCGACGAGCAGGGGAACCAGGCCGACCCGGATTTCAAATCGCCGGAGCAGGGCGCGGCCACCCAGGTCTGGGCGGCGACGGCGCCTCAGCTGCACGGGCTGGGCGGGCTCTACTGCGAGGACTGCGACGTCGCCGAGATCGCCGCCGAAGAAGGCGAGTGGGTCGGTGTGCGTCCCTATGCGATCGACGCCGGTGAGGCCGAGCGGCTCTGGAGGTTCTCCGTCGGCCTCACCGGGGTCTCCCTCGGCTAGTTCCAGAACTTGATCTCGGGGTTGTCCGCCACCGGCCCGTCGAGCAGGGGCTGCTGCCTGCCGCGCAGGTTCGCGTCGAAGAAGGCCGAGACATACGCCCTGGTCAGCTGCATTCCACGCTCGCCACCGAGCAGACCGGGCTTGCTCAGGCCGAGCTGCTCACCGAGTACGCCGACGTCGGTGAAGGACGGGTGCCCGGCCGTCGCGACGCTGATCCAGCGCTTCCAGCCGGTGAGGTTCGGCCAGCTGCCCGCCCAGGTCGTGTCCGGACCGGCCGGGGTGTACTCGCTTTCACGGCCGAGCAGCAGGAACGGCCGGTCGATCCCGGACGCGGGGATCGGCGACCACAGCCTGCCGTCCAGGTCGGCGCCCGCCCGGATCCGCTGGTCGTCGACCATCGCGGTCGGCGTGCTGTACCCGCCGATGGAATGCCCGGCCATCCCGATCCGCGTCCGGTCGATCAGCCGGGACCAGCGCGACGAAGGCTTGGTCAGGGTGTCGAGGACGAAGGAGACGTCCGCGGAACGGATCGGCGGGAGCAACGTGGAGTCCGACCCGCAGGCGGCGCATCCGGTGACGTGCCCGTCGGGGAAGGCGGTGCCGTGGGACTCGTAATTGTGGCCGATCAGCGCGACCACGAAACCCTTGCTCGCCAGCTCTTCGGCCAGCCCGGTGAGCGTGGTACGCGGTTTGCCGAATCCCGGCGACAGGACGACGAGCGCGTGCTTCCCGGGCAGCGGCGGCGCGTCGACCCTGGCGCTGGTCCGGAGCCCGGAGAGCAGCGCGGGGTCGACGTCGGGGAGGCCCGATTCGGTCAGGAACGCCTTGGCCTCGGCCGAGGTGAGGTAGGGCCGCTTCTGGCCGAACGGCACCAGCGCTGGGTAGAACATCGACACCATCAGCTCGCGGGGACCGGACGGCACCCAGGGGTCCTGGCGCGAAGAGTCGATGAGATGCAGATCGGTGGAGCCGACGGAATGCGAGCCGGTCGGCGGCGGCAGCTTCAGTCGTGGGGCCGCCCCGGCCGGGCTCGCCAAGGACACCATGCCGGCGAGGGCGATCAAGGCGACGAGAAGCCTTCTCATGAGGATTCCGTTTCTGTCGGGGATCTTCCTGCGTCCAGCCTGGGACCCGGCGCCGTATTCGCGCGTCTGTCGCAGGTCGTATCCCGATGTCTGCCGCGAGAGGGATCCGCGCGGCCCCGACCCGGGATTACGCTCGGCCGGTGCTCTCCTACCTCAGGAACCACCCGAAAGCCGTGGACATCGGGCTGACCGTGCTCATCGGACTGTCCACTGTGGTCTCCGCCGACGATCCGGAGGGCTTCGGATGGTGGCTGACCTCCTTGGTGGCCTTGGCTTCCCTGCTCGTCCGGCACCGCAATCCCGCGATCACCTTCGTGACGGGTGCGGTCGTCTCGCTCCTGCATCTGGCCATGGGCAACGATCTCCGGCCGGTCGACGTCGTGGCGTTGGTCGGCCTCTTCTCCGTCGCGGCTTGGGGATCTCGGCGGCTTTCGTTCGCCCTGCTGGCGGCGAGCCTGCTGGTCGCCGGAGCCTGGATGATCCACGCCGCCGACGCGAACACGCGGGAACCGGCTCCGGTGCCGCCGCGGATCATCGTCATCGATCCGCTGGCGCCTCCCGGGCCCGAGGACGACCAGGTGCAGGACTGGGGCGGTTTCGCCGGTGTCGGGTTGTCGCTCGCGGTGGCGTGGCTCGCCGGGCTGAACACGCGGCAGCGCCGGATCCGCCTTTCGGTGCTGGAACAGCGGGCCGCCGACCTCGAACGCGAACGGGACACCCAGGCGGCGCTGGCCGTGGCCGCCGAACGCGGCCGCATCAGCCGAGAACTGCACGACGTCGTCGCGCACGCGCTTTCGGTGGTGGTGTTGCAGGCACAGGGTGCCCAAGCCGAACTGGAGCGGCGGCCGGAACGCACGCGGGAGGCGCTGGACGCCATCGTCGGCACCGGACGGACCGCGTTGAGCGAGATCCGGCGCCTGCTCGGCGCGCTCGGCCAGGACGAGCCGGATTGGGAGCCCCAGCCGGGCGCGGAACGCCTGCCGCGGTTGGTCGCCGACATCCGTTCCGCGGGTACGCCGGTCAAGTTCCTGGTCGAAGGGGAACCCCGGCCGCTTCCGTCCACAGTGGACCTCGCGGCGTACCGGATCGTGCAGGAAGCGCTGACGAACGTGCTGAAACACGCCGGTCCGGCGGCGTCGGTGACTATCGTGATGCGGTATGGGCCCGAGACGCTGGAGATCGAAGTGACCGACGACGGCATCGCGACGGAAGCGCCGTCCGGCTCCGGGCACGGCCTCGAAGGAATGCGGGAACGGGTGAACGTACTGGGCGGCACCTTCGACGCCGGACCGCGTCCGGAGCGCGGCTTCGCCGTCCGCGCGACCCTGCCGTCATGACGATCCGGGTGGTCATCGCCGACGACCAGTCGCTCGTGCGCACCGGCCTGCGGATGATCCTGGACAACGCGGACGACATCGCCGTCGTCGGCGAGGCGGGCGACGGCGCGGAGGCCGTCACGCTGGTGGCGGAGCTCGACCCGGACGTGGTGCTCATGGACATCCGGATGCCCGAGATGGACGGCGTCGAGGCCACCGCCGCGATCGCTGCGGCCCACCGTGCCCGTGTCCTGGTGCTGACCACGTTCGACCTGGACGAATACGTCTACGCCGCGCTCCAGGCCGGGGCCAGCGGCTTCCTGCTCAAGGACGCGCTGGCACCGGATCTGCTCTCCGGCGTCCGGGTGGTCGCCTCCGGGGAGGCCACCCTCGCGCCCACCGTCACCCGGCGGCTGCTCGACCGCGTCGTCACCGGCCTGCCCGCGGCACCGCCGGACGACCGGCTCGCCCTGCTCACCGGACGCGAACACGAGGTGCTGCAGCACCTGGCCAGGGGCCTGTCCAACGCCGAGATCGCCGAACTGCTGTTCCTCTCACCCGGGACGGTGAAGACGCACGTCGGCCGAATCCTCACCAAACTCGGCCTCCGCGACCGTGTCCAGGCGGTCGTGTTCGCCTACGAATCCGGGATGATCAGCCGCTGATCGCGGCGGGCGCCCGCCAGTGCTTGCCGCGACGGGGCCGCCGGTGCTGGCCACGCCTGCCGAGGTCGCCGAGGGCGTCCAGGGGCCGTGCGGCGAATTCCTCGGCCGTGATGCCCATCCGCACCAGGTACTTGATCTCGCCGCGCACCACCTCGGTGTCGGCCAGCCTGCCTTCCTCGCGGAAGCCGAGGCCGCCGTGCAGCGAGAGTGACGCGAGATTCCCGCCGTACACGCTGACCTCGCATTTGCGGAAGCCGCGCTGCCCGAACATATGCGCCAGCAGGACGGTGATGGCGTCCGTGGCGTAGCCGCAGCGCTGGTGGCGCGGGGCGATCCCGATGCCGTAGCCGAACCGGCCGGTCGCCGGGTCGGCGCCGATGGTGCAGACCGAGCCGACCAGCATCCGGCCGCGCACCGTCTCGATGCCGAAGTGGATGTCGTCGCCCGCGGACCCCGAACGGTGCGAAGCCCAATGCCGGTGACCGCCGCCGATCAGCGGCGTCGCCTCGCGGGCCATGTCACGGTCGAAGCCCATCAGGACCCGGCGGTCCCGGAGGCCGACCTCGCGCAACCGCACCTTCCGCCCGACCTGCTCGGGCTCCAGGGCGGAGCGGCTCACCGTGTCCGGCCGCACGGGTGCTCACGAACGATCACAAGCATGCTTCGACGATATCGGTACCCGAAACGCCCGAAGGCCCCCACCCGGTACGGATGGAGGCCTTCGGGGTGAAGAAAGTCAGATGGCGACGACGCGCTGGGCCTGCGGGCCCTTCTGACCTTGGCCGATCTCGAACTCGACGCGCTGCCCCTCGTCCAGGGACTTGAAGCCGGTGCCCTGAATCTCCGAGTAGTGCACGAAAACGTCCGGTCCGCCGTCGTCCTGAGCGATGAAGCCGAAGCCCTTTTCGCCGTTGAACCACTTAACGCTGCCCTGAGCCATACTTTTTTACCTGCTCTTCATAGCGAGTCTGAGCCCATTCGATGCCCCGATCTCGCCGTCCATTGTCGCAGGTCTTGCCCGTTCGCACACGCTGCCGTCCCAAACCGGGTCATTTCCCCAGGTCAACATCAACCTTGGCGAGTCGGCCGGATCGTCAGATCGCCGATTTCGACGTCGTCGGGCTGCTCGATCGCGAAGGCGATCGCCCTGGCGACCGCCGTGGGGTCGATCCCGAGCTCGGCGTGACCGGAGAGCTCGGTGCGGACGTAGCCCGGCGAGATCGACGTCGTCCGCAGGCCACCGTCGGTGTGCTCCTGGCGGAGGCCCTCCATCAGGGTGCGGACCGCGTTCTTGGTCCCGGCGTACACCGCCTGGGTGGGGACGATCCGCAGGCCGGCCGTCGAAACGACGGTGACGAAGTGACCGCTGCCCTGCCTTTGGAACACCGGCAGGGCCGCGGCGATCCCGTGCAGGACCCCCTTCAGGTTCACGTCGACCATCGCGGACCAGCCGTCGACGTCGAGATCGGCGAGCGGGCCGAGCTCGGCGATACCGGCGTTGCCCACGAAGACGTCCAGGCGGCCGAAGCGCTCGACAGCGACGTCGACCAGGGTCTTGAGGTCGCCGGGATCGGTGACGTCCACCCGCGTGGCGGCCGCCTGCCCGCCGCCGGCCTCGATCTCGGCGACCAGCCCGGCCAGCCGATCGGCGCGGCGGGCTCCCAGCACGACGGGCGCGCCGAGCGAGGCGAGGTGACGAGCGGTCGCCTCCCCGATTCCGCTGCTGGCGCCGGTGATGGCGACGACCTTGCCGGAAAGGGTCATGAGCATCCTCCGGATAGAGTGGACACATGTCCGGTTACCCCGACCAGCTTAGCGGACACGTGTCCGCTTCCGCCGAGAGCGGTCCTCGCCGCGCGGATGCCCAGCGCAATCGAGAGCGGATCCTCCAGGCGGCTCGTGCCCTCGTGCACGAACCGGGGGAACTGAAACTCAACGCCGTCGCGAAGGCCTGCGGCATCGGACAGGGCACCCTCTACCGGCACTTCCCGACCCGTGAGGACCTCCTCGCCGAGGTGTACCGCCGCGATGTGGAAGATCTGGTCGCCGCCGCTCCGCTGCTACTGGCCGAGCACCGGCCGCTGGACGCCCTGGCCGCGTGGTTCGACCGGGTGGCCGCGTACGCGAGGGTGAAACGCGACGTGTTCGCGGCCGTCGAGGCGGCGACGTGGCGCGACCTCGCCGCCCACAGCCTCGGCCCGATCGGCGAAGCGCTGGAGCTGCTGCTGGCCGCCGGCCGCTCGGACGGCAGCGTCCGCGCCGACGCCGAGGCCCGGGACGTCATCGTGCTCATCAGCTGGCTGTCCCGGCTGGACGACGCCGAACTCGACGCGCGCGGGCCGCGGTTGCTGTCGATCCTCGTCGACGGCCTTCGCGCCCAGGCTTGACCTTGACCCTGCGTCAGGGTCGGAGGCTTGCCCTATGACGAACACACCCCCTATCGGAGGATTCCAGGAGATCGACGGCCGCCGCCTTTTCGCGTACCGGTCGGGTGACGGCGGGCCCGCCGTCGTGTTCTTGCCGGGCGCCGGTGCGGTCGGCCTCGACTACTTCGGCGTCCAGCAGGAGATTTCGCGATTCACCACCGCCGTGGTGTACGACCGCGGCGGGACGGGCTACAGCGACGCGCTCCCCCTGCCCCGCGACGCCGCGGCGGTCGCGACGGAACTGCACGATCTCCTGGCCGTCCTGGACATCCCGGCCCCGTACGTACTGGCGGCGCACTCACTCGGCGGCCTCTACGCGCACCGGTTCGCGCAGCTCTACCCGCGCGAGGTGGCCGGACTGGTCTTCCTGGACGCCCTTCATCCCGACTGGGACGACTTCATGCCGTCCACCGCGAGCCTCTCCGCGGCCGGGCGGCCGTCGCCCGATCCGGATCGCGCCGCCCTTCGCACGATGTACGCCGAGCTGCGCGAGGGCTATCCGGAAGACGTGCGAGAAGCACTCGTCGAGGCCAAGGTGAGCGACGAATGGCTCCGCGCCGGCGCCGCGGAGCGCACCGGGCTGGTCGCGCTCGCCACCGAACTGCGGGCCGGGCCGGAGCTGCCCGACGTCCCGGCGATCGCGCTCACCGTCGTCGCGCATCCGCCGCAGGAGATCGACGAGGCGAAGACGAAGATGGACGCGGCCAGGATCGGCGGGTTCTCCCGCGGGGAGCAGCGCGTCCTCACCGACACGCTGCACCACCGGCTCTGCTTCGATCGTCCCGACGCGGTGGTCCAGGCGATCCGCGACGTCATCGACGGGTCGTCCGCGGGGTAGGACGAACGTGTCGGGGTCACGGTGGGCGGTCAGCTGGCGGCCGCGCGACCGTGTCGCGAAAGCCACTTTCGGGACATCACACGTCGCGAAAGTGGCTTTCGCGACGCACGCCCAAACGTTGGGCCTCACTAGTGTCCTGAGTCAGAAGTTCGCGTCGTAAGTCGGCATCAACCGGGCATTCGGCCGCTGAAGACCGTCTCTTGTGGACATTCATGGCACGGGCCGCTCATCTCACGCGATGAAGGACGCTGTACCCGCGTCACATGCGGTGAAAGTCCCCTTCAGCCACCCCGAAACCAGAACAACTTAAGACGCGGACTAACGACTCGGGACACTAGACTCGGCCGGGAAGAGGAGGACGGGTGCTCACGATCGGCCAGCTCGCGGCGACCGCCGGCGTGACCGTGCGCACCGTCCGCCACTACCACCACATCGGCCTGCTGGCCGAGCCCGAACGCGACGCCTCCGGTTACCGCCGCTACAGCGCGCAAGCGGCGGTGGACCTCATCCGGATCAGGACCCTCGCCGACGCCGGGGTCCCGTTGGCCCGCGTCGACGCGCTGCTGCACGCGGAACCCGCCGAGTTCGCCGCCGCCATCACCGATATCGACGCCGAACTACAGCGCAAGATCGACCGGCTCGCCGAAAACCGCCTCCGGATCGCCGAACTGACCGGCGGCGAGCGGCTCGTCCTGCCGCCCGACGTGGTCGCCCTCCTGGAGCGGATGCGCGGCCTCGGCGTCAGCGAACAGCGGGTGCTGCTCGAACGCGACGCGTGGATCCTGATGCGGGCACTGGATCCCCGCGCCGTGCCGGAACGGTTGCGGGAGAAGAACGCCGCCTTCGACGATCCCGGGACGCTCCGCGTGTATCTCGCCTGCGATCAGGCCGTCGGCTGGGATCCGCGCGATCCGCGCCTGGACACGCTCATCGAAGATCTGGACGCCTGGGCGGTCGAACACGAGCGGCGGGGCGGCCGGCCGGGGTACGGCGAGCTGGTGGTTTCCCGTGTTTCCGAGGCTTCACCGGCGTGGCAACGCGTGGTCGGCGAACTCGCCCGGCGGCGCGCCGAACGCGGATAGTTCAGAGTTCGCCTGCCCGCTCGTACAACTTCCGCACCGGCTCGGTGAAAGCGGCGCCGCTCAGGTCCGTGGTCACGCCGTCCTCGGTCATCGTCCCCCGGCTCGTGACACTGAAGATCGTGCCCTTGCCACTGACGGGATCGAGGTTCCGCAGCCACGGACCGCCACTGGAGCCGCCCGCCAGATCGCAATCCGTGTTCCACGTCGTGACGACCGAATTCGCCTCGCGGGTGGCGGGCCGGGCACAGGAGAACAACGCCTCGCCGCCTGCCGCTCGCGAAACGGGATAGCCGAACATTGTCGTGTCCACAGTGGACGGTAGCTCTTCGAACGAGATGTCCTGGGTGCCCGCGACGTCCGCGACGTGGCGCCCACCGACCGGGTCCAGCGCGATCACCGCGTCGTCGTCCGACCCGCTCGTCGGCCCCGAGTACGTACTGGACCAGGCGAAAGACCGCGCCGCGAACACCCCGTGCGGCGCGGCGCCGTGGTCGTAGCCAGGAACGAACACGACGTTGACGATCTTGATCGGCCGGTCGAACCGGTCCAGTCCGCCGTTCACACAGTGCCCGGCGGTGAACACGACGTCCTTGCTGGCACTGGGAACCACCGTCGCCGTGCAGGATCCGTCGACGCCGGGCTCGGCGGTGAAGAACAGCCGCCCGACGCCGGGCGGGACCGGCCCTTCCCAGACGCGGCCGATCTTCTCGGCGGGTGGCAGGTTCTCGTCGCCCACCCATTGCCGCATCCGCTCCGGCGTCCAATGGGCCAGCGCCGCCGCCCGGCCGTCCTCGCTCACCACGGTGACGACCTGGTCGCCGGCCGCGGCCGCGGGTGCGGCGACGGCCACCGTCGCGGCACCGAGGACGGCCGACAGGGCGACGATCCGGCGAACCACGTGCTTCAAGTCCATACGAAGGGGACGTTCCGGCCGCCGGGAAGGTTGTTCACTCACCCGTGTGCGTCGGGCTCGGAGCCGATCCGGTACGGCACAGGCCTGCCGTCCTCGTCCCGCACCTCGACCGGTTTGCCGTCGGCGTCCACGATCTTGCCGTCGACGATCTTGTCGCCGTTCTTGAGGCGGGAGAAGGCTTTCAGGTCGGAGTAGTCGATCACCCTGGTCGCCGTCGCGAACACCGACGGGTCGCTGCCCGCCTTGGCGGGCCTCAGGTGGTTGAACAACAGGTTCAGCACGACGGCCGTGAGCGCGGCGGAGCTGATCCCCGAGTGGAAGATCGTGCCGACCCACGCCGGGAAGTGGTGATAGAACTCCGGCGCCGCGATCGGGATCATGCCCATCCCGACCGACGCCGCGACGATCACCAGGTTCATGTTCCCGTTGTAGTCCACTTTGGACAGAGTCTTGATACCGGACGCCGCGACCGTCCCGAACAGTACGAGACCGGCACCGCCCAGCACCGGATACGGGATCGCGGCCACCACCCGGCCGAGCACCGGGAGCATGCCGAGGATCAGCAGGATCACGCCGCCCGCGGTCACCACGAACCGGCTCCTGATCCCGGTGATCGCGACGAGGCCGACGTTCTGCGCGAACGCGCTCTGCATGAACCCGTTGAACACCGGCGCGATCGCCGACGACGCCATGTCGGCGCGCAGCCCGTCGCCGATCCGGCGTTTGCCGACGCGCGTGTCGACGATCTCCCCCACCGCGAGGATGTCGGCCGTGGTCTCCGTGAGGGTCACCAGCACGACGATGAACATCGACACGATCGCGGCGACGTCGAAGGTCGGCACGCCGAAGGCGAACGGGGTCGGTACCGCGAAGATCGGGCCGTCCCAAACCTTGGAGAAATCGGCCTTGCCCAGCACGGCGGCCAGTACGGTGCCCACCACGATCGACAGGAGGATCGAGAGCCGGGAGATCGCCGGGACGGCGACCTTGCTGAGCAGCAGCACGATCGCCAGCGTCATCGCGGCCAGCCCGACGTTGGAGACCGAACCGAATTCCGGCGATTTGGTGTTGTTGCCCATCGCCCACTGGGCCGCGACCGGCATCAGGCTGAGCCCGATCACGGTGATGACGGTCCCGGTGACGACCGGCGGGAAGTACTTCACCAGCCGCGAGAACACCGGCGTGATGAGCAGGCCGAGCGCCGCGGACGCGATCACCGAGCCGAACACGGCCGGCAGCCCGCCGTCCGCGACGATCGCGGTCATCGTCGCCACACCCGCGAAGGAAGTGCCCTGGACCAGCGGCAGCCGGGAGCCGAAGAAGGGGATGCCGAACGACTGCAGGATCGTCGCCAGCCCGCCGATGAACAGGCACGACGCGACGAGCAGCCCGATCTCCGCCGTCGAAACGCCCGCGGCACCGCCGATGATCAAGGGTGGCGCGATGATCCCGCCGTACATCGTCAGGACGTGCTGGACGCCGTAAGTGAAACTCTTGCCGATCCCGAGCCGTTCGTCCTCGGGCCTGCCGCTCGCGGCCGTTCCGGCCTGCGTCCTCTTCACCATGGATCCGCCTCTCGGTAGAAGCGAGCGATGCCGGGCAATTTTCAGTCTGCGGAGGTTAGCTTCCGCATCGCAGAAGTTGCAAGACCCTGCCCGTACGGGTCGTCCTCCCGGCGCGCGGACAAAGATCCTTTCCCGCACAGGGAACCAGGGCGCGGCGATGGTAGAAATCGGCTGGCCCAGTCGGCGAGGATCCCGAGGCAGGAAGACGGCATATATGGCGAATCCGCTGGTCGCTGAACGTCAGGACTCCACCAAGGGGCACTCCGGCGTTCCGTTGCTGGAATCGGCGAACGACCTCAAAGAGGGCATCGAGAAGGGCGACTGGGCCGCCGTCGCGATGGGTGCCGTCGGGACGGCTCTCGACGCGCTGTCGATGGCCATGGATCCGTTCGGGTCGATCCTCGCCGCGGGCGTCGGCTGGCTGCTCGAACACGTCGGCCCGCTCTCCGACGCGCTCGACGCCCTGACCGGCGACGCCGACCAGATCAAGGCGCAGGCCGAAACCTGGTCCAATATCGCCAAGGAACTCGGCGCCGTCGGCACCGAGCTGACCGACCTGGTCAAGGCCGACCTGCAGACCTGGGCCGGTGACGCCGCGGACCGCTACCGCGAGCGCTCGGCGGACACCGTCAACGTCCTCACGGCGGCGCAGAAGGGCTGCGAAGGAGCCTCCAGCGGGGTCAAAACCGCAGGCGAGGTCGTCGCCGCCGTCCGCACCCTCGTCCGCGACATCATCGCCGAACTCGTCGGCCACCTCATCAGCTGGGCGCTGCAGGTGCTGTTCACCCTCGGCATCGGGCTGACCTGGGTGGTGCCGCAGGTGGTGACCGCGGTCGCCAAGACCGCGTCGAAGATCGCCGACATCACCACCAAACTCGTCAAGGCGCTCAAGGGCCTGATGCCGCTGCTCAAGCGGGCCGACTCGCTTTTCGACGACGCGGCCAAGGCGCTGCGGAAGCTGCAGGGCGGGAAGGTCGACGCCCCGCCGCCGCCCAAGACCAAGGGCGGCAACGATCGCGGGCTCGACGAGGGCACCACCGGTTCGAGCGCCGGAGGCGGCAACAACAGCGGTGGTGGCGGCGGTAACTCCAACGACAGGAGCATCGACACCAAGAGCGACAACGACCAGACGAACACCAGCGGCACCGGCGGCGGAGGCGGCCGGGACCGCGGCGGCAGCAACGACACCACCAAGAAGGACGGCAACGGCGACCGCTCGACGTCTTCGGATGCCAAGAACTACTGCGGCGACCCGGTCGACGTCGCGACCGGCGAAGTCGTCATGAAGCAGGTCGACGTGACGTTGCCCGGCGACGTGGCAGAATTGGAGCTCTCCCGCACGCATCTGTCGTCCTATACCGCCGGCCGCTGGTTCGGTCCTTCTTGGACGTCCACAATGGACCAACGGCTGGTGTTCGCGAGCGATCGCGTCCTGTTCTACGCCGAGGACGGCATGGTGCTCACCTACCCCGTTCCGGCGGGTACTCCCGTGCTGCCGGCGCAGGGGCCGCGGCACCGGCTGCGCCGCGCGGCGGACGGCTATCGGCTGTCGATGGGCGATCGCGAACTGCGCTTCGCCGGCGCGGGCCGGATCCTGCCGCTCGTGGCCATCGAGCAGAACGGCGGACGGACCGAGTTCGCGTACGCGGCCGACGGCACGCCCGTGGGACTTCGCCGTGACGACGGCGTCGAACTCGCGATCGGCACCGCGAAGGGGCGGATCGTCGCACTCGGCGCTCCGGGACAGCCGCCACTCGTGCGCTTCTCGTACAACCGGCTCGGCCAGCTGAGCACCGTCACGGACTACGCCGGGCGCCCCATGACACTCGACTACGACTTCGGGCACCGGCTCGTCGGCTGGAAGGACCGCACGGGCACCTGGTACCGCTACGTCTACGACGACGCCGGGCGCTGCGTCCGCGCCGTGGGCGCGAATGGTTACTACAACGCGACGTTCGCCTACGAGCCCGGCACGACCAGGCACACCGACGCCGTCGGCCACACGTGGACGTACCGCCTCAACGACGCCAAGCAGCTGACCGAACGGATCGACCCGCTGGGCAACTCCCAGCGCTACACCTGGAACCGGCGCGACGAGCTTCTGTCCACAGTGGACGAAATCGGCCGGGAAACCGGTTACGAATACGACGAAGACGGCGAGCTGGTGGCTGTCCACCGTCCCGGCGGATCGACGGTGCTGCTGACGCACGCCGAGGGCACCGTCCGGCTGTCGGCGGGCGACGTCCGGCGGACGGTCCCCGCCTTCGACCCGGCCACCACCCTGACCGGCACCGGGCTGCCGGTGGAGATCCCGGACGCCCCCGACCCGCTCACCGACGCCCCCGTGACGGATCGCCCCGGCGACCGCGATCTGTTCGGCCGCCCGCGGCTCGCGTACACGGCGTCCGGTGGCGCGGCGCGGCTCGGCTGGACGGCCGACGGCCGCCGCGCGTGGCGGCTCGGCCCGGACGGCGGCCGCGAGACGTGGGTGCACGACGCGGAAGGCCACGTCGTCGAGCACCGCGACGCGACCGGTGCCGCGCGGCGCCGCGAGTACGGCCCGTTCGGCCTCGTCCTGGCGGAGACCGACGCCGCGGGCGCGCGCACGCTGTTCACCTACGACGGCGAACTGCGGCTCACCTCGGTGACGAATCCGAACGGCCTCACCTGGCGCTATGTCCGCGACGCCGCGGGACGGCTCGTCGAGGAGACCGACTACGACGGCCGCCGGATCGGCTACGCCTACGACGCGGCGGGGCAGCTGCTTCGCATGACCAGCAGCACGGGCGACGCGACCGAGTACGACTACGACCTCCAGGGCAACGTCGTGGCACGGCGTACCCCGGACGACGTCACCCGGTACGAATACGACGCGCTCGGCAGGATGACTGTCGCCGAGAACATCGAGTCGCGGGTCGAGATGGTCCACGACGACGGGGATCAGGTCGTCATGGACACGATCAACGGGCTCGGGGTGTGCTGGCGTCACGACGGGGACGTGCTCGTGCGCCGGACTTCGTCCGGTGTGGACAGTGAGTGGCGGTTCACCGGATCAGGACTGCCGCGGTCGCTGCGGATCGCCGGGCACGAGATCGAATTCGGCTACGACGACGCCGGACGCGAGATCACGCGCGGCGTCGACGGCACCGTGGTGCTCCGGCGGCGCTTCGACGCGGAAGACCGGCTCGCCGAAGAGGAGATCGCGGGCGTCGGGACGCGCGTGTACGGCTACCGCCCGGACGGCAGGCTCGCCGCGGTCGACGACCCGATCCGGCCTTGGCAGCTCACTTTCGACGCCGCGGGCCGGGTCAGCGAGGCGCGCGGGCCCGCCGGGGCCGAGCGGTTCACCCATGACCCGGCGGGCAACATCACCCTCGACGAGGGCGTCTACGACTCCGACGAGCGAGGGCGTGTCACCGCCGATCGGTCCTGCGCCTACGCGTGGGACCACCTCGACCGGCTGCGCTCCGTGCGCACCCCCGACGGCGCGCTCTGGACGTACCACTACGACCCGCTCGGGCGGCGGTTCGCCAAACGCCGCTGGCTGATCGATCAGGACGGCGAGGCCGAACTCACGCACGACGTCCGCTTCCTGTGGAGCGGGATGAACGTGGTCGAGCGTATGGATTACGACCCCTCCGACGAGTCCTACCGGCTCTTCACCTGGGAACGCTTCGACGACGACCGCCCGGTCGTTCAGGTCGAACGCACCGGCGCCGGAGAGGACGTGTCGTTCCGCGCCGTGATCACGTCGCCCGCGGGCACGCCGACCGAGATGCTCGACGAACGCGGCACGCTGGTCTGGCAGGACCGCAGCAGTTTCTGGGGTATGCCGTTGCCCGGCGCGGACACCGCGTCGATGCCGCTGGCGTTCCCCGGCCAGCACCGCGACGAGGAAACCGGGCTGCACTACAACGTTTTCCGGTACTACGACCCGAGGACCTCGCGCTACCTCAGCCAGGACCCGCTCGGCCTCGCGGCCGCGCCGAACCCGGTCGGTTATGTCGAGCAGCCGCTGCTCGTCGGCGACCCGCTCGGCCTCGCCGGCACCTGCGGCAAGACCGGGCCCGGCAGCCAGCAGCGGCCCCAGCCGGTCGGCCCCAGCGGGCAACCCCAGCCACCGCGCAGGAGCCCGAGGAAGCCTCCCATCAACGTCGACAAGATGTCGAAGGAGGAGTTCGAGAAGTTCAAGCCGAAGCTCGACGAGATCTTGAAGGCCGACAAGCACTTCTTCTGGTCCGGCGGACACAAGAAGCGCAAGCGCGGCGAAGAGGACGAGTACCTCGGCTCCGTCGAGGAGAAGGCCACCAAGATCGCGAAGCAGAACGGCGGCAACACCCTCGAAGGCACCCTCAAGGACAACAACGTCAAGATGCCCGGGTGGATCAACGATCCCAAGGACCCGAGGAAGCCGCTCGTCCAGGAGAAGTGGGACTACGTCTCCGACACCTTCGCCAAGAACTCCAACAAGGACACGCACGTGGTCTTCCCCAGCTGGCCGGGCAAGGGGCACGACGTCTACCCGCACCGCCGCGAGGACAACGTGTTCAAGGTGACCGAGTACCCGAGGCTCGAGAAGATGGGGATCGACCACATCACCAAGCACAACGCCGAAACCGGGCACACGCGCCCGTACCGGCACACGAAGTGAAGCACCTGACGTTGCCCCAGCGATAGCACTTTGGTATACCAAAGGGAGCTCGTCGAGAAAGGTGCTCCCTTGTTGATCCGTGACGTCCGCCCCTGGGGTGGACAGCGCAGCGACGTCGAAGTGGCCGATGGCCGGATCAGCGAGGTGCGGCCGCACGATCCCGCCACCGCGACGGCGCCGGACACCGTCGACGGGCGCGGCCGGCTGCTGTTCCCGTCGTTCAGCGACGTGCACGTCCACCTGGACTCGACGCGGATCGGCCTGCCGTTCCGGCCGCACACCGGCGCGCCCGGCGTATGGGCGATGATGCTGAACGACCGCGAGAACTGGCGTGATGCCGAGGTCCCGCTGCCCGAACGCGTCGCCGCGACACTGGAACGGATGATCGCCAACGGCACCACCCGCGTGCGCACCTACGCGCAGGTGGACGTCGACTGCCGCCTTGAGAAGCTCGACGCCGTCCTCGCCGCGAAGGAACGCTTCGCCCAGCACGCCGACGTCGAGATCATGGCGTTCCCGCAGGCCGGGATCCTGCGCGAACCCGGCACCGTGGACGTGCTGGAGGCCTCGCTGCGCTCGGGCGCCACGGTCGTCGGCGGGATCGACCCGTGCTCGCTGGACAAGGACCCCAAGGGGCACCTCGACGTCGTGTTCGGGCTCGCCGAGAAGTACGGCGTCGAGGTCGACATCCACCTGCACGAACCCGGCCACCTGGGGGTGTTCTCCACCGACCTGGTGATCGAACGGGTCCGCGCGCTGGACATGCGCGGCAAGGTCACCATGTCGCACGCGTACGAACTGGGCTCGATCTCGGAATCGGTGAGCCGTCGCCTGATCGACACGTTCGCGGAACTGGACATCGCGATGGCGACCGTCGCGCCGTCGACCGACGGTCAGCTGTCTCTCGCGGACCTCACGACCGCGGGCGTGCGCGTCGGCCTCGGCGAGGACGGCCAGCGGGACTACTGGAGCCCGTACGGCAACTGCGACCTGCTCGACCGCACCTGGCAGCTCGCCTTCACGAACGGCTTCCGCCGCGACGACCTGATCGAGATGGCGCTGGCCGTCGCCACGATGGGCGGCGCGTCGATCATGAGCCACGACGTGCCGCGGCTGGCCGGTATCGCCGACCGGCCGGGGGTGGCCGTCGGGGACCGCGCCGACCTCGTGCTGGTGGACGGCGAGACCCCGACGAGCGCGGTGATGGACCGCGGCAAGGACCGCACGGTGCTGCACGACGGCGTCGTCGTGGCGGACGGGCTTTCGGTGGTGGGTTAAAGCGTTGGCGCGCGATCGCGGCCGCTGTTACCGTGCCGGAGGCCGTGCGAGCGAACGAGGAGGTGGTACCCGTGAACATTTCGACATGGGTGCTCCCCTCAGGGGTCACGGTCGGGCGATAGGTCGTCCGGGAGCGCCGTTTCACGAGCACTCCCGAAAGGCACGACCATGCACTTCACTTCCGAAAAACGCCTCGAAGACGGCGTCCTTGAGCGCGAATTCACCCTCGGCGAGATCCCCGGCATCCTGTGGACGCCGGAGTCGGAAGCGCCGGCCCCGCTGATCCTGATGGGCCACCCCGGTGGGCTGGACTGGATGCGCCCGAGGCTCGTTGCCCGGGCCCTGGGTTGCGCGGCGGAGGGCTACGCCGCGGCCACCATCGAGCTCCCCGGCGCCGGTGACCGGCCGCGTTTCACCGTCGTCGACGAGGCCCGCGCCGATCTGCGGCGCGTGCTGAAGGCCGGCGAGCCGGTCACCGAAGACATCATCGACCGGCTCGTTCTCCCGCTGGTCGAAACGGCGGTCCCGGAATGGCGGACCACCCTCGACGCACTCCTCGCACTGCCCGGAATCGGTGGCCCGGTCGGGCTTTCGGGCGGGGTGATCGCGATCGGCACCCGGCTGGCGCTGGTCGAGCCACGCGTCAAAGCCGCCGTCCTGTTCGCCGGGAGTTACGTGCCGCGCGGCATCCTCGAAGAGGCCCGGCAGGTCACCATCCCACTGCACGTCATGCTGCAGTGGGACGACGAAGGAAACGACCGGCAGCAGGCGCTGGATCTGTTCGACGCCTTCGGCTCCAAGGAGAAGACGTTGCACGCCAACATGGGCGGGCACACGGGCGTCCCGTGGTTCGAAGGGGAAGCCGCGGGCCGGTTCCTCACGCGACACCTGAAGTGACGTCCGGGGCCGCGGCGGTACCGGCCGTGCCGCCGCGGCCCCGGCATCAGGCCGTATCCTGAGCTGTTCCGCACCAGGCGGACCCGCGAACCGCGGCGACCCGACCGGAGTGCGGAGTGGACGAACGAGCCCGAGACATCCTGTGCGGTCTGAGGACGAACCCGGCTTTGCCCGGTCACCTGCGCGCGCTCCTGCCCGCTCGCCCCGTGGAAACGCCACCTGACACGACCTGGCACGATGTCGACCCGGACGTCGCGCGGGCAGGTGCTCCGGCCACACCTTCGGACGAGGTGATCGCGTTGCTGGACCACGACAACGCGCTGGTCCGGTGGACACTCGCCGGTCGTCCGGACCTGCCCGGCGAGATCCACGAGCGGCTGGCCGCCGATCCCGTCCCCGGTGTCCGTGCGGACCTCGCCGCCAATCCCGTCGTGGTGTCGGCGTCGATCCTGCGCGGACTGGCGAACGACGAAGACGCGGAGGTTCGGCGAAGCGTCGCGCACAACCCGTCCGTCCCGCTGGACGTGCTCATCCACTTGGCCTGCTCGATCCGGATCGGGCCGAACCTGGTGCCTCGTGTCATGACGGCGACGGACGACGAACTGCGTCTTCTCACGGCATCACCGTCCGCACGGGTCCGTATGCTGGTCGCCCAGCGCACCGCACTGCCCGCGGACGTCTTCGAACTGCTCGTGACGGACGACGACATCCGTGTCGCCAAAGGAATCGCGCCGCACCCCGCGCTGTCGGCGGACCGGCTGTGGGCACTCGCCGAGCGGCACGGGCCGAGCCTGTTCCGCAGGCTCGCGACGAACCCCCACTGCGATCCGGACCTGCTGCATCACATGACCCGCAACGCCACCGCGCGCCGGACCTACCGCGCGGTCGCCGAACACGTGAACACGCGCGGGGAAACCTTGCTGCTCTGCCTCGGGGACGATGTCGCACGACGGTGGGCCGCGGCGCACCCGAACCTGCCGGCCGACGTCCTGGCCGGACTACTGGAAGATCCGAGCCTGGCCGGATGCGCGGCCGCCAATCCGTCACTCCCGGTCGAGGTGATGGAACGACTGATCGCTGCTTACAACCATGACGGGTGTGCGCGATGACGTCCTTCTGTGCTCACCCATGCCGGTCGTGGCCGTCGTCTCCTTCGAGCCGGGCGAAAACGATGACGTTGTCGCGATAGGAACGTGCGGTCCGGTCGAAGGAACCGCCGCAGGTGATCAGTCGCAGTTCCGGGCCGGCGGTGTGGCCGTAGACCTCCTTGGTGGGGAAGCGATCTTTGGGGGCGTGGATGGTCCGGCGCACCACGAAAGTGACGACGGAACCGTCCGCGCGTTCGACGGCGACGCGGTCTCCCGGCGCGAGTTCGTGCAGCCGATAGAAGATGCCGGGCCGGGTCGCACCGTCGACGTGACCGACGATCACCGCGGGCCCGGTCTGTCCCGGCGCCGGTCCCGGCTCGTACCAGCCCGCCTGCATCGGGGTGGTCACCGGCGGGGTCCGCATGCGGCGGTTCGCGTCGAGGCCGAGTTCGATCAGCGACGAGTCGGCGCCGAGCTTGGGGATGTGCACCGCGGTCGGGGTCACGCGGACCGTGGGGTCGACGATCGTCCGGGTCGGCGTCACCGGCGGTGGGGACGGTCGTGAGTCCGCCATGCCGGGCGCGGGCGGTGCTTGCATCGAGGTTGTGGTCATGCCGATCACCAGACCCAATGCCGCCGCCGCGGCCACGGGCGCGATGATCGCGCCGTACCCGGGACTTGGGCGCAGCTGCCGACCGGCCTGCTGGAGCGTTTCCCAACCGACGCCGACGATGATCACGAAAGACGCGCTCACCACGGCGAAGCCGGTGTCGCCAGGCAAGAACGTGACGGCCGCCAGCATCCACGACAGGCCGACCAGCGCGAGCAGGAGCAGCCTGGTCCAGATGGTTTCGACAGCCATGGCCCATTCCAGTCGTCGAACGGGGAGGGGTGGTGTGGTGTGGCCGGGGCAGGGCCACACCACACCGTTCCCCCTATCGGAGGTGACGACGGCGCGCGGCTGCCGCGGTCACCATGAGCAGGGCGATCACCAGGAAGGCCAGTCCGCCGCCGACGATTCCGCCGACGGCGGGCCGCTGGTCCTCAGCGGTTCCGCCGCCACCGGCCTCGACGGCACCGGCGGGCACCGGGTATCCGGCATCGGCGTGCTCGCCGGAGGCGCCGTGGAGCGACGCTTCCACCGAACCGCTGTGCACTCCGGCCGCATGGGAAGCGAGACCGCCACCCACCATGACCACTCCCTGACCGGCACCCACGGTGCCGTGCCCGGTGTCACCGGTCTGGTGACCGGCCGTGTCACCGGTTCCGCCGGTGCTGCCACCGGAGGGCGAACCCGGGTGGGTTCCGGGTGGGTTCCCGGAGCCACCGTGCGGGTCACCGGTGCCCGGAACCGGAACCGGCGCCGGTACAGGCGCCGGTGCGGGCGCGGCGGGGGCGAGGTAGGCGGTACCGGTGGTGCCGGCCTGCTCCCCGTCCGCCGTGGTGCCGGTGACCGTGACCGGAGCCGCGGTGGTGTCCGCGGCCGGCGTGAACGGCCCGGTGCACATGGTGCTCTCACTGGCGGTCAGCGTGCTGTCGTAACAGGTCATCGCACCACTGGGGGTAGTGCCACTGACGTTGCTGACCGTGCTCGTGCCGGTGTTGGTGACCGGGACGGTCACGGTCGACGGTTGGTCGGCAGTGACCGGTACGGCGTTGCCCGGTGATCCGGCATTCGTGCCGTTGACCGTGGGCGTACCCATGGTCAGGTGACACGAACACCCGGTGTCGCCGCCGCTGCCGGAGCCCGGTGCCGGAGCAGGCGCCGGTGCGGGTGCGGCGGGGGCGAGGTAGGCGGTGCCAGTGGTGCCGGCCTGCTCCCCGTCCGCCGTGGTGCCGGTGACCGTGACCGTGACCGGAGCCACGGTGGTGTCCGCGGCCGGCGTGAACGGCCCGGTGCACATGGTGCTCTCACTGGCGGTCAGCGTGCTGTCGTAACAGGTCATCGCACCACTGGGGGTAGTGCCACTGACGTTGCTGACCGTGCTCGTGCCGGTGTTGGTGACCGGGACGGTCACCGTCGACGGCTCACCGGCGGGAACCGGCACGGCACCGGCCGCTGATCCGGCATTCGTGCCGTTGACCGTGGGTGTGCCCATGGTCAGGTGACACGAACACCCGGTGTCGCCGCTGTCCTCCGTCGGAGCCGACGTCTCCGGGCTTGTGGTTATCACAGTGGTGCCGGTTCCGGTGGTCGTCGCCTCTGCCGGTGCCGGCAGCGTCGTGACCTCGTCCGTGGCTCCGTTTCGCGCGGGTCCCCCGACGACTGACGAGGTGATCGCGGATACGGGACTGGACGAGCCGGATCGAGTGGTCGAGCCGGTGCTGGTCGTTGTCGCCGATGTGGTGGGTGTCGACGCGGATGCCGAGGTCGTGCCGGCCGATGCCGCGTGCCGCGGCTGCACGAGTCCCGACACCAGCGACGTCACGGTGCTCAGCGGAGCGATGCCCGCCGTTGTCTCGGTCGCCTGGTTACTGGGTTCAGGAGGCTCGGTGTCCCCCTCGGCGTGGGCCACGCCCACGCCGAGGAGCATCAAGCCACCTGCGAGTAACCCGGCCTGGATGGACCGTTTTACCCAGGTACGCATGAGAAACCTTTCCAAGTTCTGCTGGGGCCGATCAGTGATCTCGGCGGTGTCCGGTTGCTGTCAGCCGATGTCTGTCAGTGCGTGATCGCGCCCGTGACCGCGGACAGCGGCGACGTGGCGGACCCGGTCGACGTGGTCGATCCGGTCGTGGCCGGGTCGCAGGTGCACACACCGGTGGTGGTGTAGTTCAGCGAGAACCCGACGGTCGAGGTGTTGCCGGCGGCGTCCTTACCGGTGAAGGTGGCCTTCACCGACTTGGCGCCGGGAGTGGCGGTGAACTCGATCGTGCACTGGGTGCTGGCACCCGGGGCGAGCGTCGTGCTGCCACAGGTGACCCGGCCGTTCTGCGAGGTACCCCGCAGGTTGGTGATCGGCGCGGTGCCGGTGTTGGTCATCTGCACCTTGACGGTGGACTTGCTGCCGGCGGGCACGGTCGCGGTCGAGTTCGGGCCGATCACGGCGCCGTTGACCGAGGGCTTGCCGGTGATCGTCAGCTTGCCGGCGCCCGCGGGCGTACCGGTGTAGAAGATCCGGCAGCTCTTGCTCTGCTGGGTTCCGTTCGGACCCGACACGGTGAAGTTGAACTGCGCGGTATTCGAGCCCGGCCGCGCGGTCGTGGTGACCGTGCACCGCGCGGTGCTGCCCGGCGCCAACTGGCCCGAGCCGCAGTTCAACTTGCCGAGCGAGGTGTTGCCACCGAGCCCGGACACCGGGACGGTGCCGTTGTTGGTCACCGGAATCGTGATGGTGACCTGGCTACCCGACGCAACGTTCGGGCCGGGGGCGCTGCCCGCGGCCTTCCCGTTCACCAGCGGGGTACCGACGGAGATGCTCGCCGACGGCTGCGGAACCGGCTGCGGCTGCGGCTGCGGAACCGGAGTCGGCTGCGGCGTCGGCGTCGGCTGCGGCTGCGGCTGCGGCTGCGGCTGCGGCTGCGGCTGCGGCTGCGGCTGCGGCTGCGGCTGCGGCTGCGGCTGCGGGACCGGAACCGGAGTCGGCTGCGGCGTCGGCTGCGGCACCGGAACCGGGGTCGGCTGCGGCTGCGGGTTGCCCAGCAGTCCGGTCACCGGGCCCAAGATCCCACCGAGGGCCGGCAGACCGGGCAGTCCCGGAAGACCGGGCTGGGTCGGCGTACCGGGCTCGCTGGGGGTACCCGGCAGGGGCAGGCTCGGCAGACCCGGAAGAGGCAGCCCGGGAATGGGCGTACCGGGAGCAGGCGTGCCCGGAGCAGGCGTACCGGGAGCGGGCGTGCCGGTGTAGCGGATCGTCGTCACCGAGCTGACGGTCGAGCCGTCCGGCTTGGTACCGGTGACCGTCAGCTGCGCGCTCTGCGAACCCGTCTTCGCCGGGGCCGTGAACGTGAAGGTGACGGTGCCGCCCGGCGCGACCGAGGTCGCGGACGGGGTGACGGTGCCGCCCGGGAACGAGCCGCTCAGGTTGGTGATCGGCCCGGTGCCGGTGTTGGTGAAGGTGACCGAACCCGAGACCGGCGAACCGGCCGGGATGCTCGGGCCCTCACCCGAGATCGGCGTGCCGCCGATGGCCGGGACGCCCGGCCGCAGCGGAGTCGCGCCGGGAGCGCCCGGGGTGACCGGCGAACCGCCGAGAGCGCCTCCGATGATCGGCAGGCCGCCGGTCGGGAGGCCGCCGGTGAGGGTGTCACCACTCGATCCGGGCAGGCCCGGCAGGCCGAGCGACTGGAGCGTCTTGATGTTGTCGGTGATCTTCAGGACGTCCAGCATCGCGGCGGGATCGCCGCTGCTCATCTTGTCGAACGCGGTCTGCCACAGCAGCCGCATGGCGTCGAAGTTGTTGCCCGCGAAGGACAAGTACTCGTCCGGGGTGAACACCGTGTTCGGGCCGAGCCGGTTCATGATCTCGGCGACCTGCAGGGTGTTGTAGAGGTAGTCCGGTGCCAGCACCCTCGCCGGGTCGGGAACGCTCGGCATCCCCTTCTGAACGAAGTTGATCACCTTGTCCGGCGTCGGCAGCCGGGACATGTCGACGGCCATGGTCTTGGTGTCAATGGGCAAGCCCATGCCGCCGCACCCGGTCGCCATCGTGAGGTAGTCGGTGCCGTGGCCCCGCACGTGCGAGGGGTTGAAGATCGGGATCCAGCCCAGCGGCCCGCCGTAGGCGTCGACGACCGGCATCTGCGAGTTCCCGATCGCGCCACTGGCCATGGACAGGATCAGGTTCTTGTACGCCGGATCCGTGTGGTAGGTCAGGGCGTGGGAGTTGCTGCCGAGCAGCGGGATCCCGTCCTCGTTCTTCCACATGTGCTGCAGGAAGAAGTCGCACGCGTCGCCGCCGCCCTCATGGGTGGTGTCGCCGGTCGAGTGGCCACCGCCGGTCTGGTTCGGGTCGACGGACGTCTGCGTCGTCTCGCCGCCGAACAGGCCGCCGGTGAAGATGCCACCGCTGAGCACGTCACCGCTGAGGAACTTGCCGACGGTCGGGATCTGCGCCGTCGGGAGGTCCCCGGTGGCCGAAGTCGCCGAGGGGAACAGGCTGGTCGAGGGCTGGCTGGGTGCGCTGCTCGTTCCGGAAGCACTCACCGACGAGCCGGGCTGAGAGCTCGCGAACAGTGAGGTGGTGTCCGTTCCGGAAAGGCCGAGGCCATCCAGGCCCGGCAGGGAGGCAGCAGCGGTGTTCGTCACCAAGCCGACCAGCGCGAAGGTCGCGGTGACCGACACCGCGGCCGCGCGGGCCGAGCCCCGCAACCGGCGGGAATACCGATTCGCCGACGAAAGACCACACGAGGCCTTTCCGCCGGGGACACCGGCGCGATGACGCCGAGTCCAACGTGAGAATTTCATTTTCAACGCTCCAGTTCATGAGCGCCAGCCGATAAAATCGGCATGGCGGTTGACGTGTCTGCTGTGAAACGGGGTTCTGTTTACCGACAGCCCTGGACACCAGCCGTTTGATGGAGGTAGTGGCAGCGGGAGCTACTGGCTTGCGATATCAGCCCATGAATTCGCGAGCCGGCCGTCGAGCTTGCACCTCGACGGTCCTGCTGTCGCTACCGATCAAGGGATTCGCCGTGCGATTCACGCATTGGCGGCCGACACGTCAGTCGGGCGACACCGGAGGCTGCTGCGCGCGCTTGCGCAGCGGAGCGACGTCATCCGGGGTGGCACTCCAGCAGGCGAGCCGCTGGTCGTTGGCGGCCCTTCCGGGCAGCACGATCGCGCCGTGCGCGTGTCCACCGCCTGAGCCTGCTGACGAAGTGCCATTACCGGACCCGACGGCGCCGATGGGCGCTGCCGGGAAACCAAGGGGAAGCCGGTCGAGCGGGGGCTGCGAGCCGATGCCGGCCGGCGCCGCCGTCGCGGTCGGCCTAGGGAACGAGTCCGGGCCGCGCGATGCGTTCACGCAGAACGGGCAGTCGCCGCCGAGCCGGGTCACCGGGGTGGTCGCCGCCGGAACGGCCGGCAGGTCCATCGCTGGCGTGGTCCGCGGCGCCACGGGAAGTACCGGGGCCGTGTCGGCGGGCTGCAGGCGGGGCGCCGCCGAGCTCGTCGAGGGCGCCGCCAGCGTCGCCGTGACCGTGACCACGCCTGGGGCGGCGATGCGGGATTGCAAGCCGGTGCCGGACACGACCGGCGCGATCGCGGACACCGTGCCGGTGAGCGCGTTCGTGACCGGGTTGTCGAGCGTGCGGTTCACCGTGGTGACGGTCTCGCGCACCACCGTGTCGACGGTTCGGGTGAGCGAGGTGGTCACCGCGGTGGCCGCCTTCACCGACGAGCCGACCTGAGCGATCGCTGGAGCCAGGGTCGGCGCGGCGGAGCCGACCAACGCGGTGGTCTGCCCGACGGCCGCGTCCACAAGGGAGATCCGCGCGGCGGGTTCCGCCTCCTGAACGGTGACGGTCGCGAGTCCGCAGTTCTCCTCGCATCCGGTGTCTGCGGCAGCGGTCTCGAAAGCACTCACAGCGGCGAAGCCGGCGAGGACGAACGCACCGAGCAGGACAGCCCGGCAGACCATGACGAGGCATCTCGGCTCAGGTCCGGCAGGTCCGCGACGACCGCGTGAAACGGACGCCGTGCCCGTTCCACCGTCGGTCGTTCGCAGCCACACCATCGCACTCCACCATTTCCGGCTTACTCGAAGGTTTGCCCCAACAGCAGACAGTAAGGACCCGGCAGGCAATAGGGAACTGCCACTTACGGGACCGGCGGCCGCCACTCCTTACAGTCGCCCCTCTCTCGAACGAACCACTCTCCGTCGGAGCCGCAGCGCGGAAATTCGGCCTCATGTCCACGATCGGGTGAATCGAAAATGCGGAAGTCAACTGCTTGTCGAAATCCGAATCCGAGACCGCTTCGAATCAATGGTCACAGTTCGATAACTCGACATCGGGTGCACAGAATTTCGATCATTCCGCGTAAGAGAATGTGTCAACCGGCGTTCCAGGGACATGGAGGCCGTGTTCGATCCCCGAAACGAACGCGATCGCGATCGATCCCCGGAAATGACGGTCGCGGTGGCGATAGTGGTCTACGCCGACCGGCCGAGTACGCGCCACGGGATCGCGCGATCCCTGCGGGGCGCGCCGGGAATCGGGCGCGTCGAATGCGCGGCGACCGCCGAAGAACTCGTCCGCGGATACATCCGCTCGCCCGCTGACGTGGTGCTCGTCGCGGTCCGGCCGGACGAGCCGACCGGCCCCGCCGCCGCGGCGGCGTTGCTGTCGGTCGCCCCCGGCGCCTCGGTGATCATGTTCGGCTCGTTCAGCACGGCCTCCGCGGCGCCCAGCGCCATGGTGCCCGGCATCGGCGGATTCCTCCGGAAATACGAGGGCCTGTACCCGGAACCGGCCCTCGCCGCCGTGCCGCCCGACGCCGAACGCCCCCGCCTGTCCGAACGCGAACTCCAGATCCTCTGGGGCATGGCCCAGGGGAAACGGAACATCCAGATCGGCGCCGATCTCGCCCTCTCCGAAGACAGCGTCAAAACCCACTGCAAACGGATCTTCCGCAAGCTGGGCGTCCACGACCGGGCCGAAGCGGTCGCCATCGGCTTCCGCGCCGGTTTCCTTTCCTGACCGGCAGGCGTCTATCGGGCGCGCGGCGGTGGCCGGAGTGCCTCGGTGACGGCGCGGGCGACTCGGTGGGTGAGGTCGGGATCGGCGAGTTCGGGCAAGACCCGGTCCACCGGCGTGAGCGTGGCCAGTGCCTGCGCGCAGGCACGGTGCGCGTCGAGGTGCTCCAGCGGATCACCGGCCAGGCTGGCGATCGGCCCCTTCCGCAACGCCAGCAGCAAACCAGGCAGAGCCAGCAGATGCGCCACCGGATCGCCCGCGGTGAGCACCATCGAGGACGGATCCGTCTGGAAGGCGGGCCGCAGGCCGTTGGCCGCGCCGACCAGGTCGATCACGGCGTTCGCGTCCCGCGCGAAGCCGGAGAGCGGGAAGTCCAGCGCGTCGGCCTGGTTCCACGACGCGATGTCGCCGACGCCGACGGCCATCAGCAGCGGGACGAGTAACGGCGCCACCCCGGGACCGGCCACCACGACCCGGGCGTCGCCAGGGGCTATGTCGGCTCGGCGCACTGTCACCAGGACCGTGGCGGCCAAGGCGATGGCGAGTGTGTCCTGTTCGGTGATGACCGGGATCCGCCCGGAGGCGGCGAGGTTCCGCTGGGCGGCGCGAGCGCGGACGGGATCGGTGCGGGCGAGGAAGACCGCGGTGGCCGCGCCGGGCAGCGAGCGCAACGCGGTCGCCAGATCGCCGGCGTCACGGGCGGTGACCGCGACCGGGAACGGATTCAGCGAAGTGTGTCCCCGCAGCAGCCGCGCGTCGATGTCGAGTGCGGCCAGCACCGCTCCCGGGTCGGCCACGGATGCGTCGGGCAGCGCGCTGCCGTCGCCGACGATCGCCAGACCGCCCGCACCCTCGAAGCTCATTGCCCGAGAGCCGTCCGGTCCTCCGCGAGCGCTGTCCGAACTTCGGGCCGCACGAGCCCACTCGTGTCGATGTCATGCCGCGCGGCGAGGTCGAGCAACTCCCCGAGGCGCACGCGGTGCAGATATGCCTCGTACGGGTGCTTGGCCTGCGTCGCCGTGATCGTGGCGTCCTGCGCCTCCTCGATCCCACGCCTCAGCTCACTGGCGAACTGGCTTCCCATCGACACTCTCCCCGTCCTTGCAAGCTTCTTCAAGAAGCTACCATGTTGATAGTTGCGTAATTATGCAACTCTTCAGCGCTCCCGTGCCATGCCACGAAGGAGAGCGGGAAGTCCGGGGCGGTCGCGCTGCCGGGCCGGTGACTGAGTGAGCCCGGCGCGCGACCGCGGCTTCGGCTACCCCGCGCCGGCGTGGGGCGAGATCGGGCTTCGCAGGTCGTCGAGCAGCTCCAGCTGATCCGTGATCACACCGGTGAGGATCCGGCGCGCCACCGCCAGCAGCTCCGCAACATGCGGGCTGGTCAGCGCATAGATCACACTGGAGCCCTCCTTGCGGGTGGTCACCAGTCCGGCGCGACGCAGCACCGCCAGCTGCTGAGACAGGTTCGCCGGCTCGATCCCGACCTCCGGCAGCATCTCGGCCACCGCGTGCTCCCGCTCGGACAGCAGCTCCAGCACCCGGATCCGCGCCGGATGCCCCAGCGTTTTGAAGAACTCCGCCTTCAACTGGTACAGGGGCCTGCTCACGGCACTCCCTCCGGCAGCACATCACTAGGCGCGGCATTCAACAGTTGCTAACCTTAGCAAGTTAGAAAAGAGAGCGATATGTGCGATCAACGAGTAGTCGACGTGATGACCCGCCAGATCGTCACCATCGGCCTCGACACGGCCTTCCAGGAGATCGTGCGCACTCTGCTGGAGCACGCGCTCCCGGCGGTGGCGGTGATCGACCCGGCAGGCCGCCCGGTCGGCGTGGTCACCACGGCCGACGTGATCACCAAATGGGAGTTTCACGGCGGCGCGGACCTGCCACCCTTCCTCGGCAGCCTCCGCCGCTGGCCCCGCTGGCACAAGGCGAGCGCGCTCACCGCCGCGAAGCTGATGACGACCCCGGCCCCCGCCATTGCCGCGGACACACCCCTGCACACGGCCCTGCATCAGCTGGCCGACCACCAGCTCCCTCAGCTGTTCGTGGTGGACGATCAGGGCAGGCTCGCCGGCGTGCTCACCCACCACGACACCCTGCGCGCCTTCCACCGGACGGACGCCGCGATTCACGCCGACGTCGAACGGCGCGTTCCCGGCACCATCACCGTCAGCGTCGCCGATGGCGTCGTCACCCTCGATGGCACCCTGCGGCTGCGCAGCTTCACCGACCACTCCGTCCGCGAAGCCCGGCACGTGCCCGGCGTCATCGCGGTCCGCAACAACCTCGCCTATCTCGTGGACGACCTCACCTCGCACGGTCTCTGACCGGCACCGCCCGAGGTCCATCCATGGGCGGGCCTCGGGAGCTGTCGGATCCCCCAGACGTGGTCGCCAAGGATGAGGGTTCTGGTCCCTTCGAGACTTCAGCCATGGCACGGGCCGGGCACCGCCCGGCCCGTGCGTTCCGTCAGGCCAAGCGAACCTGGAAGACGGCGACCCGGGCGTCATGCCCGTCCACGCGCATGTCCACCGTCTTGGTGTCGATGAACTGCTCCTGGACGACGCCATTGCCCGCCAGCCAGTTGATGCGGTCGATCCCGGTGCCGAAGCACCGGCGCTCCGCGTCCAGGCTGGTGGCCTTGTAGTAGTTCGGGTTGTTGGTATCCGCGGTCCAGAAGACCAGGCGCCCGACGTTGTGGTGCGCGAGCACACGACTGGCGTGGATTCTCTTGTGCTCGTTCCACTCGTCGCGCAGGTCGGTGCGCTGGTCGCCGTTGTAGGCGTTCGCGATGTAGTGCGAGTTGATCAGCGCGAACTGGAGCGTCGGGTGGCTCTGGTGACGCACCACGACCTCGTTGATCCAGCGCGGCGGGGTCACCCCGGTGATGCCGCCGTGCACATACGTGGTCTTCGAGCTCGCCACTTCCCACGGCTGCGGGATCGAGATCGGGATCCGGAACGACGTGCTGTGCCGCAGGAACGCGTTGTTGTACAGGGGCCCGAAGTAGTGGTCGATCATCGCGGGCTCACCGGTGTCGCCCTCGTTGATCTCCTGCCAGCCGACCAAAGGCCGCACCAGGGAGTCACAGTTGCGGACGGCGTCGATCGCGGCCTCGCGCGCCCCGAGGTTGTCGCGGCCGATGTTGGCGGTGACGATCGGCAGCCGGATCCATCCCGTCGCGGCGGAAGCCGTGTCGGCACCGGCGACCAAGGCGCCGAGCGCGGCACCACCACCGAGAGCGAGCGCCTTGCGTCTGTTGAGCATTCCGGACACAGCAGATTCCCTTCTCGCACTGTCACAGCGGGACACATCCCGTCAAAGTGTCACAGAATGCGGCGCGATTGTGACCCCTGCGCACCAAAACTGCCGCTTGCCGGTCAGCGAGGTGAGCATGAGCCCGGCGATGGCACCGTGGTGCCGATCTTGACCGCCTTATGGGGCTACAGCGGGCTTTCCCTTTCTAGGGCGCCGTGATGGCGATGGCTTTTGTCCGGATCGCCACCGCCGCACATCACCGGAACAGCGCGGCAGCGTGTGATACGCCGGCTCGGGCAGCCGCTTCACCGAAGACGATGGTCGATGCCGAAGCGGACACGGCCCGAAAAGACTGACATCCCCGGCTGGCCGACGGGGATGTTGAGTGAGTGGGCCGCCTGGGGCTCGAACCCAGAACCTACGGATTAAAAGTCCGCAGCTCTACCAATTGAGCTAACGGCCCGTGCGGCCGAGTCTAGTAGACCGCCGTCGGCTACCAGGATGGCGGGGCCGCCGCCGGAGCGCCACGGAATTGTCGGGGGTCTCTGCCAAGGTCGTGGCCATGGACACGATCCCCGACGAGAACTACGCGGCGAGCTGGGAGGGCGACCGCCCGGAGCCGCCGCGCGTGGCGAGCGAGCGCGAGATCCTGACGTCCACGCTCGATTGGCATCGCCGCACCTTCGAGCTGAAGTGTCAGGGGCTGACGCCGGAGCAGATGGCCCTGCGGCCGATCGAGCCGTCGGGTTTGTCGCTGCACGGGCTGCTCAGGCACCTCACGGGCGTCGAGCGCTGGTGGTTCCGCCTGCAGTTCGCGGGCGAGGACGTCCCGTTGCTCTATTACTCCGACGAGTGGCCCGAGCAGGACTTCGAGGACCTCGGCGGCGACGTCGAGGCAGCGTGGGTGGCTTGGCGTGAGGAGTGCGCGCGGTCGCGGGAGATCGTGGCGGCCGCGTCGCTCGACGACACGGGCACGAGCCGTCGCGGCGGGGAGCCGTTCTCGTTGCGGTGGCTGCTGACCCGTCACGTCGCCGAGTACGCCCGCCACAACGGCCACGCCGACTTGCTTCGTGAGCGCATCGACGGGAGGACAGGCCACTGAAACCTTGAAATGCGATGCTGGGCCGATGAACGCCGATCCCGATTCCGGCCTCCTGTCCCCGGTCCGCGCAGGCACGCCCGCCGAGGCGGCGACGGGTGATCTCGCCTGGTTGCGGGCCCTGTTGGACACGGAGGCGGCGCTCGCCAGGGCGCAGGCCCGCACCGGGTTGATCCCGCGGGCCGCCGCGGCGGCGATCACCGAGGCGGCCGCGGCCGCCGACATCGACGTGGTCGCGTTGGCGAGGGCGGCCCGGGAGACGGCGAACCCGGTCGTGGGGCTGATCAAGGAGCTGACCGAGGCCGCCGGGACGGAGTACGTCCATCGCGGCTCCACCAGCCAGGACATCTTCGACACCGCGATGATGCTGGTCGCCGCGCGGACACGGGCGCTTCTCGTCGCGGATCTCGAGTCGGCGGCGGAGGCGCTGGCGGGTCTCGCCCGCGCGCATCGCGACACGACCATGGCCGGGCGCACCCTCACCGCGCACGCGGTGCCGACCACGTTCGGGCTCAAGGCGGCGGGCTGGCGTCAGCTGACGCTCGAAGCGCTCGACAGGCTGAACCGTGTCGTCCTGCCGGTCTCGCTCGGGGGCGCCGCGGGCACGAGGGCCGCGTACGCCGAGTACGCGCGCCTCGCCGAGCTGCCCGACGGCTATCCGCAGCGCCTCCAGACAGCCTTCGCCGAGGAAACCGGGCTCGCCGAGACCACGCTCCCTTGGCACACCCTCCGCACGCCGACGGCTGACCTCGCGGCCGCGCTCTCCTTCACCGCGGCCGCGCTCGGGAAGATCGCGGTCGACGTCCAGTTCCTGACGCGGACCGAGGTCGGGGAGGTCGCCGAGCCGGCGGGTGAGGGCCGTGGCGGGTCTTCGGCGATGCCGCACAAACGCAATCCGGTGCTCGCGACGCTGATCCGGTCGGCCGCGCTCCAGGTGCCGGTGCTGGCCACCGGCGTCACCCAGGCCCTGGTCTCCGAGGACGAACGATCCGCGGGGGCGTGGCACGCCGAGTGGCAGCTGCTGCGCGAGTGCCTGCGCCTGACCGGCGGCGCCGCGCACACGGCGGCCGAGCTCGCCCGGGGCCTGGTCGTGAACGACGAGCGCATGCGCGAGAACCTCGGCCTCACGCACGGCCAGATCGTCTCCGAACGGCTTTCGACCGTGCTCGCCCCGCTGCTCGGCAAGACGCGGGCCAAGGAGGTTCTCGGACAGGCGTCCAAGCTCGCCCTCGAACAGGACAAAGCCCTCGGCGAGGTTCTTTCCGGCCTGCCGGAGATAACCGGAGTGCTCCCCGCCGAATCCCTGGCCGACCTGCTGGATCCCGCGAACTACACCGGCTCGGCCGGGGTGCTCGTCGACGCCGCGCTGGAGGCCCGCGAAGAAAATCCGAAAACTCCTTGAACCGGTTCCGAACCGGCTCCGTGTAGGGGGTACAAGCTCACCGCGCCAAGCCGCGGAACCCCTACGAACAAGGAGAAATCCCATGCTTCGCAAGCGTTTCGTCGTCGCAGCGGCGTCCGCGGCCGTGGGCCTGGTGGCGCTGTCGGCCTGCTCCGGCGGCACCGAGGCAGCGGCCCCCGCCGTCGCTCCCGCCGCGGCGGTGGCCGGGGCGGGCGGGAACGCCCCCGCGGCCAAGGGTGAGACCAAGGTGGCCGTGGCCGAAGCCGGGAATCTCGGCCAGGTCCTCGTCGACAAAGACGGCTTCACCTTGTATCGCTTCGACAAGGACAGCGCGAAGCCGCCGAAGTCCAATTGCGACGGTGACTGCGCGAAGGCCTGGCCGCCGGTGCTCGCCGAGGGCGAAGTCCAGATCGAAGGCGTGGATCAGGCCCTGGTCGGCGAAGTGACCCGCGCCGACGGACGCAAGCAGGTCACCGTCGGCGGCTGGGCGCTTTATCGCTACGCCAAGGACACCAAGGCCGGCGAGGCGAAGGGGCAGGGCGTCGGCAGCACCTGGTTCGCCGCGAACGCCAAGGGCGGCAAGGCGGGCCAGGCGGCGAAGGAAGCTCCGGCCGAACAGAAAGACGGTGCCACGAAGCTCGTCGCGAGCAACGTCGACGGCATCGGACCGGCCATTGTGGACAAGGACGGCTTCACCCTTTACATGTTCACCAAGGACAAGAAGAACAAGCAGCCGACCTGCAACGGTGACTGCGCGAAGACCTGGCCGCCGGTGCTCGCCGAGGGCGACGTCCAGCTCGAAGGCATCGACCCGAAGCTGCTCGGCAAGGTGAAGCGCGCGGACGGCACCATGCAGGTCACCGTCGGCGGGTGGGCCGTCTACCGCTACGCCAAGGATGCCAACGCGGGTGAGGCCAACGGTCACGGCGTCGGTGGCACCTGGTTCGTCATCGAGCCCGCCGGCTGCAAGAGCACCGCGCCGGTGAAGGACAAGGCCGCGCAGAGCGGGAACGCCGCCCCCAACAAGGAGGAAGACGCTCCCGCCCAGGGCTCCGGCTACTGAGCTAGCGGGCGAGGCCCGGCGGTCGCTCTTCCCGAGCGACGGCCGGGCCTTTTTCATGCTTCGGCCGTCGCGAATCGTCCGGATGGGGTTCGACGACCGTGGCGCCGTCGGCCCGGTCCTCCTCTTCGTCCTCCGGCACCAGCACCTTGTGCCGCGCGGGCAGGAACGCGATCACCAGTCCGAGCGCGGCGAGGCCGAGATGCAGCCAGTTGTCCGGTCCGTTGAGGTTGAACGGGTTTCCGGCCTGTGAGACCGGGTTCGTCGAAACGGTCCCCGCGATCATGAGCCCCCAGACGAACAGCGCCCCGAAGGCGACGAACGTCAGGAAACCGAAGACCCGGGACCGCCCGGACCCGAAGGTCAGCAGCAGACCGATCGCGCCCAGCACCACGAAACCGAGGTTGTAGAGGGGATTCACCGAGAATCCCAGCACGGTCGCGTCGCTGCGGCCGGCGAAATCGGCGAACCCGGTCCTGGTGAAGCCCACGATCCCGAACACCAGGAAGGCCAGGCTCGACAGCCCGGCGAGGACCTGAGCGGGCTGGAGCCCCGCCGTCCGGATACGAGCGCGTTGTGCACGTGCCATTGCTCCGCCTCCCAGAGTTGGCGACCTGAATTCACGCTGGGCCCCGGATACCCCGGGGCTGTCCCGGGCAAACCGCCTCGTCCGAACGGCCTAACCGTGAACACGAACGAGTGACGCGGTCAACAAGGTCATGTGGGCAAGGTGAGCGGAGTCTTCCTTCTGGTGGGGCTGTGCCTGGGCGCCGTCGTCGCGATGGTGCTGATCCCGCCGTCGCGTTCCGGTCCGGCGGCGGTCGCGGACGCGGCGTCGAGGGTCACGGTGCCGACCGTCGACACCGGACCGGAGGAGCCGGTCGCGTCCCCGCCGCCCTCGTCTTCCGGGGCGCCGGGTCCACCACCGAAGTCCGTCGACATCCAGGCCCTCGCGGACCTCGTCCCCGGCGGACAGGTGAGCGTGGTCGTCCACGACCGCACCACCGGGAAGAACACCGTTTCCCTCAAGCCGGACCGTTCCTACACCTCGGCGTCACTCGTGAAGCTCCTCATCGCACTGGAGGCGCTCCAAGCGGGCACACCGCCGGGCACCGTGCAGCGGATGCTGTCGGCCAGCGACGACGACATCGCCAGCAGGCTGTGGACGGGCCTCGGCGGCCCCCTCATCGTCACCCGTTGGGCGAACAAGATCGGCCTCGCCGGTACGCGTCCGCCCGAAGACCCCGGTCGCTGGGGTGACACCCGGATCACCGCCGCGGACGTCGTGAAGATCTACCGCTACCTGCTGGATCAGGCGGGCGCCGGGACGCGGACGACGATCATGCGGGCGTTGAGCGGCGCGACGGAGAGCGGCTCCGACGGGGTCCGGCAGTACTTCGGCATCCCGGACGCCGTCGGTTCCCTTCCGTGGTCGGTCAAACAGGGCTGGGCGTGCTGCCGCGGCTCGCGGATCCTGCACAGCTCGGGCACGGTCGGCGAAGGCGACCGCTACCTCGTCGTCGTCCTGACCTCGCAGCCGGCGTCGACCACCTACGCCGGTGCCGGCCGACGGGTGACGGAGGTGGTCAAGGCACTGCTCCCCGCTATTGACGGCATGTAAACAAGGTGGGACAGTGGCGTCACGCCACTCTCTCGGGAGGTCGTCATGAGCACCGAAGCCCGCCTGCCCGCCGTGACCCCGCTCGGCCCGGATTCCGTCGCCTGGCAAGTGACCGGCGACCGGAGACTGCTGCTCGGCGCGGGGACGGCGTTGCTGCTGCAGGTCGCGCATCCGGTGGTCGGCGCCGGCGTCCACGACCATTCGAACTACACCCAAGATCCGTGGGGCCGTCTCGACCGGACCATCGATTCCTTGCTGAGCCAGGTTTTCGGCGGCCGGGAGGCGGCCGCGGAGGCCGAGCGGCTCCGCGAGATGCACAAGGCGATCAAGGGCGTCGACCATCACGGCGAGCGCTATCACGCGCTGAACCCCGAGGCGTATTGGTGGGTGCACGGCTCGACGTTCTGGACGATCGTCCGCATGCAGGAAGTCTTCATCCATCCCTTGTCCCGCGAGGAAAAGCGCCGGTTCTACGCGGAATGGCGACAACTCGGCCTGATGCTCGGCCTCCGCGAGCATCACATGCCGGAGGACCTCGAAGGGTTCCAGACCTACTTCGACGACGTCGTCGCGAACCGGCTCGAAGACAACCACACGGTCCGGGAACTGCTCCGCTCGATCACCATGCGGGACACGCCACCACCCCCGTGGTGGTTCCTGCCGGAAGCCCTGTGGCGCCCCGTCCGGCCGGCGGGCGGGAACGTGCTCACCCTGTGCGCGATCGGCTTGCTGCCGCAGGCTCTCCGCGAGCGCTTGAGTCTCAAGTGGACAGACGCCGACGAGCGCCGCCTCCGGCGCCTCGGAACGGTCGCGAGGGCGGCCGGTAACCGGATCCCCGACCGGCTTCGCTTGTATCCCAAGGCTTATCGAGCCAAGCGCGGCTAGCTATTCGACGACGTCCACCAGCGCGCCCTTGGCGCCGGTGTTGGGCAGGGGCCATGGCGTGACCCCGCCATTGGTGATGATCTTCTTGTCCTGCGGCGCGCACGGCGGCACGGTCCGCGCGCCGATCCACGCCAGCACGTCGGGCACCTGCGCCTTGAAGGTGTTCATGTTGTGCCCGGCGTCCGGGATCCGCCACGACGAGAGTGTCGCGGGCGCGCGGACGGCCGCCTGGATCTGGTCGATCGAGAAACTCTCGAAGCTCTCCTTGTCCCCCGCGATCGCGAGGATGTCGACGGGCGACGGATGCTTCTGCAGGTTCACCGTGATCGTGTTCGCGTCGACGATGTCCTGCCTGCCCTTGAACAGGTTTTCCGTCTCCGCGTCCACCGAAGCCTTGTAGTAGCCGCTGACGCTCGCCGCCTGGCCGTACCACTGCGGATGCCGGGTCACCAGGTTCATCGCGCAGTACCCGCCCGACGACCAGCCCGCCATCGTCCACGCCTTCCGCTGCGGGTTGGCGCCGAGTTTCTCGATCGCCCAGTCGCGGATGTCGGCGGTCAGGTAGGTGTCGTTGGCGGTCCCGTTGACCTCGTCGATGCATTCGGTGTCGTGGCCGACCTTCGGTTTCCCGGTCGGGTCCGGGATGATCACCAGGGTCGGCGGGAGCACGTGCTTCGCGATGGCCGCGTCGAGCCTGGCAGGCAGTTCGTAGGGACCGGTGACCACTTCCGGCCCGGACGGATAGTTCGGGATCCATTCGATGACCGGGAACTTGAGCGCCCGGAACGCGGGATCGTAGTACTGGGGCGGGAAGTACACCGAGACGTCGCGCGTGAGGCCGGTGCGCTTGCCGGTCACCGTCATGTGCACGACGGAACCCTTGCCCTCCTTGGCCCGCATCGCCCCGGCGTCGCGCAGTTTGTCGAGGTCCGAACCGTTCTGCCCGGCGACGGCGTCGACGCTCTCCCCCGAGTACACGCCGGTGCCGAACAGGGCGCCGACCGTCGGGAAGAACCCGCCGATCATGTTCCCGCCCATCCCGGTGCTGACCACGATCAGCACCACGGCGACGAGGATCGTGCTGCTGCGGCCGAGAACCTTGCGGCGCCAGCGTTCCCAGAGGAACGGGACGGCGATGATCGCGAGCAGCGTCAGCACCAGGACGATGACGAGGTTCAGTGTCGAATCGAGCCGGATGGCACTCAGTCCCAGTCCCATGGCGATCGTGTCCCTCTCCGGCCGCGGCACGCCCCCGCACCGCACTTCCCACATCTGGATCAAGAGACGTGCGACCACCGGAAAGTGTTGTCCAGGGTGACGCGTGTCACCCTGGACAGAACGGGCTCCGGACTACTCAGCTTTCGAGCGCGGTGCGCAGCACGCCGATCGCCTGCTTTATCGCGGCCTCCGCGGCGTGCGTTTCGCGCAACGTGTTGAGCATGACGAAGTCGTGGACGATTCCCTGGTACCGCACGGCCGTCACCGGCACACCGGCCTGACGCAGCTTCGCGGCGTACGCCTCGCCTTCGTCGCGCAGGACGTCGGCTTCGGCGGTGATCACCAGCGCGGGCGGGAGACCGGCCAGCTCGTCGAGGCTCGCCCGCAGCGGCGACGCGGTGATTTCCGCGCGCTGCGCCGGATCGGTCGTGTACTGGTCCCAGAACCACTTCATGCCGTCGAGGGCGAGGAAGTAGCCCTCGGCGAACCGCCGGTAGGACTCGGTTTCGAAGCTCGCGTCGGTGACCGGGTAGAAGAGCACCTGCTGGCGGAAGGTGACGTCGCCGCGCTGCTTGGCGAGCAAGGTGAGCGCCGCGGTCATGTTCCCGCCGACGGAGTCTCCGGCGATCGCGATCCTCGTGCCGTCGAGCCCGTTTTCGGCGCCGTGCTCGGCGACCCACTTCGCCACGGCGTAGCTCTGCTCGACGGCGACGGGGTAGCGCGCTTCCGGCGAGCGGTCGTACTCGGGGAAGACGACGGCCGCGCCCGCGCCGACGGCGAGCTCGCGGACCAGGCGCTCGTGGGTGTGGAAGTTCCCGAAGACCCAGCCGGCGCCGTGGATGTAGACGATCACGGGCAGCGGGCCGGTCACGCCCTGGGGCCGCACGATGCGGACCTCGACGCCGTCCACGTGCGTGGTCTCGACGTCCGCGATGGGCAGCTCGACGTCGCCGCCCTGGACCTCGTCGACGGCCTTGCGGCCTTCCTCCGGCGGCAGCTGGAAGAGGAACGGCGGCGTGGCGGTGGCCTCGACGAAGGCCTGCGCGGCCGGCTCCAGGGCCAGGTTGTGCGGGTTGGCGGTCATTTCTGCCTCCTGGGTTCGAAGTGACAAGTTGAAGATAGCCCACAACTCAGTTGTGCACAACTAAACTGCGCTCAAGGAGATCTAGCCCACTCAAGTGGCGATCCACGGCATGATCGGCGCACCATGGGGACGAGGAGGACCGATGCCCACGGACAACACCGGGTCGCTGTGCCTGGACGATCAGCTGTGCTTCGGGCTCTACGCGGCTTCGCGGGCCGTGACCGCGCTTTATCGCGTGGTGCTCGACGACCTGGGCCTGACCTATCCGCAGTATCTGGTGATGCTCGCGCTCTGGGAAGAGGACGAGCGGCTGGTCAAGGAACTCGGCACCGTGTTGAACCTCGACTCCGGCACCCTGTCGCCGCTGCTCAAACGACTGGAGAAGTCCGGACTGGTCCAGCGCGTCCGGCAGGCCGACGACGAGCGATCCGTGCGCATCAGCCTGACCGGGGACGGCGCCGGACTCAGGGAACGCGCGAGCGGGATCCCGAAGATCATCGGCGACGCGATGGGCCTCGACGCGGCCGGTCTCGCCCGCACCCGTGCGGAACTCGATCGCTTGACCGAATCCGTGAACGCCTACCGCGAGGCCTACGTCCCGGCCGGTTAGCATGGGATTTCCGGCGCGGACAAAGGGATGACGATGATCGATCACGACGCGGCGCTCAGGGCCGTCGAGAACAGCTTGGACCGGCCGTCCGCGGCCCGCGTTTACGACTACTTCATCGGCGGCGACACGCACTACGCCATCGACCGCAACTTCGCCGAGAAGGTGCGCGAGCGCCTGCCGCTCATCGGCGACTACTGCAAGACCAGCAGGCAGTTCCTCGGCCGGGCCGTCCGGCACTGCGCGGAACAGGGCGTCAAGCAGTTCGTCGACATCGGCTCCGGGCTGCCGACGGCGGGCAACGTGCACGAGGTCGCGGACGAGGCACGGCCGCAGGAGGACACGCACGTCCTCTACATCGACAACGAGCCGATCGCGCTCGCGCATTCGACACTGCTGCTCGCCGACACCGCCGACCCGGACCGCCACCACGCGATCGCGGCGGATCTGTTCGATCCCGAGGACCTCTGGGAGCGGGTGATGGACTCCGGCATCATCGACGTCCGCGAGCCGATCGCGCTGGTGGTCAACGCGGTCATGCACTTCATCAAGGACGAGCAGGACCCGGACAGGCTGCTGGACTTCTACCGCGACCGGCTCGCGCCGGGTTCGCTGCTGGTGCTTTCGCAGATGACCAACGAGAACCCGGCCAACGACGAGGAACGGCAGGCGCTGCTGGACATCCTCGAGTACTACGAGACCACGACGAACCCCGGTTTCCTGCGCACCATGGACGAGTTCCGGCGCTTCTTCGGCGGCTGGCCGCTACTGGAGCCGGGCCTGGTCTACGCGCCGGCGTGGCACCCGGACGAGAAGACGATCTTCGCCGCTTCGCCGTCGGAGTCCCGCGTCATCGGCGGGATCGCCCGCAAGCCGTAGCTTTTTCCCGTGAAGGCCCCCTTCACTCGGCTCAGCCGAGTGAAGGGGGCCTTCACGCGCTTGTGACCCACGTCGCCTTGCAGTGCAACTAGGTGCATATGAAACTAGGTGCATGGCATTGGAGCACGCGATCCTCGTCTCCCTGTCCGAGCGGTCCGGCTCGGGCTACGAGCTGACGCGCCGCTTCGAGAAGTCCATCGGACTGTGGTGGAGCGCCACCCACCAGCAGATCTACCGCGTCCTCAAGCGGATGGAGGACGCGGACTGGGTCACCGTCGACCAGGTCGCCCAGTCCGGGAAACCCGACAAGAAGGTGTACACCGTCGGTGACGCGGGACGGGCCGAACTGGCCCGCTGGCTCGCCGAACCCGATCCGTCGGCCACCGCCAGGGAGCTCGCCGTGAAGATCCGCGGCGCGGCGCTCGGCGATCCGGCCGCCGTCGCCGCCGAGGTCACCCGGCATCGCGACGCGCACGCGGCACAACTCGACGCGTACCTGCTGATCGAGAAGCGCGACTTCCCGAACCCCGACGTCCTCAGTGGACAGTCGTTGCATCAGTTCCTCGTACTGCGCGGAGGAATCCGTACCGAACAGGGCCATGTCGAGTGGCTCGAAGAAGTCCTCCAGGCATTCCACCACGATGCGTAAGGACCGGCGATGAGCCCGTACCCGAACCTGCTGTCCCCCCTCGATCTCGGCTTCACCACCCTGCGCAACAGGGTGATCATGGGCTCGATGCACACCGGCCTCGAGGACAAGGAAGCGCATTTCCCGCAACTGGCCGAGTACTACGCCGAACGCGCCCGCGGCGGCGTCGGGCTGATCGTCACCGGCGGCTTCGCGCCGAACCGGACCGGCTGGCTCCTGCCGCTGGCGTCGAAGCTCTCGACGCGCGCGGAAGCCAAGGCGCACAAGCGACTCACCGATCCGGTGCACGAGGCGGGCGGCAAGATCGCGCTGCAGATCCTGCACGCCGGCCGGTATTCCTACCATCCGCTGAGCGTTTCCGCGTCGGGTATCAAGGCGCCGATCAACCCGTTCAAACCGCGGGCCCTCTCGGGATACGGCGTGCTGCGCCAGATCCGCGCGTTCGCCGATTGTGCCTTCCTGGCCAAGGAAGCGGGCTACGACGGCGTCGAGATCATGGGCTCCGAGGGCTACTTCATCAATCAGTTCCTCGCCGAGCGGACCAACAAACGAACCGACAAATGGGGCGGCAACCCGGAAAACCGGCGCCGGATCGCCGTCGAGATCGTGCGCCGCACGCGGGAAGCGGTCGGCGAGGACTTCATCATCATCTACCGGCTGTCCATGTTGGACCTCGTCGAAGGCGGGCAGAGCTGGGAAGACGTCGTCGCGCTGGCCAAGGAGGTCGAAGAGGCGGGTGCGACGATCATCAACACCGGTATCGGCTGGCACGAGGCGCGGGTGCCGACGATCGTGACGTCCGTGCCGCGCGCGGCCTTCACCTGGGTGACCGGGAAACTCAAGCCGCACGTCGGGATCCCGGTGGTCACGTCGAACCGGATCAACATGCCCGAGGTCGCCGAGGAGGCGCTGGCCGGCGGCGACGCCGACCTGGTGTCGATGGCGCGGCCGTTCCTCGCCGACCCGGAGTGGATCCGGAAGGCCGAGACCGGGCGTGAGGACGAGATCAACACCTGCATCGCGTGCAACCAGGCCTGCCTCGACCATGCTTTCAAGCGGAAACTGGTGTCCTGCATGGTGAATCCGCGCGCGGGCCACGAGACCACGCTGACCCTGTCCCCGACGCGGAAGACCAAACGCGTCGCCGTCGTCGGCGCGGGTCCCGCCGGGCTCGCGGCCGCGACCGGCCTCGCCGAACGGGGGCACGCGGTCGAACTCTTCGAAGCCGACGACGAGATCGGCGGCCAGTTCGGGATCGCGCGCAAGATCCCGGGCAAGGAAGAGTTCGCGGAGACCATCCGGTACTACACGCGGCGGCTGGAAGTCACCGGTGTCAAGGTGCGCCTCGGTACTCGCGCCGCCGCCGCCGATCTGGTCGACGCCGGGTTCGACGAGGTCGTGCTCGCCACCGGCGTGACACCACGGGTGCCGTCGCTCCCCGGCATCGACCATCCCAAGGTTCTGTCCTATGTGGACGTCGTCCGGCACGGGAAACCCGTCGGCGGCAAGGTCGCCGTGATCGGCGCGGGCGGGATCGGCGTGGACGTCAGCGAATTCCTGACGCACACCACCTCCCCCGCGCTCGATCTGGAGGCGTGGATGGCCGAATGGGGCGTCACCGATCCCGAACGGGCCGCGGGCGGGCTGACCGAGCGGAAGGTCGAGCCGTCACCGCGACAGGTCTTCCTGTTGCAGCGCAAGAAGTCCGGTATCGGCGCGGGACTTGGCAAGACCAGCGGCTGGGTCCACCGGGCCGCGCTGAAGGCCAAACGCGTCGAGCAGCTCACCGGTGTCTCCTACGAGCGGATCGACGACGACGGGCTGCACATCACCGTCGGTGACAAGCCACGCGTGCTCGACGTCGACACCGTGGTCGTCTGCGCGGGCCAGGAGCCGGTGCGCGACCTCGTCGACGACCTGCGGGCGGCCGGACTGCCGGTGCACCTGATCGGCGGCGCCGACGTCGCGGCCGAACTGGACGCCAAACGGGCCATCGATCAGGGAACCCGCCTAGCCGCCGTTCTCTGAACGTCTGGTGGCGAACCCGCGTTCGCGATCGACGTCGACAGGGCGCTCCCTGATCAACCACCTCACGAAGCTGGCCAGGGCGCCCCGCCGCCGCGATAGCGAGGCCTTCGGCCAGGGCGGGTTCACGCGTCGTGTGCTTTGGACATGCGGCTCCAGCTCCGCCCACAAGCTCTGACGAGTGGCCAAGTAGATGGCAGGATGACCCTTGTGCGGGACGTATGCGTGATCGGGCTCGGGTTGATCGGTGGTTCGCTGCTGCGCGCGGCGCATTCGATCGGCCGCACCACGTTCGGGGCGACGACCTCCGAAGCTGACGCGGACGCCGCCAGCAGAGCGGGTTTCGACGTCACCACGCAGGTCGAAGCGGCGCTGAGCAAGGCGGCGGAGCGGGACGCGATGATCGTGCTCGCGGTGCCGCTGCCCGCGGTCGAAGAGGTGCTTCGGACCGTTTCGCGGGTCGCCGGGCACTGCGTGCTCACCGACGTGACCAGCGTGAAGGGCCCGGTGCTCGACTCGGTCCGGCGCCGCGCGCCGTACGCGAAGTTCGTCGGCGGGCATCCGATGGCCGGGACGGCGAACTCCGGCTGGAAGGCGAGCGATCCGGCGTTGTTCGGCGGCGCGGCGTGGGTACTGGGCGTCGAGTACGACACCGATCTGACGGCGTGGGCGGAGGTCGCCCAGCTCGTGCTGGACGTCGGCGCGCATGTCGTGCCGCTGCCCGCGGACTCGCACGACGAGACGGTCGCGCGGATCTCGCATCTGCCGCATATCTTCGCGGCCATCCTGGCCACGATCGGCGCGCAGGGCGGGCCGCTGGCGATGTCGCTGGCGGCCGGGTCCTATACGGACGGCACGCGGGTGGCCGGGTCGAGCCCGGCGCTGGTGCGGGCGATGACCGAGGGCAACCGGGACGCGCTGCTGCCGATCGTCGACGAGGCGCTCGGACGGCTGGGTGCCGCACGGGGTTCGCTGGCGTCGACCGGCGGTCTCGCGGTGACGGTCAACGCGGGCCACGAAGGCGCGCAAGCGTTTGCGGCCAGTAAGGACGCGGAACGCGCGGGGGTGCGGGTCAGCCTGACCGCCCCGGACGCGCGGGACGGCTTGATCGCCCTCGGCGAGCGCGGTGGCCGGATCACGGCCATCGAAGGCGACACCGCGATCGGCGAGGTCTCCTGACGCGTTTCGTCCTCTGGATGCGGTCCTTGCACACGCGAGTACCGCGTTCAGAGGACGAAACGCGGGAGGTGGTTACTGACCCTGCGGCGGGTTCTGGGGGTTGTCGGGGGTGTCGTCGAACTTGTTGATGAACCCCTTCGCCTTCTCGACACCCGAGTCGATCTGGGAGTCGTGACCGGAGAACTTCGACTTGGCGAAGTCGGCCGCCTTGTCCAGGCCGCCCTCGATCTTGTCGTTGTGCTCGCGGAGAGCGTCGGTGGCCTTGTTCTTCAATTCATCGAAGTTGATGCCCATGGCTTCATCGTCACACAAGGACCGGCGGACCCGCCTCGACGATCACCCGTCGTGGGGACGCTCAGAACGGCCGGTCGCCCGTGATGGCGACGCGTTCGGCCACCCGCGCGTACGGGTGGTAGTCGTTGACGGCGTAGTGCTGGGTGGCGCGGTTGTCCCAGAAGGCCACTGATCCCGGCCGCCAGCTGAAGCGCACCTGGAACTCCGGGATATGCGCGCGGCTGAACAGGTATCGCAGGAGCCTGTCGCTCTCGTCGCGGTCGATGCCGACGATATGCGTCGTGAAGGCCTGGTTCACGAAGAGGGTGCGGCGCCCGGTTTCCGGGTGCGTGCGGACGACCGGGTGCTCGACCGGCGGGAACGCGTCTTGGTGGCGCAGCAGGAGTTCCGGGTCGGAGAAGCGGTCGAAGCCGGGGATGAAGTCGTGCACCGCGGTCAACCCGTCGACGCGGTCGCGGATGTCGTCGGGCAGGTTGTCGTAGGCGGCGGCCATGTCGGCCCACATCGTGTCGCCGCCCACCGGCGGGACCTCGATCAGCCGCAGGACCGAACCGAGCGCCGGCGCGGGCCGGAACGTGACGTCCACGTGCCAGATGTTCTCGAACGCGGGCATGGTCACGGACCGGGCGAACCGCGTGGTGTCCTCGGTCTCCCCCTTCGGGATGAACGGGTTCGTCTCCAGTTCACCCCAGTTGGCGGCGAACGCGCGCTGGTGCGCCGAAGTGATGTCCTGATCGCGGAAGAACAGCACCTTCCACTCCAGCAGCGCGCGATTCAGCTCGGCGTGGAGCGCGGGCGTCAGCGGCCGGGCGAGATCGACGCCGCCGATCTCGGCGCCGATCACCCTTCCCAGCGGGCGTAGCGCGAAAAGCTCGTACGGGCGCTCCTCGACACCTTCCGGCAAGCGCCGCAGCACACGCGGCCCTTCGAGGATGCCGCCGTCGGGGACGGTCGCGGGGCGGAGACGGACACGGTCGGGCAGTTCGATGGACATGCGGGCTCCCTGGATTCACCGTCGGATGACTTGGCGAGACGAGGAGCTACGCGGGCGGAGAACCCAAACGTCCACGGCGCAGGAACAGCGCTACGACACCTTCACCCACCGAGCGGATCGGCGAGCACTCCCGGATGGTGGACACGTTCTCATGGTGGTGCCGGCCGGCGGCGGGGTCAACCTCGTCCACGGGCCGGGACGATCATCGTCTCCGCTCGGAAGGGAAGCTGCCCGACCACGCGTTCCGCTCCTCGCGTGGCCGCAACGCCTCGGCCAGCACCCACTGCGAATGCGTCGTGCCGCCCCGGCCGACCGGACCGAGCTGGAAGGTGACCCAGCCGACCCAGTGCCCCGTCGTCGTCGCCCGCCACATTCCCAGCAGTCCGGGGACGGTGGCGGTCAGATCCAGGCCGTCGGGCAGGCGGGTCTTCACCGCGCCGACGGGGTACACCAGCTTGAGATCGACCCAAACGGGCTGGTTGGGCCGGACCATGCGCAGGTGACGCGGCCCCGGCGGCAGCGTGTCACCAGTGTCGAGCATGCGTCGATTATGCGTGAAAACTCGAACATTAGTTCGAGATGATGCTCACCCATCCCCCGTCCGGGTGGGTGGTCAGAAGTTGATGTACCGCTCGAGCTTCAACGGCGTCGCCCGGCCTTCGAGGTGGACGTCGGCCGTGAGGTTGAACATCCCCCAGCCCGCCGTCCTCAGCTCGAAGTCCGTCTTCCGGTTCGTGACGATCCGGTTCGGCTCGTAGAACGTCGGGTGGAGGTGGTAGACGACCTTGGTGACGCGGTCGAGGCCGCGGTCGTCGTCTCCCACGAGGAAGACATGGATGCTGTGGTACTGGTAGTTGCCCCGGTCCAGCTGCCGCTCACGCCGGGCCGTGTGGGCGAGGTGGATCGTGTTGGCGCCGGTCGCGTCCGGCCGGGGTTCGGCGGACGCGGACGCCGCGTTCAGCACCGGCTGCGCGCCGGGCTCCGGTTCGGGGCCGGAGGGGGTCTGCGGCGAGGCGGGTCCGAGCCTGACCCCTGAGGCGCCGGCCTCGAAGGAAGCGCCCTGGCTCACCCGGCTGGTGATGGTGTCGGCGAGCCGGTGGAGCGAGGACCGGAACTTGATCACCAGGCCCACGATGAGCACCGGCCAGATCAGGCTTTGGAGCAGCGGTATCCAGTCCTTCATCGGCTCCCCAGGAAAGTCGGTCCGTCGGGACCAGGATGCCTCAGGCGCGGCGGTGGTACGGCAGGAATCGCCGGACCAGCCGCAGCGGCGCGCGTTCGACGAGGTCGGGACCGCGCACGGCGTCGAAGGCGGCGCCGATCTGGTCGACGACGCCGGCCAGTTGCTCGTCGTCGGGCATCGGCATCTCCGCCGGGTCCCGTTCCTCGCGGACGGCGGCCGCGAGTTCGGCGAGGGCCGCCGTCAGGAGCGCGACGTCGGCCTCGCCGGGGGCGGGGGCGCCGCGCCCGAGGGTGACGCCGACCTCGGTGACGGCGTCGGCGACGCGTTCGAGCCCGGCGATCACCGGCCACCAGGCGACGGCCTGCCGCCCGGCGGCGGAGGGTTCGACGACGACCTGCTGGAACGCGGTCCGCAGGTCGGCCAGCGCGCGGTAGGCGCGGCGGCGGGCGCGCGAGCGTTCCAACCGGGCCTCGCCGGACGGCGCGAGCACGAGTCCTTTGTCGACGTATTTCACCAAGCTGTCGAGGCTGTCGGCGAGCCGTCCGCCGACCTGTGGCCGTCGGCTGCCCGGCCAGAGCAGGTAGCCGAAGATCAGCACGATCGCGCAGCCGAGCACGGTGTCGACGAGCCTGGCGAGCACGACGTTCCAGCTTCCGGTGCTGGCGAGGTCCATCTGCAGGATGATCAGCGGTGTCACGAAGGCGCTGAGGATGCCGTAGTTGCGGACCTTGCCGACCGCGACGCCACCCGCGAACACGGCGATCAGCAGGACCAGCAGCCAGCCTTCGCCGCCCGCGGCGAGCACGGCCGCGCCGATGCCGACACCGATCACCGTGCCGATGCCGCGCAGCACGGCGCGGCCGAAGACCGAGCCGAAGTCCGGTTTGAGGACGATGCCGACGGTGAGCGTGATCCAGTAGGACCGTTCGAACGGGACGAGCAGCGCGACGACTTCGGCGATCGCGACGCACAGCGTGAGGCGGAGCGCGGCGAACCAGGTGAGCGGGCCGGAAACGAGCGAACCCGCCCAGCCGCGAAGGCGTTTGTGCCACGGCTGGACCTCGCGGCGTTTCCGGTTGTCGCCCTTGCCTATCCGGGCGAGCCCGGCATAGAGCGCGGCGAGGACCGGGTCGGCGTCTTCGGGCGCTTCGGGCGGCTCCGGGAGTTCCTGGTTCGCGAGGACGGCGGCCGAGGTCGCGATGAAGTGGTCGATCACGTCGTCCGGTGCGTGGCGGCCGGCGTTGACCATCGCGACCGACGCCTCGACGGCGGGTGTGCTGGCCGAGAGCAGGTTGAGCAGCTGACGGTAGGTGGCGTCGCGGCCGGACAGCCAGGATCGCGCGGTGAGCAGCCGGTCGTACGCGGTGTTCATCGCGGTCGTGAGCTGGTGCCGCGCGACGCGGGAGGTGGCTTCGTCGGTCGCGGAGAGCATCGCGGCGAGTTCGACGTAGACGTGCGCGACGGCGCCGCGTTCGGGGCTGGTGGCGCGGAAGGTCCAGGTGGCGAGCGCGATCAGCAGGCTCCAGGCGGCGCCGACGCAGAAGTAGCCGAGGAGGAGTTCGACGCGCAGGCCGGTGACGTGCTGGCCGGTGCCGAGCACGCAGAAGACGAACATCTGCAGCCCGGCGACCGACGCGTTGCTGCCCGCCGCGCTGATCAGCGCGGACACCGCGGCGACCCCGACGACGACCGGGATGGACGCGGCCGGGATGCCGCCGGTGATCAGCCCGGCGAAGTAGCCGAGACCCGCCGCCGCGGTGGCTCCACCGAGCCGCCGGGCGCGGTAGCGGTACGGGCCGGCGGATTCGGAAAGGACGGTCGGCAGGGCGCCGGTGGAGACGAGCGCGCCGACACCGATGTCGCCCAGTGCGTAGCCGACGGCGAGCGGGACGGCGAGGGCGAGGACGGCGCGGGCGACCATGTTCCACGGAATGGGAACCGGTGTGCTGCGGAGCAGCTGCACCAGCCAATGTGGTGCGGCGATCTCGCGGCGCGGCGTGCTCACGCCCCTATCTTTACTTATCCGTGGCGTTCGGAGCGGTTATCGTCGCCACATGGGCAAGACGTACTCCTTCGAGGTCAACCGGACGAGCAGCGCCTCGCCCGCTTCGCTGTTCGCGCTGGAGGCCGACGGTTCCCGGTGGTCGGAATGGGCGAAACCGGTGGTGTTCCACTCGCGCTGGGCGCGGGAGCCGGGCGCCGACGGCGTTGGCGCGGTGCGGGCCGTGGGCCTGTGGCCGGTGTATCTCCACGAAGAGACGCTGGAGTACGAACAGGACCGAAAGCACGTCTACGGCTTCGCGGGTCTCGCGCTGCTTAAGGACTATCGCGCCGAAGTCTCGTTCACGCCGAACGCTTCCGGCGGCACGGATCTGCGGTGGACCGGCCGGTTCACCGAACCGCTGCCCGGCACCGGCGCCGCCGTCCGCGCGGCCCTGCGGTCCGTGATCTCGATCCTGGCCACCCGCCTGGTGAAACACGCCGAACGCGCCTGACCCCACCCCCCGCCCTTCCCAAGGGGGGCGACCCCGAGTCCAGTCTACCGGGGCTGGGCGGCGGAAACGGGCGCTCGGCGGAGTTGTCCACAGGCGACGTTACTTGTGGACAACTCCTGTGGGTAAGTGAAGGACGCCATAGCCGCATTGGACGCGGCGAAGGGAGCTTTCGCCACATAGGACGCGGCGAAGGACGCCTTGCCGCACGAGACGCGGTGAAACTTCAGCCCGCGCCAAGACACAAGAAGGGGCGCCGCAGCGGATCGGCGGCGGTCGCTTCCGCGAGCGCCAAAGCGGGCGCCGTCCCCGAAGCCAGCCGCCGGTGCAGGTCGGCCATCGCGGCGGCGGCCGCCTTGTCGCCGACCCGCGCGATCGCGCCGATGACCGTCCGCGAGCCGCTGGCGAGCAACGTCCCGGCGAAGCCGAGCGCCTCCTCGCCGGGCCGGATATGACTCATCGCGAGTTCGCACGCGGCCAGCACCACCCGTTCCGGCGGCTTCGCGAGCCGGGCGGTTTCGTGCGCGTACAACGGGCCGTCGACCAGCTCCAGCCGCGAGAACAACGCGTTCGCCGGTTCGTGCGCGCCGTGCGCGACCAGATGCGCCATTCCGGAACCGTCCAAAGCGGACAGGACGGTGTCGCTGGTCGCGTCCTTCCCGTCGACGAGCCGGGCCTGCGGGTACACGGCCCGCAGGTTCCGCACCTCGCCCACCGAGCCCGGCACCCCCGGCCCGCCGGCGAGCAGCACCGGGCCGGAGTTCCGCCGCCCGGACGCGGTCACCCAGGCGGTCGCCGACGGCGCGATCGACACCGGATGTCCGTGCAGTGAAGGCAAAGCGCCCCAAGGCAACGCGTACAGCGAACCGATCGGCACGATGATCAGCTCACGGTTCTCCAGCGTTTTCGCCAGCGACGCGGAGATCAGCCGGTCCAGTTTGTCCGCCCGGCGCCGCGCGGAACCGGTGACGACCTCGACCAGCGGCGCGGGCAGGTTGTCCGGGGCCAGCGCGTCGAGGTCCGCGTGCAACTGCCGCGCGGTCTCGACGATCTCACCGAGCGGCCCCAGCTTCAGGAGCCGGAACCGGCCGCGGTCCACGACCACCGCGTACAAGGTGTCGCGATACCCCATCAGGCTGACCAGCACGCGGTCACCGAGCCGCTCGACCACCTCTTCGGGTGCCGAGACGGGCCGCGGGCGACCCCACTTGCTGGTGTACCAGCCGAGCCTCGTCGCCTCCCGTTGCAACCGGTCGTAGCGCTCCTCGAGTTCCCCGACCGGTTCACCGGACAGCCGTCGCGCCTGGATCGTCCCCTGCACGTGCCGCATTTCGTTGATGTGCCGGGCGAGCGCGGGATCCTCGATGACCGGGAGCGGCTCGTAGCGGTACACCTGCGCGCGCGTGCGTTCCAGCCACGCGAACAGGCTCTTCGCCCCGGCGCCGCTGCGCCTCGCCTTCTTGAGCACCAGCGTCAGCGCGAGTTTGCCCAGCTCCTCGCCGTGCGCCGCCGTCCCGCAGACGAGGTCGAGCCCGCCCATGCGGTCGCGGATCTGCCCGAGTTCCGCCAGCCCGGCCCGTGCCTGCGCGAGCGCCGACCGCGGCCGGTGGGACGCCACGGCGAGTTCGGCGCGGCACAATCGCAGCTGCATCCGGTGGTCGATCGGCGTGGTCTGCCGCGGTTTCGGTACCTGCGCCAGGAGTTCCTGCGCGGCGACCGTCTCCCCGCGACGGATCAGCAGCCGCACCGCGAACATCCTGGCCGCGCCCGCTTCGTCGCGCAGACCGAGACCCGCCAACCGGATGGCGAGGTCGGCCAGCCGCTCCGGCAGTTTCGCGGACGGCTTCTTCTCCCGGTCCGCCAAGACCTTCACCGCGTCCACGCGAAGCCTGGTCAACTCGGCGATCTCGGCCCACCGGCCGTTGCCACGCCGCAGGAAGCTCCGCCGTGCGGATGTCGCGAGCTTCTTCGCGAGAACGTGGTCACCCTCCAGGATGGCGGCCCCGGCCCGCGCGACCTCGGCTTCCGCGACGAGATGGTGGGCGCCGTTGCCCCGGAGTTCGGGAATCGCCTCGTCGAGGTGTCGCGCCGCCTCTTCGCCGAGCCCGGCGGTGAGCAGGGCCTTCGCCTGGTCGAGCCGAACGAGCGGCAGCGAACCGGGCCCGTCGGTGACGAAGATCGAGGCCGCCTGCTCGTAGTGCCGGAGCGCTTCGGGGATGTCGCCGAGCAACTGGGCGTGATCACCCAGGTTGTGCCGGATCTTCCCTTCGAGACGGCGATGGCCGTACGTGACCGCGATGTCCAGCGCGCCGCTCAGATCCTTGTAGGCACCGTCGGGATTGGTCATCTGGAGATGCAGCCACGCCCGGTTCATCATGTTCCGGGTCAGGAGCAGGCTGTGGTCCTCCGCCTCGTCGGCGAGGCTGGGCAGCACCGCGTCGTAGAGCGCGAGCGCCTCCTCCAGCCTTCCGATCCGCATCAGGACGACGGCGCGCTGCAGGACGACGGTGAACCGCAGCAGCCGCCGGGTTTCGCCTTCCGGAAGCGAAAGCCGCACTCGCTCCGCCTCGTCCAGCCGAGCGAATCCGTCCTCTTGGGACAGGACCTCGGCCTCGGCCGCGGCGAGGCTGATCAGCACCCTGACCCGGATCTCCAGCCGTTCCGGCCCCGCGGCGGTCAGCGGCCCGAGGCACGACAAAGCGCGCTGCAACAACCTGATCGCGGCGCCCGGGCCGTGGTCGGCGGCGGCGGCCATCGCCTGACGATGGAGGTCCGCGGCCTCGGCTACGGGATCGACGACAGGAAGCTGCGCGGGCACACGCACTATGGGAGCACACCCGCGCCGCATAACGGAACAGCCGTCCGGTTACAGCACCACTGTCGGGGTCACGACCGTCCGGCGACAGGTGACGTCGCCGAGGTGGATCACGATCTGGGTGGTGCCCTGGGGGACGTTGTCCAGCACGAACCGGCCTCCTTCGTCGGCGGTGGTGGAACTCGTGCCGTGCTCGGCGACGCGAACCTCCACTCCGTACTCGCCGGCGGGCACGAGCCAGCCGTCGATCCGGTGTTTCTTGCCGATCTTGGTGAGGTTGATCATCACGGTCAGATCGCTGACGGTGAAGGTGATCGTGCCGGTGTCGCTGCCGCGAACGCCCGCCGTGGCGTCCATCCGCTCCCAGCGGGCGACCTCCACGTCGAGGTTCTCGAGCGCGAGCGCGAACTGAACCCGCTGCACCAGGTCTCCCGGTGGCGGGTCCAGTTCGTCCATGAAACGCCCGATATCGGCGAGCAAGGCCTCATCGCCCGGGGAGGTCATCTCCCCCGGCGTCCCGAGGTCGTTCATCGGCTTCCCCCTTCGTGGGCCAGCAGGTCGCGCATCGATTCGAGGCAACGGCCCCTGGTCGGGCCGACACTTCCGCGCGGCATGCGGAGTGCTTCGGCGACCAGTTGGTATTCGGCGCGCCCGGCGAGCACGGTCAGCCGAAGAAGCTGCTGACAGCGGTGCGGCAGGCGGAGGAAGGCGCGCCAGACCCGGCGATCCCGGTCGGCGCGGACGGCTTCCTCTTCGGGGGCCGGATGGGTGCTCTCCATGCTTTCGGCCAGCTCGTCGGTCAGTGGGACGGGCTGAGCGCGGCGGCCGAAGGGATGCTGGGCCTCGCGCCTGGTGGTGGTGATCAACCAGGCGGCGAGTGCCTTGGGGTCACGGAGTTTGTCGAGCTGGCTGAACAGGGCGAGCCACACCGTTTGGACCACGTCCTCGGCGGTCAGGCGATCGAGCCCGTTCGCGCGCGCGACATGCCACACGAGCGGGGTCAGCTCGTGCACAAGTCTGTCCATCGCCTGGCGGTCACCAGCCCGCGCCGCGCGCATGCAGGCGGCATGCAGGTCGGCACCGGTCAGTCCTTCCCATGGCGGGTCTACCTCGGTCGTTTGCACGTCGGTCACCGTATCTGCCCCACTTCGGACGTGTCTTCGTGTCGGCGCTGGCAGTATCGCGGGCCCTTCGGGGAGAAGGAGCGTGCAAGAGGCTCTGGGATACATCAAGTCACTAACTTTTTTGTCGAGTTTCGGTCGTCCCCCTCGGTGTGGGCGGAGGACAAAGGCACCGGCCGGCGCGAGTAGGTGTGGACTGCGCACCGGCCGGCCCTTTTTCCCTCCCCCCGGGCCCGCTCCCCAACGGGCCCGCGTCCGGGCGTCCCCCTCCCCCGAAGGAGCACCCGGAGGTGATGCCCGGCGGCCCCCTCGGCCTCCGGACATCACCTGTCTGTGTTGGTTCAGTTCACCGTCGGGTTGGTGCCGTTCGGCTCCCAGTTGCCGTCCGGGCTGGTGCCGGGACGGGGCGGGACCGGCGCCGTGATCGGTTTCGGCTTCGGGGTCGTCTCTTCGAGGTCTTCGGTGGCCGTGGCCTCGTCGTCGACGGGCGCGGTGTTGGTCTCGGTCGTCATCGGGTGTCCCTCATTTCCTCGACTGCTCCATAGGACGCAACGAGGCTGCCACCAGATACACGCAGAGCCAGCTTTTTCACGGAAATTTCTTAATCTGTGGCAGGCGGGTGACCTGATCAGCGCTTTTCCCCCGGAAAAGTGTCGCTGAGTAGCTGACGGCTCACGTCCGCGAGTTGTCCGGCCCAGCGCCGATAACCCTCTGGACCGGGGTGGAAACGGTCTTCGGCGAAGGTCGCGGGGTCCAGCATCGCGGCCGGCATCGGGACGTGGACGACGCCGGGCAGCAGGGCCAGCCGGGCGGCCGCCGCGTCGAGGACGGCCGACCGCGCGCCGAGGACGTCCCGCAGCGGACGCGGCAGCGAGGGGAACCGGCCCATCGGCGGCACGCCCGCCAGCACCACCGGCACCCGCCCCACGCGACGTCGCACCGCGACGATCAGGTCGAGCAGGTCACGCCGGTAGCGCGTGGCCGAACGCAGTTCGATCGTGTCGTTGACGCCGAGCGCGATCACGACCAGGTCGGCGGGTTCGAGCAGCGGCAGCAGGTCCTCGCGCACCACGCGGGCGTTGGCGCCGGTCCGGCCGATCGCCTGCCAGGCGACCGCGCGGCCGCCCCGCGCGAGTTCGTCCGCGAGCCGTCCGGTCAGCGCCTCGGCGTGTGTCGCCGCGCCGACCCCGTCCACAGTGGACTCGCCGAGCACCGCGAGCCGCAGCGGGCCGCCGTCGCCGGCCACCAGGCCGGTGACCGGGCCCGCGGCACCGGGCAACCTGGGCGTCGTACGGCGCACCCGGACGGCTTGCGCGAGAAGGATCGGGGCGAGCACCACCGCACGGCTGATCACGCCAGGACCTTACTGCCGCGTTTCGTCCTCTGAACGCGATCGTTGCGCACGCAACAACCGCATCGAGAGGACTGGATGCGGAAGTCAGCCGTGGGCGATCGAGACCGTCTGGCGGACGAGCGAGTCGTCCGCGGCCGCGCGGAGCAGGTAATCGGCGACGTCGGCGCGGTTGATGCTGTAGCTCCCGCGGACGTTGCCGTCGGTGCGGGCGGCGATCTCGCCGGTGTGCGGCCCGTTCAGCAGGCGCGGCGGGCGCACGATCGTCCAGTCGAGATCGCTTGCGCGCACGATCCGCTCGGCGGCGATCATGTCCGTGAACGCGCGCCGGAGGATCCTGCCCAGGATCGGCTTGACGACGTTCCTGGTGAAGAAGGCGTCGCCGTCGACGAACGGGCCGCTGGCGCTCACCAGCAACAGCCGCCGGACACCCGCCGAGCCGAGCGCGGCGACGGCGGCGTGGGCCCCGTCGGTGACGATGGTCGTCGGGTTGCGGTCGCGGGAGCCGAGGGCGGAGATCACCACGTCGCGCCCGGACACCGCCTCCGTCAGCGCGCCGTGCTCGGACAACTGCGCGACGACCACCTCCAGCAGGTCGCCCTCGGCGGTCAGCCGGGACGGGTCGCGGACGACCGCCGTGACGTGGTGGCCCGCGGCCAGCGCCTGCTTGACGACTTCGGAACCGACCCCGCCCGTGGCACCGAGAACAGTGAGCTTCATGGTCACGCCTTCCTGGGTTAGTGAACACTCACCCACTATGGTGAGTGTTCACTAACCACTTGTCGAGCGAACGCTGAGAAGCCCTCAGGAGCGAACATGGGAAGCCGCGAGGAGATCGTCGCCGCGGCGGCGAAGGTGATGCGCGAGCAGGGCTACGCGCATGCCACGACGAAGGCCATCGCGCAGGCGGCGGGCTATTCCGAGGCGTTGCTGTACAAGCACTTCAAGGACAAGACCGAGATCTTCACGAGCGTGCTCACCGAGCGGCTGCCCGCGCTCGGGACGACCTTGGCCGAGCTGACGGCGTCCGCGGCGGACACTCCGCTCGCGGAGAACCTCGTCCGCCTGGCGCGGGTCGCGCTGTCGTTCTACCTGGAGAGCTTCCCGATCGCGGTGTCGCTGTTCTCCTCACGGGAGCTGCTCGCGACCCATCGGGAACGGGTCATGAGCAGGGAACGCGGGCCGGACGTCCCGCTCGTGCGCGTCGCCGGGTACCTGAAGGAAGAGGCCCGGCTCGGCAGGATCCGCGAGGACGCGGACCTGGACGCGGCGGCGTCGCTGCTGCTCGGGGCATGTTTCCAGTACGCGTTCCTGGCGTCCTTCGAGGACCGCGAGCCGTCTCCGGGAGAGCTGGACGAGTGGGCGGAACGGCTCGCGGCGACACTGGTGGTCGCGGTGACCTCGTGAGTGTCCAGGACGGATGTGGCGGCTGTTGATCGCAAGTACATGAAGGCCCCCTTCCTTGCGCCTAGGTACAGGAAGGGGGCCTTCATGTACTTCAAGCGAGCAAGAGGGGGTGTCGCGAGTGGCTCACTTGCCCTTTTCGGCCTGCATCTCGTGCCACTTCGCGTACATGTCGTTGAGCTCCTTGATCATGAAGCTCAGGAAGTCGCGCATCTCGGCGACCCGTACACCCGCCGGGGTGTCCGCCCCCAGCGCCGAAACGCCCTCGTCGGCCGCGTCGCGCCACATGGTGATCATGCGGTCGCGTTTCATGAAGGTGGCGTACCAGAGGTCGTCGAAGAGCCGGTAGTGGTCGCGGCGTGAGCCGGGCTCGCGTTCCTTGGCGACCAGCCCAATCTGCTCCAGGTACCGCACGGCCCCCGAGATCGCGGCGGGGCTCACCGAGAGCTGGTCGGCCAGCTCGGCCGCGGTGAGGCGGCCGGCGTCGGTGGTCATCAACGCGGCGAACACCCTGGCGGGCATCCGCTGCATCCCGATCTGGGAAAGCGTGAGGCCCAGGTGCTCCACGTAACGGCGGACGGCGTCCTCGTCTCTCTGCGTGCTCGAAGCACTCTCAGGCGTCGTCGTCATGAGCACATCCTCTCTCACATCCCCCAGAGTGATCACACCGTCCATACGTTTTCTTAACTTCACAACTTCATGAAATCACTGTACCTTCAGCTTCATGGAAAACGCCATCTCCATCTCCGGCCTCCACAAATCCTTCGGCCGGACCAAGGCCTTGGACGGCCTTGACCTGCGGGTACCCGCTGGGGAGGTGCACGGCTTCCTCGGCCCGAACGGCGCGGGGAAGTCGACCACCGTCCGGGTCCTGCTCGGTCTGCTCCACGCGGACTCGGGGGACGTCCGCCTGCTCGGCGGCGACCCCTGGAAGGACGCGGCGAGCCTGCACCGGCGCCTCGCCTACGTCCCCGGCGACGTGAACCTCTGGCCCAACCTCTCCGGCGGCGAGGTGATCGATCTGCTGGGGCGGCTGCGGGGCGGGCTCGATCAGCGCCGCCGCAAGGACCTCGTCGAACGCTTCGACCTCGACCCCAAGAAGAAGGGGCGCACCTACTCCAAGGGCAACCGGCAGAAGGTCGCGATCGTGGCCGCGCTGGCCTCGCGCGTGGACCTGCTGATCCTCGACGAGCCGACTTCCGGCCTCGACCCGCTGATGGAGGCCACCTTCCAGTACGCGATCCAGGAGGAGCGCGAGCAGGGCCGCACGGTACTGCTGTCGAGCCACATCCTGGCCGAGGTCGAGGCGCTCTGCGACAAGGTCAGCATCATCCGCAACGGGCGCACCGTCGAGACCGGCACGCTGGCCGAGCTCCGGCATCTCACCAGGACGTCGATTTCGGCCGAACTCGCCGGCCCGCCGAACGGGCTGACCGAACTCCGGAACATCCACGACCTCAAGGTCGAGGGCAACCGGGTCCGCTTCGACGTCGAAACCCGCTCCCTCGACGACGCGCTGCGGCAGCTCACCCAGGTCGGCGTCCGCAGCCTGACCAGCCAGCCGCCGACGCTGGAGGAACTGTTCCTCCGCCACTACACGGCCGAAGCGAGCGCGAAATGACCGCGACGCTGGACCGCCCGGCGATCGTTTCCGGGCCCACGCACGAACTGGTCGGCACCTGGCAACTGACCAGGCTGGCCCTGCGGCGGGACAGGATCGTCCTGCCGATCTGGATCGTCCTGCTCGGGATCATGCCCTCGACGTCGGCGGGCACGTTCGAAACGCTGTACCCGACGGCCGTCGAACGCGCCGGGCTCACCGCGAGCATGGGCGCGAACCCGTCGCTTTCGCTGATCTACGGCCCGGCCTTCGACCTGTCGACCGCGGGCGGGTTCACCGCGTGGCGGCTCGGCGGCTTCCTCGCCCTGGTCATCGGGCTGATGGCGGTCTTCACCGTCACCCGGCACACCAGGGCCGAGGAGGACTCGGGCCGCGCGGAACTGCTGGCCTCCGCGGTGGTCGGCCGGTACGCCCCGCTGACCGCGGGCGTGCTGGTGTCCGCCGGGGCGAGTGTCCTCATCGGACTCGTCGAGACCGGGCTGATGATCGGCGCGAAGCTGCCCGCCGAGGGCTCGCTCGCGTTCGGCGCCGCCACCGCGGTGACCGGGCTGGTCTTCACGGCGATCGCGGCGGTCGCCGTCCAGGTGGCCGAGTACTCGAGGACGGCCAACGGGATCGGCGCCACCGCCGTCGGGGTCGCGTTCCTGCTGCGCGCGGTCGGGGACTCGACCTCGGACGCGGCCTGGGTCTCCTGGCTGTCCCCGATCGGGTGGGCGCAGCGGATCCGGCCGTTCGCCGACGAGCGGTGGTGGGTCATCCTGTTGCCACTGGCCGCCACCGTGGTCGTCGGCGCCGCCGGGTACGCGCTGCTCCCGCGGCGCGACGTCGGCACCGGCATCGTCCCGCCGCGTCCCGGGCCCGCCGAAGCGGCGGCGTCGCTGCGCAGCCCGTTCGCGCTGGCGTGGCGGCTGCACCGGGGTCCGTTGATCGGCTGGCTGATCGGCACGGCGGTATGCGCCGCGGTGTTCGGCTCGGTGGCCAGCGGGATCGGTGACGTCGTCGGGCAGAGCGAGCAGGCGAAGGAGATCTTCCAGCGCCTCGGCGGCACGGACGGGCTGATCGACGCCTTCATGGCGGCGATGACCGGCCTGTTCGCGATGGTCATCGCGCTCTACGGGGTGCAGGCCGCGTTGCGGCTCCGCGCCGAGGAGACCGCGGTGCGGGTCGAGCCGCTGCTCGCGACGGGTGTGGGCAGGCTGCGGCTGCTGGGGAGCCACCTCGTGTTCGCGTTCGGCGGCACGGCGCTGATGACGGTCGTCAGCGGTGTCCTCCTGGGACTGTCGAACGGGATGCGGGCCGGCGGTGTCGGCGACGCGGTCGGGGACATGGTGGTCGCGTCGCTGGCGCAGCTTCCGGCGGTGTGGGTGATCACCGGGCTCGCCGTGACACTCTTCGGCCTGACGCCGAAGTTCACGACGGCGGCGTGGGCGATCGCCGGGCTGGCGTTGCTGCTCAGCCTGTTCGGCCCGGTGCTGAACCTGCCGCAGGCGGTCGTGGACGCCTCACCGTTCTCGCACGTTCCGAAGCTGCCCGCCGCGGAGTTCACCGCGACACCGCTGGTCTGGCTGACCGGGGTCGCCGCGGTCGCGCTCGTGGCCGGGCTCATGGGCTGGCGGCGTCGCGACGTCGGCTAGCCACAGGGGATGACCGTGGAGGCCGTTCATCGGGGGCGGCCTTCACGGTCCTCAGTCACTCCGGAACCCCGTAGTCGTACTGGGCGGAAGCACCGTCGAGGTGGGTGAAGGGGTCACGGTCCTGGTCACCGTGCGCGGCGCCGGCGTGCTGGTGCGCGTGACGACGAGCGGCTCCGGGACACTCCCCGGCACGGTCACCGTGACCGGTCCGACCGAACGGGAGGTCGACGTCGGGGCCGGGGTCGTGCCGACTTCGTAGACGCGGCGCTGTGGCTCACGGCCGGCCACCAGGAGGGCGGCGACGAGCAGCCCGGTCGCGAGACCCGCGATGGCCGCGACCGTGACGGAACCGGTGGTGGGACCCTGACTCGACATCCGGCACCCCCTCGCCATGCGAAGCGCAGGTACGAGGACTTCTCGCGTTGATCTTACGTTTTGTTACGTAGCGTGCGCAAACCGTCGACAATGATCCGCACGAGATGGCGTTCTTCGAGCGAATACCGTTCCGTGGTCAGGCAACCGGCGATCAGGGCGCGCAGGTCGTCGCCGTCGATGTCCTCGCGGACCGCGCCAGCGGCCTGTGCCCGCGTCAGCAGCGCCCGCGTCGCCGAACGGAACTCGTCGCCCGCGCTCGCTTTGAAACCCAGCCCGGTCGTTTCGGCGAGCGCGTCGCAGAGGGCCCGGTTGCGGGACGCCTGCTGGACGACGCGTTTGAAGAAGTCGAAGAAGGCTTCACCGGGGTCTTCGGCGGTCAGCAGCTCGCGGGCTTCCCGCGCGAACTGCTCCAGACGCTCCACGACGACAGCCTGGAAAAGTGCTTCCTTGCTGGGGAAATGCCGGTAGACGGTGCCCGCGCCGACACCGGCGATCCGGGCGATCTCGTCGAGGGGGACGGCGAGGCCGTCGACGGCGAAAGCCTCTTCGGCGGCCGCGAGCACCTTCGCTCGGTTACGGCGCGCGTCGGCGCGCAGCACGGGCTTGTCCACTGTTCCCCCTCCTCAACCGGGTCCGGCGTTCCGATTCAACGCCGCCGTCGACGAGGGCATTCCTCATTGCACCGCGGTCTGCGTCCCGTCCGGCGTGAGCAGCCCCTGGACCGTGGTGAAGAGGTACTCCCAGACGCCGGGGATCAGCACCACCGCGGCGACCGCGAACACCGGGAAGATCAGCCGGTTCTCCACCTTCTTGCCGGTGCGGAACCGCAGCGGCTTCGGCGGCCGGATCTCGTACCAGGTCTCGCCCGCGATCGGGATCGGGAACAGGAACGGGCAGCCGGACTCGGTCAGCGCGTCCCCGAGGCAGTGCACGAAACACCCGGCCGCGACGGCGATGCCGAGCCAGCCGGAGATCTCCGCGAGCTGCGCCGCCTTGTCCGGCGGGGCGGTCCACACCCACCAGCCGACGGCGGCGCCGCTGACCGGCAGGAGCCAGTCGCCGAGCGCGCCTTCCGCGAGCAGCAGGCCGAGGACCACGACACCGAACACGGCCCACGGCCCGCCCTCGGCGGTACCCCAGGAGGTCAGGAAGCCGAGGCCGACGGCGAACAGGACGGTGTGCGAGAGATGGCGGTGCTTACCGGTGACCTTCTCGTCCCGAGGCCCCTTGGTCAGCGCGTAGAGACCCGCCGAAACGCGGCGAAGGAGCCATGAGATCGCGCCGGTGAACCAGCCGAGCAGCTTCGACGCGCGAGCGCCCGGATGGTCGAGGTCGGGAAGGAGGGCGAAGCCTGCCGTGGTCGCGGCGAAGACGACCGCTTGGTGCACCGTGCCCGCTCCGACGGCGGGCGCGAGCGCGAGGCCCGCGCACCAGCCCGTCAGGGCATGCGTCCGCCCCATCATCTTGCTGCCCCCAGGTGTCGCGGATCACGAGCCCACGACCGTAGCGGGGGATCAGGCGGGGGGCTCCTCCGACACGCTGAGGTGCTCGGCGACGCCGGTGAGCTCGATCACGCGGCTCACCTGCGGGCTGGGCACCAGTTCGAGCTCGACCGCCTTCTCGGCGGCCTGGCGCTGCGCCTGGAGCACCACGTTCAGCGCCGAGGAATCGAAGAAGGTCACGCCGGTCAGGTCGGCGACCACCCGGCCCGACGGTTTGTCCGTGATCAGGGCCACGAGGGTCTCCTGAAGCTGCGGGCTCGTCAGCAGGTCGAGCTCACCGGTGACCACCACACGCGGTTCAGACGCGTCGGCGTCCAGCGTGATGCTGAAACCAGGCGGCGTGGTGTTCTGGTCCGCTGCGGGCATGCACATTCTCCTCATCAGGTGAGAACCGACGCTCAGCGCCGGAACGCGCCTGTGGTCTCAAGCGACGGCCGCGCCCAGTCCGGACACGGACACACGCTCTTCTTCGGCGGGTAGGCGTGGCTGTCCCCGCAACGACAGTCCCAACCCTAACCCAGTACGGACGGGGCGCCACGATCGCCGTCGTGCGCGTCGCCGACCGGTGCCCGGGCCGCGCTCAATGCGCGGTCAAGGCCTTGCGCCCGGCGCGGCGCTCACGAAGGAACAGTTCGCGGCGCTCGATCTCGCCAAGGCCACCCCAGATGCCGTACGGCTCCTGCACCGCGAGCGCGTGCTTGCGGCACTGCGCCAGCACGGGGCAGGTGTGGCAGATCGCCTTGGCCCGCGATTCGCGCCGCTCACGGGCGGAACCGCGTTCGTTGTCCGTGTGGAAGAACAAACTGCTGTCCGCACCTCGGCACGACCCACGGAGCTGCCAGTCCCACTCTTCCGCCACCACGTTCGGCAGCCGGCTCACGTCAGCCATGTCGGTCCCCGCCTTCCAAGGAGATCGTTTGTCGCGGGTTACATGCCCGCCCCCTGCACGGCTCAAACGTGGGTTTGGTTTGCTCACACCAAGGGCATCTGACGGAGCGGCAGCGCAGCTCGAGAGAGGAACACACGTGGTGGACAACACCCCGCCCGGCGGGGAGGGCGCTCAACTCATCGAGGTACGCACGGCCGCGGTACCGCACGTGGTACCGACTCTCCGGACGATCGTCGCGGATATCGCGATGCGGCAGGACTTCGATCTGGACGCCGTCGAAGATCTCCGGATGGCGGTGGACGAGGCCTGCTCCATGCTGCTCCCCTCGGCCGCCGATGGCCACCTGACCTGCGTCTTCTCGTGGAAGGACGGGCGGATCGAGGTGACCGTCTCGGTGCTTTCGGACTCCCCGGAACCCGGCGACGAGACCGGTCTGTCCTGGCAGCTGCTCACCGCGCTCGCGACGTCCGCGCGGCGGAGTGTCACCCCGGCCGACGGCGGCTACCTGTCCAGGGTGGAACTCATCCGGGAGAGCGAGGCGGCCCGGCCGTGACCGAACCCGTCGAGCAAGACGGCGCGGATGTCCCGGTCCTGTTCGAGCGTATGTGCGCGCTGCCCCCGAACGCCCCCGAACGCGAGGCGCTGCGGGACGAGCTGGTGCGCGCGCACCTCGAACTCGCGCGCAATCTGGCGCGCAAGTTCCGCAACCGGGACGAGTCGATGGAGGATCTGGTCCAGATCGCCACGATCGGGCTGATCCACGCGGTCGACCGATTCGACCCGGGTCAGGGCAGCGACTTCCTGGCCTTCGCGGTCCCCACCATCTCCGGCGAGTTACGGCACCACTTCCGCGACAACAGCTGGTCGGTCCGGGTGCCGCGGCGGCTCAAGGAGCTGAACGCGAACATCTCGGCCGCGCGTGAGGAGCTGACCGTCCGGCTCTCGCGCGCGCCGAAGCCCAGTGAGATCGCCACGCATCTCGGCGTCCCGATCGACGAGGTCTATGAGGGCCTCCGGGCCGGTCAGGGCCGGTACGGGGCCTCGCTGGACAACCTCCTGGAGAACTCGGCGCACACCCGCTTCGGCGAGGCGGACGCCAATCTGAGCCAGGCGGAGCTGCGCGAGGCGCTGCGGCCGATGCTGGAACGGCTGCCCGATCGCGAACGCAAGATCGTCGCGCTGCGGTTCGGGTCCGGGATGAGCCAGTCGGATATCGCGCGCCGTGTCGGCGTTTCCCAGATGCAGGTGTCGAGGCTGCTGGCCGCCACGCTCAAGAAACTGCGTGAAGGACTGACCGAGACGGAACTCACGGACGGAACCTGATTCGACCCCGGCCCTTGTGGGTACCAGGGACTCGAACAGCGGATCTGGAGTCTCTCGTGAGGGGAGGTGCGGAACCATGACGATGTCCAAGACGCGATCGGAGGGCTCGTTGCCGGTGGTCTCCCTGCCCCTGCCGGTCGATGTGACGGCCCCCGCCGTCGCGCGACAGGCCGTGCGGGCGACTCTCGGGAGCCTCGGCCTCGACGGCCCGGCCGTCGACGACGTCCTCCTGGCCACCTCCGAGCTGGTCACGAACGCCTTCGAGCACGGTGAGAAGCCGGACAGGCTTGAGGTCGAATACTCCGACGGAAGGCTCACCCTGCGGGTCTTCGACTCCGGGACGAAGCGCCCGAGGCTGAAGGAACCGTCGCCGATGGCGGCGCGCAGCCGCGGCCTCCAGCTGGTGCACGCGTTGTCCGACGACTGGGGACACGAGCTCTGCTCGGGCGGGAAGTACGTCTGGGCCGTGTTCAGTCTTGCCCGAGCCGACGCTTCAGCTTGAGCGCGGCGTCCGTTTCGGCGATGCGCTCCCGGAGCGATTTCCGCTCCAAGGCTTCGACGGCGGCGACCAGCACCTCTCTGAGCGGGTACGGCAGTTCGGCTTCCAGCTGTGCGGCGGCGGCGCTGGTCGCCGCCCACTCCGCTTCGAGCGTCGGCATCAGACGGCGCGTCTTCTCGGTCAGCGAGACGATCCTCTGCCGGGCGTCGGCCCCCGGCCGGAGCGAGACGAGGTCCTGACGCGCCATCTGCGCGATGGTCTGGCTGGCCGCGGAATGGGTGACACCGACTTCGGCGGCGAGATCGCGGATCGGCAGCGGGCCGTGCGCGACGATCGCGCGGACGAACGGCGTGAACCGCGGCCGGTAGTCACCCAGCCCGATGTCCTCGAAGAACGCGGAGACGTCCGCCTCGGTCACGTCGAGGACGTGCCTGAGCAGAGTGCCCATCCCTCGTTCGCGCGGCGGCCTCCCCACCAGCGGATCATAACGACATAATCCTGGGATGACGCCCGAAGAGCTGCTGACGACCACCCGGACCGTCCGCAAACGACTGGACCTGACCCGGCCGGTGCCTCTCGAACTGGTCAAACACGCCTTGCAGGTCGCGCTGCAGGCGCCGAGCGGGTCGAACACACAGCGCTGGCACTGGCTCGTGATCACCGATCCCGGACAGCGGGCCGAGCTCGGGAAGCTCTACCAGCGGGCGTGCCGCGAGTACCTGGATTCCCCTCGGGCGGCGGGGAAGTTGTTCGCGGACGACCCACAGCGATCGAAGGTGCAGAAGCGCGTCGGCTCCAGCGTCGAATACCTGGCCGACAAGATGGGCGAAGTGCCCGTGCACGTCATCCCGTGCCTGGAGACGGACAGCGCGGAACTGCCGGCCGGGAACCAGGCCGGGCTGTGGGGGAACCTGCTGCCGGCGGTGTGGAGCTACATGCTCGCGGCGCGGGCGGTCACGCTCGGCACCGCGTGGACGACGCTGCACCTCGCGTACGAGAAGGAGGCCGCGGAGATCCTCGGCCTGCCGGAGAACGTGCACCAGGCCGCGCTCATCCCGACGGCGTTCTACACCGGCGACACCTTCAAGCCCGCCGAGCGTCAGCCGCTCGAAGACGTCATGCGGCTGGACCGCTGGTGAGATAGGACTCCAGGCGGTCCGCCAGTTCCTTGGGGTGGCTCAAGGGCACCGCGTGGGAGCCGTCGATCTCGTCGGGCGCGAAACCGAGCCTGTCCTGGACGACCCGGCGTTGGAACTCAGGCGTGAAGAAGCGGTCTTCGCGCGCGATGAGCACCTTCGTCGGGACGTCCGGCCACTTGTCGAGCGGCCACGGTTGTCCCCATTCGGCGCTGACCTGGTTCCGGCCGTGCGAGCCCGCCTCCGCGACGATGTCCGCGGGGACGCCGTTGTAGAACTTCTCCTCGTCGGTGAGACCGGTGGCGTCCTCGAAACCCGTGGCGCCCCACCAATCCCCCGGCGACTCGCCCGGTTTCGGGACCATCGGGGTCAGCATCACGAGCAGCCGCGGCGAAAGCTTCGCGGCCACCAGCGGCGCGGTGAAACCGCCATAGGAATGGCCGAGCAGGACCAGATCCCCGCGGTCGCCGATCGCGTTCACGACGGCTTCGACGTGTTCTTCGAAGCCCGCCTTCTCGTCGTCGATCGGCAGGTTCACCGCGACGACGTCGTGCCCGCGTCCGGTCAGTTCCGCCTCGAGGAGGTGGAAGTCCCAGGCGCTGCCGCCACCGCCGTGGATCAGTACGAAGGTCGTCATGGCCTCAGCCAACCCGAAGCCGGGGCGATCAGCAACGACCGAGCATGTCGCTGAGCGCGCTCTTCTCCGCGGTCGTGATCGTGAGGCCGTAGTAGTGCTTCACGGTGATCCAGTCGGTGGCGTAGGTGCACCAGAACGAGACGAGCGGCGGCTTCCACTGGTCCGGCGCCTTGTCGCTCTTCTCCTGGTTGACGTTGTCGGTGACGGCGAACAGCTGCGGCCGGGTCAGGTCGTTCGCGAACTGGCGCCGCTTCTCGTCGGTCCACGACTTCGCGCCGCTGACCCAGCTCTGCGCGAGCGGCACCATGTGGTCGATGTCGACGTCGGTCGGCTTGGTCCAGGTCTCGCCGTCGTAGATGCTCGTCCAGCTGCCGGAGGTCGGGGCGCAGTCGGAACCGGCCTTGACGTCCTTGCCGTCGCGTTTGAGCACGAACTCGCGGGTGTTGCAGTTGTTCCCCTGGTTGTCCCAGTGCGGGTACTTCTTGCGGTCGTAGCCGTCCATCGAACCGCGCGGGGCGACGGTGAGTTCGTCCAGCTGCTTGCGCGCGTCGGCCGCGCTCGCGGGGTTCGCGGGCTTCGGCTGCAACGCGTCGCCCTTGCCGCTCACGAACCAGAACACCGCGAGCACGACGGCGGCGAGGGTGATCAGCAGGAGCAACCGCTGAGCCGTGGTCATCTGGCTGGTACGCGTGGCCACCGCGCGGTTCCTCTCGACGGGGGATGGGGAGCGCCAAGTATCGCCGCGCGATGCGGGGAAACCGGGTGCGACACGACGATGACGCCCGGTAGTTGTTGTCACATCGGGGCCCTGAGCAGCGACTACCCCAGGAAACGCTGCCGGAAGGAGCGGGCTTGTGGGCGCCGGAAAACGTAAGTGGAACACCCGGATCGACGACTATCTGAACCGGAAGGCCGCGGAACGCGGGCACGTGATCGCCATGGCACGTATGGGATCCACCGCGCTGGAGCGCGGCGATCTCGACGAGGCGGAGACGTGGTTCCGCAAGGCCGCCGAGGGCGGGGACAGGGTCGCGATGGGCAATCTGGCGCATCTCCTGAACGAGCGCGGCGTACCGGAACAGGCCGAACGCTGGTACCGCGAAGCGGCGACCGCCGGTGATTCGCATGCCATGTCGCATCTGGGGAATCTCTGCGCGAAGAGAGGGGATCGGGAGGCCGCCGAGGACTGGTGGCGGCGCGCCGCCGCCGAGGGCCGGGTCGAGGCGATGGCGGAGCTCGCGCGGTCAAGGCACCGCGGCGGCGATCTCGAGGAGGCCGAGCGCTGGGCGGGTGAGGCCGCCGAGGCGGGCAACGTCGAAGGCATGATCACGCTCGGCGCCGTGCTGTGCGACACCGGCCGGACGTCCGAAGCGGATCCCTGGTGGCGCAAGGCGAGCGAAGGGGCCGACGCGGCTTCGCTGATCAAGCTCGGCCACCAGGCCCAGCAACGGGGCGACCTCGCGCGCGCCGAAAGCTGCTTTCACGCGGCCGCGGCCGCCGGTGCCCCCGACGCCGCCGTCCGCCTCGGTCTGGTGCTGCACCGCCGCGGCGACCTCGACGCCGCCGAACGCTGGTATCTCAAGGCCGCCAAACGAGGCGACGCCGCCGCGATGACGAACCTGGGCGTGCTGGCCAATGACCGGAACGATCCCGGCGAGGCCACCGCCTGGTACCGGAAGGCCGCGGAACTCGGCAGTGTTCCCGCGTACACCAACCTCGGCAGGCTGGCCGCCGACCACGGCAACTTCCAGGAGGCGGAGCACTGGTTCCGCGCGGCCGCCGACACCGGCGACCAGGCGGGGCTACGGGATCTGGAGGAGCTGTACCGCAACCGGCAGCGGTATTAGGCCTGCCAGTTCCGCATCGCGGCGAACCCCTCGCGCAGCCGCTGGAGCTTGCGGCTGCGGTACGGGTCCTCGCCGTCGTCGAGCCGCCACCGCTCCTCGACGCCGGCGCGGAACACCGCGAGCCCCTCGAAACCGAGGCCCGTGGTGAAGTCCGCGATGTTCACGTCGACCCGGCCGGAACCGTCGAGATCCAGCCGTAGCAACCACTCCGCGAGTTCCTTGGGCTCCGGCGGCGAATCGGCGCAGGCCTCCGCGTACAACGCGAGCGCGCCCGACACCTCGGAGGCGAGCGCGCCGAAGGAATCCTCGACGAAGTCCAGTGCCTCCACCACCAGCTCGATGACGCGGCACAGCAGCGGCCCGTCCATGAGTTCCCTGGCGGTGGCGAGCACCTCGCGCACCTTCTCGGTGTACGCGACCGTGCCCTGGAAACCGACGAAACCACGCAACCGCAACGTTCCCTCGACGTGCCGGCGCAACGCGTCGAGGTCGCCGCGGCCCGCCTTGAGCGAGAGCTTGCGGAACAGGACCGGGTCCTCGTTCGCGTGCCCGACGAGGAGTTCGACCAGCTCGGCGCGGTCCAGTGTCTCGACGTAGCCGCGGATGTCGGTCGCGCCGCCGTCCGCGACTCCTTCGAGGACCAGCAGCCCGACGGCCACGCAATGCTTGCAGAAGAAGCCGTCCGCCGCGTGCGGGCAGGAGCACTCGCCGACCAGCTCGCCGTCGACGTTGCGCAACCGGACCGTGTACCGGTCGGTGCCGCTGACCACCGCCGTCACCCCGCCCGCGACGTCGTCCAGCGTCTCGACCGACTCCAGGTACTTGGCGCCGCGCGCGAAGGAGACGTCGCCGGCCTGCCTGCGGAGTTCGTCCTCGCTGAACCACGTCACCGGCCTATTCTGCGCCTTGGCCCGGAGGACCGAGGAACAACCCACCGCTCGCGTCGAGGACCTGCCCGGTCACCCACCGGGCGTCGTCGGAGACGAGGAACGCGACGACGTCCGCGATGTCTTCCGCGGCGCCGAGCCTTCGGTGCGCGGTGAGCGTCGTGATGGCGGCCTCCAGCTCCGGCGTGAAGACCTGGCCGTTGTCCGCGGTCCTGGTGGCGCCCGGCGCGACGACGTTGACCGTGATGCCGCGGGGTCCGAGCTGGTGGGCGAGGGTGCGGCTCATCGTCTCGAGCGCGCCCTTGGTCATCGCGAAGGAGGTCTGCGCCGGGTTGGCCATCCTGGTGGCGACCGACGAGACGTTGACGATGCGGCCGCCGTCGTTCAGCGGGGCCCGTTGGATGAGGAAGTACGGCGCTTTCACGTTCACCGCCATCAGGTGGTCGAAGCCTTCGGGCGTGTCGGTCTCGATCGGCCCTCCCGGTGCGGCCGCCGCGTTGTTGACCAGGATGTCCAGGCTGTCGATGCCCTCCAGGGCCTTGTCGACTCCGTCCATGGTCGACAAGTCGCCCTGCTTGCTTGAGCGCTTGATCGTTCGTATGCCGTCTTTCTCGAGCCGCCGCGCGATCGCCGCCCCGATCCCCCGCGACGCTCCGGTCACCAATGCCGTCTTCATTGCGCACCCCCAGATGTTAGTGACTAACACTTTGATAGTGTCTACCACGTGAGCCTCCGAGACCGCCAGCGCGCCGAAACCCGGCTTCTGGTGCAAACGCACGCCATCCGCCTCTTCACCGACGTCGGCTACGACGCGACCACGGTCGCCGACGTCGCCGCGGCCGCCGGCGTCTCGGCGATGACGGTCTACCGGCACTTCCCGACGAAGGAGGACCTGGTCCTCTACGACGAGTACGACCCCGTGACCGCTTCGGCCGTCGCTGCCGCGCCTCCTGGACCCTTGCCCGCGCGGATCGGACACGCGCTCTCGGAGACGGCCGCTCACGGGTCTTCTTCGGAGAAGGCGTTCCTGCTGGCGCGGCTACGGCTGATGATCTCGGTGCCGGCGCTGCGGGCGCGGCATCTGGACAGCCAGTACGCAACTGCCGATGCGATCGTGGCCGCTGTCTGTGGCCCTTCGCCTTCGCCGGACGAAGAGTTTCGGGTGCGGGCTACGGCGATGGCGTGTCTTGGTGCCGCTCACGTCGCGCTGCTTCGGTGGGCGGAGACGGACGGAGAGGGGGACCTGGCGGGGTTGATCCGAGAGACGCTGACCAGCGTCTTTAAGGACTAGCTGGCTAGCCAGCCACTGAATACCCGGGTCAACTCACCCTTGAGGTGTTCAGGTGCGCAGTAAATAAGCGGACCTGCCAACGTGCGCCCCACTCCTACTCTCGGCACCGCCTCAATCGGAGCTACAACGAACGCCTCGCCTTCGTCGATGAGCAAGGTCCTGGCCTCAACCAGGTAAGCGAGCGCCTGGTCATACGCGCTCCGCAAGTACTTGCCTTCATCGCTGTACTTGCACTCGATGACCACAGCGCGCTTGTTCGCATGGTCTACCAGGAACAGGTCAGCCCCCCGGACGTTGCCACGGCGGGCCAACCCGCGAGTCGCCTCAACATAGGGTTCGGTTTTCTTCGCAGTACTCCAGATTTCCCCGGCTTCGAACCACAGATCCCAAGCGGCGGCGCCGGGAGCTTCCACACGGAACGCAGGCCCGCGCGAACGTCCAGCCAGCGGACGACGGCTGATCGTCCTGCACTTGAGGCTCCGCAGGACGCCGAGCATCGTTCCCAGGACGCAAAGATGGAAAAGCCGCCACCTGAGGGCGTCGTCGGGCGCCAGCAGTTCAGCGGCAAGCCGCGCCAGGTCACCGGATTCTTCCCGCCTGAGGAGGTCAGCCAAATCTCCGACCACTCGCCAAAGTGGTCCAGCACGTCGAATCCCTTCGACCATCAACAAGTCTGGCGGCTCGGCCTCCACACCTTGCAGTTCCGGCCTCGCTGCCAGGTCATCCAGCGTCGCCAGTTGGCCCCGCACCCCCTTGCCGATCTTTGGCCGCATCTCCTTGGCATGCAGGTGGACCCCGAGGAGACGTTCGACAGTCCACCGCAAGCTGCTTAGCAGCTCATCGTCCACCCCACGATGACGAACTCGCCCCGAGAACTCAGTAGGTGGCCACCCCTGCCGACGAGTGTTGGCCCAGTTGATGGCGCCGCGCGGAGATCGACCACGCACAGTCTCCGCTTGGGTAGCCACCGGCAAGACACTCAACCAGTCCTGCAGGTTCTCAGGCAATTGCTCGATGAGTGGTCGACACTGCTCGAAGAGAATGACGTGGGCCCGACGCTCGACATCGTCCTTTGTCCACTCGAAGTCATCTTCGCTGAGCACCGCAGCCAGACCTGCATACAGCTCGCCCTTGCCAGACCAGCTACGGAAAAGCTCTACGAGACCGTCCTCTGGGAAGGACAGCTTCTTCTTCATCGAAGGGCCTTCAGGTGGTCCAACAGCCAAGCCCATTGCTCGCCAAGCACCTCTTCAGCTCCTAGCACCTCACCCAACCTGCTGAGGGTGTTTCCGTCATAGCCGGACAGCCAGGACCCCATACCAGCCAGGTAGCCCTCGGCAACCAACTGCGTGAGGTCAGGGCTAGGTTCGGCCGACAACCCGGCAGCTACGTAGTCCGAGACGTCGAGAAGAGCTGCCGGCCCCATCGGATCTAGAAGATCACTCTGTGCAGAGTAAATCCGCTCCAGGATGACGCGCAGTTGACCTGCTTGCGGCTCAGGGGGCTTGGAGGCGCTAAGCCTGTTTGTCAGCGCTGTCGAGAATTGGGCAGCCGAAGGCGCCGACACCGGGACATGGCCGAACCGTCGACCGAGGGCCTGTCCAAACCGGAACACGCGCTGCGCATCGACAGCGTTGTAGGTGCCGATGAGCCGCCAGTCAGTCCCCGCCACATAGTAGATCGGCTCGTTAGACGGACTTCTCGATCGGAGACGTTCTTCACCGACTACAACACTTCTAGGACCTGAGCCCCAAGTCAGGATTATTGGGCTCGACTTCGGATCCGCGCTGACTCGACCAACCATGACTTCCTTGCCGGAGAGCCAGGTGAGCAATCCGCCGAAGATCCGATCCAGATCAGCCCGGTTTGCTTCGTCAAGGACCAGCCACTGGTCCTGCGCGATGGCTTCCAGCACATGGCCAGGGCTGAACCGCAGTCGCCCCTGGTCGTCGACCGTGTCGCCACCGACGAGATCTCGGGTAGTCCATGACTCGTCCGGAGTCACAATGAGCGGATCGTGGATTAGTCCCATCCCGAAGGACTTGGGATTCTTGCCAATATCGTCAATGAGCTCACCGACCAAATGCGTCTTTCCGGTGCCAGGCGGCCCCACTAGCATGACGGACTTACTTGACCGCACAGACAACCGAAGCATCCGAATTATTCGATCATCGATGACCAGCTTATGCACACGAGCGCGAATCTTTAGAGCCTTCACTACAACGCTTTCTAGCGGCATCCCAAAGAACGTGGCCAGCACCCCGGCGGAGGTAATCTCCGCGCCCTCTTGTACGCCAACCCACTTAACATTCCACCCAGATTTGTCTTTTCCAAGAAGAAGAGCCGCGGGAGTCTCATTTGACCGCAGGTAGTCGCGAAGCTCGGCGACCGCCCTGTCCGTGTCATCCAGAGGAACGACCACCGCCACGACCTCGGCGTTGTCAACCCGCGTCGATCGCCTCAGCTGACCAGCCATCTCCGCGGCCCTGCTGATTTGAATTGCTGCAACACGAGTCACCCGGATGCCCGCGACGCTACCCAAGTAGTACTCGAGGCGCGAAAACTTCGTCCCGCTGGGCGAGTCAAGGTCGACCTGATCCAGGCCGTCTCGGAGCACCGTCTCAGGGGTCCATTCCTCCGTCTCAGTCATGAGACCGAAGGTACCGGCGCGCGGTCAGCACGGCCCCGCGCCACGCACAGTGACAGGCCAGCGACCGAGCTCCCGAAAGCGGACACGCTTCGCGCTACTAGTTGCGCGTACGCAAGCTTCGCGCCACTACACTCGGTCGTCTGCGTCATACGGAGGGGTGATTGTGGACGAGAGCGGCCTGCACGAGCAGCTTCGTAATCTTCAGACCGAACGGATCGGGGAGCCGCATGCGCTCCACAAGCCCTTGTTGTTGCTCTGGCTCTTCGGCCGGTACCTCGATGAACGTTCCCCCACGACAACCTTCGAGGCCGCAGAAGGTCCCCTCAACCACCTGATCGATCGGTTCAGCTTGCGGAAGGTGCCCGCCTCACAGCCCTTCTGGGAGCTCAAGCGGACGCTGTGGACTCCGACAACAGAAGTCGGGTCCCCCATCGCCGAGACTCCCCGCTCACCGAAGTGGTTGCGAGACAACGGAGCACAAGGCAGCCTCACGAGCGAAGTAGTTAACGTGCTCGACGAACCACGTGGCATCTTCACTGCAGCCGACGTGCTTTACGAGTACTTCGCCCCCAACGTCGTCGACGCCCTCCGCAGTGCGGTCCGACTTGTCCCACCAGTGTTTCTCCGCACTGCCGCCCTGAAGCGCGAGACACCGACTGCGACCACGAAGCTACCTCAGACACGGCGAACCAAGGGCCGCGAAGTTTCCATCGATTTTGAACGGTCTGTCCGCAACGCAGTCTTTGAATGGCTCGAAGACCTGACTACTCAGAACGGTGGCCCGATCCCGTTTGCGCAAATGACCAACTTCATCTTCGAGGGCACGCGTATCCCGATCCTCAACCCCCAGTCCGGCATTCACAAGCCAGCAAAACTCGGCAGCGCGCTATCAATCAAAACGGTCTACAGGCGACCAACTGAAGAGCGCCCTTACGAAGACGAAGTAGACGGGAGTGGCCGAATTCTTCGCTACAAGTATCGAGGCGAGGACCCTCTCCACTCCGACAACGTCTCACTCCGGAACGCGATGGAGCGTAAGCTTCCGCTTTTCTGGCTTAAGGGAGTCGACCCCAACGCGCACTACGAAGCACACTTTCCCCTGTGGTTGACCGCAGAGCGACCAGACCAGCACCTCTTCGAGGTGTCGTTCGAAGGACCGCCGAAGGACTAGCCACCCACGCTCTGGTCGTTGCACAACAAAGGCGTTGCTTCGCAGCGAGTCTTGAGTCATAGTTAGAGCACTCGACCAACCTCAGGAGCAGCCATGATGAACATGCACGAGCGAAAGGCGCAGCGTCGGCATTCGGCCGTCGCGCCCATCGCCGTATGTCCGTCGCCCTGTTCCTGGCGACGTTCATGCCGGGCTGACCAGCGGATTCTGGTCACCGAAGGCTCCCCATCATGACGCCATAGCGCGTGTGATGCCAGGGAGCCGCCCATCAGGAAACTGATCCGGGCGGCTTCTCTTTTTGCTGCGCAAAGCAATTCCCTATCGGCGAGCTTGGGAAGCGGAACGGCCTCCAAAACCGTATCCAGGGGGTTCGACTCCTCCCGCCGGTGCTCGACGCTGCCTATTCAGCGCGAACCTTGAGAATTGAAGACTTTTCCCAAAGCTCGTCCCCGTCGCCGAAAGAGGCAGCCAGGACGAGCGCCGGTGGAGGCGTGCACTCGTCTCCACCTCACCCCTGTAGCTCAGGTGGACAGAGCGCCGCACTACGAATGCGGAGGTCCCAGGTTCGAGTCCTGGCAGGGGTACTGGTCGGCGTATCGGAGGGGATACGCCGATCGACGGATGCGAGGGGCGCTGGCGACCCCGTCTGATTTGGGATCAGGAGTCACCGCGTTCGACTCGCGGGCGTCCGACCAAGCAGCACAGCAAGGAGGATTGGCCGAGTCCGGTAAGGCAACCGTCCCGAAAACGGTAGTCGGCGTGAGAGCGTCGCGCAGGTTCGAATCCTGCATCCTCCGCAAGCCCTCGTGGTCCAACGGATACGACGCCGGCGTCCGAAGCCGGGAACGCAGGTTCGACTCCTGCCGAGGGCACGATGACCGAAACTTGGCCCACTTCACGACGGTCGTGCGGCGGCCTGCAAAGCCGTTGGACTCCGGGTTCGACTCCCGGGTGGGTCTCTAGTTCTCTGCCGGGCGAATCGGGTGCACACGCGGCACCAGAGTTCCACCTCCGCAAGTTCGTGCGCTATCTTCGGACATACGTTCGAACGGGAGGTTCTGTGTCCCTGGATGAGCTTACGAGCAGCGAGGCCGTGGTCGAGGCGTTGCGGCAGTGCGACGTAGTCGACCTTGACGCTTCCGTGCCCGGATTCGGCCCCACTCGGGACTACGTCCTCGAGTTCGACGGCAAGTACTACCACCCCGGGCAAATCGCTAGCGTTGCTTACGGCGTCCAGCATCCAGACCGCGGCGCACTCCCGGCCGCCGAGTTCAACAGGACGACCGTCGAAGTCGCAGAACACTTGGAGCGACTGGACTTCACGATCACCACGACCGTCAAGTTGCGCCCGCCCAAGGTCGGAGACGAGCACCCCCACCGAACCGCCATCTACAACGTCTACGGCGGCAACAAGTTTGCGGGGATCGTCAGGTTTCCTCGCGAGACTGTCGTCAACGCGTTCTCCGATGAGAAGGGGCCCTACTCGGACGAGCCGCCAAACCTAGTGGCTCCATTCGAGTATCGCGGTGAAGGACAGACTGGCAAGCAACGACTGGACGCACCGGGCAACAAGATGCTCGAGGAAGCCCGTCGGGGACGTCGTGCAGTGCGGTACTGGTATCGCCCGTTGGGTGGTGTCTTCAGGTTCGTCACGTGGGTGGCTGTCCTCAACCGAGCACAGGTGTGGTCTCCGGACAGAAACGGAAAGTTACGCCTTGAGTACACGTTCCAGATGATGGCGGTCCCGAGCCCCGATGTGGACACTTGGTCGTCTGACGTGCAGTCACTGATCGATGATCAAGAGATCACAGACACTTCTCCGCCCGAGCCGCCGGTGCGGAACGCCAGCAAGAAAGCCCGCCAGAAGACCTACCAAGAGTATCTTCAGGACATTGGCGACCCACCGAATGCCGATGACGAAGAGTCCGGGCCAACTAAGCGAAGTCGCAATCACTACCGCCGCAGCGTCAAATCCCGCCAAGCAGTACTCGTTCGCGCCAACGATGAGTGCGAGAACGACCGGTGCACTGGGATGCCAGGAGACACCAAGCCCGACGGCACTGCGATCCTCGAAGTTGACCACATTGACGATCGCGCGCTCGGCGGCTCTGATCACCCCACAGCCATGATCGCGCTGTGCCCCAACTGTCACGCCACGAAGACCCATGGGAGCAACCGAGTGGCCTTCAAGAAGCACCTTCGCGCCCGGCTCGCTGCGCTACATCACTAGTCCACAACGGACAGACAAAAAGGCCCTCCCGCGAACGGGAGGGCCTTAGTGCTGTCTCAACCAGACGTGCGCCCGAAGGGATTCGAACCCCTGACCTTCTGATCCGTAGTCAGATGCTCTATCCAGCTGAGCTACGGGCGCTTGTTCAGTTATCAATCTAGCACCTGCCGGAACAGGCACCAGCGGAGGCTCCGGGATTTGAACCCGGGAGGGGGGGTTACCCCCAACCGCATTAGCAGTGCGGCGCCATAGACCAGACTAGGCGAAGCCTCCCAGGCCCAACGACCACTGCTCAAATAGGTTACACACCCTCCTGCCCCCCTTGGAAGGCACCCCCCTTAGACGCGTTGCAGGGCTCTGAGCAGGCCGGATGGGCGTCCACCGAGTCCTTCGGCTTCGAAGACGGCGACGCCGACGCGAGGGAGGTCTCGGGCCGCGGGGTAGGCGAGGTAGCGCGGGACCCAGCGCGGCTGGAACTTCGCGTTGAAGCGGTAGAGGGTCTCGATCTGGATCCAGCGTGAGAAGAATCGCAGCGTCCGGGCCGAGAGGCGGGCGACGGGGCCGGCGCCGATGCGTTGGCCTTGTTCCAGCACCGCGCGGAAGGCGGCGAAGTTCAGGGAGACGTGCTGGGCGGGCGTCGTCAGAAGCAGCTCGGAGATCATCAGTTCGTTGACGCCGTTGTCGGCGGTCCGGTCGCGGCGCATGACGTCCAGCGACAGGCCTTTCTCACCCCAGGGGACGAACTGGAGGATTCCGCGCACCTGTCCGTCGTGCTCGGCGGTCACCAGGACCGAGCCCGGGTCGCCCATGCGGCCGAGGGCCATCGAGAAGCCGCGTTCGGTGTCGGTGCCGCGCCAGGTGGCCGCGAGGGCGCGGAGTTCGTCGAGTTCCCCGGCCGGCAGGTCTTCGGCTTTTCGGATGCGCGCGGTGTAGCCGGCGCGCTTCGTGCGTGAGACGGCTTGGCGGACTCCGCGCATGACGCGCCCTTCGAGGGTGAAGGTGTCGGTGTCGACGACGGCCTCGTCGCCGATCTCCAGCACTTCGAGCCCGAAGCGGGCCCAGACGGTCGCGCCCAGTTCCGAGCAGCCCATGGTCGCCGGGGTCCAGGCGTACCGTCGGCAGACGTCCAGGTACTCCTCGATCGCGCCTGGCCACGCTTCCGGGTCGCCGAGGGGGTCCGCCGAGCACAGCGCGACCCCGGCGATCACCCGATAGGTCACCGCCGCCTTCCCCGACTTCGAGAACACCACGAACTTGTCCCGGCGCAGCGCGAAGTACCCGAGCGAGTCCCGCTCCCCCAACAGCCCCCTGAGCCGCTCGACCTCCTCGTCGGTCAACTCCGGCGCGGGTTCGGCCGAGCGGAGCAGGAAGTACGCCGCCAGCAGCACCGCGCCGATCCCGAACAGCAGGCCGACGGCGGCCGACAGGTCTTCCAGCCACAGCGCGGGGAACGTCACCGGGCCGCTCACGCCGATCAGGGCCAGCGCCGACTGCGCCAGTCGGTCGCCGGCACTTGAGGGAGCGAGCGCGACCGACAGCAGCACGAAGTTGATCGCGACCCCGGCCACCGTCAGTTGCAGGAAGACCCGGATCGCGCGCCATCGCCCGGTCACCGGATCGGGGAGCGCGATGAAGTGCCGCCGCGTCGCGATCAGGGCGATCAGCAGCGCCAGCGACACGAGCCCCGCGCCGAGGGTGTGCCGCAGCCCGAGATGCGACACCGTCAGCAGCGCGGCGGCGGCGACGGCCAACTGCCAGGCCCGGCGCTTCCGCCGTTTGAGTCCGGTGGCGAGCAGCATCAGCAGCACGCCGGTCACCAGTGCGACCGTCGCCGCGCCGACCGTGGCCTCGTGCGGCAGTTCCAGCCAGGTGGCGACGCGTCCGCGCAGGGTGCGCCGCCCGGCCGGGACCAGCACCGAGACCAGTGCCAGCAGCCCGGCCAGCCGCGTCACCCAGGTGATCACCGCCACCGAAGTGGCGCCCGCCACCCGCCAAGCACCTGCCAAATCCCGCCCCCGTCAGCTCCTTGCCAGCTCCACGAACGGTACAAGGGCGTCGGGGTTCAGCAGGGCATCCCTGCTGACGGCGCGGTCAGGTGAAACCCCCGAAAGGATCTTCTTGACCGGGACCTCGCATTTCTTGCCGTTGAGCGTGCGGGGTACCTCGCTCACCTGGACGAACCGGTCGGGCACGTGCCGCGGCGAGAGCGCTCCGCGCAGCTCCTTGCGCAAGGCGGGTTCGACCTCGTCGAGCGACGCGCCCTCGGCCAACACGAGGAAGCACAGCAGCTGCCCGTCCTCGTTGCCCGCCGCCGAAGTGTCGATCACCAGCGAGTCCGCGACCTGGTCGAACGACTCGACGACCCGGTAGAACTCGGCCGTGCCCATCCGCACACCGCCGCGATTGAGCGTCGAATCGCTGCGCCCGTAGATGACGGCGGAGCCGCGGCCGGTGATCCGGATCCAGTCGCCGTGCCGCCAGATCCCCGGGTACATCTCGAAATACGCCTCGCGCAGCCGCGAGCCGTCCGGGTCGTTCCAGAAGTACACCGGCATCGACGGCATCGGCTCGGTGATCACCAGTTCGCCGACCGTCTCCACCACCGGCTTCCCGTCCTCGTCGAAAGCGGCGACGGCGGCGCCGAGCGCGCGGACCGAAAGCTCGCCCAGCCAGACGGGGACGTCCGGGGCCGACGCGACGAACGCCGCGCACAGATCCGTGCCACCGGACACCGAGCAGATCTGGACGCGTTTGCCCACCTCGTCGACGATCCACCGGAAGCCTTCGACGCTCAGCGGCGCGCCGGTGGATCCCAAGGCGCGCAACGCCGTCAGGTCGAACCGCTCGGCCGGTTTGATCCCGGCCTTCAGACAGCTCTGGATGTACGGCGCCGACGTGCCGAAATAGGTGACGCGGTGCTGCTCGGCCAGATGCCACAGCACGTTGAGGTCCGGGCTGCCGGGGCTGCCGTCGAAGAGCACGATCGTGGTGCCGGTCAGCAGGCCGGAGATGAGGAAGTTCCACATCATCCAGCCGGTGGTGGTGAACCAGAAGAACCGATCGCCCGGGCCGAGATCGCTTTGCAGGGCAAGGGCTTTGAGATGTTCGAGGGTGATCCCGCCGTGCCCGTGGACGATGCCCTTCGGCAGGCCGGTGGTCCCCGAGGAGTACAGGACCCACAGCGGGTGGGCGAAGTCGACGGGCTCGAAGGCCAGTTCCGCGCCCTTGTTGTCGGCGAGCAGCTTGTCCCAGTCGAGGGTGCCGTCGAGGCGGCCGCCCGCGTAGTCGATGAGCACGGTCGCTTCGAGCGTGGAGATCTCGTCGCGCAACGAGTTCACCGTCGGCCTGCTGTCGAACCACCGTCCATTGTAGACGTATCCGTTGACCGCGATCAGCACCTTCGGCTCGATCTGCGCGAAGCGGTCGGTGATCGCGCGGACACCGAAGTCCGGCGAGCACGACGACCAGACGGCGCCGAGGCTCGCGGTGGCGAGGAAGGCGATCAGCGTCTGCGGGCAGTTCGGCGCCAGCGCGACGACCCTGTCCCCTTTGGACACTCCGAGCTTGCGCAGTCCTTCCCGCGCGGAGGCGACGGCGGAGCGCAACGCGCCGTACGTCAGCTGCGACGCGAGGCCGTCCTCGCGGTGGAAGATCACGGCGATCTCGTCGTCGGCCTTCGCGGCGCCCGCGACGCCGGGCATGAGCGAGTGCTCGGCGTAGTTCAGCGTGCCGCCCGCGAACCACTGGGCGTTCGGCATCTCGCCGGTGAGCACCTCACCGGGCTGGTCGTGCCAGCGCACGCCGAGGAACTCCGCGACGGCGGACCAGAACTCCGCCCCCTGCCGTACGGAGAACTCCCACAACGCGTTGTAGTCGTCGACCTCCACGCCGCGTTCGGTGCGCAGCCACTGGCGGAACGCGTCGATCTTGGTGTCGGGCAGGCGGCTCGGCTCGGGGCGCCAGAGCACTTCCGGGGCGTCGGCGGTGTGAGTCACCCCGCGATGTTAACCCTCGTTAACCTGCTTGGCGAGCCCCGGTGAACAGCTCGTACGCCATCGACTTCAGCCGTGACGCGTCGAGCGGGGTGACGGTCAGCCACCCTCGGTCGCGCCGGAGCCCGTAGCGGCCGTCGGGGGTGTCCACCCAGGTCAACGTACCCTCTCCGCGCACCCAGCGGCCCTCCCACGATTTCCTGACCGCGCCGAGCCGCCCGCTGCCGATCCGCTGGGTCGCGATCCGGACCAGCACGATGATCTCGGGTTCCCGCAGCCCGGCGTCGCGCAGGACGTCGGAGAACGCCGGCTGCCCGCCGCGCTCCCCCGCCTCGCACGCGGCCGTGTAGTCGTCGACGCGCAGGTTGACCGAGAGACCCCGCCCCTGCTCGCATGGCGGCAACGCCTGCAGCAGGGTCGCGGCGACGAGCGGTTCGCGCAGCGCCGACAACTCGACGTCGGTGCCTGAAACGCCGATCGCGACCGCGCCGCGCTCGGACACGCAGCCGACCGCCCGGTACGCCGGGTCGGCGTCGAGCCGCAGGTCGAGTGTGAGTTCGCTGTTCGCGACGGTGTGCAGCAGCCGCACCAGTTCGGGCGCGGGGGCGTCCACCGTGCCCAGGCCGCGTTCCGACAGCGTCGCACTCGCCGTGGCCACCAGCTCCGCGCGGAACTCGGGTGTCCGCCCGACGTGCGGCACCTCCAGTACCGCGGGCAGTTCGTCGCGTCCATGCGCCGACCAGAGCAGGAACAGCTCGCCGACGTGCAACCGGATCCAGTCCATCAGCGACCGCTCCTCGGGTCCTCGCCGATGACCGGTGGGGTGACATGCCCGCTGAGGCCCCACACGTCCGAATCCTCGACGAGGTAGTCCGGCGCCTTGTGCGCTTCCTCGTCCTGCCGCCCTTGTGCGGGCGCCATCCCCATCGGCATACCGCCGAAGCCGCCCATGCCCGCGGCCGCGGCGCGGGTCCCGGCCGGTTGACCGGGCTGCCCCGGCGGCCCGAACGCACCGGCACCGGACCGGCCGCCCTGACCGAGCTGTTCTTGGGTGCCTCCGGCGGTGCCGGGCGGCGGTGGCACGTAGGCGCCGCTGCCCGCGCCCGGCACGCGCGGCGCATCGACCGGCTCCCGCACCGGGACCGGGGCCAGGTCGTCGGCGCCACTGCTGTGTGTCGAATCGTCCGGCGGCGGGACCGGTTCCGGCTTCGGATCGGGTTTCGGCTCCGGTTCTTCGGGTGTCTCAAGGATCTTCGGCTGCTTGCCGTACGAAGTGAAGCTGGGAACGTTCTCGTAGACCTCGCCGGAGCTGAACTGCATCCGCGTCATCACGTCGGCGGCCTGACGGTGCAGATCCTGCGAGCTCTCGTCGGTGGGTTCGGCGACGATCCGCCCGGCTTCGGCGAAGCCGGATCCCGACGGCGTCGACGCCGACATAGCCTGCGTCGAATCGGAGACCGGGATCGGGCGGCGCTTCGGCGGCTCCGGCAGCTTGGGCCGCGGCGCGTATCCCGGCGGCTCGGGCATCGTGCGGCGCGCGGTTTCGGCGATATCCGCCTGGCGGCGCACGCAGTTCGCGACGTTCTCCGCCCGCCAGCCCGTCTCGCCCGCCCAGTCGACGAGCTTGACCGCGGCGTCACGGGCCCTGTCCGCGCCCTCTCCCGTCCAGCCGTCGGCGGTGGCCACGAGGGCCGCCCTGAGCTCGGAACCGACCCGGTCGAGGAAGGCGCTGATCTTCGTCCATTGCGCGGCTACGGCTTCCGCGCTCGCGAGGTCCAGCTCGTTGTGGACCATCGCGTAGAGCTCCCGATGCGAGTAGCTCATCCAGTCGATGTCGGCGGTGAGGTGTTCGGGGCCCGGTCGCGGTTCGGGCTCCCGCGGCGGCCACGGCATGGGCAGGATGCGCATCAGTGCTCGTCCTTCCGCTCGTGGCCGACGATGTCCTCCATGTCGAACCGGCGGGCGACCCGTTCGAGCTGCTCCTGCCCCTCTTCGTCCGCGGCGACGTACATCTTCCGCGCCGCCATCACGGTGAGCTGGAAGTCTTTGAGGACCTTCGCGAAGTCCTTGAGCACGGGCACGGCCGCCTCGGTCCCCTTGTTCGCGGCGCCCTGGAAGCGATCGCTCATGGTGCGACCGATGAAGTTGTCGCCCAGCTTCAACGGCGCGTTGAACTCCGTCGAGTCCTTGATCAGCGCGTTGAGCTCCTGGCGCGCCTTGAGCAGGGCGTCGACGAGCTTCTTGGCGGCGTCCTCGGAGACTTTGACGGTCCCCTTCTTGGCATCGGTCTTGGAGTCCCGGATCTGACCCGCCACGGGAGCCAGCGCCGGAGCCGAAGCTCCGAACGCGGCTTGTGGCGTCACGGGTACTTTGGGTGACTGTGCCATTCGACCCTCCCCTGTCACATCTTGAGGGGAATGCTAGCGCGAATGGGGTCAGCGGAGGTGGGCGTCGAACCAATTCAACGTGCGCTGCCAGGCCTCCGCGGCCGCGTCCGGGTCGGCGTCGAAGCGGTGATTGGCGCCCGGGTAGTGGACGACGTTCGTCGCGACACTCGCCGTCGCCGCCGCGTCACGCAGCTGCTCGACCTCGGCACCTCCGGCGGCGTCGCCCGCGTCGCCGTACATGCCCAGCCACGGGCTGGTGAGCCGTCCGGCGATCTCGACGAGGACCGGCAGCCCGGTGACGCCCTGCCCGCCGACGCTCACCGCCGCGCCCAGCCTGCGGTTCGACGCCACGACCAGCGCGGCCGTCCCTCCGAGGTCGAAACCGACCACACCGACGAGATCCGCTTGGACACCACGCTCCGCGAGCCAGGAGAGCGTCGCGTCGGTGGCTTCGAGCAGGTCCTGCTGGGTGAGGTTGTCCCGGTCGAGATGCGGGGTGACGGTGAGCCAGCCTTCGCCGGCGAGACCGGCCAGGAGCAGGCCCAAACCCTCTTCGACCTCTTCGGCCTCCTCGTGCAGCACCACAAGTCCGCCGCGGACGACACCGTCCGGTTCGGCGAAGGTCAGGCGCAGCGTGTGGCCGTCGGCGTGCTGGTGTTCCACGGTGGTCGTCAGGGTCATTCCTCCATCAGACCACTCTTAGGTAAATATTCGGAGCTTGCCCTCGCGCGGGAGGATACGGTGTCGGAGCCGTCCCCCAGACGTAGGAGCGCCGAAGATGTCACCTGTTTCGCCGCGTGCGGATCTCGAATCGTTGCCGAAGTACGTCCCTGGCCGGACGATCCAGGGCGCGATCAAGCTGGCGAGCAACGAGGTTCCCGGTGGCCCGCTGCCGAGTGTGGCGCAGGCCATAGCCGAGACGGCGCAGGGCATCAACCGGTACCCGGACATCACGGCTTCCGCGCTCGTCGAGCGCCTGGCCCGCGAGCTGAACGAGTCCGTCGACCGGATCGCCGTCGGCTGCGGTTCGGTTTCCCTGTGCCAGCAAATGATCCAGGCCCTGTGCGGCCCGGGTGACGAGGTCGTCTTCCCGTGGCGCTCGTTCGAGGCGTACCCGATCGTCACGCAGGTGGCGAACGCCGTGAGCGTGAAGGTGCCGCTCACCGCCGGGCACGGGCTGGACCTGGACGGGATGCTGGCGGCGATCACGCCGAAGACGCGGCTGGTCTTCGTGTGCAACCCCAACAACCCGACCGGGACGGTCTTGCGGCGCGCGGAACTGGAACGCTTCCTCGACGCCGTTCCCTCGGGTGTGCTCGTCGTGCTCGACGAGGCGTACAAGGAGTTCGTGACCGACGCCGAGGTGCCGGACGGCGTCGAACTCGCGCGCGGCAGGGACAACGTCGCCGTGCTTCGGACGTTCTCGAAGGCGTACGGCCTCGCCGGCCTTCGCGTGGGTTACGCGGTGGCGCCGGAAGCGATCACCGTCGCGCTGAAGCAGGTCTACGTCGCGTTCTCGGTGAACATGATCGCCCAGGCGGCGGCCATCGCGTCCCTCGACGCGGCCGACGAACTGCTGGAACGCTGCAAGGAGATCGTCTCGGAACGCACGCGCGTCCGGGATGCGTTGGTGGCCAAGGGTTACGAGGTGCCGGAGACGCAGGCGAACTTCGTCTGGCTGCCGCTGGGCGAGCGGACGACCGAGTTCGCGGAGCACGCCCTGGAGCGGAAGCTGATCGTGCGCCCCTTCGCGGGCGAAGGCGCGCGAGTGACCATCGGGACGCCCGAGGAGAACGACCTCTTCCTCGAAGCGGCCGGGGACTTCCCCCGCTGACCGGGCTTCGCGGCGGCCCGCACTTCGTGGACGGAGTGCGGGCCGTTTCCTGTCTCGCGTGCCATGAAAGGTCCTTTCCTTGCGAAATTTGCAAGGAAAGGACCTTTCATGGCGTTCGCGGCGGAGCACGGCCTGCGGGTCGCCTATTTCAGGAGCAGCTGCACCATCGCGGCGACACCGACCACGACGATCACGCCGCGCAGCACCTTCGGCGAGAGCTTGCGGCCGATCTTCGCGCCGAGCTGGCCGCCGATCGTCGACCCGACCGCGAGCAGCGCGACCACGGGCCAGCTGACCGGCGCGATGAAGGCGTAGATCGTGCCCGCGACGATGTTCACGACGGCGGAAAGGGCGTTCTTGACGCCGTTGAGCCGCTGCAGCGACTCCGACATCAGCATCCCCATGACGGCCACCATCATCACGCCCTGCGCGGCCGTGAAGTATCCGCCGTAGATACCGATCAGGAAGATCAGGAACAGCAGGAGCGGCCCGATCTTGTGGACCTTCCCGTTCTCCTCGCGGCGCTTCGCGACCCAGGCGGCCACTCGCGGCTGGACGATCACGAGCACCACCGCGAGCCCGACGAGCGCGGGCACGACGGTCTCGAAAGCGTCCTTCGGCAGCGAGAGCAGCAGGATCGTCCCGCAGATCGCGCCGAAGAACGACGCCACGGCGAGTTTGACGACCTCGGGCCAGTAGCCCTTGAGCTCCTCCCGGTAGCCGATCGCCCCGCTGACCGTTCCGGGGGCGAGGCCGATCGCGTTGGACGTCGTCGCCGTCAGCGGCGAGTAGCCGAGCGCGACCAGGACCGGGAACGTCACCAGCGTGCCCGAACCGACGACCGTGTTGATGGTGCCCGCCCAGAGCCCCGCGATGAAGATCACGACCGCGTGCCACCACGTCATAAAGCACTCACGTCCGCACCCTAAGCACCGTTACCTCCTTTCGCGCCGCGGATGTGTCTAGTCGAACATTCAACGAGCCCGTTATGTCTCGTTCGACGGGGAACCACTCAGTTCTCCTCCGGCAGATGGGCCGCGGTGATCTCCGAGGCGACCGTCCAGCCGAGCGTCAGGTACAACGCGCGCCCCTCCTCCGTCGCGACCAGGACCGCCCGCTCCGCCCCGGCGGCGACCGCCACCTCGTCGAGCCTGCGCATGACGAACCGGCCCAGCCCTCGCCGCTGATGCTCGGGCTCCGTCACGACCTGATCGATCACCGCCGTGCCGCCGGCTATCGCGACCCGGCCGGTGGCCGCGCGCGAACCGTCGGGCGCGCGCACCACGACGTCGGTGACGACGCCGTCGCCGACCAGTTCCGCCCGGTACGGCTCGGGCGCGGCCATGACGGGACGCAGCGCGATCGGCGCGCTCATCAGGTACTCCGGCGGGCCGACCTCCCATTCCGGCGGCACCGTCTTCGCCACTTCCTCACGTGGACCACTCACCTTCAACCACGTTCCGGGCTCGGTCAGCGAACGCGCCCGGCTCGCGACCGATCCGGTATCCGCCAGCACGTATCGCACGCGATGCCCCGGACGCCCGACGTCGAGCCGGTAACCGTCCGGTTCGGCGACGGGGATCCCGACGCCGCGGGAGAGCGCCCAGCCGTGCACCCATGCCTTGATCAGCCCTGCCACCCCAGTCATCGTCAGAGGATGACATCCCGCACCGACAATTCCGGCGGCCCCGCCGGGCCTGCGAGGATGGGGCCGTGGCCGACGACGAGCGCGAACAGGTGTGGAGTGCGACCGTCGATCATCTGCGCACGATGATCGACTCGGGCAGGCTCCCCGCCGGGTCGAGACTGCCCGCCGAACGGGCGCTCTGCGAGCAGCTCGGGATCAGCCGCGGTTCGCTGCGGCAGGCGTTGCGGGTGCTGGACTCCATCGGTTACGTGCAGGTGCGGCCGGGTTCGGGCACCTACGTCCGCGAAAACCTCGGCGAACAGCCGCTGCGCGGTTGGTTCTCCGAACACGAGCAGCTGGTCGAGAAGCTGTTCGACCTGCGGACCACCGTCGAGCCGACGCTGGCCGAGCGGCTCGCGCTCGAGCACACGCCGCGGGTGCTCGCCCGGCTGGAAAGCACCGTCGACGAGATGGACCAGGCCGCCGCCGACGGCGACATGCTGCGCGTGATCGCGGCCGACGCCGAATTCCACCGGGTGATCGCGGGCAACGCCGGCAACGACGACGTCACCGATCTGCTGCGTTCGGTCCTCTCGCTGGTCGGCGAGGAGCGGCGGGCGGCGTTGCGGCTTCCGGGGCAGATCCGGAAGGCCGTCGACGAACATCGCGCGATCCTCGAAGCGATCCGCCGGTCGGACGCGGCGGCCGCGCGGGAGATCACCTTGCGGCATCTGCTCGACGCCAAGACCTACGTCCACGACTACACGACCGGGGATTAACGCTTCCTTGATGGCGCGACCACCCTCGCACGAGTATTGTTTTCAGAAGTTTGTGAAACTTCTGACAGGGGTGTTGTGGTGGAGAAGGTCCGGTTCACCGAAGAGAAGGCGACGATGCTCGCCACGCTGTACGGCCGGGCGCTCGACGCCCGCGGCGATCGGCCGGTCCTCGGCGACAAGGCCGCCGACGAGGCCGTCAAGCAGATCGACTACGACTTCGCCTCGCTGGGCGTGAACGCCGACATGGGGCTGACCGTCGCACTGCGGGCCAAGCCGATGGACGACTGGACCGCGTCGTTCCTCCGGGAACACCCGGACGCGACCGTCGTCCAGCTCGGCTGCGGGATGGACAGCCGCGTGTACCGCGTCGACCCGCCGCCCACGGTGCGGTGGTTCGACGTCGACTACCCCGAGGTCGTCGACCTGCGCGCCCGGATCTACCCCGAACGGGACGGGTACCGGACCATCGGCTCGTCGGTGACGGATTTCGGCTGGATCGACGAGATCCCGTCGGACAAACCCGGTCTGGTGATCGCGGAGGGGCTGACGATGTACCTGCGGCCGTCCGAAGGCGAGGAATTGCTGCGGCGGCTGATCGCGCATTTCCCGCAGGGCGGCGAAATGGTCTTCGACATCTTCAGCAGGCTGGGGATCAAGCTCCAGAAGCTGAATCCTGTGGTCCGCAAAGCCAACGCCACGCTGTACTGGGGTATCGACGAGATCTCCGAATTGGAACGGCTCGGACTGACGCTGGTGTCGAAGCTCGACTCGACGGACTACGCGACGCCTGAGGTGAAGGACCGGCTTTCCGGGTCGATGCGGGCGCAGCTGTGGTTCGCGGGACTGTTCCCGGCGTTCAAGAAGATGGGGCGGATCCTGCGGTTCCGGTTCTGAGCGGCGCGCGGAGGCGTTTCGGGTCAGGACCAACGGCCAAGTACATGAAGGACCCCATCCTTGCGCCTAAGTACAGGAAGGGGGCCTTCATGTACTTGAAGGCCCCCCGACCCGACGCGTCAGCGTGACTCCAGCACCCGCTCGACGAACCGGTGCAGCTTGTCCTCCAGCCGTAAGACGCGTTCTTCGAGCGACAGCGTTTCCGCCGGCTGCGGCACGTCCGGCTTCAGCTCGCCGCGGATGTACTGGCTGCACGCCAGATTCGCGCACGCGTAGATGCCGAGCGTGTTGCCTTCGCGCCCGAGTTTCCCGGCGCGGCGGCCGGAGAACAGCGCGATGTCGGACAGCGGATGTGTCGTCGTGCACAGGCCGCACATGTTGCTCAGCAGGACACGGCCCTTCGGCCGGGGCGCGGCGCGCAGGGACAGCCCGACGGTTTCCCCGCGGTACGGCAGCACGAGATACGCCCGCGCGGCGGCCTTCGGATCACGCCAACCGAGGAATTCCCTTTTCTCCCAAGGGATCTCTTCGGGCCGGGCGGGCAGCGTGACCCCTTTGGCCTCGCCTCGGGTGCAGTTCACGAAGGACGCTCTGATCTCGTCCTGGCCCAGCGGTTCCATGCCCGCACGGTAACCACCGCGCCCGGGAACTGGCGAACCGTTTTCCGCCGGAGGTCATACGATCACCGGGTGCGCGGGAAGACGATGTCGAGCCGGTTCCGGCTGGTGCTCAGGACCAGTCTGGGCTTCGCCGCGCTCGGCGTCGGATCCAGTGTGTGCGGCGCCGGTGTCGTGGCGTTGCTGCTGCTCCTGCAGGGCCTCCCGAGCGAGGTCGGCGATCGGGGCTGGATCCTCGGGGTCACCGCGGCCGGGATCGTCGCGCTGTCGCTGATCGTCGGCACCGCGTGGACGGCGTGGCTGCAGCGGCGCACGGCGGTCTGGTTCGTCTTCGGCCGTCCGCCGACGAAAGCCGAGGCCGAACGGGCGCTCCGGCTCCCGGTCGACATGGGGATCGTGAGCGGGACACTCTGGCTGATCGGCACGATCGTGCTCGGTTCACTCGCGCGGGTGCTCGGGTCCTGGATGGACGCGCTCGGGATGGCGCTGGTCATCGGGCTCGGCGGGCTGACCACGGTCGGCCTCACCTATCTCGCCGCGGAATGGGTCGCCCGGCCGGTGATGACGATCGCGCTCAAGGTGACCCCGCCGAAGGGGACGCTCAAGGTCACCGTGCTGACCAGGGTGGTCGTCACCTGGTCGCTGGCGAGCGGTGTCCCGTTCCTCGGCGTGCTGCTGGTGGCCACGCCGCCCGATCTCGGCCAGGGCGACCACGTCGCGAGCCTGATCATGCTTTCGGTGATCGGGCTGGGTGTCGGCGCGATCGGGACGGGCCTGCTCGCGAAGGCCGTCGCGACCCCGTTGCACCGCCTGCGGATAGCGCTCGACGAGATCGCGCGCGGCAACAAGGAGGTCGTGGTCGAGGTCGACGACTCCAGCGAGATCGGCCTGCTCCAGACCTCGGTGAACGACCTCGCCGCCGGGCTGCGCGAGCAGGAGCGGATGCGGGACCTCTTCGGCAGGCACGTCGGGGACGAGGTCGCCCGGCACGCGCTCGAGTACGGCGCCTCCCTTTCGGGTGACGTACGCGAGGTGACGGCGCTGTTCGTGGACGTCGTCGATTCGACGGCCTTGGCGAGCCGCACCCCGCCCGAAGACCTGGTGAAGATGCTCAACCGGTTCTTCACCAGCGTGGTGCACGCGGTCGGGGCGCGCGGCGGGCTGGTCAACAAGTTCCAGGGTGACGCCGCGCTCTGCGTCTTCGGCGCCCCGACCCGGCTCGCGGACGCGCCGACGGCCGCGCTTTCGGCCGCGCGGGCGATCCGGGACGCCGTCCAGGAGACCGGCGAGCTGGACCTCGGCATCGGGGTCGCGAGCGGCCGCGTCTTCGCCGGTCAGCTGGGCACCAGCAGCCGGTTCGAGTACACCGTCATCGGCGACGCGGTGAACGAGGCCGCGCGCCTGACCGAGTACGCGAAATCCGCCGACGGCCGGATCCTGGCGAGCGAAGCCGTGCTCAAAGCGGCCTTGGAGAGCGAGCGCTCGCACTGGGAGCCGTACGCGGCGCTGGAGCTTCGCGGGCGTCAGGAACCGACGCACACCTGGGCGGCGAGCGCGCTCAGCCCGGAATGACGTCCGGCCAGCGCAGCAACGTCGAACCCCAGGTCAACCCGGCCCCGAAGGCCCCCATCACGACGCGGTGCCCCGGCTGGAGCGTCCCGTCCTTGACGGAGTCGGCCAGCGCGATCGGGATCGACGCGGCGCTCGTGTTGCCCACCTTCTCGATGTTGGACACCATCACGTCGGCCGCGAGGCCGAGCTGTTTCGCGCAGGTCTGCAGGATCCGGATGTTGGCCTGGTGCCCGACGAACCGGTCGATGTCCCCGACCATCCAGCCCGCGGAATCCAGCACCGCGCGCGCCGACTGGACCATCCGGGCGCAGGCGTGCCGGAAGACGGTCTGGCCCTGCATCACCAGATAGTGGTCACGCGGGTCGTCCGAGCGGCGGTTCTTCGCGCCGCCCGCCTCGACCCAGAGCAGTTCCGCGAGTTCGCCTTCGCTGTGCAGGTCGAACGGGCCGAGCGCGCCTAGTTCGCCGGGGTCGCCCGCGCGCAGCAGGACGGCGCCCGCGCCGTCGCCGAAGATCGGCACCGTGCCGCGGTCTTCGGGGTCGATGAGCGAGGTGAAGACGTCGGCGCCGATCACCAGCACCCGCCGCGCGATGCCGGCGGCGATCAGCCCGGCGCCGGTGGCGAGCCCGTAGATGAACCCGCTGCACACGGCGTTGACGTCGAAGGCGGCGACACCGTTCAGCCCGAGTTTCGTCGCGACCTGCGGCGCGCTGGCCGGGCACAGCTGGTCGGCCGTCGACGTCGCGAGCACGATCGCGTCCGCCTCGGCCTCCCCCGCCGAGGCAAGCGCCCTTCGCCCCGCCTCGACGGCGAGATCCACAGTGGACGTCCCGGGGTCGACGACCCGGCGCTCGGCGATACCGGTCCGCGAGCGGATCCACTCATCGGAGGTGTCCAGCCGCTGGGCGATCTCCTCGTTGCCCACCACGCGCGGAGGCAGCCAAGAGCCGAGACCGGCGAGAACGGCCGCCTGAGATGAGGGCACCAAGAAATCCTTTCGCGGGGGAAAAGAGAGGTCTGCCATTCACTTGTAAGCGCTACCATTCAGTAGACCCGCCAGTTGTGTTCCGGGTCACAATTCAAAGAATTCTCATCTTCGCCCCCGCGGTCCGGCGGCGTGACCGACGCCGCGTGAGGGCGCGATCAAAGAACAGGCGCCGGGGAGAGCCGTCCGGTTAGCCTGACCTGGTGCATACACCCGACCTCGACCGCCTGGACGTCGCGATCCTCTCCTGCCTGCAGTCCGACGCCCGCACGATCGCCGAGCACATCGGCGCGAAAGTGGGCCTGTCGGCGGCGGCCGTGCAGCGGCGGATCAAGCGGCTGCGCGAGGCCGGGGTGATCGAACGCGAGGTGGCGGTGCTGTCGCCGCAGGCGCTCGGGCTGTCGATGACGTTCGTGGTCATGGTCGAGATGGAACGGGAGAACCTGGCGGTGCTCGACGGGTTCCGCCGTCAGGTGCTCGCGGACGACAACGTCCAGCAGTGCTACTACGTCACCGGCAACGCGGACTTCGTGCTCGTGGTGACCTGCCGTGACATGGCGGATTTCGAGACGTTCACGCGGCGGATGTTCTTCGACAACCCGAACGTGCGGCACTTCACGACGTCGGTGGCGATGGACCGGGTCAAGACCGGGCTGTCCCTGCCGCTGGAGCCCTGAGGGTCCAAAGAGGACTCCCTGACCTCGTCACCACGGGTGTCGGCCCGAACGCAAGGGGTCTGTGCCGGGCGTTACACCACTATGGACAGATGCAGCCGATAGCGTGAACGTGGCGACATTCGCGTCATCCGGCCCGTGTCCGGCCATCTCCTCCCCGAGACGAAAAGTTCGCGCCGCGCGAACCACGAGCACCTGAGGAGTGGCCGTGCACACTGACGCAATTCACCAGAGCCAGTTCGTTCTGCTGAACAACAGCAGCACGCCCGTTCTCTCCCGCCTGTCCTTCCACGCCGGCGAACCCTTCGCGGTCACCGTGGCGTTCCGGACCGAGCGCGGCCGGTGGGTCGAGTGGACCTTCGCGCGTGAGCTGCTCGTCACCGGACTCACCGACCCGGCCGGCCTCGGCGACGTCCGCGTCCGCCCCGACCTCTCGGAGGACGAGGCGATGCTGACGCTGGAAATCGAGTCACCCGACGGCTATGCGTCGTTCGAGCTGGAGCGCGAGGACGTGGAGACGTTCCTCGAGTCCACTTACGAGCTGGTCCCGCTCGGTTCCGAGAGCGAGCACTTCGACGTCGAGGCGCTCATCGAGGAGATCAGCAACGTCTGAAGACTTTCCCGCGGCACGAAAACGAAGGGCGGCCCGAGTGCGCTGGAGGCACTCGGTCCGCCCTTCGTCCTGTGTTCACGGTCCCCGGAGACCGGGGGCTGAGGTCAGCCGAGAACCAGGGAGGTCCCGGTCGCGGACAACGCCGGCCGGACCGGGAAGAAGTACGTCACCGTGCTGTTGCCGCCGGACAGCATGCCCTGGGCCTGGTTGCCCGCGATGAACGAACCGCCGGAGTCGCCCGCCTGCGAGCGGACGTTGGTGGCGGTCATGCCGTAGACGGTGCCTTCGGCGTAGCGGACGGTCTGGTTCTTGGCGCCGACGGTGCCGCAGGTCCAGCCGGTGGTCGAACCCGACTTGCAGACCGAAGCGCCGGTGGCGGCCACGGTCGAGCCGCTCACCCGGGTGCCGTTGTTGATGATGCCGCGCGGCGTCCAGTTGCTGTTGACCCGGACGTGGCCGTAGTCGTTGGTCGGGAAGCTGACGCGGGCGAACGAGCCCATCGCGACCCGGTTGGAGCCGGTCACCGTGCCCGGGCCGCAGTGTCCGGCGGTGAGGAAGCCGCCGTTGACCGAGAAGCCGATCGAGCACCGCGAAGAGCTGTTGATGTAGTAGGCGTCCCCGCCGCGGACGTCGTATTTCAGGGTCGGCACCGAAGTGGTCTCGACCACTGCGACGGCGGTCTTGTCCACCTTGGCCTTCTCCAGATACGAGTCGACGACGCCGCTCTTGCCCGGCAGGACGTTCACCGTCACCCGGTTGGTCTTGGTGTCCACACCCCAGCCGGTGATCGCGCCGTCCGCCGCGCGCTCACTCGCGTTCAGTTTGTCCACAGTGGAATCGAGCTGGGTGGCCGAGAAGCGGACCAGTTCGGCTTCCGCGCCACTGGCGAGGACCTGGCCGAGTTTCGCCGCGTCCGTGACGCCGACGCGGAGCTTGCCGGTGGCCTCGTTGTAGCTCGCGCCGCCGAAGCTGCCGGCGAGTGCCGAGGCGAGTACCTGTTCGAGCGAGCCGGCGGCGGTCTCGCTCTGGATCCGGGCGAGTGCCTGATCGGCGGTCAGGCCGAGGTCCCGTTGCAGGGCGGGAACCATCTCGGCGTTGAGCAGGTTGTCCGAGGACGCCGCCGCGGTGGTGGTGCCCGTGACGAGCGTGCCGGTGGCCAGTGCTGCCGTGGCGGCCACACCGAGGAGCTTCGTGATCTTCATGCTTCTCCCTCGTCATCACGCACGGCTCCGGTTCGCCATGCGATAGCCCTCCCCTGAAGGGTGAGGGTTCTGGACTCCGACGAAGCTCGCAATCCGGGTCGGCGCGGGATAGGTATACCCATTCTTCGGGAACCGAATCCCCTGCTCCACGGGCGGGCCACGTAGAGCGGGCACCCGGACGGACACGTCCGTAAGTAGGGTTTCGAGCGAATACCTTGCGTAGTCATTGCCATCCCCTGAACGTGGGATGAATCGCCGAATCGGGTTTGTCGCCGACGTTTCGGGTGCCTGGTGATTTTCCAACCGATGATCCGTCAGCCAACCGGTGACGCTGCGTCCCCGAACGGCCTCAATGGGTGCCCGGGGTGTCCGTGTTGGGTGGTTTACGACCCGGTAGGCAGTGCTTAGGCTCCGCAGGACAACGCACAAGATCGTGTCGGGCTCAGCGGGAACTCCCCACCGAGGAGCGCATGATGTGGCTTGCCACCCCTCGCCCGACCTCGGTTTCGGTCCGTGCCGGATCGACGGCATTGGTGGGCCGCGACGTCGAGGTCTCGGCGATCGTGAAGATCCTGCTGCGCCGTCCCGCAGCCGTGCTGATCGAAGGCGAACCCGGGATGGGCCGCAGCAGGCTGCTCGAAGAGCTGGCCGGGCGTCGCGAGTTCGCGTCCTCCCGGGTGCTCTCGGGTGCCTGCCAGCCGATGCGCGAACCGTTCCCGTTCGGGCCGGTGCTCGAAGCGCTGCGGTCGGCGGGCGACCGGCCGCTCGGTCCGCTCAGCCCGGTGGCCGGGGTACTGAGACCCTTGCTGCCCGAACTGGCGGAAAGCCTTCCGCCCCAACCGGAACCGCTCGCCGACCCGTGCGCCGAACGCCACCGCCAGTTCCGCGCCGTCCGTGAACTCCTGATCGCCTGCGGGCCCGCGCTCGTCCTGATCGACGACCTCCAGTGGGCCGACGAAGGCACCCGTGACCTCTTGCGGTTCCTCGCCGCCGCGATGCCCGCCGAGCTGGCCCTCGTCGCGGCCTACCGGACCGGTTCCCCCTCCGGACCCGGTGCCGGCATCCCGTTCCGCACCCCGCCGAACGTCCAGACCGCCCGCGTGACGCTGGGCCCGCTCGACCTCGACGCCGTCGGAAAGCTCGCGGAGGAACTGCTGGACCTGCCGAGGGTTTCCGCGCCGTTCACCGCGAAGCTCCACGAAAGCACCGCCGGGATCCCGTTCGTGGTCGAGGAGACCCTGCGGGCGCTGCGGGACGCGGCGGGGCGGCTGCCGATCGGCGAAGTGCTGGGCGACCGGCTGCTGGAAAGCCTCGAAGTCCCGATCTCCCTGCGCGAAGCCATCACCGAACGGCTCGACGCGCTGCCCGGACCCGCCGTCCGGCTCGCCCGCGCGGCGGCGGTGCTCGCCGTCCCCTCCGAACCGGCGGTGATCGGCGAACTCGCCTGCCTCGACGGCGACGCCCTCCGCACCGCCCTGTTGTCCACTTTGGACGGCGGCGTCCTCGGCGAACTCGGCGGCGACCGCTACGGGTTCCGGCATCCCTTGGCCCGCAAGGCCGTCTACGACACGATCAGCGGTCCGGAGCGGACTCTGCTGCATTCGCGCGCCATCAAGGTGCTCGCCGAGCAGCCCGCCCCGCCGCTGACGCTGCTGGCGAACCATTCGCGCGCGGCGGGGCGGACCGGGCAATGGCGCCACTACGCCGAAGCCGCCGCCGACGAGGCCATCGCCCACGGTGACACCTCACGCGCCATCGACCTGCTCCAGTCCGTGCTGGCCGAGGCGGGGCTCGGCGAGGACGACATCGCCCGGCTGGCCACGAAACTCAGCCAGGTCGCGCTGCGCGGGTTCCGCCCGGACGTCATCGAGACGCTGGAGCGGATCCTGGAAGACCTCACCGACCTGCGCCCGAGCGTGCGCGGGACGATCCGGCTCAGCCTCGGGATGCTGCTGGTCCGCACGATCGGGCGGCTCGGCCGCGGCCGGGTCGAGGTGGAGCGGGCGATCACCGAACTGGCCGACGAGCCGGAACTGGCCGCGCGCGGGATCAACCTGCTCGCCCAGCCGATCGACGGGCTGACCCCGTTGTCCTGGCACGAGGTCTGGATGGGCCGGGCCCGCGAGGTCTTCGACCGCATCGAAGACCCGGAGCTGCGGCTCGCGCTGCTCGGCGACCGGATCGCCACCCAGGCGCATATCGGCGACGGATCGGCCTGGACCGAGTTCACCGGACTGGCCGACCAAGGCGGCGGAGTCGCCGAACGGGTCCAGCTGGCGCGGCTGTGGTGCAACCTCGCCGACGCGCAGTCCTGGGCAGGCCATCTGGCCAGGGCGGAAAAGCTGGTCACGGAAGGGATCCGCCGCGCGACCGACGCCGGCGCGCTCTACGCCGCGGGCCTCGCGCAGGGCACCAAGGTCCGGCTCGACTGGGTGCGCGGCGACTGGTCCGGGCTCGCGGAGGCCACCGAACAGCTCCGCGACGGCTACCCCGATCTGGGCCCGATCGTCATGGAGTGCTCGCTCGTCCTCGGCGGGCTGGCCGCCGTGCGCGGGGAATTCGCCGCCGCGCAACGACATCTGGCCACGGCGAGCGTGCACGCCCCGGAACACGGGCCCATCCCGGTCGTCCTTTCGGCGGCGGGCGTCCTGATCCGGGTGCTCCTCGCGACGGACGACGTCGACGGCGCGTGCGCGGCGGCCGACAACGCCGTCGCGGCGGCCCGGCGCAAGGGTGTCTGGGTGTGGGCGGCGGCGCTGGTCCCCGCCGCGGCCGAGGCCTACACCCGGGCCGGGCGCTGGTCTGAGGCGGATGCCGTGGTCGAGGAGTTCGCCCGCGGCGTCGACGGCAAGGATTCGCCGGTCTCCCGGGTCGCGCTGCTCGCCGGCCGGGCGATCCTGCTCGACGCTCGCGGCAAACATCCCGCCGCGGCAACGGTTTTCGACGAGGCCGCGGCCGGATACGAAGCCCTGCCGATGCCGTATCAGGCCATCGGCGCCCGCGAGCGGGCGGCGCTGTGCCGGCTGACCGCGGGCCGTCTCGACGCGGGCCGCCTCACCGCGGGCGACCGCAAGGCGATCGAGGAGCTCGCGGCGGCCGCGGAAGCCTACGAGCGGCTCGGCGCGACCAGGGACGCCGGCCGGTGCCGCCACCTGCTGCGGGAACACGGCGCGTGGGCGCCCTCGCAGCGTGGGCGGCGTGGCTACGGCCAGGAGCTTTCGCCCCGCGAACTGGAGGTCGCGCGCATGCTTTCCGACGGCCGGACGAACCGGGAGATAGCGGACGGATTGTTCCTTTCCCCGCGCACCGTGGAACAGCACGTCGCCAAGGTCCTGCGGAAACTCGGGGCCCGTTCGAGGACGGACGTGGCCCGCCGGATGACGACTTACGCGCCCGCCGCCGTCGACCGGTAACGTGGCGGTGAACGACCGTTATTCCTTTAGGGGCAAGAAAAGTGCCCGATCGGGCACGGTGATCCATTCCATCGTGTTCGGCCGTGTACGTATGGTTCCGTAGGTTCATGCGCTGTGCTAGTTTGTTTTGGCCATTAACAAAGTCGGGGCCCGACCCCGTGAGGGAGTAGCGCAGAAGCATGGCTGAGCGAGCCGATTTCGCGCTGGGGACGGTCGAGGCGACAGTGGTCGGGCGGGCGCTTGGCGTCGATGCCCGCCTGTTTCCGTTGCGCGTGCAGAACACTTCGATCGACCCGGACCGGTACGCCGCGATCATCCGGAAGGTCTACACCGATCTCGAACAGCGCCGCCTGTCGGTCGACGGCGAGCTGAACAAGGCCGTCCGCACCGCGTTCGCACTGCTCGGGAACCACCGGATCACCGTTTCGATCAACGGTATCGACGGCATCGGCCAGGACATCGCCGTCCTCGCGCTCACCGACGGCAGGCAGGCGCTCGGCATCACGCAGGCCCACGGCGAAGACCTCCTGCAGTTCGCGCTCTTCGACGACGAGGAGCTGGTCGAGGTCCTCTCCGGGGTACTGCCGCGGATGCGCCCCGCGTCGACCGGCCGCCGCACGCTCGTGCAGAAGGAGGAGCGCGCCGTCTCCGCGATGGCCGCGCGCCGCCAGGCCGAAGCCGAGTTCGACGAGGAAGAGACCGACGCGTTCGGCAACCTCCAGTTCACCGGCGTCGTCCGCGCCCGGCCGGAAGCCGCGGCACCGCGCAACGACGAGAGCGACGTCGAGGTCTTGGAGAAGGTGCTGTCCGGGACCCGGCTCGGCGGCGGGTACATCATCGTGAGCGGGATCGGCCGCCGCGGCGAACGGCTCCGGTCGACACCGTTGAGCTGGCTCGACACCGAAGACGGCCGGTACCTGATCCGGACCGAGACCGACGAAGCCTCCGGCGCCGTGATCGGCCACTACGACCCGGCCAGTCAATCGGGCGTGGCGAACGCGATCCGCGAAGCCATCGCTGACATCTACTGACCTTCCTGAACCCGGCGAGAGGAGCCTCCGTTGACCGAGGAAGCACACGAACTGCAGCCGACGGAAGCGTGGGCCCCCACGAAGGTCGCGCTCTCGGGCACGCAGCTGAAGCGCATGGCGGTGCAAGGCGGCTTCGCCGTCGACGAAACCACCGGCCAGGAGATGATCCGTTCGCTCCAGGGTGTGATCGACAGCCTCGAAGAGCGCTGGAGCGCGCTGACCAAGCTGCAGAAGTCGCCGCCGATGAGCTCCACCGCGACCGCCCGCTGGGTGTCCGAACACATGCACGGCACCGCGACGGACGCGCAAGGTCTGCTCACCCAGCTCCAGGCCGCTCGCGCCGAGTTCCCCACCTACATCGAGGCGATCGAACTCGCCCAGCGGAACTACCGGGAACGCGACACGCAGAACCAGCGTGACCTGAAGCGGATCGACACCGAGATCTGAAGGAGAGACCTGTGACCGAATCCGAGGAGAAGACGGCGAAGGTCTCCGACCCGAACTCGCCCGATTACGACAAGCTCGACCCGAACTACGACCCCACGGCCGACTCGTCGTCCGACTACTACGTCGGACCGCTGGCGGACGAAGCCGCCTCCGGCGACGAGATCCGGGCCGGTGCCTCGGCCGGTACGGACCTTCTCTTCAACATCCTCGGCTGGGGTGACAAGGCGCTCAACGGCTTCAAGGACATCTTCACGCAGAAGATGTACGAGGGACAGCTGGAGAAGGCGCGCGAGGGTCTCGACAAGAACCTGGACATCCGCAAACCCGGCGAGCCGCCGTCCACGATCTGGGCGAACGCCACCCACGAACAGATGCAGACCGCGATCGCGGACAACGCGGATCCGGCCGCGGTGGCCGAGACCTCCGAGGAGTGGGTCCGGGCGGGCAACGACCTGGCCTCGCATCAGCGCAACCTGGCGAAGGCGATCAGCGCGAGCACGGCCAACTGGGAGGGCGAGGGCGGCGACGCGGCCCGCGAGCACCTCGCCGGTGTCGGCAAATGGCTCGGCTCGACCGCGAACGGCGCGACGCTGGCCGGACGGCAGCAGCAGATCCACTCGCAGACGCTCAACGAGACGCAGAAGCAGATGGCGGCGAACCCGCCGGTGGCGTTCAACGTGCAGGAGGCCAACGCCAACCTGCAGAAGATCACCGACCCGTACGTGTACATGGCACAGCTCGGGAAGGACCTCTCCACCTTCAAGCAGCAGCAGGACGCGCGCGACCAGGCCGCGAAGGTGATGACCGACTTCGACACCACGGTCGGCTCGGCGATCGCCACCCCGGCGTTCCCCGCTCCGCCGAAGCTGGCGACGGCGACCAGGCAGCTGCAGGGCAGCCCCGCCGGCGGTGGCGCGGGTTCGCCCGCCGGCACGCTTCGCGACCGGATGTCGCCCGAAGGCGCCGACGGCACCCCGTTCAACGCGGTCTCGGACCGTACGCGTCCGGACGGCCTCGTCGCTTCGATGGACGGGACGCCGCAGGGTGGGGCCGGTGGACCCGGCAGTGTGTCGCCGTTCAACTCGCCGAACGGCGGACCGGGCGGCGGCCCCGGTGGCAGCCCCAGCGGCGGTCCTGGTGGCGGTCCCGGTGGCTTCCCGGGCGGTGGTGGTCCTGGCGGCGGTCCCGGCTCCAGCCCGACCATGCCCAACATCAACATCCCGAACGGGCCGACCGGCGGCGAGACCTACAAGCCCGCCGCGTCGACGGGTCCCAACCTGCCGAACATGCCCAAGATCGACGACAGCACGCGCACCACGGGCTACACGCCTCCGTCCGTTTCGCCGCCGTCGTTCACCCCGCCGAACATCCCGATCCCGGAGAGCAGTGGCCCGCGGCCCGGTGGCGGTCTTCCCTTCACACCCCCGAACATCCCCATCCCGAACGGGCCCAACAGCAGCGGGCCGAAGCCGGTCATGCCGAACATCCCGCCGATCCCGCGTGGTGGCATCGGCGAGCGGCTCACCGGCCCCTCGTTCCCCGACGGCAACCCGTACAAGGGCACGCCGTACAACGCGCCCAAGCTCGGCATGCCGAACATCCCCGGCGGTGGCGGCACCGGCGGGACCAGTGGTTTCGGCGGCGGCGGTACCGGTGCGGGAGGTGCCGGCGGCGGCGGTCTCGGCGGCGCCGGACGGGCGACCGGCTCGCTCGGCATGGGCGGCGCCGTCGGCGCGGGCGCGATGGACGCCGAGGCGGCCGCGGCCCGTGCGGCGGGCTCCGGCGGCAAACCGGGTACCCCCGGCGGCATGGGCCCGATGGGCGGGATGGCTCCCGGTGCCGGCAAGGGACAGGGCCAGGACGACAAGGAGCACAAGGTCGCCGACTACGTCGAATCCGACGACCCGTCCTTCTTCGCCGCCGACGAGGTCGTGGCGCCGCCGGTGATCGGCGACTGGAAGAACAAGGACTGGAAGTGACGGCTTCGTTCGAGGTCGATCCGGACGACCTGACCGCGCACGCGAGCCATCTCGACGGGCTCGTGGACCGGCTGAACACCGCGCACGCCGCGACCGGTTCGGCGATGTCGGCGGACGCGTACGGCCTGCTGTGCGCGTTCCTGCCGCCGATCGTCAATCCGGCGGGCGAACGCGCGGCGGAGACGATCAAGGCCGCCGCGGAAGGGATACAGTCGACGGCCGACAACGTCCGCACCGCGGCCAAGTCCTATGTAGACGGTGACAAGACCAACGCGGAACCGTTCAAGGCGGACTTCTCGGCCTTGGACATCGGAGGAAAGAAGTGACCGGCGCGAACGAGCTCGGCGAGCTCATGCTGGACCCGGACGAGGTCCAGCGCAAAATGGAGCGATGGGCCGCGGGGCTGGAAGAAAAAGCCCAGCGTTACGCGGCCGCACAGGAGCGGACCGAGCAGCTCCGGCTGACCGCGTCCAGCTCCGACGGCGCCGTGAAGATCACCGTCGGAGCGGACGGCGGCGTGACGGACATCGAGTTCGGGAACAAGGCCAGGACGTACCCGCTGGAGGAGCTGTCGCGGCAGATCCTCCAGACCATGCACCAGGCGCAAGCCGGGATCGCGGGCCAGGTCGCCGAGGTCATGCAGGAATCGCTCGGCGACGAGGACCAGGAGACCAGGGAGCTGATGATCGGCACCCTGCGCAGCCGCTTCCCCGAGATCGAGGAGGAAGAGCCGCCGTCTCCGCCGCCCGCTCCCCCGGCGTCCGCGTCCGACGCTCCGCCTCCGCCGCAGGCCCCTCGCGAACGGCGTCACGAAGCGCCGGACGACGAGGAGAACTCACCCTGGTGAGCCCTTCCGGTCACAGCGGCTGCGCATGAAGGCCACCTTTGGGACGTTGGATGTCTCAAGGGTGGCCTTCAGGACATCGCTTCTGTCCAGGACAGGGGCGCGTCCGTGTCGCGAAAGCCACTTTCGGGACATCAGGCGTCGCGAAAGTGGCTTTCGCGACGCCTGCACGCCACCACTCACGCGGCGGTCAGGCGGCCGCGAGCGAGACGACGCGGTTCCGCCCGCTGTTCTTCGCCTGGTAGAGCGCGGAGTCGGCGACGTGCAGCAGCCGTTCCAGCACGGTCCCGCCGGACGGGTAGACCGCGACGCCGATCGACACCGAAAGCCCCCGCACGACCCGAGGCCCTGAAGCGGTCGCGACCTCGACCTCGATCGCCATCACCGCCTGGCGGACCCGCTCGGCCACGGGGAGCACCTCGGTCTCCGTCGCCCCGGGAAGCAGCACGACGAACTCCTCGCCACCGAAGCGGCCGACGGAGTCGTAGTCGCGTACGTGCTCGGAGATCGTCTTCGCGACGACCTTGAGCACGACGTCCCCCGCGAGATGCCCGTAGACGTCGTTGACCTGCTTGAAATGGTCGAGGTCGAGCATCAGCACCCCGAGTTTGCTCTTCGCCCGCGCCGCCAGCGAAAGCTCCCGTTCGCCCAGGGCGTGCCACGCGTGCGCGTTCAGGACGCCGGTCTTGCCGTCGATGTTCGCCGCGATCTCCAGCTGCCGCACCAGCACGCTGCGGTGCAGCACCAGCACCGGGAGCAGCACGAACGGGACCAGCGCGGGCGCGTGCACGATGCCCAGCGCGGTCGACGTCCCGAGCACCAGGGTGGTGACTTCCAGCAGGTTGTCGTCACCGGTACCGAACAGCGACCGCAGTGACCTGGCCCCGGTGTGCAGGTAGACCGACAGCGCCACGATGAACGCGTTGGCCACCGTGAACACGGCCGCCGCCTCGACGATCTTCAGCGAGCCCGCGAACCCGACGGGCAGTCCGTTCCAGCCGGAGACGATGGCCCCCGAAGCCAGGCAGGAGATCACGATCGCCGCCGCGCAGTACACGACGCGATAGGCCGGGCGGTGGCTCATCCCCCGCCAAACCCGGAACCAAAGATGCAGGTAGATGAGCAATCCGAGGACGGGCGCGAGCCCGGACGGCAGGACGAGCACCCCCGCGAACGTCCACACCGAAGTCATGTTGATATGCGGCCGGTCGCAAAGCGTGCGCCGCAACCGTTCCACCGAACGCGACAGCTCGGCCTGCAGGACAGCGAGGCCGAGCAGTGATCCAAATCGGACGAATTCCGTAGTCTCGTAGTTCGATCGGAGCAAGGCGATTACGGCGACTGCCGCCGCAAGACCTTCCACCACAAGAAAAACCGCGGGAACACCGCGTGGTCCGGACCATAATTCCCAGCGTCGGACCTTGGCTCTCAGACGTGTACCGGCCCCTTCTCCGGCGAGTTCCGCATCCCCCATAATCATCGTCACCGGTCCCCCTTCCGTACACATTTCAATGTATCCGAGGTAGTACTGAGGGTGGCTCGAGTCAATTCCGGAACACACAGATGGAGCAGTGGGAGGGAGGACCATCATGAACGGTCGCGAGGACTGATCCCACCAATTCAGCCGGTTCGGCTCCCGGCCGGGAGCCATACATCGGGGCCGGTGGCGATGGCGCGTTTCCAGGCCATCGCCATCGGTCCCGCCGTGACGACGGCCACCGTCGCGGCCACTCCGACGGCCACGAACGGACCGGTCAACTGGGCGAGACCGCCCGCGAGCATGATCCCGATTCCTTGCACGGTCACCAAACTCGTCGAGGTCAGCCCCATCACCTGCGCCCGGACGCCGTCCGGCACCGCGCGGGCCATCAACGCGACGGCCTGCAGGTGGTACGGCGCCGCGAAGGCACCGCTGAGCCCGATCAGCGCGAGGCAGACGGGCAACGAAGGACGAAAGAGGACGAACACCAAAGGAACGACGGATGCGATGGCGAGAATGCCGACGATTCGCGTTTTCCGTCGAGCGGGAACCCATTTCGTGAAGATCCACGAACCTATTACCGAACCGATCGGATCCGCCGCGAGAATAAGACCGACCGCGAAACTGCCCGCCCCGAGCCCGACGGCCAGCGGCGCCGCGAGCCCTTCCGGCGCGATGGCGAACCCGGCGAGCATCTTCAACCCGAACAGCACCCGGATTCCCTTGCCCTGCCACAGTTCCCTGGCGCCTTCACCACTGAAAGCCCGCGCCACCCGGCTTTTCACCGAAGATTCCGTGGCGGCGGGCCCTCGGCGGCGCACCCCGACGGACACGAGCGACGCCGAGACCACAAAGGTCACCGCGTCGATCACCAGTCCCCAGTAGGGCGTCACGAACCCGATCACCAGTCCGCCACCGCCGAATCCGGCCAGCTGTGCCGTTTGGATGGTGATCGTCCGGACCGCGAGCCCGGCGACGTAGGAGTCGCCTTCGAGAACGTCCGGGAGCAACGCGAGCTGCGCCGCCCGGAACGGGCCGCCCGCCGTCGTCAGGATCACCAGCAGTCCGGCCAGGACCGGCAGCGGCACCCCCGCGGCCATCGACGCCGCGATCGCCGCGCGCAGCAGATCGCAGACGATCATCACCGTCCGCCGCGAATACCGGTCCGCCAAACCGGCGAACAGGGTGCCGCCGATCAGTGTCGGCAGATACGTCAGGCCGTAGGTGAGCCCGGTCAGCCCGGCCGACGCCGTTCTTTCCCAGACCAGCACCGACAACGCGACCCTCGCCAGCTGGTCACCGGCCTGCGAAAGCGCCTCCGCCGCCCACAACGCACGGAACTCGCCGACCGCGAAAGCGGCCTTGAACGCGGTGCCCCGAGCGGAATCCCCCTTCTCCATGAGCCCCTCCCCTTGGCTCACGGTAGTCGATCACTTCCGCAGTGTCAGCGGCCATCCGGCCCACGACGACCGTCAGTATCCACTGTGGACAGACAGTTTCGCGTGCTCCACCGCGGCCAGCGCGAAGGCCCGGACGAGCGGATGCGGCCGGGTCCCGTCGCCGGCGAGTTCCGGCTGGAACAGCGTCGCCAGGAAGAACGGGTGCTCCGGCAGTTCCGCGATCCGCGCGTCGCCGTCGCCGTCGAATCCACTGAAGACCAACCCGTTGGCCGCCAAGGTGTCCAGATGCCGGACGTCGAGACCGTACGAACAGTGGTACCGCTCAACGGAACGTGCCGTCCCGAGAACCCGTGCCGCCAGGGTGTCCGGCGTGACGTGGACGGCACCCTCGTGCCCGACGAGCGAACAGGCGAGCGGGACGATCAGCCGCTCTTCCGCGTCCGGCGCGTTCTCCGCGTGCCCGATTCCGCCGAGACCGCAGACGTTCCGCGCGAATTCCAGCAGCGCGTGCTGGAAACCGGCGCAGGTGCCGAGGAACGGGATGCCGTTCTCGCGGGCGGCGCGCACGGTCTCGACCGCACCGGATTCGGACCGATAAGGACTGCCGGGCACCAGCCAGACGGCGTCGAAGCCGGTGAGGTCTCCGGCGGCGTCCGTCGGGATCCAATAGGCGTCGAGTTCGAGGCCGTCGCGTTCGGCGAGCCGTTCGAAGAGCAGGGGGATGCGGACGTGGGAGCGGACGCCGTCCGACCGGTCGCCGACCAGGGCGACCCGGGCTGTCTGTGTCATGCGCCCATCCTGACCCGCGAACCGAGTTCAGCGCCAACGATGATCCCTGCTGTCTTCATAAGCAATACTGATCCCCATGGAGACTCATCTGCTCCGCACCTTCGTGGCGGTGGCCCGCGGTGGCTCGTTCTCGCAGGCGGCCCGCGACCTCGGCTACACGCAATCCGCGATCTCCCAGCACATCGCCGCGCTCGAACAGGACCTCGGCACCACGCTGCTCACCAGGCGTCCCGTCGCCCCGACCCGGGCCGGAGAACGTCTCCTCGAACACGCCGGTCCGCTGCTGACCCGGCTCGACGCCGCCCGCGCGGACCTCGCCCGGCTCACCGCGGCTCCCACCGGGCGGGTCGTTCTCGGACTGACCCCGCTCTCGCTCACCGCCGAAGTCGCCGCCGCCGCGCGCCGCGGCACCGAATTGCGCGTCCTGGGCCGCGAAGACGTCCTGCCGCAGGTCGCGACGGGCTCACTCGACCTCGGCCTCGTCGACGGCATGACCGCGCCGAGCGATCCGCTCCCGCTGCCGGACGTCGGCCCGCTCACCACCACCGTCGTCGGCGAACGCCCGCTCGCGGTCGCGGTGCCCGGCGGCCATCCGTTGGCGGGTCGGGCGGTCCGGCTCGCCGAACTCGCCGACGCGGCGTGGATCGACGCGCCGGACACGGCGATTCCGTTGGAACGCTTGAGAAAATCCGCCTCGACCGACGGATTCCGCGCTCGGCTGCGCTATCGGGGTACCGACGTCCGCGGTCTGCTCGGCCTGGTCGCCGCCGGTCAGGGACTGGCGCTGCTCCCGGCGGACGTGATCACCGGCGTGAGCGCGCTCTCCCTGTCCTCGCCGCGTGTGGTGCACCGCACCGAACTCGTGCACGGCGACCCAGGCGAAGGCTCCGCGCTGGCCGCCGCGCTGACGGGTCAGCGGCCGTAGCTCACCATTCCCTGTGCCATCTGCATCGCCAGGGAACTCGCCACGACGGGGTCCATCATGCTCCGGATGTCCTGCGTGGCCTTGTCGCGCGAGCCGAGGTCGGAGCGCGGCTGCTCCGGCGGCTTGGTCTCGGCGGGCGGGAGGGCGACGACCCGCTCCTTGGCGGGCTTCTTCGTCGCGGGCACTTGCTGCTTCACGGTGACCGGGACGTAGACGGTCACCGGGGCGGGCTGCGGCGCGGGCTGCGCGGCCGGCGGTGCCGCCTGCTGGGTCACCACGGCGGGCGACGGCTGCTCGGGCAAGGCGGTGTCGCCGACCGGCTGGAGCGTGAAGGTGCCGGCGAACCAGCCGATCGCGAGCAGCGCCACCCCCGCTCCGCCGACCAGCCAGGACCGGGCGCGGCGATGGATGACGACGGCCTTGGGGCGAAGATCCTTGTCCACCACTGGTTCGCAGACCGGGGGCCGCACCGGCATCGGCTCGGGCTCGGGTTCGTTCTCCGGGCTGCGCCGCCGTTTCGGCAGGCTCGCCGCGATGATCCCGGTCCGGTCCAGCAACTCCGCCGTCTCGACGGAGAGCGCGGCATCGGTCGGCGTACGGCGCTGGGCGGCGCGCGGCATGGGGACCTCCGGAAGCGGAATCACGAACTTGAGCATTGTGGTGCATTTCCGACGCCGCCGTAAGTAACGCACCCCGATCGAGTTATCCCGAGCCGTCCGGACCACGGAGGGTTACTCCGTTCAGGGGCTTCCTCTTTTTTACAGATTCCGCATTCCCAAGCGCCCCAACAGCGCGAGCGGCCGCTGGTAAAAGGAGCCGAGCACCCGGGGGATCGCGTCGATGGCGTACGCGTCCGGACCGATCAGGATCCGCGCCGTCCCCCGTTCGATACCACGAACGATGGTCTGGGCGGCCTTCTCCGGCGTCGTCCTCGCGATCTTTTCGAATCCCTCGGCGGCTTTGTCGATGTCCCGCTCGGCGCCACCCCGCGCGTCGCGGGCGATATTCGTCTTGATCCCGCCGGGATGCACGCAGCTGACCTTGACCGGATACCGGGCGATCAGCATTTCCTGCCGCAGCGCCTCGGTGAACCCCCGCACCGCGAATTTCGCGGCGTTGTAAGCGCTCTGCGTGGGCACGCCGATGAAGCCGAACACGCTCGAAAGGTTGACGATGTGCCCGTCGCCCGAAGCGATCACCTGCGGCAGAAACGCTTTCGTACCGTTGACCACGCCGCCGAGATTGATCCCCATCAGCCAGTCGTAGTCGTCCCAGGTCATTTCCTCGACCGTGGCGCCGAGCGCGACCCCGGCGTTGTTCACCACGACGTTGGCGCCGCCGAAATCGACGGCGACCTCCTCGGCGTGCGCGAGAACGGCGTCACGGTCGGCGACGTCGAGCTCGTAGGCCTTCACTGTCGCGCCCGCCTTCTCGCACTCGGCGACGGTGCCCGCCGCGCGGACGGCGTCGACGTCGGAGAGCGCCAGCCTGGCACCCCGCCCCGCCAGCTCGATCGCGAGCGCCTTGCCGATTCCCGATCCCGCGCCCGTGATCACCACGACCTTGTCCGTGAACGACTTCATACCCGCTCCCAACCAGCTCGACTGTTACCGGAGGTAACACATACTACGGCTGTGACCTTGCTGTGCGTTGATCGATTCGGGCTGTGTTCGTTCCCCACTTATGGTGATCTGTAACCGGACAGCCGTGGACGAGCGAAAGGAAGGCGATGCGCCGCGCCCTGTTGCTCGTGCTCTGTGTCGTTCTGTCCGGTTGCTCCGCCGCGTCGGATCCCGCCGTGACCGAAGACGGCGCCGCCGCCGCGACGGTGGCGGCCACCCCCGCGGCACCGACGACGAATCCCGCGATCGGCGCGCTCTTCATGGACGGAACGCATTTCTGCACGGCCAGCGTCGTCCACAGCGCCCCCGGCGACCTCCTGCTCACGGCGGCACATTGCCTGCACGACGGCGAAGGCGGCGAGTACGCGACGGGGATCTCGTTCGCTCCCGGCTACCACGACGGTGTCGCGCCGTACGGCTATTGGGACGTCTCGGATCCGCAGGTCCCCGACGGCTGGGCCGATTCCTCCGATCCGGACCTGGATGTCGGCTTCGCGACCGCCCATCAGGCGGGCACCACGAAAACCCTCGAAAGCGTCACGGGCGCCAACACCCTGCTGACCGGTGGCGGGTTCGACCACCCCATCACCCTGACCGGTTATCCCGACGAACGGGAGGCGCCGGTCGTCTGCCACGGCACCAGCGCCCAGGCCGACACCTATCAGATGCGCGTCGCGTGCCCCGGCTTCACGACCGGCACCAGCGGCGGCCCGTGGGTGGCCGAGCCCGATCCGAAGACCGGGCTCGGCACCGTCGTCGGCGTGATCGGCGGCTACCTGTACGGCGGGGACGATCCGGACACGTCCTACAGCAGCTACTTCGACACCGACGTCGCCACCTTGTACCGGAAGATGGACGCACGGGGATGATCTCCCCATGAGCATCCACGACGTCCCGATCACCGGTGAGCCGATCCGCCTCGGCCAGTTCCTCAAACTGGCCAACCTGGCCGAAGACGGATCGCACGCCAAAGACCTCCTCGACGCCGAAGAGGTCACGGTCAACGGCGAGGTGGAGGTCCGGCGCGGCCGTCAGCTGACGAACGGGGACGTCGTGGAGGTCGGCGGCGAAGGCGGCCGCGTCGTCCTGGGCTAGCGGCCCTCGCTCGCCTCACGCGTGACCGACCGGACGACACCTGTGCTCAGCCGGACGACACACGTGAGCGAGCGGACGTCATCCGTGATCAGACGGACGACACACGCGTGGCTAGCGGCCCTGCAACGGCGCCAGGCGCAACGCCCTCGCGAGTTCTTCGAGCTCGCGGTGCACCGGCTCGCTCAGCGGGACCCCCAGTGCCTGGCACTGTTCGAGGTACTGCGCCTCGCGCCAGCCCGGATAGCGGACCGGGGTACCGCCCTCCCAGCCGAGCAGGCTGCCGAACAACGCGCTCGCGGCCTTGTAGAACCCGTCGGCGCTGCGCAGCGTCGTCGGCGCGATGGCCATCACCATCAGGCCGGTGTCGTGGTCGTGGTCGCCGACCCCCGACAGCACCCCGGCGAAGATCTCCACCAGCAGGGCGAAGCCGGCGATGGCGGCGCTGCCCGCGCCGTCGACGTCCCCCAGCGTGTCCAGGTCGAGGACGAATTCGGGGTACGCGCCGGCGGGGGCGGCCATACCGAGCGGGTTCGCGGCCGTCCCGCGTTCCCCGCCCGCCGCCATGACGAGCCCGATCATGGTGTGCGGCAACGCCCTCGCGGCATGATGCCCGGCGCGGCCGAACGGCCCGACGCCACGCACCGACATGAGCCCGACGCCGTACCGGCCCGCCCGGGACACCGCCCGGTCCATCGCGTCGCCGACGGCCCACAGGCCCGGCGCACGGCGGTAGTCGATCAGGGCGGCGGCGCCGCGGTCGGCGATCATCAGCGGTTCGGCCCTCGGCCGCACCATCCCGTCGGCCAGCATCGGCAGATGGACCCGGATCAGTTCGGCGACACCGGACTCCGGTGTTCCGGTGAGATCGCCGTGGCACAACGCCTCGGCGGCCATCCTGGCGCGCGACCACGGCAGGTCGTGCGCGGTGAAGACCTCGGTGACCAGGTCGATCAGGGCGTCGATCGGGACGCGCTGCCAGACCTGTTCCGGTATCGGGGAGGGTTCGGCCGGTTCGGGGATCGGCTCGACGGGGGCACGGCGGAGAGAGCGAGGTCTGAGGGGCACTCCGCCGAGGGTGCCCAAACGCGTTTTTCGGCGTCAACGAACCGGGGCAGCTTCTAACCGACTGTGTGATCGGAGCACTCGGAAACGTCGGTGGGCGGACGTACGATCGGGGCATGTGCCGGAACATCACCACGCTACGGGGCCTGGAACCGGCGGCGACGCCGGACGAGATCGAGGCCGCCGCCCGCCAGTACGTCCGCAAGGTGTCCGGGGTGCAGAGCCTTTCCGACGCCACCCGCGAGCCGTTCGAGGCCGCCGTCGCCGAGATCACCGAGATCACCCGGCGAGTGCTGTCCGAGCTGCCGCCGCGCCGTCAGCCGCCGACGACGGTGCCGCCGCTGCGCCGCCCCGAGGTCCAGGCTCGAATCGCGGCGAAGGCCGCGAAGAGCCAGGCATCCTGAGCTCCGGCGGTTACGGTTAGCGGGTGACATACCCGCAAGACCCCTACGGTCAACAGCAGCCCTACGGCCAGCAGCCTCCGTACGGGCAGCCGTACCAGCAACCGGGTTACGGATACGGCCCGGCGATGCCGCCGCAGGAACAAGGCCTGGCCATCGCGGCGCTCGTCGTGTCGATCGCCAGTCTCGTCGCGTGCAGCGGGCTGCCGTCGATCGCCGGCGTCATCATGGGGCATATCGCGCATTCCAAGGCCAAACGCGGGGAAGCGGGCGGCCAGGGGATGGCGCTCGCGGCGATCATCATCGGCTATATCGGCGTCGCCATCATCCTGCTGCTCTTGGCGGGCTTCATCTTCGTCGGGATCTTGACCGACTGGGACTTCGACTAGATCCGAAGCATGTCAACAAAGGCCCGTCGGATACCCTCGACAGCGGTAGCGTGTCCGAGCGGCCGAAGGAACATGTCTTGAAAACATGCGAGGGCTCTGTCCTCCGTGGGTTCGAATCCCACCGCTACCGCCAGTCTTGAAACGAAAGCGCCCCAGGCCCGCGGACCTGGGGCGCTTCGCGTCACGCGGGCACCAGTGCCCAGACGGTCTCGTCGCTACGGCCGCCTTGGAACGGCCGCTGCTCCAGGAGCGAAGCAGTGCCGTTGTTGATCTGCCGCACCGCCAGCTTGCTCGCCCGGTTCACCAGCCCGTAGCGCATGTCGGCGCTCCGCAGCAGCTTCCACTGCTGGTTGGTGGCCGAGCCGCAGTGCGTCTGTTCGAACTGCGCGCCCTCCGCGGTGCTGCCGGAAACCGGCCGCAGGCACTGACCGCTCCGCTCGTTGGAGATCTTCCAGTACCCGCCGCCCGCGTCGGTGAGTCGCCACTTCTGGCCGTTGTCGTTCTGCCTGGCCACGTTGGTGATCTTCGCGCCCGCGGACGACGAACCGTCGACGACCGCCGCGCTGTTGCCGTTGGTGGCGACGGTCAAGTAGTACTTCATGCCCGCTTTCGGGCCGGGATCGGCCACGGGGTTCAGGGTCCACTGCTGATTGGCCGCCCCGGTGTAAGGCTGCTGGACCAGCGGCGCCGGGTACGCGCCGCCGTCGGTGATCGCGTAACCCGTCAGATAGTTGAAGATCGCTACTTTGCCGTTGCCGAGCGGCTGGAACGCCCACCGCATGCCGTTCTGGCCGTTGCAGTTGTACTGCAGGATCGGCGTACCGGGCGCCGTCCCGCTCTGGGCGCTGTCGGCGCACAGCTGGCTGTTGGCGTTGATCAGCTGAAGACCGGTGTTGTACCCCAGGATCCACTTCTGGCTCATGGAGTCGGTCCGCGGCCGATGGCTGAGGTTGGCGAGGCCGCCGGTCGACGAGCCCACCACGTCGATGGCGTTACCGCTCGCGCCGGTGATGACGTAGGTCTTCCCGCCTTGGGCGTGGCCGTCGTCGTTGTCGGGGATGTCCTTCTTGATCAGGAAGGCGCTGTTCGCGACGTTCCAGTGCGTCGCGAGCCAGCTGCCGGGAGTGGGGTTCGTACTGAAGTAGTCGTCGTTGCCGCAGTCCAGCAGCCGGTCGAAGTCGCGTTCCGTGCAGTCGAAGGACTGGGTGTCGCCGTAACACATCAGGTCCCATTCCTGGGAGCAGTGCCCGCCGCCCTGATAGTGCGGGGCGCCCGGCAGTACCGCGCCGAGCATGTGCCCCAGTTCGTGGGCGGCGGCGTTGACACCCCAGCAGGGGACGGCGATCTCCGTGTAGTGCCTGCCGTTGTTGAAGGCGTTGGCGGGGCCGGGCTGGTCGTCGCTGTCGCCCCACGTGCCCGCGCAGGTGTGCGGGTTGTCGGAGAACAGCATGTAGTCCCGGTCCGCGTTGAAGAAACCGGCCTGGATGGCGCGGTCACGGATCGCGCCGGACTGGTAGGTGCCGTCGGGCACCACGAGATTCGCGACGGCGACCTGGCAGCCCGCGCCCGCCGTCGTCACGTAGCGGAGATGCCTGCTGGCGCCGGTCGCGGCGGCGCTGTCGTTGAACGAATCGTCGATCCCGGACGCGTAGGCGCGCAGGGACGGCACCACGGTCGCGTACCGGTCGGGCTGACCGGCCTCACGGACGTAGACCAGCTCGACACGTTTGCCGGAAACCCCGTCGCCCTCGCAGATCACCGGGTTCGCGGCGATCAGCGCTTGAGCGACGGCTGGAGCGAGCGGGGCCGGGTCCACACCGGAGGCGGCCGCCTCTCCGGTGAGCAGGCCACAGATGAGACCGATGGTCACCAGCAGGCAGGCGGTTCGCCGTTTCGCCTTGGACAAGGGCTCTTCCTTTCGCGATGGAGGAACGCGACAAGGACGCTAGAGATCGGATGTATGGCCGCGCCAGGCAGAAGGACCGGCAGACTGCCGCTACTCTTCGGCCATGCCCAAGTACCTGCTGCTCAAGCACTACCGCGGCGCTCCGGCAGCGGTGAACGACATCCCGATGGAGCAATGGGCGCCGGAGGAGATCACGGCGCATATCGACTACATGAGGGACTTCGCGAACCGGCTCGTGGAAACCGGCGAATTCGTCGGAGAACAGGCTCTCGCGCCCGAAGGCACCTTCGTCCGGTACGACGGCGAGGGCAAACCGCCGGTCACCGACGGCCCCTTCGCCGAGACCAAGGACCTCATCGCCGGTTTCATGATCATCGACGTCGACAGCTACGAGCGGGCGCTCGAATTGGCGGGGGAACTGTCGGCCGCCCCGGGAGCGGGCGGGAAGCCGATCCACGAATGGCTCGAACTGCGTCCGTTGCTGGGTGAGCCACTCGTCAGCACGGAGTGACCACCGAACTGGACGAGGCCCTGCTCCGGAGCCTCACGCCGAACGTCCTCGGGATCCTCGTCCGCCGCGGTGCCGGCTTCGCGTCGGCCGAGGACGCCGTCCAGGAAGCGCTGATCGAGGCCGTCCGGGTCTGGCCCGGTGACCGGCCGAAGGATCCGAAGGGCTGGCTCGTCACCGTCGCGTGGCGCAAGTTCCTCGACATGGCCAAGTCGGACGCCGCCCGCCGCCGTCGCGAGGACCTCGTCGACGAGGAGCCGGCCCCGGGTCCCACTCCCGCGGTGGACGACACGCTGCAGCTCTACTTTCTCTGCGCCCACCCGTCGCTGACGCCGTCTTCGGCGGTCGCGCTCACCCTGCGCGCCGTCGGCGGACTCACCACCCGCCAGATCGCCCAGGCGTACCTGGTGCCCGAAGCGACCATGGCGCAGCGCATCAGCCGGGCCAAGCGCACCGTCTCCGGAGTGCGGTTCGACCAGGCGGGCGATGTCGCCACCGTGCTCCGAGTGCTCTATCTCGTGTTCAACGAGGGCTACTCGGGTGACGTCGACCTCGCCGCCGAAGCCATCCGGCTCACCCGCCGGCTCTTCGCCTCGATCGACCATCCCGAGGTCGCCGGGCTGCTCGCCCTCATGCTGCTCCACCACGCCCGGCGCGCCGCGCGGACGGCGGCCGACGGCGCACTGGTGCCGCTCGCGGACCAGGACCGCGGCCAATGGGACAAGCGCCTGATCGCCGAGGGCGTCGAGATCCTGCAAGCCGCGCTGGCCCGCGACAGGCTGGGCGAGTTCCAGGCGCAGGCCGCCATCGCGGCACTCCACGCCGACGCGCCCACCGCGGCGGAGACCGACTGGGCGCAGATCGTCGAGTGGTACGACGAACTCGCCCGGCTGACCGGCAGCCCGGTCGTCCGGCTCAACCGCGCGGTCGCCGTCGGCGAGGCGGACGGACCGCGCGCGGGGCTGGCCGCGCTCGCGGAACTGGACGATTCACTGCCGCGGTACGCGGCGGTCGCGGCGTACCTCCACGAGCGCGACGGCGACCTGGTGACGGCGGCGCGGCTGTACGGCGAGGCCGCGGGCAAGGCGGCCGACCCGGCCGAGCGCGCCCACCTGACGCGTCAGGCGGCGAGACTCAGTTCCTGTTGGTGAACCCGCGTCCGCGATCGACGTCGGCAGGGCGCGACCCGGTCTACCAGGTCGCGCCGGGTGCTCAGGGCGCCCTGCCACCGCGATTGCGGGGCCTTCGGCCGGGGCGGGTTCACGCGTATGGTCACCTTCCCGGCAAATCTCAGCTCCGCCAACTGGTCCTCAGGAAGTGATCGGCGGCAGGCGCGGGAGGCCGTCGATCTCCGACAGGTGATCCAGCACGCGTCCGAAAGCCTGGCCGAGCACCCGCTGCTCCTCGGGGCTCAGCAGGTCGATCAGATGCTCCCGGACCCCTTCGACATGCGTCGGCGCGGCGCCTTCCAGCAGTTCCGCGCCGCTCGCGGTCATCTCCGCGACGACGCCGCGCTTGTCCGCCGGGTCGCGGGTGCGGCGGATGAGGCCCTCCGCCTCCAGCCGGACCATCTGGTGCGAAAGCCTGCTCTTGGTCGAACCGAGCACGCTCGCGAGCTCCGTCATCCGCATCCGCCGGTCGGGCTGGAGGGAAAGACAGACCAAGACCTCATAGTCGGCGAGGCTGACGTCGTGGCGCTCGGAGAGCTCGCGATGAAGGCGCTGCCGCAGCCGCATGGTGGCGACGATGTACGAGCGCCAGGCGACCATCTCGGAATCGGACAGCCAGCGCACTTCCTTCTGCTCCACCGCCATCCACGCAGAGTAGAGCGTTGATCGCACAAGGCGCATACCCACCGGTTACTTTTCGGCCCTGAAAAACCTGGTGGAACATTCGCCCGAAGGAGGGTTACGAAAAGGTTGAGACTCGGCGAGAAAAGGCGCATTCTGCTTGTCAGCGGATGGTCGGGCAAGTACCGGGCGAACCCGTGGAAGGGTCGCCGGACCTGCTCCCAGCCGGGAAGGGTCAGGTGGTGGTATGGCGGGTGATTCTCGCGGTTGACCGCCTGCTGTGTCCCCGCGACCGGAACGGAAAGGACCGGGTCGGTCGCGACTGTGAACAGCGACGAGCGCGGGCATCTCGGATGCGCTCGACAATTCTGGCGCATTCGGCGTCACTCCGGCCTGTTTCGGGTTCGCGGCCTCTTCGACCGCCTCGGCAGCGCAGGACGCCGGCCCGGTGATCGCGGCCAACCGGCGATCAGAACAAGACAACCTCGGTAGCCCTGGGTGCGGTCGCGTCGCGCGGCCGCACCCAGGCATATCCGGGGTCTTCCGGCTACGCTTCCCCCGTGCGATTCGACGAAGGCGCGGGCCTGGACACCTCCGAGGTGGAGGATCTGCGCGGCGGTGGCGGCGGGATCGGCGGCCGGGTGGCACTCGGCGGCGGCGGGCTCGGTGTGGTCGGCCTGGTCATCTACTTCCTCTTCTCCCAGTTCGGCGGCGTGAGCCTGAACCCGTCTTCGAGCGGGCTCGGCGGCGTGGGCTCCGGGCAGCAGATGGACAACACCTCGCTGTCCCAGGAGTGCCGGACCGGCGCGGACGCGAACCGGAACCACGATTGCGCGATCGTCGCCATCATCAACTCGATCCAGGACTACTGGGGGCAGGAGTTCCAGCGCTCCGGGTCGACCTACCGCAAGGCTGTCACCAACTTCTTCAACGGCGGCGTGAACACGGCCTGCGGCAACGCGACCTCCGACGTCGGGCCGTTCTACTGCCCCGGCGACTCCGAGGTCTACATCGATCTCGGCTTCTTCAACGAACTCCGCACCCGGTTCGGCGCGGAGGGCGGACCGTTCGCGGAGGCGTACGTGCTGGCCCACGAATACGGCCATCACGTGCAGAACCTCACCGGCGTGTCCAAAAAGGGCACCGGGAGCGGGCCGACGTCGGGTTCGGTGCGGCTCGAACTGCAGGCCGACTGCTACGCCGGTGTCTGGGCGAACCACGCCACCACCACCCCGACCGAAAGCGGGCGGCCGCTGATCAGCGAGATCAGCCAAAAGGACATCAACTCCGCGCTGGACACCGCTTCGCGGATCGGCGACGACTACATCCAGTCGAAGCTCGGCGGGGGCCGGGTCGACGAGTCGAAGTTCAGCCACGGCACTTCGGCGCAGCGGAAGAAGTGGTTCACCACCGGCTTCCAGACCGGCGAGCCGGCGCGGTGCGACACCTTCGCGACCAACAGCCTGGGCTGAGCGCCACCCCCTGGATGCCAGGAACGGTCCTTTCCTTGCAAATTTCGCAAGGAAAGGACCGTTCCTAGCATTCGAGGGAGCTACTACGCGGCGACGTGGTGCTCGTCGGCCTGGACGGAAGCCGTCATGCTCCGCTGCTGAGACCGCTCAGTCGCGCGAAGGGCCTTCGCCTTCGCGGTCGAGCTGCCCGACACACCGTTGATGTTCTCGGTGCTGGTCGCGTACACGCCCAGCGCCCAGGCGACGGCGTCGGAGTTGCGTTCGAGCGCGACGCGATCGACGTTGCCAAGGTTGTCGCACGCCTGGTGGTAGCACTTGTCGTAAGCAACGCCGGCGCTGCCGCCCCACTTGGCCGCCTGCGCCGCGGTCTTCACGCCTTCGGCACCGGTGAACAGGCCACCGGCCGGGATGCCGACCGCGATGAAACGCCCGTAGTCGGAGCGACCGGTGAAGTCCGTGCCCTCGACCGGGACACCCTTGCCGAGCTGGAGGTAGTCGACCAGGGTCTTTTCGAGCTGAGCGGAACCGTACGGGCCCGCACCCGCGCCGACACCGTCGGAGTTGTCACCGTCGTAGGCGAAGTACGCCGCGTTCGGCGAGCCGATCATGTCGTAGTTGTAGTAGAGCGCGATGTCGAGCTGCTGCTCGAAGCTCAGCGAGTTGACGTAGTAGGTCGAGCCGACGAGACCGAACTCCTCGGCGCTCCACCAGCCGAAGCGGACGGCGTTGTTGGCCTTGGGCTTGCTGCCCAGCTGCAGCGCGGTCTCCAGCAGTGCGGCGGAGCCGGTGCCGTTGTCGTTGATGCCGGGGCCCTCGGTGACGCTGTCGAGGTGGGCGCCGAGCATCACGACGTTGTCCTTGCGACCGGTCTTGGTCTCGGCGAGGACGTTGTAGCTGGTCCGCGCCTCCTGGAAGGCACGCAGGTCGAGGGTGACCGAGGCACCGGCCTTGCCGGCGAGCGCCTGGCCGTCGGCCTGGGTGATGCCGCCGGTCGGGATCTTGGCGGCGGACGGATCGCCCAGGGTGCCGTTGACCGGCCCCGGGACGTTGTTGTAGATGATCGCGCCGACGGCACCCGCCGCGGCGGCGGTCGCCTGCTTCTGCGCGAAGGAGCAGCCACCGCGCTGGATCAGCGCGATCTTGCCGGTGACCCCGCCGGCGTAGTCGGCCGCGTCGCAGCCGCTGGTGTCGTCGACCGGGACCACCGCGAGCGGGGCGGTGATTCCGCCGTCGGGCGTCGAGGGGCTGTAGGACATGATGATGATCGGGACGTCGGTGCCCGCGACCGTCAGCTTCTCCGCGAGGGTTTCCGCGTAGGTGAAGGGGAACTCCTGCCGCGTGACCGTGAAGCCCGCCTGCTCCAGCTTCGTGGCGACATACTCCGCGGACTTCTTGTGCCCTTCGGTGCTGGCCGCGCGGCGTCCGCCGTTCGCGTCCGAGATCCGCTGCAGCGCGATCAGATGCCGGTTGACGTTGTTCACGTTGACCTTGTCGACGAGCTGCTTGGCCAGCGCGGGACCGTCGAGCCCGGTCGTGGCCGTCGCAGCGGGAGCCATTCCGACCGTGAGCGCGGCGGTGGCCATCACCACGATCGAGGGAACAATGCTTCTTCGCGAATATGACATGAGCGTCACCTTTGTGTGGTTTGCACCACAGGTCAACCGACGTTCGGCGGACTTTACGACACCGGGATAGGGTCGTTTGTATGTATGCGATCACCATCCGTGAGCCCGGCGAACCCGATGTTCTCGAATGGACCGAGGTCCCCGATCCCATAGCGGGTGAAGGCGAAGTCGTCATCGAGGTCGCCGCGAGTGCCGTCAACCGCGCTGACCTGCTGCAACGTCAGGGAAACTATCCTCCGCCGCCGGGTGCCAGCGAAATCCTCGGGCTCGAATGTTCGGGCACGATCGCCGAAATCGGCGAAGGCGTCGAGGGGTGGCGAATCGGCGACGAAGTTTGTGCTTTGCTCGCCGGTGGTGGCTATGGGGAAAAGGTCGCCGTCCCGGCCGGACAACTGCTTCCGCTTCCCGCCGAAGTCGAATTGCTCGCGGCCGCCGGACTGCCCGAAGTCGCATGCACGGTTTGGGCGAATGTGGTGATGCACGCCGGCTTGTCCGAGGGTGACGTCCTGCTCGTCCACGGCGGCGCGGGCGGGATCGGAACGCACGCGATCCAGGTGGCCAAGGCTCTCGGCGCGACGGTCGCGGTGACCGCGGGTTCGGAAGAACGGCTGGAGAGCTGCCGCCAGCTCGGCGCCGACATCGCGATCAACTACCGGGAGCAGGATTTCGTCGAGGTGCTGCGCGCCGAAACTGGCGGCGCAAACGTCATCCTCGACAACATGGGCGCCAAGTACCTCGGCCGTAACATCGACGCGCTGGCCATGGACGGCAGGCTGGTGATCATCGGCATGCAGGGCGGCGTCAAGGGCGAGCTGAACATCGGCAAGCTGATGGGCAAACGGGCGAGCGTGTTCGGCGCGGGCCTGCGTTCGCGGCCGCTGGCGCAGAAGGCGGCGATCGTCGCCGACGTCCGCGAGCGGCTGTGGCCGTTGGTGGAGCAGGGTTCGGTGCAGCCGATCGTCGGTCAGGTCGTCCCGATGGCCGAAGCGGCTTCGGCGCACCGCGCACTCGAAGAAGGCACGGTTTTCGGCAAGGTTCTGCTGGCAGCGAAGTCTTAGCGGATCTCTTCCAGCACGCGAACGAGCTGGTTGACCTCGAAGACGTTCGAGTAGTGCGCGAGCCCGATGCGGACGGCGCCGCCGACTTCGGCGGCGCCGAGCGACCCGAAGACACCGCTCGTGCCATCGTCGGCGAAGGCGCACAGCCCCTGGGACGCCAGGTACTCGGCGACCTCCGGCGCTTTCTTGCCCGCGACGGCGAAGGCGAGCGCGGGAATCCTGCGCATGGCGTCGCCGATGACCATGACGTGCCGCAGCGAACGCAGCTCCGTGGACAGTTGCGCCAGAAGCCCCGCGTGATACGACTTCGCCGAGCCCAGCGACGTCACCAGTTTTTCGCGCCGGGAGCCCAACGCGGCGTCGTCCAAACCGGCCAGATAGTCGATCGACGCGATCAGCCCGGCCAGCAACGGGTACGCGTGCGGCCCCAGTTCCATCCGGGCCGGACCGCGCGCGGCCGGGTCGAGCGAGACCGACGGCAGCCGTTCGAGCAGTTCGGGGTCGCGGAACACCAGCGCGCCCACCGACGGGCCGCCCCAGGCCTGCGCCGAAACCACCATCACGTCCGCGCCGAGCGCGTTGAGGTCCAGCGGTACGAACGGCGCCGCGTACGTCGCGTCGACGACGACCAGCGCGCCGACGCGTTTGGCGAACTCGATCACCGTCGGGACGTCGGGCCGGGTGCCGACCGAACCGGACGCCAGCGTGACCGCGACGGCCTTGGTGCGCGCGGAGACGAGGTTCTCGTACTGCCAGGCGGGCAGCTCGCAGGTCTCGATGTCGATCTCGCCCCAGCGCACGACCGCGCCGACGCGTTTCGCCGCGCGGCGCCACGGCGCGAGGTTGGCCTCCTCGTCGAGCCGGGAGACGACGACCTCGTCACCGATCGTCCAGCGATCGGCCATCGCGTCGACGAGACGGCGGATGAGATCGGGCGCGTTGGGTCCGAGCACGACTCCGGCCGGGTCGGCGCCGACCAGGTCGGCGACCGCCCGGCGAGCGGCCGTGACAATGCTTTCCGCGCGCTGGGAGGCCGGAAACGCTCCACCCGGCCCGGACACCGGAGCGCGCATGGCCGTGGATACGGCCGAAGCGACCTGTTCAGGTACGAGCATTCCGGCGGCGCCGTCGAAGTGAATCCAGCCGTCACCCAGCGCGGGAAACAACCCACGGATACGAGCGACGTCGAACGCCATGGGGACACCGTACGGACGTGCGGTTTGGCGCTTTACCCGGGGTTGGCTGCCTGACCACGGGGCGCGACGATTCCCGCTACGCTCGGAGACGGCGCCGAAAACCACACTGCGCTTCGCGCCCGACGTAGGCCAGGATGGAGCACATGACCGACCCAGTTTCCCGCGAAACGACCACCCCCGGTGACGGCGGCGGAGACTCCCCGCACCATGTGGTGGTCGTCGGTCCCGACGGCACTCCGGTCGGCACCGCGCGTATCGCCGCCCCCGGCACCGACTCCGGCGAAGAGGCGCCCCAGGAGGAGTCGCTCGGCGACCTCGTCGAGGAACCCGCCAAGGTGATGCGCATCGGCACGATGATCAAACAGCTGCTGGAGGAGGTCCGCGCCGCACCGCTGGACGACGCCAGCCGCACCCGCGTGCGCGAGATCCACCAGACCTCGATCCGCGAGCTGGAGCAGGCGCTGGCGCCCGAGCTGCAGGACGAACTGGAGCGGCTCGTGCGGCCGTTCACCGAGAACTCGACGCCGTCCGATGCCGAGCTGCGGATCGCGCAGGCACAGCTCGTCGGCTGGCTGGAAGGGCTGTTCAGCGGCATCCAGACCGCGTTGTTCGCGCAGCAGATGGCCGCGCGGGTGCAGCTGGAGCAGATGCGGCGAGGGCTCCCGGCGGGACCGTCCGCGGGCGGCGCCGCTTTGGGTGGGCACGGTGCCGGTGGCGAGTCTCACGGGCCGGGCCAGTACCTCTGACACGCGCTATGAACGGTCCGTTCCTTGCAAATTTTGCAAGGAACGGACCGTTCATAGCAGCCGGGACGGGGGTCAGCGCAGCGGGCGGAAGAACGTCCGCAGGTCGTCGATGAGCAGGTCCGGCACCTCCAGCCCCGGGAAGTGACCTCCTCGGTCCGGAGTGGACCAGTGCACGACGTTGTCGGTGCGCTCGGCGAGGTGCCGGATCGGGAGCCCGGTGTCCTTCGGGAACACGGCGACCCCGGTGGGCACTGTGGACTCCGGCGGTCGCGAACCCCAAGCCGGGCCCAGCGCGGCGTAGATCCGTGAAGACGAGTTCGCCGTGCCGGTGAGCCAGTAGAGCATCACGCTGGTGAGCAGATCGTCGCGATCGATCGCGTCTTCCGGTACGTCACGCGAGTCCGAGTAGGACTTGAACTTCTCCACGAGCCAGCCGAGCTGCCCGGCAGGCGAGTCGGTGAGCCCGTAGGCAAGCGTTTGCGGTTTGGTCGCCTGGATCATCGCGTAGCCCAGCTCGCCGCTCTGGAACTCCCGCCCGCGCGCCAGCGCCGCCTCGCCCCGCGCGAGTTCTTCCCCGGTGAGCCCCGCGAGATCGGCCTCGGATTCCGGCACCGCGTGCGGCAGCATCGTCAGATGCGCGCCGATCACCCGCTCCGGGCACCGGACGCCCACCGCGCGCGACACGATCGCGCCCCAGTCGCCGCCGTGCAGCCCGAACCGCTCGTACCCGAGGCGCGACAGCAGCACACCCCAGGCATCGGCGATCCGGTCGGGACCCCAGTTCGCCTCGGTCGTCGGCCCGGAGAAACCGAACCCCGGCAGCGACGGCACGACGACGTGGAACGCGTCCCCGGGGTCGCCGCCGTACGCGCGCGGGTCCGAGAGAGGCCCGATGACGTCGAGGAATTCCACAATGGACCCCGGCCAGCCGTGCGTCAGCACGAGCGGGATCGCGTCCGGCTCCGGTGACCGCGCGTGCAGGAAGTGGACGTTCGCGCCGTCGATGTTCGTCAGGAATCCGGGGAAACCGTTGAGGCGTTCCTCGTGGGCGCGCCAGTCGTAGCGGAGTCGCCAGTATTCGGCGAGCTCCTGGAGGTACCCGAGCGGCGTCCCGAGCCCCCAGCCGGCACCGTCGATCTCGTCCGGCCAACGCGTGTTCGCCAGCCGGGTGGCGAGGTCGTCGAGATCGCGCTGGGGGACGTCGATCGTGAACGGCGTGATCTCATCGGTCATGGAGCCGACGGTAGGGAGGATCGAGGACAGCGGCGGTCCTTATCCCGCCCTTACAAGCGATATTCCCGCGGAACCCAGTCCGACATCAGGTCGGCGACATCCTCGACACGCTCTTCTTCAGCCTCCCGGCCCTGCTCACGCAGGAACAGGATCGTGTCGAGCAGTTCCTGGTACAGCTTCTCGCGCGAGACACCCCGCTCGATCTCCGCGGCGAGCAGGGGCCGGATCTCGAAGATGGTCAGGCCCGCGGCGACAGCCTCCAGGAGCCCTGCACGGAAATCCGCGCTCACCTCCATGCCCTCACCCTCCCGGCAGCTGAGCACGGAGGCGATCGAGCCACCGGTCGACGGTGTCCTCGTACCGGCCAGGGTCGTTCCGGCGCTGTGCCTCGCCGACGGACTCGTCGAGCGCCGCGCGGATCCGCGCGGCGTGCTCAGGCAGCGCGAAGACCTCCTGGAAGTAGCCCTCGCGCATCTGGATGTCCGCGACGAATTCGTAGTCCTTCGCCACCTCGGGCACGCTCATGCCGTACACGACGCCAGGAGTCGCCCTCGGGCCGTGGGCGGTGACGACGATGACCGTCGGGCGCGCGGCCTTCACGACGTCGGCCGGCCGGGCGCCTTGCGCGATCGCCTCGTCGTTGAGCCCGATGTAGTCGATCGCTTTCCAGCCGCTGTAGTACGGGATGGCCCCGGCGTCGGAGACCGCGAGACTGCGCGCCGTCTCGGGCACCCGCGCGGCGGCGAGGCCCTTGCCGATGGCGACATGCGCGCGCTGCAGGTCGGGGCCGTAGTTGGCGGCCACGGGCAGCTCCGCGGACGCCACGCCGGCGACCGCCACCCAGCCGACCGTGACGACGCCCGCCGCTACCGCGATCACCCGGCGGCCGAGCCGCGCCGTCGCCAGGGCCGCGCCGAGGCACAGCACCGGGAACGCGTGGAAGGCGAAGCGGTACAGGTAGTCCATGGTCGGCCCGGACACCGCGTAGGTCATCCCGGTCAACAGGACGACCGAGCACAGCACCAGACCCTCTCCCCTGCTCTCCTTCCTGATCAGGAGCGAGGCGGTGAGCACCAGCAACGGCAGGAAGAGCAGCACCGTCGTCTCGAGCCATACCGAACCGGCGTCGAGGTTGCCGAACTTGACGTAGAAGGTGTTCGGAAACGGATGCCCGAAGTAGGACCACCGCCAGGCGAAGTAACCGCCGCCGACGACCACGACCGCGGCGACCAGCGCCCATGTCCGGCCGTGACGACGGCGGAGCCAGCACCAGACCAGGAAGCCCGGCAGTGTCGCGAGCACCCCTTCCGGCCGGATCATCCCGGCGAGCAGCAGCAACAGCGGCGGCTCCCAGTCCCGCACGGCACGGCCCTGGACGAGGTCCACACCGACGATCGCCGCGCGCAGCACGACAGCCGCGAAGGCGATGGTCTCCAGCCCCGCGGTGACATGGAAGTACGTCGGCACGAACAGCACCAGCGCACCGGCCGCCACGAGCGCACCGAGCACGCCGCCGGCGCGATGCCCCGCGCGGACGAGCATCACGAGGATCCCCGCGCCCAGGACGACGGAAGTCACCTTGGCGACGGTCTCCAGCGGCAGACCGGCGAGGGCGAACGGGACATGCCACAACATCCAGAGGAAGTTGGTGAACCCTTCGATCGGATCCTCGCCGACGTTCCACACCGGACCGTGGCCGTCGGCCATGTTCGCCGAGTACCGGAAGGTGATGAAGGCGTCGTCGATGGTGAAGAACCACGCCGCCCAGCAACCCACGAGGAACAGCGCGCCGAAGACCGCGATGACGACGAGCGGGCCCCGGTTCGGCTTCCGTTCCGGGGCGGCGCCGGTTTCGGTGCGCTCCATCGTGGACTTCATCCCGTCGTCACCATTTTCTCGATCCGGTCCAGCACGCGATCCACGCCACGGCCGTCCACGACGGACGACGCCGTCTCCGAGAAACGCTTCCGCGTCTCCTTGTCCACCAGCAAGGTCCGCAAGGTCTCCACGGCGGCGCCGTCCAGCGCCGCCGCGCTCCCCAGCCCTGCCGCCAACCCGAGATCCAGGGCGCCCCGGTAGCCGGTCTCCTGGTTGTCGACCAGCTTCACGACGCCGGTCGGCACGCCGAGGCAGCATAACTCCAGCAGCGTCACCCCGGCCGCGCTCACCGCCACGTCCGTGTCCGCCAAAAGGCCGAGCAGGCCGGGGCCAGGCGGCTGGACTCGGAATTCCTGCCCCGGCAGGGCCTCCGGGACGACGGGTTCGCCACGCACGAGGACATCCGCGACAAAGGGGACTCGAGTGTCGCGCAAGGCGTGCAGCAGAGCGCTGACCGTTCCGGCCCATTCCGTCCCGCCGCCGAGTACCACGGTCACCCGGGAGCGACCCGTGGTCTCGCGGACACCGCGCTTCTCGCGCGCGTCCCGGACGACGTCTCGCATCGGCGCGTAAGCCACGCCCCTGAGCAGCTCGCCGGAGCCGTCGTCGGGCCGCGGCGCGGGAGCGAACCCACAGTCGACGACCAGATCCGCCGCGCGCCTGCCGAACACGTCGTCCTCGATGGACACCAGCAGCGCACCCGCGGCGTTGACCTCTTCGCGCAACTCGCCGAGGCCGTAGTGATCGACGACCACCGCGTCGAAGCCTTCGAAGGGGACGGACGGCACCACCGGAACGGACAGCTCCGCGAACCGGGCGGCCAGCCACTCGGCGTTGTCCGCCTGACCCGAGAAAACGACCTCCCAGCCTCGCGCGACCGCACGTTCGGCATAGGCGACCATGCGTGAGACATGGCCCGCACCGATCGTCCCGGAGGCGTCGGCTCGCAGCACCAGCCTCGTCACCTGGCCACCTTCTTCTGCTCGACATGCTGGTTGAGCGCCGCGAGATCGGGCCGCGAACGCAGCACCCCGACCACCTCGCGCCAAACGCCGACGCGATCTCCCAGCTCCGCCACGACGCCTTCGATGACCGCCCAGTCCTCGACGGTGTCCAAGGTCACGCGCAGATCGTCGGCGGGCGGGCTGACCACGACGCCCGAGCACGAGTACGTCTCCGGACGCGAGTAGATACCCGAGGTCACGTGCTCGCGATCGGCGCCGCGGGCGGTCTCGAACTGCTCGGCCAGCACTCCCGCACGCACGAGTTCCGCGTCGAAGCCCCGCGGCAGAGTACGGACGAGGGTGGTGCTCAAGTAGTCCAGCGACGGCCGGGCCCGCCACAACGTGACGAGCTGCCCGATCAACTCCGGGTCCAGCAGCGGGCAGTCCGCCGTGAGCCGCACCACCGCGTCGGCCGGGTACGACTCGACGGCCACCGCGAAACGCCCGAGGACGTCGTCGAGCGGGCCCCTCGCGACCAGGGCACCCTGCCGGGCGGCCTCCTCGGCCACCGCGTCGTCGTCGGCCTCCGTCGAGGTCGCGACCACGACGTTGTCGATCCCCGGCGAAGCGGCGGCGGCACGGACCACCCAGCCGAGGACGCTCCGGCCCGCCAAGGGGCGGAGCACCTTGCCAGGTAGCCGGGTGGACGACGCGCGTGCCTGGATGACGGCGTTGACCACGTGGGCCCCGGGGTCTGGATCCATGGGTGACATGATGTCGTGCGGCAGTAGCACCGAAACGCGGAGGTCAACGATGTCCGAGCTGGATGGCTCCAGCATCCTGCTCACCGGCGGGACCGGTTCGTTCGGCAAGGCGTTCATCACCTACGCCCTGGCCGAGCTGAACCCGCGACGGCTGGTCGTGCTCTCCCGCGACGAGCTCAAGCAGTACGAAGCGCGCCAGCAGTTCGACAACGACCCGCGGCTGCGCTGGTTCATCGGAGACATCCGGGACCGCCGCCGCCTCGAGCGCGCCATGCACGGCGTCGACTACGTGGTGCACGCCGCCGCGCTGAAGCAGGTCGACACGGGTGAGTACAACCCGTTCGAATTCGTGCAGACCAACGTCGTCGGCTCGCAGCACGTCATCGAGGCCGCGATCGACACCGGGGTGAAGAAGGTCGTCGCGCTGTCGACGGACAAGGCGTCCAGCCCGATCAACCTCTACGGCGCCACGAAACTGTGCGCCGACCGGATGTTCATCAGCGCGAACCACTACGCCGCGACGCATCCGACCAGGTTCTCCGTGGTCCGCTACGGCAACGTGATGGGCTCGCGCGGCAGCGTGATCCCGTTCTTCCGCGCGCTCGCGGCCAAGGGCGAGTCGCTGCCGATCACGCACAAGGAGATGACCCGGTTCTGGATCACGCTCCCGCAGGCCGTGCAGTTCGTGGTCGACTCGTTCGACCAGATGAACGGCGGCGAGCTGTACGTGCCGCGGATCCCGAGCATGCGGCTGGTCGAGCTCGCGCAGGCGATCGCACCCGGCTCGCCGATGCACGAGGTCGGCATCCGGCCCGGTGAGAAGCTGCACGAAGAGATGATCGCCCCCGACGACGCCCGCCGTACGGTGCAGCTCAGCGACCGCTACGTCGTGCAGCCGCATATCGCGGGCTGGGGCTACGAGCCGCCGTCGGACGGCAAAGCCGTGCCGGAGAACTTCGCGTACCGCTCGGACACGAACGACCTCTGGCTGGACGCCGAGGAACTGCGCGACCTGGTCGAGCAGTATGGCTGAGTCCGATGCCGCCTCCGCGGGAAAGAGCACGTCGACGGACTTCCTGCCCTACGGCCGTCAGTCCGTTTCGGACGAGGACATCGCCGCGGTCACCGAGGTGCTGCGCGGTGACTGGCTGACCACCGGCCCCGCTGTCACGCGCTTCGAAGAGGACCTCGCGGAGCACACCGGCGGCACGCCCGCCGTGGCCGTCACCTCGGGCACAGCCGCGCTCCACGTCGCGTACGCGGCGGCCGGGATCGGCCCTGGCGACGAGGTCGTCACGTCACCGATGACGTTCGTCGCCACCGCCGCGACCGCGGCTCTGCTCGGCGGCAAGGTCGTGTTCGCCGATGTCGAGGCGGACACCGGCAACCTCGACCCGGCGGCGGCTTCGGCGGCCGTCACCGGGCGGACCAAGGTCGTCGCGGCCGTGGACTACGCCGGCCACCCCGCCGAGCTGGACGAACTCGGCCGTATCGCCCGTGACAACGGCGCGCTGCTGCTGGAGGACGCCGCGCATTCCGTCGGCGGAAGCTGGCAGGGCAGGCCGGTCGGCTCGCTCGCCGACCTCACGACGTTCTCCTTCTTCCCCACCAAGAACCTCACCACGGCCGAAGGCGGCGCGGTGGTCGCCGGTTCGGACGAGCTGCTGACCCGCGCCCGCGGTTTCCGCAACCATGGGCTGGTGCGGGACAAGGCGTCGCAGCGTTATCCGGACGAGGGCGCGTGGCACCAGGAAGTGCACGAGTTCGGCCTGAACTACCGGCTGCCGGATGTGTTGTGCGCCTTGGGAAGCAGCCAGCTGCGCAGGCTCGCCGAGTTCAAGAAGCGCCGCGCGGAGATCCACGCGCGCTACACCACGGCACTGTCCTCATTGGACGGAGTACTGACGCCCGCGGTACGTGAAGGCGCGGACCCGGTGTGGCACCTGTACCCGCTGCGAGTCCTCGAAGGACGTCGTCGCGCGCTGTTCGATCACTTGCGCGGCAAGGGCATCGGCGTACAGGTCAACTACATCCCCGCGTACTGGCATCCGGTGTTCGAGGACCTCGGGTACCGGCGCGGGATGTGCCCGAACGCGGAGCTGTACTACAGCCAGGAGCTTTCGCTGCCGCTCTTCCCGGCGCTGACCGACGCCGACGTGGACCGCGTCATCGACGAGGTCCACGGCTTCTTCCGCTAGATCAGGCCCCAGGTGAGCGCGGTGCCCTTCGGGACGTCCGAGGAGAACGTGCGGCCGAGTACGTTCACGATCTCGGCGGGTGCCAGCCCGCCGGCCGGCCGGATCGACCGGACGTTCTCCCGCGTCACGGTGTCCCCCGCGCGCACATCCTCGACGACGTAAAGGGAACGCCGGAACCGGAGGCCTTCCTTCTCGCTCTCGCGCGGCCCGATCACGGCGGCGCCCAGCGCCTCCCACGCGCGGTGCGATTCGGTGACCAGTGCGGCCAGTTCGGCAGGCTCCAGCGAGAACTCCGAGTCGACGCCACCGTCGTTCCTGGCCAGCGTCACATGCTTCTCGATGGCGACGGCGCCCAGCGCGACGGCCGCCAGCGGGGCGCCGATACCGGGCGTGTGGTCCGACAGGCCGACGAGCGTCCCGGTCACCCCCGCCAGGACGGGCAGGCCGCGCAGGTTGCTCTCGGCGGGCGACGCCGGGTAGCTGGCGGTGCAGCCGAGCACGATCAGCTGGTCGTTGCCCGCCTCACGCGCGGTCCGGACCGCCGCGTCGATCTCGGCGACGCTGGCCATCCCGGTCGAGATGATCAGCGGTTTGCCGGTCTTCGCGCACAGTTCGATCAGCGGCAGATCGACGATCTCCGACGACGCGATCTTGTACGCGGGCGCATCCAGCGACTCCAGCAGGTCGACCGCGGTCGGGTCGAACGGGCTGGAGAAGATTTCGAGGCCGCGGGCACGGGCGCGCTCGAACAGCGGCTCGTGCCATTCCCATGGGGTGTGGGCGCGCTCGTAAAGCTTGTAGAGGTTCTCGCCACCCCAGAGCGAATGTGTGTCGCCGATCCGGAAGTCCGGCGTGTCCACGTCGATGGTGATCGTGTCCGGCCGGTAGGTCTGCAGTTTGACCGCCTGCGCGCCGGTTTCGGCGATCGCGTCGACGATCTCCAGTGCCCGGCCGAGGTCACCGTTGTGGTTACCGGACATTTCGGCGATCACGAACGGCGGATGCGCCGTCGAGAGGACATGTGCGCCGATGCGCACCTCGCTGGCGGTCATCGGGGTGGGACTACCTCGTCTTCCTGGTCCGGCGGTCGGTGGCACGCAGTTCGGTCCAGACGACCTCACGCGGCTCACCGTCGACCTCTCGAACATACCTGCGTGTTTCGGTGAAGCCGAATCGCTTGTGGAGCTGCAGCACCTGCCGGTTGTCCGCGAGCGTCGCGCCGCCGAGCAGGTTCAGGCCGAGCACGTCGAAGCCGTAGTCGACGGCGGCGCCCTCCAGCTTGAGCCAAGCGGGCAGGATTTCCCGGCCGAGGCCCTCGACGTCCAGGTAGAAGTGCCATTCCGCGCTTCCCGCCTCGGTGTCGATGTCGCTGAACAGCACGACACCGGCGGGCACGCCGCCGTGCCGGTAGACGAGGACACGACGGCTCGGGTCCGCACGGACGGCCTCGAACCAGCCACGGTGTTCCTCGACACCGATCTCGTGCGTGGTGAAGCTGACCCGCCGGACCGACGGATGGTTGCGCCACCGGCGGATCCGGTCGAGGTCGTCCTCCCCGGCTTCGACCAGCAGGCCGGTCATTCGCCTGCCGGGACGGTGATGGTGTCCTCGATCCGGCGCAGCCGGTCCTCGTACCGGGCGATCCCGGCGAGCCGGACGCGGATCTGGGCGTGCTGGCGCTGGATCTCCTGGATCAGGCTGCGCGCCTCGGCCAGCTCGGCCTTGTCGGCGTGCACCGGCAGCGACAGCGACTCGCGCAGGTCCTCCAGCTGGGCCTCCTGGGCCGCGACGCTCGGGATCAGGCGGTCCAGCTCGGCGCGGGTCCAGCGCAGGTCGCCGCGGGCGTGTTCGAGGCCGCTCTCGGCGCCGTCGAGCCGACGGCGGTGGTCCGCGGTGGCGTGTTCGAGGTCGTTGACGCGCCCGTTGAGGTCGCGAAGCCGCTCGTCGATCCGGAAGTCGATGAGCCGGGCGATCCGGCCGATCACGCCTCTGCGGAGTTTCTGCACTGCCATGGGGTGTTCCTTCTCGGGATGGGCTGGCTGGGAGTTCAGCGCAGGAGTTCGGTTTCGCCGGTCTTCGTCCACGAGTCCAGCAACCTGCCCTCGGCGGCGATGCGGTGCTCGGGTCCGACGATGCAGGAGTCGCCCGCGGCGTGCTCCCAGTGGGTCTGGGCCGGGTCGTCGATGAACGAGAACCCGGACAGGACCAGCGTGGCATGCGGGAACGAGGTGCGCGCGATCCAGGCGGCCAGCGTCCCGGTGGTCGACCACAGGCCCTCTTCGCGGCTCGGCAGCCCGAGGGCGTCGGACAGCGGCAGGACGACCTCGCGGTTCGGCACCGGCACGTAGCCGAGGTCTCCCGGCCACCAGCCCGGGATGTCTTCGGGCTCCCAGTGCATCCGGCCCGGCTCGACCAGCAGGTAGAGCCGCTTGCGGTAGTCACGGAAGACGTGCTTGGTGGCGCGGACGGCGCGGTTGAACACCACGACGTGCACGCGGCTGCCGACCGTCTCGGGGCCGCCCGGCTCGTCCACGACGAAGCCGTTGACGCGGATCACGAGGTCACACGCGTCGATGGCCTTCGCCCGCCGGGGGTCCGGCGGAAGCGGCTGATTCCCGACCACGGCCACCGAACGGGGCTCCGGCCGGTCGGCGTATGCGGCGAGCAGATTGACCATCAGGCTCGCGTCGCCGAGTGCAGCAGTCATGAGGGCAGAAAGTACCAGCACACGCACCGCGTTCGGGTTCGAATCCGTCGGTAGCGTTCCGTGGTCGGGACGGGGCGCCCCAGGCACCATCGGCCCCATCGGTACCCTCGTTCCCGTGCATGCCACCAGCACGGTTCACGCCGCCGACAGTGCTGCGCCGACCTCGGTTCCGCCGATTTCGGACAGCAAGACCTTTTCGCGCGCGTTCGCCGACATCAAGACCGGGTTCGCCGCCAAAGAGCTGTGGGGACACCTCGGCTGGCAGGACATCAAACAGCGCTATCGCCGCTCGGTGATCGGCCCGTTCTGGATCACCATCAGCCAGGGTGTCATCGCGCTCGGCCTGGGGCTTCTGTACTCACAGTTGTTCAACCTGCCGACGGCGACGTTCCTTCCCTACATCAGCACCGGGTTCATCATCTGGGGCTTCATCAGCGGCTGCCTTTCCGAGGGCATGGAGACCTTCATCTCCAACGAGGGGCTGATCAAACAGCTCCCGGCGCCGCTTTCGGTGTACGTCCTCCGCACGGTGTGGCGGCAGACGCTGATGCTGGCGCACAACCTGATCGTCTACGTCATCGTGGTCGCGATCTTCTTCACCAGCCTGGACCAGCCGTACGCGATGAGCGGCGCGTGCGTCAACGGCGCGCTTTGCCACCCCGGTCTCGGCTGGTACTCGCTGAGCGCGATCCCCGGCATCCTGGTGCTCGCGCTGAACGCCGGCTGGGTCACCCTGCTGCTGGGCATCATCTCGACCCGCTACCGCGACATCCCGCAGGTGATCAACTCGCTCATCCAGCTGCTCTTCTACATGACGCCGATCGTCTGGCCGATCGACCAGCTGATGGCGGGCGGCGCCCGTGACGGCGTTTCGTGGGCCTTGCCGTATGTCTACGGCAATCCGCTCTTCCACTTCATCCAGATCGTGCGCGCGCCGCTGATCGGCCAGGCCGTCAGCCTCAACAGCTGGTTCGTGGTGCTCGGCATCACCGTCGTCGGCTGGGGTCTCGCGCTGGTCGCGATGCGCAATTACCGTTCCCGCGTCTCTTATTGGGTGTGACAGATGGTCAGCATTGATGTGCACAACGCCTACGTCGACTTCCCCATTTTCGACGCGAAGACCCGCTCCATGAAGAAAAAGGTGCTGGGCAAGGTCGGCGGCAAGATCGGCACCGAGAGCAAGGTCCCGATCATCGAAGCCCTGCACGACGTGAGTCTCCAGCTCCGCGAAGGGGACCGAGTCGGCCTCGTCGGCCACAACGGCGCCGGGAAGTCGACGCTGCTGCGGTTGCTGTCCGGGATCTACGAGCCCACCCGCGGCTCGGCGAAGATCTCCGGCAAGATCGCGCCGGTCTTCGACCTCGGCATCGGCATGGACCCGGAGATCTCCGGGATGGAGAACATCATCATCCGCGGCCTGTTCCTCGGGATGACCGCGAAGCAGATGGAAGCCCGGGTCGACGACATCGCGGAGTTCACCGAACTCGGCGACTACCTGCAGATGCCGCTGCGGACGTACTCGACCGGTATGCGCGTCCGCCTGGCGCTGGGCGTGGTCACCTCGATCGACCCGGAGATCCTGATCCTCGACGAGGGTATCGGCGCGGTCGACGCGGCGTTCCTCAACAAGGCGAAGGACCGGCTCAAGGATCTCGTGAAGCGGTCGGGCATCCTGGTGTTCGCCAGCCACTCGGACGAGTTCCTCTTCGAGCTCTGCGACTCCGCCATCTGGATGGACGAGGGGCACGTCAAGCAGCGCGGTTCGCTGCGCGAAGTGCTCACCGGCTACAAGGGGCGCGACCCGTTCGAGAACATGAGCAAGGAGACGCTGGAGCGGTTCGGTATCGAGCCCGACCCGCAGCCGGTGTCGCTGACGAACGGTGGCCAAGGATGACCAGCGAGACCCGGCAGTTGCCCGAAGGCGCCGTCGTCGGCGTAGTCGTCACGCGCCATCGACGGGAACTGCTCGCGGACTCGCTCAAGGTGATCGCCGCGCAGACCCGGCCGGTCGATCACCTCGTCGTGGTCGACAACGGGCCGGACAAGTCGGCGCGGGACATCGTCGAGAACTACCCGCTTCCCTTCACGTACCTGCCTTCGCACCGCAACCTCGGCGGTGCGGGCGGGTTCGCGCTCGGCATGTTGCACGCGCTTTCCCTTGGCGCGGACTGGATCTGGCTGGCCGACGACGACGGCCGTCCCGCCGACGAGAACGTCCTCGCGATCCTGCTGGACGAGGCCGAGAAGCGGGATCTGGCCGAGATCTCCCCGGTGGTGTCCAACATCGACGCGCCGGACAAGCTCGCGTTCCCGTTGCGGCGCGGGCTGACCTGGAAGCGTTCGTCGTCGGAGCTGGGCGTCGACTTCCTGCCGGGGATCGCCTCGCTGATGAACGGCGCGTTGTTCCGGGCGTCCACTTTGGACGTCGTCGGCGTGCCGGATCTGCGGCTGTTCTTCCGCGGCGACGAGGTCGAGCTGCACCGGCGCCTGGTGCGTTCCGGGCTGCCGTTCGGCACCTCGCTCAAGACCGCGTACCTGCACCCGGACGGCTCGGACGAGTTCAAGCCGATGCTGGGTGGGCGGTTCCACGCGCAGGATCCGGAAAACGAGGTCAAGCGCTACTACACCTACCGAAACCGCGGGTACCTGCTGTCCCAGCCGGGCATGCGCAAGATCGGCGCGCTCGAAGTGCTGCGGTTCGGCCTGTACTTCGTCGGCGTGAAGCGGGATCCGAAGGCTTTCCTGCAGTGGCTCAAGCTGGTTCGCCAGGGCCGCAAGGAGAAGTTCTACCGCTACTGAGCTCCACGAAGGACCTGGTGGCCGGGCAACCTGTGCCCGGCTTCAGGCGTGCTCAGGTCGTGAACACACCTGCACTCGCGCTGGAAACCACCGAAGCGAGACCTAGATCGAGACACAGACCCAGCCGCCGGTTCGACTGGAATTTCGTCACCATCGGGCTGGTCGTGGCCTTGTTCGCGGTCATCGCCTGGAACCGAAGATGGGTGTGCGACGACGGACTGATCGTGCTGCGGACCGTGCAGAACCTCTTGGACGGCAACGGTCCGGTCTTCAACGCCGGTGAACGCGTCGAAGCGAACACCAGCACCCTTTGGACATACCTCGTCGCACTTCCCGGTCTCCTCGGCGTCCGGCTCGAATGGGCCGCCGTCCTTCTCGGACTGCTCTTCGCGGTCGCCGGAATGGCGCTCGGCCTCGACGGCGCGCGGCGCCTGCACCCTTCGAAACCGATTTTGCCCGCCGGAGCACTCTTGCTGCTCGGCCTCTCCCCGTTCTGGGACTTCGCGACATCGGGCCTCGAAACCGGCCTCGTCACCTGCTGGCTCGCCGGCGTGTGGTGGCTCTTGGTCCGCCACGCCACCCGGCCTGACACGCGACCATGGGCGACGGTCTTCATTCTCGGCCTCGGCCCGCTGGTCCGCCCCGAATTCGCACTGGTGACGGCGCTGGGGGGCGTCGCCTTGCTCCTCATCGCCAAGCCGGGCTGGAAACGCGCCCTGCTCTGGATTCTCGTGGCAGGCGTACTGCCGGTCGGCTATCAGATCTTCCGGATGGGCTACTACGGCCTGATCACACCGAATACGGCGCTGGCGAAGGAAGCCTCGAAGGCCCGCTGGGACCGGGGATTCTTCTACATCGCCGATCTGCTCGACCCGTACCTGCTGGTGATCCCGCTGCTCACGCTGGTGGTCCTCGCGGCCTTGGTGCTCCGGAAGCTGACGCGGGCGACGACCATCGTGGTCGTGATGCCGGTCATCGCCGCGCTCTGCCTGCTCTTCTACGTCACGCGCGTCGGCGGTGACTACATGCACGGCCGGATGCTGCTTCCGTCGCTCTTGCTGCTTCTCCTCCCGGTTCTCGCCGTACCGCTGAGCAAGTGGACCGCGCTGCCACTGCTGGTGCTCGGCGTTTGGGCCGTGGTGAGCGGGGGCTGGTTGCGGGCGCCCTCGGCGATCGAGCACAAGATCGGCGCCCACGCCATCACCGATTCCCGCGTCTTCTGGCTCGACACCACGGCCAAGTCTCATCCGATCCTGGCCGAGGACGCCGCTCAGGTCCCCGGGTATCTGCCGGAGCTGGCCAAGGCCATGGAAGGTGAACAGGGGCCGGTCGTCGCGGTGTCGGTCGGCCATCGATGGCTCGTCGTGCCGGCCCGGGACCGGACCGTGGTCTCCTCTCCCGGCGCGCTCGGTTTCCCCGGCATGCTGCTGCCCTACGACTACAAGGTGGTCGACGACCTCGGCTTGGCCGGTCCGCTGGCGTCGCACTCGATCTCGATCGAAGGCGGGCCGATGGGTCACGACAAGCTGCTCTCGGTCGCCTGGACCATCGCGGATGCCGGCCGGGGCACTCCGGAAGAGCTGTCCGCGGCGACCGAGGGCGTGGTCCCCGCGGAGGAGATCGCGTCCGCGAGGCGTTCCCTCGCGCGGCCTGAGATCCAGGAAATGCTGGCTTCCGTGCGAGCGCCGCTGACCGGAAACCGGTTCTGGGAGAACCTGGTGCACTCGGTCGGCCGGTCCGGCCTGCGTTACGACCGCGACCCGTACGTCGCGCAGTTCGGACGCTGACCTCGAAAACGAAAAGGCCCTTCCTCGCGCCTGGCGCGAGGAAGGGCCTTTTCGGATACGTCTACTCGCCGATGACCGGCGGCGCGGTGCGCATGTCGGTCCCGAAGACCTCGTCGGGGTCGCCCTCGACGAGGTACGTCGGACGCTGGTGCTCGGTGTCGTCGTCCCCGTCCGACTGCTGACCGCGGCCACCCATGCCGCCGCCCATCCCCGGTCCGCCACGACCGGCGGCGCCACCGCCGAGACCGCCCATACCGCGGCCGGCGGCCGCTTCGGCGGCACCGATACCGCCGGGCCGGGCCGCACCGGACGCGGAACCCGAACCGGGTGTGGAACCGCCGCCGCTGCCGGGGCCGAACCCGCTCCCGCCGCCACCGCGGCCGGTTCGGCTGTTGTGGTCCGAGTCACCCATGCCGCCCATCATGGGCGGCGCCATCGGCATCGGGCTGATCGGCATCGCGGTGTTGTTGTTGGGGCCGGGCGTGGTGATCGGCGCCGGGCCGTTCTGGAAACCGGACGGCGTCGTGCCTGACGGCAGGCTGCCGGACCCCGTGGTGCTGCCCGGGCCGGGCAGGTTGGAGCCGTAGCCGCCACCACCGCCTCCGCCACCGCCGCTACCCCCGCCACCGCTGCCGGGCGGGATGTAGGTGTTGCCGGGGTTGTTGGAGCCGGGCGTGTTCGAGCCGGGCGGGACCTGGTACGGCTGCGGCTTGCCCGGGTCGTCGATCCCGCCACCGCCGCCCTCGCCGAACTTCGGCGGCTCGGCGAACACCGGCTGCTTCGACGCGGCCTCGTACAAGGACTTGTCGTAGCTGTTCATGGCGGAGGCCGCCTGAGTGTGGGCCTCCTGGCTGTCCTGCTGCTTCTGGATGGACTTGTCGATGTTCTCGCCGAGGTTGAACGGGTTCGACGTCATCCACCCCCCGACCTCTTCCTTCCAGTTGAAGGGGATCGGTTTGGGCATCGTGTTCTTCACGGTGGAGGCCGCGGTGCCCTGGTCGTAGATCGTCTCGGAGGCGAGCTTGGCGTTCTGGGAGTTCGCCTCGGACCACTTGCTGAGGCTCTTGAAGTAGCCCTGCGCGCTGCCCGCCGCGTCACCTTCCCAGGTCCCCTGCGAGGTGGCGACGGCCTGGTCCATCGTCCTCGAGAAGGTGTCGAAGGCCTTGTGGATCTCGTGGTACGCGGTCGAGACCTCGGAGACCTGCTCGACGTTGAGGTTGCTGTTGACGAACTGTTCGAGCTTCTCGTGGTCGTAGCCGAGGTAGTCGCCGTTCGGCGGCTCGAGCCCCTCGACGTACTTGACGTCCTTGTTCTTGGTCAGCTCGTCGACATTCTTGTTCCCGACGTCTTCGGACTGCTGCTGAGCCCTGCCCTGGGCGATCAACCGCTGGAAGATGCCGAACGGTCCGTCGCCGCCCTCGCCGCTCGCCTTGTCCCGGTAGTACTGGTCCCGGGCCTGGGGCGAGAGACCGCTGACGTACTCCTGCTCGGTCATCTGACCTTTGTTGGTGGTCATCCTCTGTTCCCCCTAGCCCTTCGGAAGCTTCGGTTCGACGATGTCGGCGATCTTCTCCGCCATCCCGCACGCCTTCTCCGGATCCGAGGCGACGACCACGATGTCGGCCCGGGCCGAGGCGCCGATTTCGAGCGCCATCAGGCAGCCCGAAGGAGGTTTCGGGACGAGTACCGCTTTGCGGCCGTTGACGTTGCCGGTGGTCTTGCCGTTCCCGCCGTCGGTGACGCTGTCGATGCCCTGCTTGTCGCGGATGTCGACGCCGAGCGAAACGGCGTCCGCCGCCGTCTCGGCCTCCTTGGTGAACTCGCAGCCGCGGGCACCGGCGTCATTCTGGGGAACCGGCGCCTTGAAGGTGCCGTACGACGCGAGATCGGCCACGCCGAGGAGCGAACACGGATCGATCGACGCGGGGTCGGCACCGCCGGTGGCCGTCGTCGGGGCGGTGGACTCGCCGCCTTGCGCGGGTGACGACGGCGCCGCGGAGGGAGTGCCCGGCTTTTCGGTGGAACAGGCCGCGAGTACGAGCGCGGCCGCGGTCAGCGGTACGAGGAGCAGCTTCTTCATTCCGCCTCAGTTCTTGAGCCGATCGAGCGCCTCGACCGTTTCTTGTTCCTTCTTCTTGTACTGCCCGGAGGCACGCAACAGCGCTTCTTCGGTGTCCTGCACGACCTGCTTGAACTTGCCGAGCACCGCACTCGCCGAATTGGCCGACTGGGCGGCGCCCTTGTGGTCGTGGGCCGCGACGGCCCTGCCGTACGGGTGGTCGCCGAGTTGCGGCGCTTCGGAGAGCCGGATCGTCTGCCGCTCAAGCCTGGTGAGCTCGGTCCCCATGTCGCGCACCGCTTTGAGCAGCGGCTTGACACCTTCGGCGGTGATCTTGAAACCGCCGCTCTTGGCCGCCGAGACCAGCTTCTGGGTCTCGGCGCTCACCTTGGCGATCGCGGCCTGGTTCAGGCCGCCCGTCTCCACGTAATTGGCCGCCGCGCCAATGGCGCGCCCGATCGAGAAGTCCGGTCCCGCCTGTCCGCCGTCCGCTTCGAAAGCCATCGCCCGCCCCACTGCATCGTCTGCTCGCCCGTGCGTATCGCCCGGCAGTCTACTAGCCGGGCACTCAGCGCGACGGTGATTCACCGATCGCCGAAGATCTCCGGAACTGTGACGAAACGGGCGTCACCCCGGTTCCCCGTGCTTCAGAACTGCCCTTCGAGCTGGGCATACAGCTGCTGAGCGATCCTCGCGTTATCGGCGGGAGCGTAGGTCAGCCAGCTTTGCCCGTCGGCCGCCTGGCGCGAAGTCATCATGAAGCGGCCCGCTTCGGTGTCGAACCACGCCAGCGGCGGGAAGACCTGGCCGCCGCGGATGAACACGCTGAACTGGCCCACTCGCGTCTTCGGCTTCTCGAAGATCCGCTCCACCTGCCGCTGCTGCGGGTTCGACCCGTGCGACCGCGGCCCGCTGACCTTGGCGAAGGGGTCGTACGCGTCGTCGTTGCGAGGGCGCTTCGGCGCGCTCGCCGGCTTCGCGATGGTGACCGACTGACCGGGGCCAGCCGGGGTGAGCGGCAGCAGGTCGACGATCGACGCGACGATCGCGGTCGGCCTGGTCTCCTCGAACACGAGCAGGTTCTCGTCCTGGCGCACGAGGACCGCGAACTGCCCGTTAGTCGCCGCCCTCGCGAACAGCTGCTTGTCCTTGTCCATCTGCGCGACCGCCCAGACGGCGAGCTGTGGTTTGGCGAAGGTGGCGATCGCGAGTTCGACGTCGGCGTCAAGCCTGCCGCCGCGCATCAGGCCCCGGCCTTCGAGGTCGCGGAAGACGGCCTCACGCACCATCGCGCGCTGATCGGTCGTCGTGCCGATGTGCGGTACCTCGAACGGGACGGGCGCCGGCCCGAACCGGCCGTGTTCGAGCAGGATGTCCACCGCCGCCAGCGACAACGAGAACGAATGCGGCATCGCCATTTCCCCCCGCGGGTGTCTTGTCCGTCGGGATGAACGTAGTCCACGTGCCCGATACGCCCGCAGCGAACCCGCTTGCCCGGCCGTGATCAAGGCTGGTGCCATGGATTCATGGCAGACCAGAAACCCGCGCTCGTCCTCCATCTCGCCACCGGCGGGGAGCCGCTGCTCTTCGCGCTCACGACGGAAGAAACCGAACGGCTGACCAAGGATCTCTCGCATTTCGTCCGCACCGGTTCGGTGCAGACGATCCAGACGAAGGACGACTCCGAGGTGGCGATCAACTTCTCCCACGTCGCCGCCGCCTACATCGACGACCTGAACCGCAAGACCCGGGTGTTCGGGCTGCACTAGGGCGTGTTTCATATGCCAGTTCGATGGGCTTCGTGATCCAGGTGGTTCCTGGCGGTGCGGCGGGGTCGCCCTCGTACCGGGTCGTACTCGGGCGCATCCCGCCGTGCCGCCAGGGACCGCCTGGGCGCGAAGACCGCGAACTTGGGCTTATGAAACACGCCCTAGTCCCGGGAGAAGAGTTCCAGCAGGCCCGTCTTGATCTCCGGCCGGCTGGCGGCGACCAGCAGGAAGGTGGCTTCCCGGACGAGCCGCTGGGGGTGTCGTCCGGCGAGTACCGACGTGCTGCCGGTGGCCGCGACCAGCGCGCCCGCGGCCCGGAAGGCGAGCTCCGCGCCCGCCGCCCTGGCCGCGGGCAGCGACGGCGGATCGGCGAGCGCCGCGTCGAGCCGCAGGCGGACGGCGTCGATCTCGCTCCGGATCCCGGCGGCGACGTCGGCCTTCCCGAGTTCCTCGACGATCCGCGCGGCGCGGGCGGCGAGGCCGAGGGGCGCGCAGCCGTTGAGCCGGGAGGCGAAGGTGTTGCCCGCGACGAAGTCCGCGTGCGGGATCTTCCCGTAGACGCGGTCGTCGGGCAGGAAGTAGCGGGTGAAGCCGAGGTGCACGGTGGACGTGCCCTGCGCCGCGACGAGGTCGAGCGGCCGGACCTCCAGCTGCTCCCCCGCCACCGGATCGATGATCGCGCTGACGACGGTGTCACCGTCGCGGGCGCAGAGCTGGAGCAGGTCGATGATGCCCCAACCGCTGACGAACGGGGCCTCGCCGTCGAGCAGGTAGCCGCCCTCGACGCGTTCCGCGCGCAGCCTGGGCGGGGTCGGGATCACCGCGGCGAACGCGGCACCGGCCTTGAGTTCCCCGCTGACCAGCGGCGGGAGGTAGCGATCACGCAGTTCGGCGTTCTCGGCCGTGGCCAGTGCCGCGACCAGGCCGTGGTGCTGGATCCAGGTGAACATCGTGCTGAGGCAGCCGCCCGCCAGCGTTTCGAGGACCTGGACGATCGTCGGGAGGTCGGCGCCCGGACCGCCGGCTTCCTTGGGTGCCGCGAGACCGTAGAAGCCTTCGGCGGCGAGGGCGTCGAAGTGGCTTGAGGGCACTTCGCCCTTGAGGTCGACTTCGGTGGCCGCGGGGAAGAGGAGATCATCGGCGAGGGCTTGGGCTCGGGTGACCAGATCCGTCATGCGGTAAGGGTACCCTTACTTGACCATGCGTGGGTCTAGCGCCGCTAGGAAAGCTAGCGTTACTAAAGGTCCCTTGCTCCCCTTTTGGCTGCCGTCCCCGAACGCTAGGAAAGGCTCTTTCATTGCAAAATTTGCAATGAAAGAGCCTTTCCTAGCACGCCAGTGAAGCGAAGCGCGCTTACAGCTTGTAAAGCCGCTTCCAGTTGTCCCGCGAGGTCAGCTCGGGCATGGCGCGCTTGTACTGCTCCTGCACCGCCGCGCCTTCCTTCCGGAGCCGCTGGATCACCTTCGCGCCCCGGCGCGCCAGGTCGAACATCTTCGCGCGGTCGTACGAGCGGACCCGCACGCCTTCCTGCGAAGCGTCGGTGACGACGGCGGTGTCGAAGGTCGCGACGTGCCACCAGTGGGCCTCGTCGATCGGGATCGCGCCGAGCGAGTGGCGGCTGCGGCCGAGCACCCGGTCGAGGATCCGCTTGATCAGCACCAGGCGCTGCATGCTGGGCCGCGGCGCGCTGTTGATGATGCCGATGTCGTTCGACGCGATACCCGGGACGTCGGTGGCCTTGTGCCGCTTGGTCTCGGGGTACTCGTCGCGGATCCGGCGGATCTCCTTCATCGCGGCGACGCCGCCGTCACGCAGGACCTCCGGCCCTTCGAGGAAGTCCTCGACGGCCTTGATCAGCGTGGCGGACAGGCCGTACTGCATGCCGAGCAGGTACCGGACCAGCTGCGCGATGAGCACGCGCGAGAGCAGGTTCAGGTTGAACGGCGAGTGCAGCGCGGCGGTGATGATCGAGTTCCGCAGGTTGAAGTAGCGGTGCCACTCGTCCCAGTCCTTCCAGTGGAAGTCGGCGTGCCAGACGCCGGCGCCCGGAAGGGTGACCGTCGGGAAGCCGGCTCCCCGCGCGCGGTAGCTGTACTCCGCGTCGTCCCACTGGAAGAAGAACGGCAGCGGGTAGCCCGTGGCCTTGACGACCTCGTACGGGATCAGGCACGACCACCAGCCGTTGTACCCGGCGTCGAGGCGGCGTTCCTGGCGGTTCGGCTTGAGGGTCTCCTCGTCGACGCCGAGCAGGTCGGCTGTCGAGAGCGAGTGCTGCACCGGCTGGCCGGGCTCCAGCGTGTTCAGCCGGGCGTATTCGGCGCCGACGTGCAGCTGGTTCGGGTGCAGCAGGTTCAGCATCTGCCCGCCGACGATGACCGGGTTGACCGTGCGGTTGGAGAACGCGGTCATCCGGATCACCAGATCCGGCTCGAGCAGCACGTCGTCGTCCATGAACAGGACGTTCGCGTGCTCGGTCTCGGTGTGGCCGGCGACCTCGTAGAGGCCGCGGGTGAACCCGCCGGCGCCGCCGAGGTTCGGCTGCTTGATGTAGTGCAGCTTGTCACCGAGGTCCTTGGCGACCTGCTCGAAGCCGTCGCGCGACTCGACGAGGTCGGTGCCCTGGTCGGCGACGTAGATCGCGTCGAGCGTCTCCAGCGAGGAGACGTCGGCGGCGAGCGCCTGCAGGTTCGACAGGCAGTCGTCGGCGCGGTTCATCGTGCAGATGGTCACCGCGGTCGGGCGGATCTTCTCCGGCGCTTCGACCGTCCAGCGGACCTTCTCGACACGCAGCGACTGGCCGCCCTCGGTCTCGATGTCGAGCCAGAGCGCGCCGCCGTCGTAGAACTTGTCGAGCTTCGCGGTGAGCGTCACCTTCTGCTGCTTCGCACCCGCGACGACCTCGGCGGCGACGACACGCGAGTCGCCCTCGATGTCGGAGGCGCCGACGGACAGCTGGCCGTCACCGGTGACGACGGCCTCGACCTGGACCTCGGTCACGTCGGTCCAGCGCTGCCAGTAGCTGGCGGGGAAACGGCCGAAATAAGTGTTGCCGGACACCTTCGACGCCGGCTCGATGGCGATGCCCCCGCGCTCGCGCACGGCGGTACCCCATTCGAGTTCGGCGTAGAGGTCCTTGCTGACGATGGGGGACGGGCCGGCGTAGAGCCCGCGCTGCGCGGTGAGACGGCCCTGCGGGGTGCGTTCCGCGAAGCGGGTGTCGTCGACAGTGCTCACCATGGCGCTCGGGGCCTCTCCGGTGACGGCGGCTTTACCGGGCATGAATCCTCAGTTCTCCTCTGTGCTGGTGGCGGTGGCGCGGGGCTCACGGAAGACGACCCACTTGAGCATGACGAAATTGATCACGGTCGCGGTTGCCTGCGAGACGACCCAGCCGAAGGTGGCCTTCCAGGCCGACTCCGGCAGGACGTGCAGCATCGTGCGGTTGACGCCGACGGCCACGAGGAACGTCACGGCGTACAAGAGCACGAAGCTACCGATCTGACGCGCGCCCTCCTGGCGTCCACCGGCGAAGGTGAACTTGCGGTTCAGGAAGAAGGCGGTCGTGGTGCCCACGATGAAGCTGAGCGCACGAGCGATGTCCACCCACGGCGTCGCGTCCATTCCGAGGGCACGAAGCCCCTGGTAGACGCCGAAATCGACCAGGGCGCAGAAGCCGCCGATGAGGCCGAAGCGGATGAGCTGCCCGAGCAGCCCAGGAGAGGACGGCGCTGCTGCCGTCACGCCGGCTTTCGGGTCGGTCGCCACCACTGCTCTACCTCATAAACTGCTGGGGCTGGTGCGCAAAGTGTAGAAGCGAGCACTTCAGGGTCACGTTCCGGGCAGTGTTCGGCGTGGTTACCCTGGTCGGCGTGACCCAAGCACCCAAGACACAGCGGCAGTCGCTCATGGGCTGGGCAAGGACGTCGCCGAGTATCGCGAACGTCCTGAGCACCCCCGACGTGGAAGCCATCGCCCGCGCGGTGACGCGGGCCGGGGAACGCGGGGTCATCGCGCGTGGTCTCGGCCGCTCCTACGGCGACCCTGCGCAGAACGCGGGCGGCCTGGTCGTGGACATGACCGCGCTGGACCGCATCCACTCGATCGACCCGGATTCCGGCATCGTCGACCTCGACGCCGGGGTCAGCCTCGACAAGCTGATGCGCGAGGGCCTCCCGTACGGCCTGTGGGTCCCGGTGCTGCCGGGCACGCGCCAGGTGACCATCGGCGGCGCGATCGCCAACGACATCCACGGCAAGAACCACCACTCGGCGGGCAGTTTCGGCAACCACGTGGTGTCGATGGACCTGGTCACCGCCGACGGGCAGGTGCGCACGATCACGCCGGACGGCCCCGACGCGGAGCTGTTCTGGGCGACCGTGGCCGGCATCGGCCTGACCGGCATCATCGTCCGCGCCAAGATCCGGATGACGAAGACCGAGACGGCCTACTTCAAGGCCGACATCCAGCGCACGGCGAATCTCGACGAGACGCTGGCGCTGGTCACGGACGGTTCCGAGGACAACTACACGTACTCGTCGGGCTGGTTCGACTCGATCTCCAGGGGCGCGAAGCTGGGCCGCGCCGCCTTCCAGCGCGGCTCGCTCGCCAAACTGGACGAACTGCCGCCCAAGCTGCGGACCGACCCGCTCAAGTTCAACCCGGGCACCCTGGCGACCCTGCCGGACGTGTTCCCGAACGGGCTGGCGAACAAGCTGTCGTTCTCCGCGATCGGCGAGCTCTACTACCGCAAGACCGCGAAGAACGCGCGCGACCAGATCCAGAGCCTGACCGCGTTCTACCACCCGCTCGACCTGTTCGGCGAGTGGAACCGGGCGTACGGCTCCAAGGGTTTCCTGCAGTACCAGTTCAGCACGCCGTTGAACGCGCACGAGCCGCTGCGCCGGATCATCCAGAAGGTCGCGGACTCCGGGCACGTGTCGTTCCTCAACGTGTTCAAGCAGATGGGCGAGGGCAACGCGGCGCCGCTGTCGTTCCCGCACCCCGGCTGGATGGTCTGCCTCGACTTCCCGATCAAGGACGGGCTGAGCCGGTTCTGCCAGGAACTCGACGAGGACGTGCTCGCGCTCGGCGGCCGTCTGTACACGGCGAAGGACTCACGCACCTCCGCGGAGAACTTCGCGAAGATGTATCCGCGGCTCGAGGAATGGCGCAAGGTCCGCGCTTCCGTAGACCCCGAAGGCGTTTTCGCCTCTGACATGTCCCGAAGGTTGGAACTGTGATCGACGCTGTGGGCAACCCCCAGTCCCTGCTGCTGCTCGGCGGCACCTCCGACATCGCGCTCGCGATCGCGGAGAAGTACCTGTCCGAGCGGCCCCTCCGGGTCGTGCTGGCCGGACGGCAGTCGCCGCGGCTCGACGCGGCCGCTCAGCGCCTGAAGGACAAGGGCGCCGAGGTGTCCACCGTGGACTTCGACGCCAAGGCCCTCGACACCCACCCCGCCGTGCTGGACAAGGCCTTCGAGGGTGGCGACATCGACGTCACCGTCGTGGCGTTCGGCCTGCTCGGCGACCAGGAAGAGCTGTGGCAGGACCACGCGAAGGCCGTCGAAGCGGCGACCGTGAACTACACGGCCGCGGTGTCCGTCGGGGTCGCGCTGTCGAACAAGCTCAAGACGCAGGGACACGGCAAGGTCATCGCGCTGTCCTCGGTCGCCGGTGAGCGGGTCCGCCGGTCGAACTTCGTCTACGGCTCCTCCAAGGCCGGTTTCGACGGCTTCTACCTGGGCCTCGGCGAGGCCTTGGCGGAGTTCGGCGTGCAGATCACCGTCGTCCGTTCCGGCCAGGTCCGGACCAAGATGACCGAAGGCCTCAAGGACGCCCCGCTGACGGTGGACGTCGAGCAGGTCGCCGAGACCGCCGTCGCCGCCTCGCGCGCCGGCAAGGAACTGGTGTGGTCGCCCGCGCCGTTCCGGCTGGTCATGTCGGCCCTGCGGCATATCCCCCGGCCGATCTTCCGGAAGCTGCCGATCTAGGGAATGAACCTCGGCTACCCGCTCGGGGCCGCGTCACAGGCCTTGCCTTCGCTGCACGCGGGTGAACGGCTGCTGTGGGCCGCGTACGGCCGGACGCTGAACTACGACGTACGCGGTCTGGACCCCTGGGGTGTGCCGAAGAAAAGCGTGCTGGGCAAACTCGGCTCGGGCGCGGCGAACTTCGCCGGGGACATGATCGGCGCCGCGTTGGGCGGCGGAGACGACAGCGGCGCGTCGAATCCGCCGTCGCCGCAGGTCATCGTGCTCGGCGAACAGGGCGGCCTCGCCCACACGGCGGTGCGTGGGCTGTCCACCAGTGGTTCGCTTTCGCGGCTGTGGGCGCTGACCAGCGCGCGGCTGCTGGTGCTGGAGAAGTTCGTCGCTCCCGAAGAACCCTCGAAGAAGTCGTTCATGTCGAAGGCGATCGGGTTCGGCAAGGACATCGCCGCGATCATGACCACGAAGACATACGGCGAGAACGCGGCGGGCGTCCCGATCGCGCGGCACGAGATGGTGCCGTGCGCCGAGATCCCGCGCGAGTCGATCGCCGGATTCGCGGTGGCCGAGCACGGCAAGAAGCGGCGCCCATGCCTTCGTGCATCCTTCGTGGACGGATCGGGGATGGATTTCCTGTTCGACTGTGACGATCCCCGGCAGTTCGCCTGGCTCTACTCGGTGACGGTGAGCTGATGGAGAACACGCTTCCGATGGCGAAGTCCGTCGACGAGATCGTCGAAAAGGAACTGCACCGGTTCTGGCTCGCTCCCGGCGAACGGTTGATCATCGGCTGCCCGCCCGCGCACGGCCACGTGGGGCTCGTGCTGGACGGCGAGCTCACGCTGCCCTATTCGGCGTCGCGGGAAACCCCCGCGGTGACCGGGAAAACGCGGTGGCCATTACCCGCTCCGGACGTCCTCGAAGGCGACTGGACCGACGACCCGACGATCGCGTACTGGGTCGTCGCGCGGACCGCGGATCAGACCGCGGCGCGGCTCGCGGACCACCTCGCCGGCGGTAAGGGTGAGGCTCGGCTGACGCTTTCGGATCGGCGGCTGGCCGTCGTGTACCCGGCGCGGCTGCTGGAGGGCGAGGATCCCGCGCAGCCGTTCCGGACCTTCGAGGAGATGCCGCCGGGAGTGGTGCGTTCGGTTTCCGCGCTCTACCTGGGGCGGAGTTTCCCGGCGCGTCCAGTGCTTCAGTTCGTCTTCGCCGACGGGTCCGTGGTCTGCCAGCGGGACATGCTGGCCGTCACGAAGGCCGACCGGGCCCGTTCCCGCCGCTGACCCCTCTCGGGAGTCAGCGGGCCGGGAGGAGGTACAGGCTTTGCGTGCCCATCCACGGCGAGTGGATCGTCCAGGTCGCCAGCGCGTTCGCGGGCGGGGCCTTCCTGGTGGTGGCCAGCACCAGATCCGGGGTCGCGGGCGGGACACTGTGATCGAAGAACCGGAAGTTCGCCGCCAGCAGCGCCTTCCCCAGGTCGCTGCTGCGGTTCTTCGTCTCGATGATCGCCGGATCGACGGAGCCGCGGTCGGAGAACTGGTCGACGATGTCGCAATCGCAGGAGTAGGCGAGCGCGCCGACCTCGCCCGCGCTCTCCACCTTGCGCCCCTTGGTCAATTCGCCCAGTTGCGAGCCGATCGCGCGATATTCGTCCGACGAGGCGTGATTGCTGGTGATGGGGGCGAACCGGCGCGGCAGCTCAGGAGCCGCGTAGGCGACGGCGCTCGTGACGAGGAACGCGCCCGCGAGGATCCCCGTTCCGAGCCGGGCCCGCCCGGGTACCGCGCAGGCCGCGGCGGCGAGGAAGATCGTCGCGCCGACGATGCTGGGCGCGTAGTACCAGTGGTACGGCGGGACGTTCAGCCAGCAATAAGCCAGGTAGTGCGCCGCGCCGGCGATGGCGAGGGTCGCGAACGGCAGCAGCCGCTTCGCCCGCTCCGAGCCGCGCCGGAAGTGGAATGTCCACAGTAGACCGACGAGCGCGCCGATCACGAGTGGCAGAAAGGAAAGTGTCGCCGCCACCGGGAAGTTGCGCCAGTACAGCAGCGGGCCGTTGGTGAAGCTGAACGGTCCCCACGAACGCTGCATGATCTTGATGACCAGGGTGTCCGGCACCGCCGAACCCAGCACCAGCCAGCTGAACACGAACCACGGCAGCATCACCGCGAGCGCGGCGAACGTCATCCGCCAGATGCCTGCCCAGAATTCGCGGCGCCCGAGGAACAGGACGAACGCGATCAGCAGCAGATCGATCCGGATCAGCGCGATCAGGCCGATCATCGCGCCCGCGGCGGCGGGCCGTCGTTCGTACAGGAACACCATCGACCAGACGACGGCCGTCGCGCCGAGGGCGACTTCGAGGCCGACTGACGACAGCAGCAGCGGGTTCACCAGCAGCAGGCCCAGCGCCAGCGGGGCGAACCAGGCCGGGAGACCGGTCGCGGCGCCGATCCGGCGGAGGCCGAGGACGAGCGCCACCTGGCTCGCGACGTAGACGATCCCGGCGGCGAAGACGGCGTCTCGCACGATGAAGGTGACGAGCCCCAGCACGAGGACGTTCAGCGGCGACGTCGCGGTGTTGGCGGTGCCTTCTTCGATCAGGCCCCAGTGGCCGTGGAAGGCGAGGTTCTTCGCATACGAGAGCGTGATGTACGTGTCGTCGATCAAATGCCCGCTGACCAGCACGAACACCAAGGCCGACGCCACCGCCGCCCCGGCCGGGAGCACCCAGGGACGGGTAAGGACGGTGGCTTCCGGCAGCGCACCGGAAGCCTGAGGCAGATCGGCGGAGGCGCTTCGCATCACGAACACCGTACACGGCGGCGTGATGATTCCGTTATCTACCCGCCGTGGCGCTGGTCACGCCAGCCGGGGCCGTCACGGAAGTCGCGATCCATGCCATGACCACCCGGACCACGGTGTTCACGGGAGAAACCGGGCCGGTCACCGTCGCGGGAGGCCAGTCCTACGGCGGTGCCGATGATCCCGCCACCGAGGACGAAGCCGAGTACGCCGACCGCGACCAGCTGCGTCGCGCGGTGCCCGGCGAAGCGGCGGAAACCGCCCTTCGCGGGCGGAGCCTGCTGCGCCGGAACCCAGCCCGGCGGCGGGCCCGCGGGGGCGGCGGCCGGGGTCTCGGCGGGTTTCTCGTCGGGCTTCTCGGCGCCGGCGGCGGGCTGCTCGACCGTCTTGTCCTCGTCTTCGGACGGCCGCTGCGGGTCGCTCATCTTTCGCTCCTCAGGTCGATGGGGGCGGGCTGTGTGCCCGCCCCCATCACCGAGGATGCGTGCGCTTCCTATGGATGCGCTGTGTGTGAGCTGTCGAATCAGAGGTAGAACGACAGGAACAGCGTGACCACCCAGCTCGCGCCGAGTACCTGGAGCACGCGGTCCTTGAGCGCGATCTCCTCCGGCTCGCCCGCGTTGCCGCCGTCGACGTCGACGGCGTAGCGCAGGACGGCCACCACGAACGGGACCATCGAGACGACCGCCCAGACCGAGTCGTGCTCGACCTGGCGGATCTCGAACGCCCACAGGCAGTAGGACATGATCAGGATCGCCGCGGACGTCGCCCAGACGAACCGCAGGTAGCTCGCCGAGTACTTCTTGAGCGAAGAGCGGATCTTCGCCCCAGTGCGCTCGAAGAGCATGATCTCGGCGTAGCGCTTGCCCGCCACCATGAACAGCGAGCCGAACGCGGTGACCAGCAGGAACCACTGCGAAAGCGCGATACCCGCGGCCACACCACCGGCGATCGACCGCATCAGGAAGCCCGAGCCGACGATGGCCAAATCGACCACCGGCTGGTGCTTGAGCCCGAAGCAGTAGCCGAGCTGGACGGCCTCGTAGACCGCCAGCACGACCGCGAGCTGCCAGCTGGCGAAGAACGAGATGCCGAGACCGGCGGCGAAGAACACACCCGCCGCGACGAACGCCACCGGCACCGGCACGATCCCGGCCGCGATCGGCCGGTTCCGCTTGGTCGGGTGCGCCCGGTCGGCCTCGACATCGATCGCGTCGTTGATGAGATAGACCGAGGAGGCCACCAGCGAGAACGCCGCGAAGGCGATCAGCGCGGCGATCAGCAGGCCGGTCCGGTCCGTCGACTTCGAAAAGGCGAAGAACGGTGCGGCGAACACCAGCACGTTCTTCACCCACTGGCGCGGGCGTGCCGTCTTGATGATGCCGCCGACGAGACCGCCGGCGACCTTCTTCGGTTCGGCGGCCTCGGTCGCGGCCACGGGTTCTACGTCGTCAGGCTTGGAATCGGCCTTCTCGGTCGTTTCACTCATCGTCGCTTCAGCTTCCTACGTATCAAGCCGCCGACTACGCCCCCAAGGGCCGCTCCGGCCAGAACGTCGGTCGGGTAGTGGACGCCGAGCACGAGCCGGGAGGCCAGCATCGGCGGTACCAGGGCCGGGACCAGGTTACGCCCGGTCAATCCGGAGTAGAGCACCGCCGCCGCCGTAGTCGAGGTCGCGTGCGAGGACGGGAAGCTCAGCTTGCTCGGCGTGGAGACCAGGACCTCGACGCTCGGGTGGTCCGGTCGCGGCCGCCTGACCACGCGTTTCACCGCGATGGACGCGGCGTGCGCGCCGACGACGCCCGCCGCCGCGACCAGCCAGTCCTTGCGGCGCTTCTTGTCGACCGCGGCCCCGACGAGCCCCAGCGCGAACCATCCCGCGCTGTGCTCGCCGAAGTGCGAAAGACCGCGTGCCGCCTTCACCGTGATGTCGCTCTTCAGGACGCCCTGAGCCTTGGCCAGGACGGCGACTTCACCCGTGGGAGTGCCCTTCTCAAGCATCGAGGGACCCGTCCAGAGGCGCGCCATCGGTCAAGTGCGGCGCGATCTTGTTGTCGAACGCGGACAGCGCCGAGCCGATGGCCATGTGCATGTCGAGGTACTTGTAGGTACCGAGACGGCCGCCGAACAGCACGTTCTTGTCCTTGGCCTCGGCCTTCGCCAGCTCGCGGTAGGCCTCGAGCTTCTCGCGGTTCTCCGGGGTGTTGATCGGGTAGTACGGCTCGTCGGCCTCGCCGGCGAACCGGGAGTACTCGCGGAACACGACCGTCTTGTCGTTCGGGTAGTGCTTGCGCTCCGGGTGGAAGTGCCGGAACTCGATGATCCGGGTGTAGGGCACTTCTTCGTCGTTGTAGTTGACGACCGAAGCTCCCTGGAAGTCACCCGTCTCGACGACCTCGGATTCGAAGTCCACGGTCCGCCAGGTGAAACGGCCCGCGGAGTACTCGAAGTAGCGGTCCAGCGGCCCGGTGTAGACGGTCGGGGTGCCGGCGGGGATGTGCTCGCGGACGTCGAAGTAGTCGACGTTCAGCCGCACCTCGATGTTCTCGTGCTCCGCCATCTTTTCGAGCCACGCGGTGTAACCGTTGACCGGCAACCCCTCGTAGGTGTCGTTGAAGTAGCGGTTGTCGAAGGTGTAGCGGACCGGGAGCCGGGTGATGATGTCGGCGCCGAGGTTCTTCGGGTCGTTCTCCCACTGCTTGGCCGTGTAGCCCCGGATGAACGCCTCGTAGAGCGGGCGGCCGATCAGCGAGATCGCCTTTTCCTCGAGGTTCTGCGCGTTCGCGGTCTCGAACTCCGACGCCTGCTTGGCGATCAGCTCGCGAGCCTCGTCCGGCGTGTGCGACTTGCCGAAGAACTGGTTGATCAGCGCCAGGTTCATCGGCAGCGGGTACACCTGACCCTGGTACTTGCCGAACACCCGGTGCTGGTAGTTCGTGAACTCGGTGAAGCGGTTGACGTACTCCCACACACGCTTGTTGGAGGTGTGGAACAGGTGCGCACCGTAGCGGTGCACCTCGATGCCGGTCTCGGGCTCGGCCTCGGAGTAGGCGTTACCACCGATGTGGTGGCGCCGCTCCAGCACGAGGACCTTCTTGCCGAGCTCGGCCGCGGCCCGTTCGGCGACGGTCAGCCCGAAGAATCCGGAGCCGACCACGATGAGGTCGTAGCCGGTGAAATCGGCTTCAGTAATCTTGTCGGGGTTCGTGTGCGCGCTCACGGGCGTCGAGGGTACGCACGTCGACTCCGTGCCCTGCACCGAGCACCGGTTTTCACCTTCGACAGACACATTTAGGAAGCAGTGCCTACTCCGGACACCTTCTGGTCCTACTTCGGTGCGACCTTCACTTACCTGGCCGTCCTGGCGGTCCCCGGCGGGCTCGTCGGCCGGGCCGCGGGCCTGCGCGGCTGGGCCCTGGCGGGCCTGGCCCCACTGCTGTCCTACACGGTAACCGGACTGGCCGGTCCGTGGCTGGCACTCGCGGGCGTGTCGTACAACCCCCTGACCGTGGCGGCCGTCACGGCCGTGCTCGCCGGGATCGGCTTCGGCCTGCGCAAGCTGGGACAGAGCCGCGGCTGGATCAAGCAGGGCGCCGAGGAGCCGCCGACGAAGTGGCACCCGCGCGCGCACTACGCCGTCGCGGCCTGCGTCGCGCTGGCCGTCGGCATCTCGATCCTCGTGGTGCTCTCGGCCCGCGGCGGCACGACGGCGGTGTTCCAGCGCTGGGACACCGTGTTCCACGCGAACGGCATCCGCTACATCGCCGAGACCGGCGACGGCTCGCTGACCGGCATGGGCACCATCAACTGGTATCCGGACGGCTCGTTCTACCCGAACGCGTATCACCTGGTCGGCTCGCTCGTGTACTCGATCTCGGGCACGACGATCCCGGTCACGCTGAACGCCATCACCATGCCGGTCGCCGGGATCTTCGCGCTGTCGATGGTCGCCCTGATCCGCCAGCTCGGCGGGCGGGCGGTGTTCGCGGGCTGCACCGCGCTGGTGGCCGCCGCGGCCACCACCGGCGCGTACGAGTCGGTGTCCAGCGGGCTGCTGCCGTTCGCGCTGGGGATCGTGCTGACACCGCTGGCCGTGGTCGCACTGGCCCGCTTCCTCGCGCGGCCCGGCCTCGACACCGGCTACGTGCTCGCGCTGACCGCGGTCGGCCTGCTGGCGGCGCATTCGTCGGCGCTGTTCGGCGCGCTGCTGTTCGCCTTCCCGCTGGTGGTGCAGCGCTGGTACCGCGCGCTGCGGCACAAGCCGCTCGACGGGGTGCCGGAGGGCCGCGGCGGGCTGAGGATCATCGGCGGCGACGTCGTCAAGATGGTGCCGGTGATGGCGGGGAGCGCGCTGCTCGCGGCGCCGCACATCCTCGGCGCCCTGAAATTCACTTCGGGTTCATACCCTTATTACGCGTGGGGCTCCGACCTGCCGGTGCTGAAGTCGCTGGGGCTGCTGGTGACCTTCCGGCAGGTGCTGAGCGCCCCGCAGGTGTGGCTGACGGTGCTGCTGGCGATCGGCGCGCTGAGCCTGTTCCGGCTCGGGCGGATGCGCTGGGTGGGGCTTTCGGCGATCGGCTTCTCGGCGCTGTTCGTGCTGGTCGCCTCGTTCGGCGCCGAACCGTGGGTGATCTCGCTGTCGCGGCCCTGGTGGAACGACCGGTACCGCCTGATGGCGCTCGCCGCGATCCCGCTGTGCCTGCTCGCCGGGCACGGGATGGCGGAGCTGCAACGCTGGTTCGCGAAGTGGGCGAGCGGCCGGTCCTGGGTGAAGAGCCGTCCCGCGCTGCCCGCCCGGCTGGGGCTGGCCACCGCCGTGTTCGTCGTGGCCGCGTCGGCCGTGCTGACCAAGGGTTTCTACACCGAGTCGAACGCGCACGCGGTGTCGTTCCTGTACTACAACGGGCCGGAGGGCGAGGTCACGCCGCCGGTCAGCGCCGACGAGCTGGCCGCGATGGACCAGCTGACCAAGATGAACATCGGACCGGACGAGAAGGTGCTCAACGAGCGCTTCGACGGGACGGCCTGGCTGTACGCGATCACCGGTATCCACCCGGTCGCCGGGCACTACGACCCGGGCGTGCCGCCGCCGGACGCGAAATACCTGGCGCTGCACTTCCGCGACTACGACACCGACCCCGAGGTGCGGGCCGCGGTGAAGCGGCTGAACGTCAAGCACGTGCTGATCGGGAGCACCCCGATCAAGATCGGCGAACCGCCGGCGCCGGGGCTGCGGGATCTGGACGGGCTGGGCTTCCTGCGGAAGGACTTCTCCAACGCGGGTGCTTCGATCTACACGCTGACGCGCTGACGCCTGCTTCGCGCCGCCTGCCCGTGCTAGGAACGGTCCTTTCCTTGCGAAATTTGCAAGGAAAGGACCGTTCATTGCATCTGGCGGGGCGCTGACGCCGGTCCCTTCACGGATGTCATGAAAGGGTCGTTCAGGACAAAAGATGTCCTGAACGACCCTTTCATGACATCCGGACCGGGCAAGCGCGGAAAAGATAAAGGCTCGCGTGGCCGCGGACTGCCCCTGCCGCGACCACGCGAGCCTCAGTCCCCCATTCACCCCCGGGGTGACCCGTGAGGGGTAGCCGTCGTCGGCCACACCCACTCGCTGTACTTGTTCTTCAGACGACTACTGGGCGGAACCGGTTTACCCGGCTCGCCAACGTCACCCGATCGGCCTAAGAGCTTCTTCCTTGGAGTACCGGGAGTACGTCGCTGACGACCTCTTCGAGTGTCGACTCGCGGCCGACGTAGTAGTCGCCGGACCGCGGCCAATGCGTGACGATGTCGGTGAACCCGAGTTCACCGGCCCGCCCGGCGGCGTCGGTGAACGCGCCCACGCTGTCGAGGGAGAAGACCGGCGCCGCGTCGAGGCTCAGGAACCGCTGCACGCTCGCCTTGTCCCGGCCCACGGCGTCGAGCCGCTCGTCGAAGGTCTTCACGAGTTCCGCGACACCCTTCCACCACTCGTCCTGGGTGTCCGCCTTGACGCCGGTGGTGGCCCAGCCCGCGCCGAACCGCGCGGCCAGCGTCATCGTGCGGGGGCCGTTCGCGGCCACCAGGAACGGCAGCCGCGGCCGCTGCACGCAGCCCGGCAGATTCCGCGCGCCCTTGGCCCGGTAGTACTCGCCCTCGAAGTCGAAACCGTCGGTCATCAAGAGCCCGTCGAGCGCTTCGACGAACTCGGCGAAGCGGTCCGTGCGCTGTTTGACCGACAGTTCGGGGCCGTCGAGCACAGCGGCGTCGTAGTTGGTGTTCGGGACGCCCGCACCCACGCCGAGGATGAAGCGGCCGTCGGAGATGTCGTCGAGGGTGGTCAGCTCGCGGGTGAAGGGCACAGGATGCCGGGCGACCGGCGAAGCCACGAAGCTGCCCAGTCTGATCCGCGACGTCACCATCGCGGCCGCCGTCAACGTTGGCATCGCACTGAACCACGGGCCGTCGACGAGAGTCCGCCAGCCGAGATGGTCGTACGTCCAAGCGTGGTCGAAGCCGTATTCCTCGGCGGCCCGCCATTTCGGCTCGGCCGCCCACCAACGATCTTCCGGAAGGATCACGATGCCTACGCGCACACAGCGAAAGTAACAGCGGAGCGAAGCTTCTCCTTTGAGGGTGGTGGCGGGGAGGAAGGCGGAGGTATCGGTGCCCGCCGACACTTCGCCCGATGGGCGGATCTTCGGGGACAATGTGCCGGTGGAAAAGCCCCTCTTGATCGCATCCGACGTCGACGGCACCCTGCTCGCCCCGCTGGAGGTCCTGTCCGAACGCACGATCGACATCGTCCGGCGTGTCACCGAGGACGGAGTCCCCTTCGTGCTGGCCACCGGCCGTCCGCCGCGCTGGGTCGCCCCGATCGCGAACCCGCTCGGTCTCACCGGGTACGCGGTCTGCGCGAACGGGGCGGTGCTGTACGAGATCGGGACGGACCGGATCGTGGCGGTCCACGGCCTGCTGGAACCGACGCTGCTGCACGACACCGTGAGTGCTCTTGATCACGCCTTGCCCGGCTGCCGGTTCGCCGCGGAGCGGGTCGGCGAGTCCGCGCAGGACCCGCGCGTCCGCAGTTTCGTGATCGAGCCCGACTACCACAATCCGTGGGGCAACCACGAGGGCGCGGAGGCGCCGCGGGCCGAGGTGCTCGGGCATCCGGCGATCAAGTTGCTGATCAGCAGGCGCGGGATGAGCTCCGACGAGATGGCGCGGGCGGCGCGCGAGGTGCTCGACGGCTCCGTCGACATCACCTACTCGACCGACACCGGGCTGATCGAGGTCGCCGCGCACGGCATCACCAAGGCGACCGGGCTGGCCGAGGTCGCCGAGCGCCTGGGCGTCCCGGCCGAGCGGGTGATCGCGTTCGGGGACATGCCCAACGACGTCGAGATGCTCGGCTGGGCGGGGCACGGTGTCGCGATGGCGAACGGGCACCGCTACGTCTTCGACGTCGCCGACGAGGTGACGGGACCGAACTCCGAGGACGGCGTCGCGCAGGTGCTCGAACGCTGGTTCTAGGGCTAGCGGCCTTCGCGGTCGAGCTTCGCGGCCTCTTCCGGCGTCGGCGCGGTACCGCCGAGGTGCGCGGGCAGCCACCAGCGCTCGTCGTCGGAGGCCGGCTTCTCCGGATAGCCGGCCTGGACGCGGTCCACGAGCGCGGACATCCGCACGCGAAGGTCCTTCGAAAGGACTTCGGCGTCTTCGTCGGGCTTCGGGTGCATCGGCTCGCCGGCGAGGATCGAGATCGGGACGTGGCGTTTGGTGAGGTCCTTCGGACGGCCCTTGGTCCACAGCCGCTGCGTGCCCCACAGCGCCATCGGCACGACCGGGACCCCCGCCTCGGCGGCCATCCGGACGGCGCCGGATTTGATGTCCTTCACGGTGAACGACCGGCTGATCGTGGCTTCGGGGAACACGCCGACGACCTCCCCGGCCTTCAGGCGCTCGACGGCTTCCCGGTACGACGCGAGACCGGCGCCGCGATCGACGGAGATGTGGTGCATACCGCGCATGAGCGGCCCGGCGACGCGGTTGCTGAAGATCTCCTTCTTCGCCATGAACCTGACCAGGCGTTTCGCCGGTCGCGCGCCGAGCCCGCAGAAGATGAAGTCGAGATAGCTCACGTGGTTGCAGGCGATGACCGCCCCGCCCGTCGACGGGATGTGCTCGGTCCCCTCCACCCGGATGCGGTTGTCCAGCACCCGGAACATCAACTTCGCCGCCATGATGACGGGCGGGTAAACGAGCTCAGCCATTCGTTCAGGTTACGCTACCGTAGGGTAACCAACCTACGGTCGCGTAGGTCACATCACTCCGAGCGCTCCTGACGTGCGAAGGTCACCGCCGCCAGGACGACGCCGAGCAGCGTGCAGTACAGCGCGATCACCTGGTGCTTGACGTTCTCCAGCCCGTCGCCCAGCGCGGCCAGCACGAACTGCCCGGCGGCGACGGCGAGCAGGAAACCCAGCGTGACACCCAGCGCGGTCCGCCGGGTCTTCCAGCCACGCCAGGCGATCAGGGCCCATATCGGCAGCAAGGCGAAGAAACCCAGCGGGGCCAGCAGTTTCGTCACGGTCGAAACGATCGGGACGCGATACTCCTGCGTTTCCGGGGCGAAGCCCGCCGACTGGTCGAAGCTGCCGAGGTACGGCGGCCGCGCGGTGAGCAGATCACCCGCCGCGCGGTCCAGGATCTCGACGGTGCGGAAGGGATGCGTCGCGAAGTACTCGACGACGTTGCGCCTGCTGATCCGCTCGCGGTACTTCGGGTACTCGGGGTCCAGTGTCGCGGGCTTGGGATGCCACCAGCCGTTGCCCGCGTACTGGCCGAACGAGGTGGGCAGCCCCAAAGCGGCGAGGTCGGCCCCGGTGTCGTGCCGACCGTCCACAATGGTCAAGAAGATCGTGTTGAACATGTTGATCTCACGCGAATCGTCGCCTGGCCGCGCGGCGAGAGAGCCGTCGGGCAGCTTCGCGGGCTCGACGGTCTGCTGCGCGTACGCCGTGCTTCCGGCGAGCGCGCCGATGACGAACACCACGGGAAGCCAGCGCCTGAGGCCGCCGACGCCCTCCGGGCGGACGAGCAGTGCGGCGAGCGCGAGCAACGGCAGGATCATCAGCGTCTGGACCTTGGCGTTGACCGCGACCACGCCGCCGAAGAGCAGCACGGCCAAGCCCGCGTAGCGCCACCAGCCTGGCCTCGCGGACACCAGAAGGCCGCCGACGGCCAGCAGGAGACCGAGGAACGCGGCGCCTTCGCCGAGCACTGACGCGAAGTAGCCGAAGAACGCGGAGTCCGCGACGACGAGTAGCAGCCCCACAGCCGCGAAGCCACGGACGCGGCGCGAGTACGGCAGCCCGACGACGATCAACGCGACCGCGGCGGCGGCGAGAACACTGGTGAGCACACCCAGCACCACCAGGCTGAGCGTCGATTCGAGGCCGAACAGCCCGCCGATCGACCGCGCGATCCGCGCGAACCAGCTCTGGCTCAGGAGATAGGTGGCGTCGCATTCGCCGGCCGGGACGGTGTAGGCGAGGTGGACGAAACCCTCCGGCTTCCCCTTCCACGGGATGCCCGCGCCGCACAGCACGCGGAAACCGTCACCGTTGTCGGCCATCGCGACCGGCCTCGGCACGAGAAAACGCACCAGCAACACGGCGAGCGCGGCGGCGAACACGCCGAAGCCGAACAGGCGCGAGGATGCCTCGATCACTGCCGGTCTGCTGGGGGAAACGACACTCACGAAGGGCACGGTACGTGGCGGAAATCGGGTGAGCGGTCGAGGGCCGACCTGACCGTCCGCTCGACGTCCGCCCGCAGGAACACGGTGATCCACGACGAGGTTCCTTCACGCGCGAAGGTCGCGACGCGGTACCTCGCCACGTACGCCGGGTCGATCACGCAGGATTGCTTCGCCGAATAGCCGCTGTCGGTGATGACGGCGATCGTCGGATGCCGCCGGGAAACGACGGCCTCGCCCAGTTCCTCCGTCTGGCCACGGACGCCGACGATGGGCAGCTGCGTCCCGGCGTGGTACGACACCACGCCGGGCGCCGACGTGCTCACGACCGAACCGGGCGGCAGGTAGGCGTCGAGCCAGCGGCCGATCTCCTCCATCTGCGCGCCGTGGTCGTGCCAGGCGCGCACCCGCTCCAGCATCTCCGGGCTGAACACCGACACCAGCACCGCGAGCCCGGACAACGTCACCGCGGCGGCGGGCATCAGCCGCTGGATCGGTGGCCGAGGCCGAGGGCTCGGCTTCGCGGCCGCGACGAGCACGCCGTAAACCGAGACCGCCGCCACCGACAGCAGCGGCGGGATCGGCGCCAGCAAGCGCCAGGCCGGCGCGGCGTCACCGCCGAAGAAGACCACGAAACCGGTGAGCGCGACGGCGGTGACGAGCATCAGCCAGATCAGCGACCTGGCCTCGGCCTCGTGCGGGGTCCGGCCGGTGCGGCGCAGCGACAGCGCCACCACCGAGATCAGGCCGAGCAGCAGGAATCCTTGGTGGACCACCGAGAAACCCGACAGGTACTGCCAACCGTGGTCGATCCGGGACCGGACGTCGAGATCGAAGGGAATGACGCCCGAGGTCGGCAGGACGTGGTCGTAGTAGGTCACCCGCCAGGCCGTCCAGGGCGCGGCGAAGACGAGCCCGCCGAGCAGCCAGGCCACCGGCGACCACCAGGTGTACCGGCCGCGCAGGGCGGCGGCGACCAGCCAGCAGCCCACCAGCACCGCGAGCAGGATCCCCGCCGGCCGCGTCATCATCGCGAAGGCCACGAGCACCCCCGCGACCACCGGTCGCCGGGCCGCGAGCGCGGCGAAGACGCCGAACAAGAGCAGCACGAACAAGGGTGTCTCGGTGCCGGATCCGCCGTACGCGGCGAGACCCCCGGCTCCGGCGACGAGCACCGCGGCGGCCACCCCGTAGGCGGGTCGCGGGTCGCCTACGGCCCGCGCGACCACCCGGTTCACCGTCACGTACGCGAGCAGGACCGCGCCGAGCGTGGCGAGAATGCCGAGCACGACCGCGGAGGCCTCGATATCGGCCCCGAAAGCGGCCTTCGGCAACGCGATCATGATCATCCAGAGGAAATTCGTGTAACCCTCGATCCGCTCGCCGGTGTTGAACACCGGCCCATTGCCGTCGGCGATGTTCTGGGCGTATCGGAAAGAGATGTACGCGTCCTCCGCGATGGTCGAAAACACCAGCTGGTGCACCAGCGAGAAGCCGAGGGTCAGCATCAGCGCGGCGGCGCGCCAGCCCTTGTCCGCGCCGATCTTGGGCCAGGCCACCAGTACGAAGATCGCGACAGCTGCCCAGGCGACGACAAGCGCGATCACCACCTGATCCCCACCCTCCCGGGCCGAGCCGCTCCCCTGACGAAAGACTACGGTCAAGTATCGATCATCGCGGCAAGGTGTTTCTTTCGGCGCAGTCAATTGACTCGAATGGGCGAGTGATGTGTGCGCCGAGTAAACGAGGACGGACGGTTTTCCCCGGCGGGATGTGACTCCTTCGGGTAACGGTCCCGGGCGGTTAATCTGGCGTCCCATTCCGTTCCGCACCTCGGGGGTTCTGTGCGGATTCCCCACCCGAGGTAGCCCGTGCCCACCCACACCTCCCTGTCGGCCGACGTCCTCACCGTGGGCGTCGCGCTGCTCGTCATCGGCCTTCCAGGTCTGCTCACCGGTTTCGCCGCCGGCCTGCGCGGCTGGGTGCTCGCGGGGATGACGCCCTTGCTGAGTTACGCCATCGGCGGGCTCGCGGGGCCATGGGCGGCCGCGCTCGGCATCCCGTTCAATCCGGTGACGTACGCGGTCGCGACGGTGTTGTTCGCGGGAGTCGCCTTCGGCCTGCGGCGGCTCACGCTGCGCCGGTGGCCGCCCGCACCGGAGGAACCGCTGTGGGGACGGTCCGGGCACCTCGCCGTCGGGGCGTGCCTGCTGCTCGCGGCCGCCGTCGGGATGTACGCGGTGGTGCGCGGGATGGGCAGGCTGGACGCCATCCCGCAGGGGTTCGACGCGGTGTATCACGCGAACGGCGTCCGCCAGATCGCCGAAACCGGGGACGGCAGCCTGTTCGGCACCGGCGAGGTGAACTGGTACGGCGACGCGGCGCCGGTGTTCTACCCCAACGCGTACCACCTGCTCGCGTCCGTGGTGTACCTGCTCAGCCCGGCGACCATCCCGCTGGCACTGGACGTGAACACCGCGCTGCTGCCGGCGCTGCTGGCGTTGTCGCTGGTCACGATGGTGCGCGTGTTCCGGGGGCGCGCGGTGTTCGCGGGGGCCGTCGCCCTCGTCTCCATCGCGCCGGTGATGGGCCTGTACGAATCGATGAGCAGGGGACCTTTGCTCCCGTTCCTGCTCGGCCTCGCGCTGACCCCGCTGGCCGCCGTCGCGGTGAAGCGGTATCTCGACCGGCCCGCGCCCGACACCGGTTTCGTACTGTCGGTGAGCGCCGTCGGACTGCTGTGCGTGCACTCGTCGGCGTTGTTCGGCGCGATCCTGTTCGCCGGTCCGCTGCTGCTGCAACGCTGGATCGCACCCGGTGCACGGTGGCGGCGGATCGGCCGGGACCTGCGTGCGCTGGCGATCGTCGGGGTCGTCGCGATCCTGGTGGCGTCGCTGCAACTGTTCGGCGCGATCGGGCTCGCGAACGGCGAGGTGCCCTACCGCAGCTGGCCGGTCGAATGGCGGGCGACGACGGCGCTCGGCGCGCTGCTCGGCTTCCAGCACCACGAGCCGTATCCGCAGCTCTGGCTTTCAGTGGCGTTGTTGCTGGGCTTCATCTTCTTCTCGCGCGCGGGCGCGCTGCGCTGGATCGGGGTCACGGCGCTGATCACCGGGCTCGCCTACATCGCGGTGACGTCGTCCGAGCAGCCGCTCGTGCTGGCGTTGTCCCGGCCGTGGTGGAACGACCCGTACCGGTTCATGTCGATGGCGGCGGTCCCGCTGTCGATCATCGCGGCGCACGGCCTCGCCGAGACGCAGGCATGGCTGCGGGACAGCGTCGCGCACCGGAAGGTGCCCGCGTTCGCCGTCGCGGTGGTGGTGTTCGGCGCGTTCGCCTTCCTCAGCAACGGTTTCTACGCGCCGTCCAACGCGGCGAAGGTCGCGCCCGGCTACGCGAACACCCCCGGCGTCAACCCGCACAAACTGCCGGTGAGCCCGGACGAGGTCGTCGCGATGGAGAAGCTCGCCGAGTTCGCGAAACCCGGCGAGCGCGCGCTGAACGATCGCCTGGACGGGACGGTGTGGACCTACGCGCTCTCCGGCGTCCGCACGACTTCCGGGCATTTCGACGAGACGTTGTCGCCGTCGGACGCGCGGTTGCTGGAGTGGCACTTCCGCGAGTACCCGTCGAACCCCCAGGTGCGGGCGGCGGTGGCGCGGCTGAACGTGCGGTGGGTGATCCTCGGGCAGTACGGCTACCCGACCGGCGCCCCGCGTCAGGCCGGGCTGCGTGATCTGGACGGCCTGAACTTCGTGACCGAGGTGTACCGGAACGCCGACGCGGTGATCTACCGGGTGAACCCCTGACGCGTTTCGTCCTCTGAATGCATGGGCTGAAGGCTCCCTTCACCGCGTCTGATGCGACGAAGGGAGCCTTCAGCCCATGCCGGATAAGGGTCGTGAGTGGAGATTCGGTTAGAACCGACCCTGTCTCAGTTGCCTCTGCCGCTGCGCGGGTGGCGATCTCGCGTGACTGGATGGCCGACACGCGTGATCAGGCGGACGACACGGGGCCAGGCCCCGGTGACATGTGTGTCGTCCATCCAGTCACACGTGTCGCCCACCTGGTCACATGCGCCGTCCCCTCAGACACGCACAACCACCGAAGCGATGGGCACGTCTCGTGAGTGGCGACCAGCTACACCGACCGCATTCAGAGGACTAAACGCGGGAGGTCACGAGGCGGGCCGAGAGGGCGGCGCCGCCGGCGGTGATCAGGTCGGCGACGGTGAACATCACCCGTGAGGCGATGGCGAAGGCCGTCGCCTGGACGACGGTGAGGCCCGAGGCGGTGAGCACGGCGACCTGCGCGACCTCGCGGACGCCGACCCCGCTGGGCAGGATGAACGCGAACGTCCCGACGGTCATCGCGACAGCCATCGCGCCGACGCACAGCACGAAGCCGCTGAATCCCGGCGTGCCGACGGAGTTCGCCAGCAGCCACAGGTGGACACCCTGCAGCGCCCAGGCGGCCGTCGACGAGCCGAAGACCTTCCCGACGACCGACCAGCTCAGCCGGTGGTCCAGCGGCGGGCGGCGCAGGATCCGCAGCACCAGCGACGTGCCCCAGGTGAGCACCCGCGGATGCAGCATCGCGAGCCCGACCGGGATGAGCACGAAGAGCCACAGCGCCCGCGGGCTGTTGCTGAACACCGCGGGGGCGGCGAGCAGCGAGACGACCAGCGCGGACACCACGCCGACGCCGAGCTGGATCAGCGAGCCGGTGAAGATCCGGGCCCTGGCGAGCCCGGCCTTGCGCCCGAGTTCCATCTGCAGCAGGTACGCCCACACCGAACCCGGCACGTATTTGCCGAGCGAACCGACGAGGCAGATCTGCGCGCCGCGGGCGTAGCCGATCGGCTTGCCGAGGTCGTCGACCATGACCTGCCAGCCGTAGGTCGACACCATGATCGCGGCGATGAGCGCGAGCAGGCTCAACGTGGAGGATTCCCACGCGACCTCGGACAAGGTCCGCCAGAATTCACCCCAATTGGTGACCAATGTCTTCGCCGCGAAACCGACGACCAGCAGGATGGCGATCCAGCGGACGACGTCGAGGATCTTCGCCTTCGTGGATTTCGGTTGTTTTACCGCAACCGAAGTGTCCTCTTCGGGCGTTTCGACCGTCGTCACTGAACCTCCTCTGCTGCTACCTCGTCACCGCAGGTCAGGCCTGTACGGTCACCAAGCGGCTGAACTCGGCCAGCAGATCGTAGCCGTCCCAAATCGCGGAGAACGTCAGGGCCGAGCCGAAGGGAACGACCCGGTCGACGCCGCGGCCGGCCAATTCCGTCACGAATTCCGTCAATTCTTCTTTGGTGAAGCCGAATTGACCGACGGTTTGATCTTTGCGGAGCACGATCGGGACGAGGTCGGAAAGCGTGTCGACCCGCGCGTTGGCGAAAGTGCCGGCGCCGAGCCATTCACGCGGCAGGACCGCGGGGTCGGCCAGTTCGAGCGTCGCGATGCCGTTGCCCTGGAACTCGATGCCGTCGACGAGCCCGTCGACGGCCGCGCCGTACGCGGAGACCCGCTTCTGCACGGCCATGGCCGGCTCGGTGACGTGCTGTTTCGCCGCCAGCACTTCGGCGAGCAGCTTCCGGAACTCCTGCCCGGCTTCGCGGGCGCCGTCTTCTTCGCCGACCCAGAACACCGCGCGCGGCGACGAACAGGCGGCCTGATCGAACCAGTACGAGTCGTTGTAGAAGCCCTCGGCGGCACCGCGCCGCTCGGCCTCGGAGGCGTTCTGCCAGCCGCGCACCGACGCGACCGCGAACGACGACCGGTCCGGGAAGGTCAGGTCGCGCGCGTGCGGCGCGAGCGGGTACTTGCGCAGCGCGGCGACCGAAGCGTCGCCGCCCCAGATCACCCGCAGGTCCGCGGCGACCGACAGCGCGCCGCTGATCGCGTCGCTGCGGTCGTAGGTGACCATGCGCTGCGTCGCGGTGATCGCGGCGGCGGTGCCGGCGTCCACTTCGGACAGTGCGGCGTTCAGTGCCTCCAGCACCGTTTCGGCGGCACCGGCCGAACGCGAGGAGACGCGGACGACGTTGTGGTTGCCCGCCAGCGCCGAAAGCGCCCACGAGTACACGAAGATCGTGTCGACGTTGGCGGGCGGCACGTGGAAGACCAGCCCGCGCGGGAAGCGCAGCGCGTCGCCAGAAGTCTCCAAAGTGGACAGTGCCTTGGCGATCTCTCCCTTGCGCAGGAAGAAACCGAGGGACGCCAGCTCCGGGAAGCGGCGGGCCGTCGCGGGCGCGAGCAGCTTGCGCGCGAACTTCGTCAGGAACTCGACGACGCGCGGGTCGCCCACGCGCAGCCGTCCGCCGACGGGCTCGGCCCGCAGCTCTTCGACCAGCGAGGAGACCTCGATCGCGTCGCCGAGCGGGAAACGCTGGTTCAGTGTGCTCATGCCGCCGCCCCCTGGAAGGTGTCCGAGCAACCGCGGGCCTCGGCCTTGGGCAGCCTGCCCATGACCGAGAAGTGCTTGCCCGGCCAGTCGCCGTCGTCGATCCCGTTGTAGACGCCGAGATCCTCGGTGAGCAGGACGTGGCCGGGGTACGAACGCGGCAGCGTGCTGACGACCTCGATCACCCCGGGCTCGCCGACCGGCTGCTCTTCCCAGGTCTCCGGGTTCCGGATCACCACATCGGCGAAATCGGGGCAGTACAACGAGTTCCCGGACGGTCCTTCGAGGAACACGGTGCCGATCTGCTCGATCATCCCGTAGTAGTTGTGGATGCGGGTGAGCCCGGTGTCCTCTTTGAAGCGACGACGGAACTCGGTGTTGTCCACCGCGCGGTCGATCAGCTTCTTCCAGCCGCCGGAGTGGATCAGGATCCCGTTGGAGAGATCGAGCTTGTACTCACGGGCGACCTCGTAGAGGTACTGCCACACCATGAAGGTGAAGCCGAAGATCAGGAACGGCTTGTCGCCGTACGTCGCCAGGAACGTCTTGACCGCCTCGACGTCCGGCTGGTCGTTCTCGTCGAGCACGTAGGTGTGCTTGCGGCCGAAGTTCGCCATGCCCAGCACGCCCGCGCCGCGCGCGGAGAACGAGCGGCGGTTCTTGATGATGCCGATCGTGTCGACCATCAGCATCGGCAGGCGCTCGCCGCCGAGTACCTCCTGCAGCGTCGCGCCGAGCTGCTTGGTCTGCGCGGCGGCGGCGTCCTTGTCCAGGTAGATCCGGGACGCGCCCGCGCCGGTGGTGCCCGAGGAGGTCAGCGTCTTGAAGATCTCGGACTCGGGAATGCTGCGCAGGTCGTGCGTCTTGAACATCCGCACCGGCAGCCACGGCAGCTCCGCGATGGACGCGAACGACGCGTCCCGCGCGATGCCGAGCGACGAGAGGATGCGCTCGTAGCCTTCGGAGTTCTCGCGGTGGTGCGCGGTCAGTTCGGCGAGCTGCGGAAGCAGCTGCTTCTCGCGCTCCGCCTGGGACAACGTAAAGACGCTCATACCTGGGCCTCCAGCGACCGGTAGTCGATCTTGCCGCTGGCGAGCAGCGGCACGGTGTCGATGGGGCGGACGTCGAACCCGCTCGTGTGCAGGTGCAGCCGCTCGGACAGCGCCTTCGCGGCGTCCTTGCAGATGGCCTTGGCTCCGTCGCCCTCAGGCAACTCGGCGAACAGGACGACCTTGTCCCCGGCCGGGACGGCGGCCACGACGTCGATCCCCACCGAAGCCGAACGCACGGCGTGCTCGAGATCATCCAGGCTGACCCGGTTGCCGAAGACCTTGCCGATCCGCTTGAGGCGACCGGTGATGTAGAGGAACCCGTCCTCGTCGAGGTAGCCGAGGTCGCCGGTGGCCAGCACGCCGCCGTACTCGTCGCCCGCGGCCAGCCCGGCCTCGTCCTCGGCGTAGCCCATCATCACGTTGGGCCCGCGGTAGACGACCTCGCCCACGATCTTCGGATGCGTGGTCTCGGACCCGTCCTCGCGCCGGATGGCGAACGCACCGCCGGGCAGCGCGGGCCCGGCCGAACCGAGCTTCTCCGCGAGCCGTTCCGCCGGGACGGTGGTCATCCGCGGGGCGGCCTCGGTCTGCCCGTACATGACGAACATCCGCCCGCCCGCCTCGCGGATCTTGTCGTTGAACTGGGCGACGAGGTCGTCACGCAGCTTGCCGCCCGCCTGGGTCAGCGTGCGCAGCGTCGGGTACTTCGCCGGGTCGAACTTGAGGCGCCGCAGCATCTCGTAGTGGTACGGCACCCCCGCGAGCGAGGTGACCTTGTGCTCGTTGACCGCGTCCCAGAACCCGCGGCCCAGCACGCCCGACGGCTCGATGACCACGGTCGCGCCGCGGACGAGGTGCGAGTTCAGCACGGACAGGCCGTAGCTGTAGTGCAGCGGGAGGCTGGTCGGGGCGATCTCGTGGCGGTCGATGCCGAGCACCTCGGCGATCGCGTCGGCGTTGGCGAAGATCGCGCCGCGGGAAAGCCGGACCAGCTTCGGGTTCCCGGTGGAACCGCTGGTCGGCAACAGGACCGCGAGATGCGGATGCGGCTCGACACCTTCGGCGGACTCCCGGACCCAGTGGCCGTCGGAGACGCCGTACCCCTCGGGTGCGGGCGCGTCCGGCGCGGACAGCACGGCGGCCGGGCGGAAACGCTCGATGAGCCCCGCCAGCACGTCGGCGTCCAGCGCCGGGTCGATCAGCGCGATCGCGCGGCCCGCCTCGAACGCGCCGAGGTAGTTCAGGACGCTGGGGAGGTCCACCGACATCCGCGCGAACAGCGCGCCCGGCGGCAGCAGCGACAACGCGGCACCCACGCGGGTGACCTCGGTGTCGAGTTCCTCGCCCTCGAGCGTCCTGCCGCTCGTGACGTCGATGAGTCGTGCACCCACACCCAAAAGGGTCATCAGAGAACTAATCCTCCGTCGATGCCCAGCACCTGGCCGGTGATGAACGAAGCGTCATCACTGACGAGGAACCGGATCGCGTTCGCCACGTCCTCGGGCGTCCCGAGCCGCCCGAGCGGGGTCTTGCCGATGTTCTCGGCCTTGGCCTCCTCGGTCAGGCCCGAGGTCAGGTCGGTGTCGATGACGCCGGGCGCCACCGCGTTGACCCGGATCCCTGACCGGCCGAGTTCCTTCGCGGCCGAACGCGCGATGTTCGCCACCGCCGCCTTCGAGGCCGCGTACACCGTCTGACCGGCGCTTCCGTGCTCGCCGACGATCGAGGCCAGCACCACGATGGCGCCGGTCTTCTTGCGCATCATCGCCCTGGCCGCGGCCTGGACGGTGTGCAGCGTGCCGGCGACGTTCGTGCTCAGCGTGGTGTCGACCAGTTCCTCGCGGATCATGCCGAGGAGCGCGTCCTCCATGATCCCGGCGTTGGCGACCACGATGTCGAGCTTGCCGTGCTCCTTGGCCACCCCGCGGACCAGCGTCGACACGGCCTTGGCGTCGGTGACGTCCAGGGCGAGCCCGCTCGCGGCCCCCGCCGCGGCCGCCGCTTCCTTGGCCTTCGCCTCGTCGCGGCCGGTCAGCACCACGGTGGCGCCCGCCTCGGCGAGCGCCCGCGCGGTGGCCAGCCCGATACCCCGGGTACCCCCGGTGACCAGGGCGACCTTTCCGTCCAGCATCACTTGGACTGGAGGTCGGTCACCATGTCGACGGCGACCTTGAAGCTGGACATGTCGATCACCTGGTCGGTGTCGAACTCCACATCGAACTCGTCCTCGATGGCCGCGACCAGCGCCATGTGACCGACCGAGTCCCAGGCTTCGATGTCGCGGTACTTCAGGTTTTCGACGTCGACCTCGCCATCGAGGTCCAGCGCCTCGACGAAGACCTCACGCAGCTTGCCGGCGACTTCCGCCATGTCCGTACTCCTAATGATCGTCGCGTGGACGGGCGTCCCACGCCTTCACCAAGGTAGAGAGGTCGCCGGGCAGCCGGTCGGCCAGCCCGTCCTCAGGGAGACCGGCCTTACCCTTCAGCCACGGTCCCAGCGCCTCGATGGCGGCCTCGTCCAGGCCGCGGCGGGAAAGTCCCACCGTGTTGACGCCGGTCACCCGTGCGGGGTTGCCGACGGCGATGGTGAACGCGCCCACTTCCTTGCGGACCGCGGAGCTCATCCCGACCATCGCGCCGGGGCCGATCACGACCCGCTGGTGCAGGATCGCGCCCATGCCGAGGTTCGCCCCGGACCAGATGTGGCAGTGGCCGCCGGTGATGACGTTCGAGGCGACCGTGACGGCGTCCTCGACCAGGCAGTCGTGGGCGATGTGGGAGCCGCGGAGGAAGTAGCCGCCGTCGCCGATGGTGGTCGTGCGCCAGGTGCCCTGGTGGACGCTGACGTACTCGCGGATCCGGTTCCGGCTGCCGATGACGACGCCGTGGCCGTCGTGATCGGGATCACCGCTCGGCGCGGCTTCCCAGGCGGCTGGGTGTTCGCGGCCGCGGTCCTCACCAGGGGTCCCGATGGTCACGTGCGGGCCGATCCAGTTGCCGTCCCCGATCCGGGTGGGGCCCACGATGACCGTGAACGGTCCGATGACGTTGTCTTCGCCGAGCTCGACACCCTCGCCGATGACTGCTGTCGGGTGGATGCGGTTCACCACGTGAAGTTCCGTTCGTTGTGGCTGGAGGCAGCCTGGGGTAATGGGCGCTTCGGCGGTCCCGGTAACGTGTGGCCCGCGCCAGAGGGGGCGGCCGGGCGCAGAACCGGCGGCTCACTGTACCGGACGCACCAGAACGCCCAGGCGAGAGAGACTTGCAGATGATCCCCATTACCGTGGTCGACGTCCGTGACGCGGAGGACCTCGTCGTCGAGGTGCTGCGATCCGGCGCCATCGCACAGGGACCGATGGTCAAGCGCTTCGAGGACGCGTTCGCGAGCGTTTCCGGCACGAAGCACGCGATCGCCGTCAACAACGGCACCACCGCGCTGGTCGCCGCCATCCAGGCGCTCGACCTCAAGCCGGGCGACGAGGTCGTCACCTCGCCGTTCACCTTCGTGGCGACGCTGAACGCGATCCTGGAAGCCGGCGCGACCGTCCGCTTCGCCGACATCCGGCGCGACGACTTCGCGATCGACCCGGACGCCGTCGCCGCCGCGATCACCGACCGCACCAAGGTCCTCATGCCCGTGCACCTCTACGGGCAGACCGCGGACATGGGCAAGCTCGCGCCGCTGGCCGCCGAGCACGGTCTCAAGATCATCGAGGACTCCGCGCAGGCCGTGGGAGCGTCGTTCGAGGGCAAACCGTCCGGCTCCTTCGGGATCGGCTGCTTCTCCTTGTACGCCACCAAGAACGTGACCACCGCCGAGGGCGGCGTGATCACCACGGACGACGACAAGCTGGCCGACAGCCTGCGCGTGCTGCGCAACCAGGGCATGCGCGCCCGCTACCAGTACGAGGTCGCCGGGCACAACTACCGGATGACCGACCTGCACGCCGCCGTCGGCATCCCGCAGCTGGAGAAGCTGGACCAGCTCACCGCCGCCCGCCAGGCCAACGCGAAGCGCCTTTCCGAAGGCCTCGCCGGCACCCCGGGTCTCGACATACCGCAGGTCCTGCCGGGCCGCGAACACGTGTGGCACCAGTACACCGTGCTGGTCGGCCCGCACGCCTTCCTCTCGCGTGACGAGCTCGCCGCCGCGCTCACCGAGCGGGGTATCGGCAACGGGATCTACTACCCGAAGATCGTCTTCGACTACGACTGCTACCGGAACAACCCGCTCATCCCCGACGCGAACGTCGAGGACTTCCCGGTGGCCGCTTCCGTCGCCGCGCAGGCGCTTTCCCTGCCGGTGCACCCGCACCTTTCCGAGTCCGATCTGGACACCATCATCGAAACGGTTCGCGAGGTACTCGGCGCATGACCACGCACAAGATCGCCCTCATCGGCACCGGGAACATGGGCTCGCTGCACGCCCGTGTCCTCGCCGCGAACGAGCGCGTGGACCTCGTCCGCGTGATCGACCCGCGCGAAGAGGCCGGCCGCAAGGTCGCCGAACGCTACGAAACCCAGTGGACGCCCGAAATCGGCTCACTGTCCGATGTGGACGCTGTCGTGCTCGCTTCGGCCACCGAGGCACATTACGAGCTGGCGCAGGAGATCCTGGGCCAGGGCAAGCCGATGCTGGTCGAGAAGCCGGTGTGCAACAGCTTCGAATTCTCCCAGGAGATCGTCGGGCTCTCGGCGAAGAAGGACGTCCCGCTGATGTGCGGGCTCCTGGAACGCTACAACCCGGCCGTGATGACCGCGCGGGCGCTGGTCAACGAGCCGATCCACCTGATGGCCCGCCGCCACGGCCCGTACGCGCCGCGTATCAAGACCGGTGTCGCGTGGGACCTCCTGGTGCACGACGTCGACCTGGCGATCCAGTTCTTCGGCGGCGCGACCCCGCAGCGGGTCGCCTCCGGCGCCGGCTACTTCCACCCGAGCTCGGTCGAAGGCGCCGAGGACACCATCGAGACTGTGCTGTCGTTCGAGTCCGGGCTCGCCACGGTTTCGGCGTCCCGTCTCGGCCAGCGCAAGGTCCGCTCGCTGTGGGTGTCCGAACTGGACCGCATGATCGAGATCGACCTGCTCCGCCGCGACGTCACCATCTACCGGCACGTCTCGCACGACTCGGTCACCGAGGACGGCCTCGGCTACCGGCAGCAGACCGTCATCGAGATCCCGGAACTGGTCACCGCGCGCGAGCCGCTCGCGACGCAGCTGGACCGGTTCGTCGACCTGCTCGAAGGCAAGGTCGACGCCGACGTCGAGCGGGACCTGATCCTGCCGTCGCACGCCGTCGTCGACCAGGTGCTGACGCAGGCCGCGGCCTGATCATTTGGTGAGGCGCTGGCCCTTCGCGTCGTACGCGACGAGAGGGGTCAGCACGTACGGCGACTCCACCTGGGCGCCGTCGAACCAGAAGATGACGACCGACGGGTCCTCGCTCCAGGGGATCACCTTGGCCTCGACCGGTTTCCCGCGGACGGTGCTGCTGATCCGCACCGCCGGACCGGAGAAGTAGCCGAACACCGGCACGAAAGTGCCCTGGACCAGGTCTCCGCCGTCCACGGCGTGGAAGCCGAACGACCGGTCGGATCCCTTGAATTCGTTGGCGGACAGGAGCGCCTCGTACTCGCCCGCGCCGCTCCGGTACGCGACCTGCAGGCCGAACCGGACGTCCGGCATCGACGGCTCGTCGATCTCGGACGCGTAGATCACCAGCTCACGGCCCCCTTCGCCCTTGAGCCCGAGCGGGATCACGTCACCGAGCGGGGAGACCGACGGAGCCTCGGTGACCGACGGGCTCACCGGTGCCGGGACGGGCGCCGCGGGCGCGCTCGCGGCGGGTGGAAGCGGCTGCTGAGCGGGCTCCCTCAGCGCGACCGCGCCGACGATGACCAGCACCGTCACCACGGCGGCGGCGACCCCGCCCGCGCCGGTCGCGAGGCGGCGGCGACGGCGGATACGCCTGCCCTTGGTCATGATCGCGCCGAGGTCGGGCTCGGCGAACCCTTCGGCGGGCGGTTCCCGCAAAGCCGAACGCAGCGTCTCGAGGTCGGTCATCGTCCCAGCCCGCCGATCAGTTCCGTTCCGTCCTCCGCGGTGATCCGCAGCTTGGTCAGGGCGCGGGAATTGGTGCTCTTCACGGTGCCGACCGAGACACCCAATTCGCCGGCCACGTCGGATTCCTTCAAATCGAAGAAGTGCCTGAGCACCACGACGGCCCTCTCCCGGTCTGTGAGCGTACGCAACGCGTCAAGCAGCCATTTCCGCTGGACGACGGCACCGGCGACGTCGAGGCCGCTCGGCTGCTCGGGGATGTCCTCCGTGGCGTTCTCGCGGATCGGGCGCCGCCAGCCGTCGATGACGTGATTGACGAGGACCTGCCGCGCGTACGCGTAGGCGTCCTTGCGGCGTACCCGCGACCAGGCCGCGTACGTCTTGGCGAGCGCCGTCTGGGTGGCGTCCTCGGCCTGATGACGGTCGCTGGTGAGCAGGTAGGCCGCATGCTGAAGACGCGTCGCCGAGTTCCGCACGAACTCGACGAACTCGTCATCGCCGCGAGCCACCCTGGTCCTCATCTCCGTTCGACGGTTGACCACCTGAAAGGTTGCCTTGACCGCTGCCGTAAAACTCAGTCCTTCCGACGAGTGAACCGGAGCGCGACGACGATCCCCGCCACGACCACGGCCACCGCGAGGACGATCCACACCCAGGCCGGCACCAGGTCATCGGGAGTGGTTTCGGCGGCCTGCGGCGCCGGCGCCGCGCTGCTGCTCTGCGGAGCCTGGCTGCTCGTCGGGGCCTGGCTGCTCGGGGCGGCCGCCGCGACGCTGAGGTTGAACTTCACCGAGCCGCTCGTGGCGTGCGAGTCGTCGAAGGTCACCTTGTAGCGGAGGGTGTACTCGCCCGCGGGGCCGACGGCCTGGACCGGCGCCGTGACGACCGTTCCGGCGACCTCCGCGCGGCCGACCGTCCACGACGCGTTCTCCGGGCCGGTGATCTGGATCGGGTTGTCGTCGGCGAGGGTGACCGGGCCCGAGAAGGTCAGCTTGACCTGCGTCGGGGGCGTCGCCAGCGAAGCGCCCCTCGCCGGGTCACTGCTCTTCAGCTCCGAATGGGCGAGCGCCGGGGACGCGGTGCCCAGCAGGGCCAACCCGGTGACCAGCAACGACGCACCGAACCGCTTGAACCTCATCTGACACCCTTCTCACCGGGGGACTCCCCCGGTGAGCCTAGTAGTCGGCGCCGGGTTGGTGGTGGTTCCCGGTCGGCTTGGGTCGCCGCCCCGGTCGTGTGTCATGAAAGACCCTTTCCTGACGTTTTTCGTCAGGAAAGGGTCGTTCATGACAGCTACGGACGTTGCGCGTGGCGGGTGGTCAGCGCGTCGAGGTCGAGCGTGAGCGACGTGCCGTCGAAGTCGAGGCTCACCTTGCCGGTGTGTTCGCCGAAGTTCTCGTACTCGCCGTCGATCAAACGGTAGGTGGTCATGCTCGCCGGAGCGTCGAGGTCGACGATCCAGTAGTGCTCGATGCCGACTTCGGCTTACTCGGAGAACTTGGTGACCCTGTCGGTGCGAACCGTGCCCTCGGACAGCACCTCGATGACCAGCCGCACGTCCGACGGCGAGGCCCGGCGAGCATTCAGCTCGGTGGAACTCGTGACGAGTACGTCCGGCACACGAATGGTCAAGGGCTCCTCGGCGAGCAACAGCTCGACTCCGGCGAGGGCGACCAGATCCGGAAAGCGCTCGTCCAGGAAGTACGCCAGCCGCGTGACCGCCAGTTGGTGCCGGACGTCCAGGAAAGGTGCAGCGACCAAGACGCCGCGCCTCACTTCGGCCCGGTTCAGCGGCATGGCCGCCCATTCGTCGAGAGTCACCTCAGGCATCGGCATCGAACATACTGCGGGATCGAGGCGGGATTCATCACTCGATACCGTGGTGAACGATCGCGCTCTTGCGGAGCCGCACACGTGTGTCGCGAAAGCCACTTTCGGGACATCAGACGTCGCGAAAGTGGCTTTCGCGACACAGTCTTCCGACCGGCTCTAGCTACTCCGTGAAGTCGCCCGCCGGAGCACCCCAAGAACCAGCGGCGTCCCCGCGCTCCTCGGCCAGCGCGCGCCGCCGCGCGTTCTCGCCGCGCACACGCTCCACTTCGGACTGGATGTACTCGTCGTCGTACTTCTGGAAGACCCGGGCCGGGTTGCCCGCCACCAGGCTGCGCGGCGGGACATCCTTGGCGACCACGGAATTCGGCTGCACGGTGGCGAAATCGCCGATCGTGACACCGGCCATGATCACCACGAGGCCGCCGATGAAGCAGCCTTTGCCGATCTTCACGGGTTTGCGTTCGATGAGGTCGCTGCCGGAGTGGTTCTGCAGCGTCATATTCGCGAGCCAGCTGGAATGCGTGAAGATCAGCGTGTTCAGGCCGATGCTGGTGTGCTCGCCGATCTCCAGCCCGCCGCTCGCGTCGAGCGCGGCGCCTTCGCCGATCCAGCAGTGTTCGCCGATCTTCAGGTTCTCCGGGCTGATGATCTTGACGCGTTCGCGGACCCGGGTCGACTCCGGCAGCCCGTAGAAACGAGCGCGCTCGGCGTCGTTCATGTACTGCGAGACGAGCTCGGTCAGGATCTGCGGGCGCAGCCGGTTGCTGCGCTCGTCATCGAAGAACATCGGCCTCGGTCACCAGTTTCTCGAAGGTACGCAGGTGTTCTTCGGCGACGACGTCGAGGCCGAAGTTGGCCCGCACCATCGCGCTTTCCCGCTGTGCCACCAAAGCCCGCTTCTCCGGGTCGTCGAGCAGTTCGATGACGGTGTTCGCCACCGCCTCGCTGTCGTCCGGGCGCACCAGCAGGATGTTCTCGCCGTTGCGCAGTTCGATGCCCGGGTAGTTGTCCTCGGTGACCGACGCGATGGTCGCGGTGCCCGAGAGCATCGCCTCCAGCGACGCGGTGCCGCAGCCGCCGTTGAGATCGTGCGTGACGATGTCGGCGGCGGCGAAGTACGCGGGGACGTCCGCCTTCGGCACGGCGCCGGTGACGATGATGGCGTCCGCGACCCCGAGTTCTTCCGCCCGCTTGAGGAAGACGTCGTGATACACGCGGCCGACGACGACCACCTTCACGCCGGGGTGTTTGTCCAAAATGGACGGCAGTGCCTCGACCAGCGGCAGCCGGTTGCGCAGCGGGATCACGTGCCCGAGCGAGACGATCACCGGACCGTCGCCGAGGTCGTGCTCTTCCCGGACATCCTTCGTCAGCGGTTTCTCGAAGTTCCCGGTGTCGACCGCGATCGGGAAGTAGTCCGAGTTCGCGTCGCTCGTGCCGTAGCGCTCGACGCAGTAGTCGACGCCGAGCTTGTCGAGGATGACGTACCGCGGCTTGAGGTAGCGCAGGATCGGGTTCACCAGCACGGTGTCCAGGAACCGGAAGACGCCGCCGTACAGCTTGTTGTCGCTGATCAGCAGCGTGTGGATGGTCAGCAGCATCGGCAGCTTGTGCCGCCGCGCGTACCGTCCGGCCAGCCACGACAGGTCGAAGAACTGCCCGTGCAGGTGGATCGCGTCCGGCTTGAACTCGTCCAGCAGCTTCCGCAGCCGCCGCCAGTTCCCCGGCCGCAGCGAGGCGAAGCTCATGTCGAAGTCGATCGACAAGCCCAGCTGCGGCATCTTCACCGCGGGCAGGCGGACGACGCGGTAGCCGTCCTTCGTCTCGTCGGCCGGGGCGTCGGCGTACGCGGCGGTGATCGCGAGCACCTCGTGCCCGCGCGCCGCGTACTGCTCGGCCAGGGAAGCCGCCATGTGCGCGCTTCCGCCCACCCTCGGCGGGAAGAAGTTGTTGACGACAGCGATGCGCATGGGGCGGCTCTCCCCTGGCCCGGCGGTCATCCCTCCGAAGCCTTCACCAGTTCGTACATGCCCTCTTCCACCGAGATCTTCGGCTCCCAGCCGAGGACCTCGCGGGCACGGGTGATGTCCGCGGCACGCCGCGAAACCAGCACGTCGCGCTCGTTGAACAGCGGCTCGACGTTCACGCCGACGGCGTCGATGAGGATCTTCGCCAGCGTCGCGATGGAGGTGTCGATGCCGGTGCCGATGTTGATCGGCAGGTTCGCCTGCTCCGATTCGAGCGCGGCGACGACGGCGCGGGCCAGGTCGGTGACGTGCACGAAGTCCATCGACTGGTCGCCTCGGCCGTCGATGATCGGCGGCTGGCCGGCGCGCAGGCGCTGGATGAAGTGGTTGATCACCGACGTGTAGTAGGCCTCGATCTTCTGGCCGGGGCCGTACACGTTGAAGAACCGCAGCGCGTTCCAGGACAGGCCCTTGGTGCGCTCGTAGAAGCCGAGCATGTCCTCGCCCGCGCGCTTCGAGATGCAGTACGGCGTGAGCGGCTTGAGCTCGTCGTCCTCGTGCATCGGCAGCCGCTTCGGGTCGCCGTAGACGGACGCGGTCGAGGCGAACACGAGCCGCTCGACACCCTCGTCCGCCGCGGCGGCGAAGACGTTGTGGTTGCCGACCATGTTGATGTCGATGGACTCGTGCGGGTCCGCGACCGACTTGTTGATCGACACGGTGGCGAAGTGGATGACGTGGGTGCAGCCGCGCATGGCTTCACGCACGGCGCCGCCGTAGCGCACGTCCTTCTCGACCAGTTCGACCTTGCCGGTGGCGACGAACTCGTTGATCCTGGCGCGGTCGCCGCGCGTCATGTTGTCGAAGACGCGGACGGTGTAGCCGCCCTCGATCAGCATCGGGATGACGTGCGCGGCGATGAAACCGCCGCCCCCGGTGAAGAGGACCTTCTTGTCGGGCATTTCTCTCCTAGCTCGGCAGTGCGGCGCTGACGGTCCCGATGACCCGGTCGACCTGGGCATCGGTGAGGTTGGCGTGCATCGGGATGGCGAGATGACGGGCGAAGAGGTCCGCCGATACCGGCAAGGTCTGCTTCTTGCCGTAGATGGGCTGGAGGTGCGAGGCGTAGGTGCCGAAGTTGCACTGCACGCCCTGCTCGCGGATCCGCAGCGCGAGCGCGTCGCGGTCGATCTCCGGGGCCACGGTGAGGATGTAGGCCTGCCACGGATGCTCGCGGTCCGGCAGCTCCACCGGGACGTCGAGACCGGGCAGGTTCTCGAACGCCTCGTGATAGCGCTTGGCCACCGAACGGCGGGCCGAGAGCAGGTCCGGGAGGCGGTCGAGCTGGACGTTCATGATCGCGGCCTGCACGTCCGAGAGCCGGAAGTTGTAGCCCAGCTCGTGGAACTCCGGGATCGGCAGCGCGCCGGAACCCTCGCGGGTGATGGCGGGCTCGATGCCGTACGTGTGCAGCTTGCGCGCGTGCGCGATGAGGTCCTCGCGGTCCGAGACCAGTGCGCCGCCTTCGCCCGCGGTGATGCCCTTGCGGCCGTGGAAGGAGAACGCGGCGAGGTCGGCGAGGCTGCCCGCCGGGCGGGTCTTGTACGTCGCGCCCGCGGCGCAGGCGGCGTCCTCGAAGAGCCACAGGCCGTGCTTGTCGGCGATGGCGCGGTACTCGTCGAAGTCACCGGGCTGCCCGGCGACGTCGACGGCCAGGATGCCGACCGTGCGCGGGGTGATCAGCGCTTCGATCGACGCCGGGTCGGCGCTCCACACGTCCGGGCGGATGTCGGCGAACACCGGGGTCGCGCCGGCCTGGAGCACGGCGTGGCCGGTGGCGGGGAACGTGTAGTCGCCGACGATGACCTCGTCGCCCGGCTTCACGCCGAGCACACGCAGCCCGAGGAAGAGTGCCGAGCCACAGTTGCTGGTGGTCAGGGCGTGCGCGGTGCCGACGGTCTTCGCGAAGCGTTCCTCGAAACGGCGGCAGGCGGGACCGGCACCGGCCAGCCAGCCGGACCGGAACACCTCCGCCACCGCGGCGAGCTCTTCGTCGCCGACGGTCGGCTGACCGAGGACCACGGGTTCGTGCTCAGACATTTCCTCTACCCTCTCCCGCCGCCCTCTCCCATTGCGTGGGGACCCGGCGAAGTGTATAGACGCCATTCGGCCGATCTCGGGCGGGCTGGATCCGCCCAGGTAAACGACCCCCTAACCTCTAACCATGCGATTCCGCGTGCTGGGGGCGACGGAGGTGCGCCGCGAGGACGGCACCACCGTCCCGGTCGGCGGGCCGAGGGTCCGGACGCTGTTCGCGTTGCTCGCGCTGGAGGCGGGCCGGGTCGTCCCCGCGGAGCGGCTCATCGACGGCCTGTACGGCGAACAGCCACCCGAAGGCGTGGCGAACGCGCTGCAATCGCAGGTCTCGCGGCTGCGCGGCGCGCTGAAGGAGCTCGCGCCCGTCGAGTTCAGCCCGGCGGGCTACCGCCTCGTCGTCGACCCCGACGACGTCGACGTCCACCGGTTCGAGAGGCTCGCCGCCGAAGGACGGCGCGCTCTCGCGGCGGGAGACGCCACGAAAGCGGCCGAGCTGCTTCGTGACGCTCTCGGTCTCTGGCGCGGTCCGGCGTTCGCGGACATCACCGACGCGCCGTTCAGGGATCCGCAGGTCACGCGGCTGAACGAGCTGAAGACGTCGGCGATCGAAGACCGTGCCGAGGCCGCTCTCAAGCTCGGGAGACACGAAGACGTCCTCGCCGAGCTTCGCGAGGTCATCGACGAGCAGCCGCTGCGGGAACGGCCCCGCGCGCTGCTGATCCGCGCCCTGCACGCCGCCGGCCGTCAGGCCGACGCGCTGACCGCGTTCGAGGACGCCCGCCGGGTCCTGGCCGACGAGCTCGGTGCCGACCCAGGACCGGATCTCGCCGCCGCGCATCTGGCAGTGCTGCGGGGTGAAACGCCGCCGGTCAAGACCACGACCGCACCGCTTCCCGCGCAGCTCACCAGCTTCATCGGCCGCGAAGGCGACCTCCGGCACGTGCTCGGGCTGCTGGACCGCTCACGGCTGGTGACGCTGACCGGCCCCGGCGGGACGGGCAAGACCCGGCTGGCCATCGAGACCGCTGCCGCGATGGATCTCCCGGCGATCTTCGTCGAACTCGCGCCGTACACCGAGGAGTCGGACGTCGCCCACGCCGTGCTGACCGCGCTCGGCCTGCGGACCGTCCCGCGCGGGACGGTCACCGCACCGGTGGAGAACGCGCCGCTGGACCGGCTGATCGACGCGCTGGCGGATCGGGCGGTACTGCTGGTGCTCGACAACTGCGAGCATCTGGTCGAGGCCGCCGCGAAGCTGACCGCCCGGCTGCTCGGCGCGGCCCCGGCCTTGCGGGTGCTCGCCACCAGCCGCGAACCGCTGGGTATCACCGGGGAGGTCGTCTCCCCCGTGCCGCGGCTCGCCGTGCCACCGCCGGGCACGCCGCCCGCCAGATCGCTGGAGTTCGCCGCCGTCCGGCTGTTCGCCGACCGCGCGCGGGCGGGTGACCCGGGATTCGCCGTGGACGGCACCACCGCGGGCGACGTCCAGCGGGTCTGCGCCGCGCTCGACGGGTTGCCGCTGGCCATCGAACTCGCCGCCGCGCGCGTGCGGACGCTGCCGATCGGCGAGATCGCGGCCAGGCTGGACGACCGGTTCGGGCTGCTCTCGCGGGGCAGCCGGACGGCCGAGAGCAGGCATCGGACCCTGCGCGGCGTCGTCGAGTGGAGCTGGGATCTGCTCGACGAGGACGAACGCCTGCTGGGCAGGCGGCTGACGGTCTTCGCGGGCGGCACGACGCTGGCCGACGCCGAAGCGGTCTGCGCCGTGCCGGACACCGCGGAGCTGCTTCCGTCCCTTGTGGACAGATCGCTCGTCGAACGCGGCGGCGACCGGTACCGGATGCTCGAAACGATCCGGGCCTTCTTCGCCGGGAAACTCGCCGAAGCGGGCGAAACCGAGCGGATGCGGCGCAGGCACGCCGAGTATTTCCTCGTCCTCGCCGAGGAAGCGGATCCGATGCTGCGCACCGGCGACCAGCTGCGCTGGCTCGACCGGCTCGACGCCGCCTACGACGATCTCCTCGCCGCGTTGCGCTGGGCCGCCGAGTCCGACGTCCGGATCGCGCTCCGGCTTTCGGCTTCGCTGGTGACGTACTGGTGGATGCGCGGTCGCCGGTTCGAGGGCTCGACGCTGTGCTTGGAAGTGGTCAAACGGCTCGGAGAGCGGGCACCGGACGGTCTCGAAGAGGAGCACCAGCTCTGCGTGCTCACCGCCGCCGCGGGACTGCGGGGCCACGAGGCGCTCGACCCGCACCTTCCGGTGGTGGAGGGCCATATGCTGAGCCTCGTCAAGTCACCCCGGAACCCGGCGCTGCTGCTGTTGATGGGTGTCGTGACCGGCCCGCCCGACGACGACGCGCTGATCGAACGCGGCCGGGCGCTGCTGGCGAACAGCGACGCCTGGAGTCTCGCCCTCGCGCCGACCGGCTACGGTCTCCGCGCGCTGATGCAGGGCGAACTCGACACGGCGGAGGAATTCCTGCGCGAGGGGGCTCAGGCGTTCCGCTCGATCGGGGAACGCTGGGGCCTTTCCCTGGCCCTCGACCATCTGTCACAGATCCTGACCTGGACGAACCGGCAGGCCGAAGCCCTCGAAACGATGAACGAGGCCCTGCGGCTGATGCGGGAACTCGGCGCGTCCGACGACAACGCGGACCTGCTGTGCCGTCGCGGCGGCAGCAAGCTGCTCCACGGCGACGCGGCGGGCGCGCGGGCGGATTTCGAACTCGCCATCGAGATCGCGCGCCGCGCCGGGATGCCGGAAAGCCGGGCGGCCGGGTATGTCGGGCTGTCGTTCCTCGCCCGGCACGAGGGCGATCTGGCGGCGGCCCGCGTGTTGAGCGAACGCGCGCTCGCGGAGTGTTCCGGTGGTTCGTTCGCGGCCGAGGGGGTACGCGCCGGCGCGAAGATCTCCCTCGGCTGGGTACTGGCCGCCGAGGGCGACATCGACGGAGCCGAGGAGCTGCACCGGGTGGCACTGGTGTCGGCGGACCGCTGGCACGACAGCACCACCGTGGCCTGCGCCGTCGAAGGCCTCGCCGGCGTCGCGCTGCTGCGGGGCGACGCCGAGCGGGCGGCGGTCCTGATCGGGGCGGCGGTGACCATCCGGGGCACCTCGTTCGCCGTCGATCTGGACGCCGCCCTGCTCAGGACGACCGTGCGGGAGCGGCTCGGCGACGACTTCGACCGGGCCTATCGCCGGGGGCTCGGTCTGCGCGGCGCCGCTCAACTGGCCGGGAAGCTCTGACCGCCGGCCAGTTGGATGCCTTGCGGTGCGAAGCGGCCGACGGCTTCGGAGAGGCGCCGCTGGTCGAGTTCGGTGTCCTGGACCGCGACGTACAGCGGCGCCGCGTTGGCCGGGACGGCGCCGAGCCGGGTCATCCCGGGACCGACGGGATCGATGGTGAGCCGGGTGACGTCACGCCAGGGCACGACGGTCCGCTCGATCCGGACGCCCACCGCGTCCAGTTCGAAGAGCACCCACTGCTGGTCGTGCAGCGTCTTCACGTAGGCGATGGTGCCGACGCCACCGGCGATCAGGACGATGCGCAGCGGACCGGGCGCCTCGATCGAACCGAGCAGGGCGGCGATCCCGAAGAAGGCCACCAGAAGCCCGGTCAGCTTCGCGGCACTGACCAGGCCCGCGTTCGGTTTGTGCACCCGGAACCGCACGTTGCGCGTCAGGTGTTTGGTGAGCACCCCGCCCCCGACCGCGACGGCCAGCGCGATCACCGTCACCACCAGGGAACCCGGCGAGAAGTCCACGAAGGCGTTGTAACCGGCGACCAGCGCGACGAAGCCGCCCGCGACGGTCAGGAGCAGTGCGAGCTTGCCCTTGCGCACGTCTCGTTCACGGCGGTCGAGCGAGGCCTGGTCCGGCGCGGCGAGAAAGCCGCCGTCGATATTCCTCATCGGGCGTCACGCTGTGCTTCGGCGGCCGCGCGACGCTCACGCTGGCGGCGGTCGAGGACGTACAGCAGGGCGCCGGCGCCGGCGCTCAGGACGGCGTAGAGCAGGTCCTGCAGGCCGTCCTCCGGGTAGCCGGTGGAGAACTCGACCATCGCGAGCGCGACGAAGAGGACGCTGAGGACGGCCCCGCCGATGATGTACACCTTGTTGCTGAGCATGGTTTCCCTCGCTTGTCGTTGCCTTGGTGAGAGCACTTTCGCGCGGGGCACATGACATTCCGATGACAGCGCTGACAGCACTGACAGCACTGACAGCACTGACAGCACTGACAGCGTTCGGTGCGCGGACGGTCAGCGGCCGCGGAGACCCTCCGGACATGACTTACGCAGCTGGATCTCCCGAAGACTTCCTCGCCGTGCGGCATCTGACGTTGCGCGGCTCCCAGGCCGAGATCGGCCAGGCGCTCGGCGCCGAAGTGAAGGCGCGCTCCGACTGGTCGCCGTCGTCGATCGACCCGATCGTGGCCAGGGCGCGGCGGACCTGGTTCACGCGGAACTGGCCCCAGTACGCCGGACGCCTGGCCGGGTTCGCCGAGGCCTACGGGCTCCCGGCCGGCGCGGCGGTCTCCTTCGACGACGCGAGCGCGCTGCCCGCCGGGTCGGGGTGTTCGGCGCTGTGGACGGGGAGCACGCTCGGCCGGAACTACGACTTCTTCACCATGAGCTGGACCCAGCTGGGTGCGGTGCTGGCCGGGAAGGAGCCGGTCGACGACGGGACCGTGCCGATGGCGTCGCGGCCCTATGTCCTGACGACGATCCCCGACGACGGCATCGCCTCGACCACCCTGACGATGTCCACAATGGACGGCGCGACGGAGGGGGTCAACGAGGCCGGGCTGGTCGTCGCGTTGCTGATGGCCGACGTCGAAACGGCCGCGCCGCTGGAACACGATCCGGGCCCGCAGGCAGGTCTCTCGGTCATGCAGGTGTGCCGGTATCTGCTGGACACCTGCGAGAACCTCGACGAGGCCAAGGAAGCGCTGATGCTCGCCAAGCAGTACGCGCACGGCGCGCCCTGCCACTACATCGTCGCCGACGCCTCGGGCCGTGGCTTCGTCCACGAGCGCGGCGCGAACGACATCGAGTACTTCGTCGAGGTCGCCGACGGGCCGCTGTGCGTCACGAACCATCTGCTGCACCGGCACCCGGACGTCGACGCGCTGCCGGAGGACACGCCGGAGACCATGCGCACCTACGAGCGGCTGCGCACCGTCACCAAGGAAGCGGGCTCCGGGCCGCGCGCCGCGCTCGACGCGGTGTCCTTAGCCATCGAGCCCGGCGCGCCGTGGCGGACGTTGTGGCGCAGCGTCCTCGACCCGGCGGCCCGCACCCTCAGCACGCGGTTCTACCTGGGTGACGGCGAGAACGGCACCGCGCGGCACTCGCCGGAACTCACCTTCGGGGTATCGCGGTGACCATCGGCAAGGGTCGCAAGATCGGCACCGTCGCGGTCTGCGTGCTGGCGCAGCTGCTGATCGCGATCGACCTGACCGTGCTGCATCTGGTGCTGCCGTCGCTTTCGGAGCAGATGCACCCGTCGACGACGGAACTGCTGTGGATCGCCGACGCGTACGGTTTCGCGCTCGCCGGGCTGCTGATCACGATGGGGAACATCGGCGACCGCGTCGGCCGGAAGAAGCTGCTGCTGATCGGGGCGTCGCTGTTCGGGGTCGCTTCGGTGATCACGGCGTACGCGCCGACGACGGAACTCCTGATCGCCGCCCGCGCGCTGCTCGGGATCGCCGCCGCGACCCTGATGCCGTCGACCCTCTCGATCGTGCGGAACGTGTTCACCGGCAAGGAACGCGCGGCCGTGATCGGGGTTTCGAGCGGGCTGACGATCCTCGGTTTCGGCATGGGGCCGCTCGTCGGCGGTTTCCTGCTCGACCATTTCTGGTGGGGCTCGGTATTCCTCGTCAACGTGCCCGTGGTGGTGGTCATGGTGATCGCGGGCGCGCTGATCCTGCCCGAATCGAAGAACGCCGCCCCTGGCCGGATCGACGTCCTCAGCGTGCTGCTGTCGATCGTCGGCATGGTCGGGATCGTCTACACGATCAAGGAAGTCGCCTACCAGGGCTGGGGGCACTGGGACGTCGCGGTCGCCGCGGCGCTCGGGCTCGGCTGCCTGCTGGCGTTCGTCCTGCGGCAGCCGCGGCTGGCCGAACCGCTGATGGATCTGAAGCTGTTCGCGCGGCGGGCGTTCTCGGCGACCGTCGGCACCACCATCGTGGCGATGTTCGCGCAGCTGGCGGTCTCGCTGATGTTCGCGCAGTACCTGCAGCTGGTGGCGGGCTGGTCGCCGCTGAAGGCCGGGCTCGCCGGGCTGCCCGGGATGGGCGGCGCGGTCCTCGGCGGCGTGCTCGCGCCGCTGGGGATCAAGGTCTTCGGCCGTGCGGTCACCATCGGGCTGGGCTGCGCGCTGTCGGCGGCCGGCTTCGCGTTGTACTCGGGTATCGGCGTGACGATCGTTTACCCGGACCTGCTGGCGGCGATGATCGTCTTCGGCGTGGGGCTGGCGCTGATCCTCACCGTCGCGACGGACACGGTGCTCGGCGTCGTGCCGAAGGCCAGGGCGGGCGCGGCGTCGGCGATCTCGGAGACGGCGACCGAACTCGGCGGGGCACTGGGGATCGCCGTCCTCGGCAGTGCGCTCGGCGCGCTGTACCGGAGCGAACTCGTCATCCCGCCGGGTGTGCCGCCGGAGGCGATCTCGGACACCCTCGGCGGCGCCGTCCAGGTCGCGGCTCAGCTACCGCCCGAGCAGGGCGCTTTGGTCCTGGCCAACGCGAAACTGGCATTCGTCGACGGGTTGCAGGTGACGATGCTGTGCTCGGCGGGGTTGATGGCGGTGCTGGCGGTAAGCGTCCTGTTCACGTTGCGCGGGGTGCCGAAGGTCCTCGAAGACCCCGAAGAGGAACCTGCTCCGGTCCCCGTGGCCGCGTGAAGTGTCATGAACGACCCTTTCCTGACGTTTTTCGTCAGGAAAGGGTCGTTCATGACATCCGTCAGCGGCCTCACGCACTGATCGTCCAGAAGGGACTCTTCCCGGGACTGGATGGACGGCACGCGTGACCGGACGGACGACACGCGTGATTGGGCGGACGACGAGCGTGTCGTCCGTCTGATCACGCGTGTCGTCCGTCTGATCACGCGAAAAGCGTTCGTCAGCGGGGGCCGGCGAGCGGGACGGCGCGCCGGTCACCCGACCGCACCATGGCCAGCAAGGGTTTCGCGGCCACCGCGAGCAGACGGGCCGCGAAGGTGCGGCCGTTGCGCCGGGCGATGTCCGGGCCGAAGGCGTCCATCAGCGCGACGAGCCCCGGCAGCGGCCGCACGAACAGCGTCACCTCGGTGATCAGCCCGTCTTCGCCGAGTTTCAGCACCGCCGCCTCTTCGATCTCCTCGTCGCCGATGCGCGCGGTGTAGACGACGACGCGGGTCTCGCCGTCCCCGGTGTCCGTGTGGAACCGGACGTCGCGCAGATGCGTGTAGGCGACTTCCAGCAGCGGCCTGAGTTCCTCGTGCCCGCTGAACCGGACGCGGCTCGTCAGCGGCGAGTGCACGACGGCGTCCGGCGCGAAGGCGCTCAGCGCGAGGTCCACGTCCCGGGTCTCGAGGGCGCGGCGGTACCGCTCGGTGGTTTCGATGCTCATCGGTCCTCCTGGATCAGGTTCCCCAGTCCGCGCCACAGCAGATCCGCCGTGAGCGCGACGACTTGCTCCCGCGGGATGTCGCGGTTGTCCCACCACCAGGTGGCGATGGCGTTCAGTGCGCTCTTCGCCGCTTCGGCGAGCGCTTCGTTCGCGCGGTCGCGCGGCAGGTCCGCGGTCAGCGCCAGGCCGGGGACCCGGGCGAACACCTCGGTCAGCTGCGCCGTCGCCCTGGCCTGACCGCGCCGGTGCACCTCGGCGACGCCTTCGTCCGACGGCGTCTCGGCGAAGATCATCCGCCAGCCGCGTTCGTTCGTCTCCATCCAGGCGAAGATCGCCGCCACCCTGGCGCGCAGCAGCTCCTCGGCGGTGTCCGACGGCGGCAGCTCCGCCCACCCGGCCAGCAGACTGTCCACTTCGGACTCCAGCAGGCCGGCGTACAGCGCCGACTTGGCCGGGAAATGGTCGTAGAGCACGGGTGTGCTGATCCCCGCGGCCGTCGCGACCTCGCGCATCCCCGCCGCGTCGTACCCGGACGCGGCGAACACCCGCGCCGCCGCGGCCAGGATCCGCTCCCGGCGTTCTGCCCTGCTCAACCGCTTACCTGACATCGGTTAGGTACGCTACCACCCAACCTGACAGCTGTCAGGTAGCGCTCCGGGTAACCTGGTCGATCGTGCGCACAGTCGTAGTCATCGGGGGCGGGATCGTCGGTCTCGCCACAGCCTGGGAACTGACCAAACGGGGTCTGGACGTCACGGTGCTCGAAAAGGAGGAGCACTGGGCGGCACACCAGACCGGGCACAACTCGAACGTCGTGCACGCGGGGCTCTACTACAAGCCGGGCTCCTTCAAGGCCAGGATGTCCACCGCGGGCAACCGGTCCATTGTGGACTTCGCCCGCCAGTACGGGGTGCCGGTCGAGGTCTGCGGCAAACTGGTCGTCGCCACCTCCGAAGCCGAGCTTCCGGCGCTCAAGGTGCTCGCCGAACGCGCGGAGGCCAACGGGGTCCCGGCCAAGCTGATCACCCCGAGCGAGGCTCGCGAGTACGAACCCGAGGTCTCGTGCGTCGCCGCGCTGCGCGTGGAGTCCACCGGCATCATCGACTTTCCCGCCGTCTGCGCCGCGCTGGTACGGCTGCTCGACGAATCCGACGCCGACCTGCGGCTCGGCACGCCCGCGCTGGGGATCCGCCCCGGCCGTACCGGCGGCGTCGAGGTGGCGACCGGCGACGACGTGATCCACGCGGACGCCCTCGTCAACTGCGCGGGCCTGCACGCGGACCGGGTCGCCCGGCTCGCCGGGCTCACCCCGAGCGCGCGGATCGTGCCGTTCCGCGGCGAGTACTACGAACTGAAACCCGAACGCCGCCATCTGGTGCGAGGCCTGATCTACCCGGTCCCCGACGCGTCGCTGCCGTTCCTCGGCGTGCACCTGACCCGCATGCTCGACGGCAGCGTGCACGCCGGCCCGAACGCCGTGCTCGCGCTGCGGCGCGAGGGCTACACCTGGCGCGACTTCTCGGCGAAGGACCTCGCCGAAGTCGCCCGCTTCCCCGGCGTCTGGCGGCTCGCGCGCAAGTACGCGTACCCGACCGGGCTCGACGAGGTCCGCCGCTCGTTCTCCCGCCGCCGCTTCGCCGAAAGCCTCGCGCGGCTCGTGCCCGCCGTCACCGAGGACGACATCGTGCGGCACGGCTCCGGTGTCCGGGCACAGGCGCTGCGCCCGGACGGCGCCCTCGTCGACGACTTCCTGATCGAGACCGCGCGGAACCAGGTGCACGTCCTCAACGCGCCCTCACCGGCGGCGACCAGCGCGCTGGAGATCGCGAAGCACATCGCCGACGAGGTGACCGGCTAGGCCGTGTCCTAGGAGGACGGCGGCAGGTTCGTGTTCAGCAGCGGAACCGCGGCCTTGATCACTTCGCACGCCTTCGCGGGGTCGTCGAGGTTGCCCGCGATGATCGCCACCGTCGACGTCGCGGTGATCGCGATGCCCGCCGCGCACAGTTTGCTGCCCGGCTCGGTGTAGATCTTCCACTTGCGACCGCCCGACTCGAAGTCCTGCGGTTCGCCCTGCGAGATCAGCGTCGGAGTCTCGTCCATCGCCTTCGCCGGGTAGAACCAGAGGTCGAGCGCCTTTTCGCCCTTTTCTCCGTCGGTATCGGCCCATTCGCAGCCGACCTGGTTCGGATCCGAGGTGGACTTCATCGGTTCGCCGGTGGGGGCGAGCCGCAGCTGGGCGGTCTGCTCGGGCTTGAGCATGGCGCACGGGTCGGTGCTCACGAGCGGACCGCCCGGCTCGGCGGGCTTCTGTCCCGGCGGGGCGGTGATCTGCGGGTTCTGCTCCCCGCCCGGCAGCTTCGACGCCACGGCCGGGGCCGCCGCCTTGGCGAGGTCGCACGCGTTGCCCTCGGTGTGGTCGGGGCTCTCGCTGGCGATCTCCACGAACGAGTCCGGCGTGATCTCCGTGCTCAGCGAGCAGTAGGTCGGGCCGAGGATGGTGGCGTACCGCGTCCAGGTGAAACCGCCGATGCCGAACTTCTCGCCGGGCTGGGCACCGTTCATGTACTCGTTCAAGGACAGGTCCTTGCTCAGCGCGACCTCGAGGCTCGACGCCTTGCGCGCGTCGTCCGGCTCGCGGAACCGGCAGACCGCGGGGACCTTCTGTTCGGGTTTGGCGGGGCGCTCCGCTCCGGGATAGGTGACTCCCAGCGCGTTCGCGTGTTCCTCCGAGAGCAGTGTGCACGGCTCGGCCTTCGTGACGACGGGTCCCTGTCCGGGCACCGGCGAGGCCTTACCGGCGATCGTCGCCGTGCAGCCGCCGAGCGTCAGCACCGCCAGCCCGATCGCGAGCGAGTTCCGAAACCGCATGCGTCCCCTCCTCATCGGCTCGCACACTACTTGTGCGCGGCCGCCGTTCACGAACCGGCGGGCAGCGCGGCGCTCACCGTCGGCAGCGCGGCCCGCAGCAGGTCACAGGCTTTCGTCTCGTCGTCCCAGTGGCCACTGGAGACCTTCACGGTGGACGTCGCGGTGATCGGCAGCGCGGCCGTGCAGTACTTCGTGGCGGCGTTGGCCCGGACCGTCCACTTGCGACCTCCGAGGTCGCTCTCCTCGGGAGTGCCTTCGAGCCCGGCGACGTCGGCGACGGCGGTCGCCAGGAAGAGCGTCACGTCCAGCGGACGCTGCCCCTTGTCGCCGTCGGAGTCCTTCCACTCGCAGCCCTTGTCCTCGGGATTGGCCAGCTGGGCCGGATCGACCGGGGTGCCCGGCGCGATGGCCAGCTTCGCGGCTTCGTCGGGCTTCAGCAGCGTGCACGGGTCGACCTGCAGCAACGGACCGGACGGCTCGGGTTTCTTCTGTCCCGGTGGCGCGACGATCTTCGGGTCCGGCTGCCCGCCCGGCAGCCTCGACGCGATCGCGGGGGCCGCGGCGAGCGCGAGATCGCAGGCCGTCGCTTCGGGCGCGCCCGTCTGCGTCTCGCTGCCGAGCTCGACGAACGAGGACGGCCCGAGTTCGGTGCTGAGCGAGCAGGCCGTCGGGCCGAGCGGGGACGCGTAGCGCGTCCAGGTGAAGCCGCCGATGCCGAACTTCTCACCGGGCTGGGCACCGGCGTAGAAGTCGTTCAGCGGGATGTCGATGCTCTGCGTGATCGACAGGGACACCCCGCGCGGCGAATCGTCGCGTTCGGACAGCAGGCACATCGGCGGGAGCTGCTGGGCCTTGTTGCCCTTGGTCTCGACACCCGGCAGCTTGAGCGCCAGCGCGTCGGCGTGTTCCGGGGTGAGCAACGAGCACGGCGCCGCCTTGGTGAGCACCGGCCCCTGGCCGGGCACCGGCGACGCCGTCCCCGAGATCGTCTCGGCACATCCGCCGAGCAGGAGGACCGCCGCGAACAACGCGGTCATCGGTTTGCTACGGCGGTTCATCGGGTCCCCCTCGGTGCGAACCCTACTTCGATGTCGGCGTGAGCACCTCGGTTCCGCCGAGGAAGGGACGAAGCGCCTCCGGCACCCGGACCGAACCGTCTTCGAGCTGGTGGTTCTCCAGGATCGCGACGATCCACCTGGTGGTGGCGAGCGTGCCGTTCAGCGTGGCGACGGTCTGCGGGCGGCCGTCGTCGTCGCGGTAGCGGATGCCGAGGCGGCGGGCCTGGAACGTCGTGCAGTTCGACGTCGAGGTCAGCTCGCGGTAGGTCTCCTGCGACGGCACCCAAGCCTCGCAGTCGAACTTCCGGTACGCGGAGGTGCCGAGGTCGCCGGTGGCGGTGTCGATCACCCGGTACGGGACCTCGATCTTGGCGAGCATCTGCTCTTCCCAGTCCAGCAGGCGCGCGTGCTCGGCCTCGGCGTCCTCGGGACGCGTGTAGACGAACATCTCGACCTTGTCGAACTGGTGCACGCGGATGATGCCGCGGGTGTCCTTGCCGTACGAACCGGCCTCGCGGCGGTAGCAGGAAGACCAGCCCGCGTACCGCTTCGCGCCCTTGCCGAGGTCGAGGATCTCGTCGGCGTGGTAGCCGGCGAGCGGGACCTCGGAGGTGCCGACGAGGTACAGGTCGTCGTCGCGCAGCCGGTAGACCTCCGACGAGTGCGCGCCGAGGAACCCGGTGCCCGCCATGATCTCCGGCCGCACCAGGGTCGGCGTGATCATCGGGGTGAAACCGTTCGCGGTCGCCTGCGCGATCGCCATGTTCAGCAGGCCGAGCTGAAGCTGGGCGCCGACGCCGGTGAGGAAGTAGAACCGCGAGCCCGAGACCTTCGCGCCGCGCTCCATGTCGAGCGCGCCGAGGCCCTCGCAGAGTTCGAGGTGGTCCTTCGGCTCGAAGTCGAACTTCTTCGGCTCGCCGACGTGCTTGAGCACGACGTAGTCGTCCTCGCCGCCTACGGGCGCTTCGGGGTGGACGAGGTTCGGCACCAGGCGGTGCAGCTGCTCGAACTCCTCCGACGCCTCGGTCTGCTCGACCTCGGCCGTCTTGACCTGGGCGGCGAGATCCTTCGCCTTGGCGAGGAGCTCGGCCCGCTCGTCGCCCTGTGCCTTCGGGATGAGCTTGCCCAGCGACTTCTGCTCGGCGCGCAGCTTGTCGGCGGCGGCGATGGAGGACCGGCGGCGGGAGTCGAGGGAGAGCAGCTTGTCGACCACTCCTTCGTCCTCGCCACGGGCACGCTGCGAAGCGCGCACGACGTCCGGTTCATCGCGCAGAGTCCTGGGGTCAATCACGAGTGCTGAGGGTAGTCCGTGCGAGTCGCACAAAATGTGCGGGTCCGCGCGGATAACCCGACAGTCTGATCGTTGCCGCCCGTTTCGGCCGCTCCCCATACTGAGATCTCCCTGCTGCGGACGGAGAAACCCGATGACCGATGCGGACCTGCTGGCGCGGCACAAGGCGGTACTGCCGTCGTGGCTGGCGCTCTACTACGACGAGCCGATCGAGATCGTGCACGCGCAGGACCGCCGGGTCATCGACTCGACCGGGCGCACCTACCTCGACTTCTTCGCGGGCATCCTGACGAACTCGATGGGCTACGACGTCTCGGCGATCAGCGACGCCGTGCGCAAGCAGCTCGACACCGGGATCCTGCACACGTCGACGCTGTACCTGATCCGCTCTCAGGTCGAACTGGCCGAGCGCATCGCGAAGCTCTCCGGCATCCCCGACGCGAAGGTGTTCTTCACCAACTCCGGGACCGAAGCCAACGACACCGCGCTCATGCTCGCCACCCAGTACCGGCGCAGCAACCAGGTGCTTGCGATGCGGAACTCGTACCACGGGCGGTCGTTCGCGACGGTCGGCATCACGGGCAACCGCGGCTGGTCGGCGTCGTCGCTCAGCCCGGTGAAGGTGAGCTACGTGCACGGCGGCTACCGGTACCGCAGCCCGTTCCGGGCGCTTTCGGACACCGAGTACATCGACGCGTGCGTCGCGGACCTCGTGGACGTCCTGGAGACGGGCACTTCGGGCGACGTCGCCTGCATGATCGCCGAGCCGATCCAGGGCGTCGGCGGCTTCAGCTCACCGCCGGACGGCCTGTTCAAGGCGATGAAGGAGGTCCTCGACCAGTACGGGATCCTGTTCATCTCCGACGAGGTCCAGACCGGCTGGGGACGGACCGGGGAACACTACTGGGGGATCCAGGCGCACGACGTCGTCCCCGACGCGATGACCTTCGCGAAGGGGCTCGGCAACGGCCTAGCCATCGGCGGTCTCGTGGCGCGCGGCGACCTCGTCGACTGCCTGACCGCGAACTCGATCTCGACCTTCGGCGGCAACCCGGTCGCGATGGCGGGCGCGGCCGCGGTGCTCGACCACATCGCCGACCACGACCTGCAGGCCAACGCTCTCGCCCGCGGCAACGAACTGCTCGACGGCCTGCGCGCGGCCGGGAACCCGCTGATCGGGGACGTGCGCGGCAAGGGCCTGATGATCGGCGTCGAGCTGGTCGAACCGGGCGGCATGACGCCGAACCCGGGCGCCGCGGCGCGGATGATGGAGGAGACCAAGGCGCGGGGACTACTGATCGGCAAGGGCGGGCTGCACGGCAACGTGCTGCGGATCGCGCCGCCGATGACGCTGACCGCCGAAGAGGCCGCCGAGGGCCTGGGGATCATCGTGGACGCGCTGGCCGCCATCTCCTGACGAACGCCAGGAAAGGACCGTTCCTTGCGAAATTTGCAAGGAACGGTCCTTTCCTAGCGTTCAGGAGCGGACGAAGCGGGCGATGACCTCGCCCAGCCGCCCGCCGGCGTCCTCCTGCAGGAAGTGACCCGCGCCGGTGATCGTCGGATGCTCCAGTTCGCGGGCGCCGCGCATCGAACCCCGCAGTTCGAGGCCCCACGGCGCGGTGATCGGGTCTCCGTCGGAGAACGAGACCAGGAACGGCTTGTCCAGTTCGGCCAGCACCTTCAGCGCGGCCCGGTTGGCGGCCGAGGCCGGATCGTCCGGGGTGATCGGCACCAGGGACGGCATCGCGCGCGGCGCGGCCTTGTACATCTCGTTCGGGAAGGGCGCGTCGTAGGCGGCGCGGACCTCCTCGGCCAGCTTGGTCTGACAGCCCGACTGGACGAACCGCCCGACATCGATGACCTGGGCGTTCTCCATGGCGTCGCGGAACTTGTGCCAGAGCTCGGGCATGTCGGTGTCGCCGGTGGGGAGGCCGGTGTTGGCCGCGACGATCCCGGTGAAGCGGTCGGGGTTCTCGGCGACCAGCCGCAGGCCGATCAGGCCGCCCCAGTCCTGACCGACCAGGGTGACGCCGGTCAGGTCGAGGACGTCGAAGGCGAACGCCCGCATCCACTCGACGTGCCGCTGATAGGTGTGGTCGACCATGTCGCCGGGTTTGTCGGAGCGGCCGAAGCCGACCAGGTCGGGCGCGATGGCGCGCAGCCCGGCGTCGGCGAGCACCGGGATGACCTTGCGGTAGAGGTAGGACCAGGTCGGCTCGCCGTGCAGCAGGAGAACGGGCGGGCCGTCCTCGGGGCCGGCCTCCACGTATCCCACTCTGATCACGCCGCCGTGAAGGTCGACGAGCTCCGCGTAGCGCGGTTCGAAGTCGAAATCGGGCAGGTCCGAGAACCGGTCTTCCGGTGTCCTTAAAAGGCGCACGACTCCCACGGTAGTGGGAATCGTGCGCCTATGCCGTTTTCAGTGCGTCAGAGAATCACGAGATGGCAACGGCCACGATCAGGCCGAGGGCCAGGTGCGCGGAGGCCACGACGACGCTGGCCGGGGCGAACTTCTCGCTTTCGATGGTCGAGCGGATGTCGATCCGGGTCGCCCACTCCAGCAGCCGGACCGCGAGCACCTGCACGACGATGCCGAGCAGGCCGTAGACCAGCGAGGTGATGAGCCCCTCGGTCAGGTCGCTGGCGGAGTTCGCGATCGCCACGACGATGATGAACGCCATCGACAGCAGCCCCGAAGCGGTGACGATGACCGCGTTCGGCAGGCCACGGGTGACCAGCTGGGACAGCTTGCCGGGCGTGGTCCAGTCGATCGCCCAGAACCCGGCGAACATCATCAGCAGGCCGACGACGCCGTACAGCAGGATCGCGCCGATCCCTCGCACGAGGTCGGAGCCGAACGTGTCGGACAGCGCAAGGGTGGTGGTCACAGGGGTTCTCCAGAAGTCAGGAAATGTCAGGTTTGTGCGGTTGCTTCTATCACGACTCGACGATGCGGTGCGGGACGAACGCCGCACCGTCGTCCGTGACGAGTCCCGCGGTCTCGCGGATACCGAGACCGGCGGCCTGGTCCCCGACGATCCACGCGCCGAGCGCGGGCCGGTAACCCTGGAACTCCGGGAGCGGGTCGAACGCCTGGTAGACGTACCCTTCCGCGCCGTAGACCCCGTCGGTCTGCGTCTCGTACCCGGTGGCCACGATCTGCACGTTCGCGCCCTCGCGGCCGAGTTTCGGCTTGCGGACGTACTCGGTGAGCAGGCCGGGGTCGTCGGCGAAGGCGGGCAGCAGGTTCGGATGCCCCGGGTAGTTCTCCCACAGGATCGCGAGCAGCGTCTTGTTGGAGAGGATCATCTTCCACAGCGGCTCGACCCACAGCGTGCGCGGCATCGTCTCGACGGCGAAGCGGCCGAACTCCTCGTCGACCACCCATTCCCACGGGTAGAGCTTCACCACGGTCGCCATCTGCGCCTCTTCGAGGTCGACGAACCGCTTGAGCACCGGATCCCAGCCGATCTCCTCGATCGACAGGCCGACGGTGTCGAGCCCGGCCTCGGCCGCGGTCTCCTGCAGGTACGCCGTCGTCACGTGGTCCTCACCGGACGGATCGGCCGAAGACCAGGTGAAGTGCAGCTCGTTCGAGGGGAGCTTGTCGGCGAGTTCGCCCCAGCGCTCGACGAGCTTCTCGTGGATCGAGTTCCACTGGTCGTCCTCGGGGAAGACCGCGGTCTTCCAGTGCCACTGCAGCACCGCGGCCTCGAGCAGGGAGGTCGGGGTGTCGGCGTTGTATTCGAGCAGCTTCGCCGGGCTCTTGCCGTCGTAGCGCAGGTCGAACCGGCCGTAGACGTGCGGGTCCTGCCGCTTCCACGACTCCGCGATATGCGGCCAGACCCACTCCGGGATACCGAAGCGGTGGTACTGCTCGGTGGTGATCACGTTGTCGACCGCTTCGAGGCACATCGAGTGCAGCAGTTCGACGTCCGCCTCGACCGACAGGATCTCGTCCATGTCGAAGACGTAGTGGACCGACTCGTCCCAGTACGGCCGGGACTTGCCGGAGCCGTCGCGGGCGGGCGTGCCGAAGACCAGACCCTGCTCTTCGACGATGTTCTGCCAGTCCCGCCGGGGCGGCTTGGAATCCCGGTACACCTACGAGCCCCCGCTCTTGCCGCTGCCGCCGCTCTTGCCGCTGATGCCGAACCCGCCGCGCTGGACGGACTTGCCCGACTTCGTGCTGACGTTCGCGTTCGACGGAGCGGTGTACGAACCACCCGACACACGCTGGCCGATGGTCCCGGTGCCGCCGTAGTTGTAGCGGTAGCTGTCGTACCGCCCGCCGCCGATCGGGATGAAGAAGAAGCCACCGGAGTGGTAGCCGCCGTGCGACGTCACGTACCGCTCGTCGCAGTTCTGGTCGTCGCTGATGATCTCGGTGTCCTTGGCCGCGCAGACGGCCGTGACGTTCTCCGGCTTCGCGACCGTGTAGAACGTCGCGACCAAGCCCACCAGACCGACCGTCACCCCAGTGCCGATCAGGATCTTCTTCTTGGTCGAAGACTTCTTCTCGGCGGCGCGGGCGGCTTCGGCCGCGAGCGCCTCCTGGCGCTCCTGCTCCGCCAGCGCCTGCTGGCGTGCCCGCTGCTCGGCCAACGACGGCTGCCGCGCCTGCGTGCTGCCGTCCTGGAAGCGCATCGTGCCGCGCTTCGGCGGCTCCTGAGGCGGCTGTGCCCCCTGGTTGTCATCCTGCGTCATCGAAGCTCCGTAATCGCCCGCCGGCCCGAACTCGTGTCCAACACTAACCACCCGGTACGCGCACCTTACGTGCGGCGCGGGCATCATGGAGTGGATGTCTCAACAGGCCGAGCGGTTCCGTGATCCGCGAAACGCGCTGAGCACCCTGCGCACCCGGCTCGTCATGGCCGGTGTGTTCGCGGGCGCGATCATCGCGCTTTCGCTGAGTGTGGCGTTTTCGTGGAACGTGGGCCCGGAGGGCGGTGCGGGCGGCGGCGCCCCCAAACTGTCGCCTGCCGCGGCCGAGGCGTTTCAATCTCCCCCTGGCACCTGTCTGACCTGGAACAATCCGGACGCCACCGACGCGCGGCGCGTGCCGTGCGCGGAGTCCCACCTGTTCGAGGTCACCAGCATCGTCGACATCGGCGCGCAGTACCCGCCGGGCGTGCCGAGCCCGAACCTGGAGCAGTGGCAGGAGATCTCCCGGTCGCAGTGCACGATCGACGTCAAGCCGTACCTCGGCCGTAACCTCGATCCCTACGGCAAGCTGAGCATGAACCTGCTCCGGCCGACGCCCGCGCAGTGGGCGGACGGCGACCGGCAGTTACGGTGCGGTCTGCAATGGGCGGGCCAGGGCGGCAAGCTGCAGCCGACCAAGGGACCGGCCAAGGAGCAGAACCAGTCCGCGGTGTGGGAGCCGGGCACCTGTCTCGCGCTGCTCAACAACAGCTTCGGCGACCCGATCGACTGCGCGCAGGCGCATTCGTACGAGATCATCGCGACGCTCGACCTCAAGACGAAGTTCAAGGACGGCTACCCCTCGCAGGAGCAGCAGAACACCTGGCTCGACACCGACTGCTCGACGGCCGCGCAGGAGTACACCGGCAACGCAGACCTGACAGCGAAGAAGCTCATCCTCAGCTGGGACGTCCGCGAGCAGGAAAGCTGGGACGCCGGGTCCACGCTGGTGAACTGCAAGGTCGCGGCGGTCCTGCCGGACAACAAGGGGCTGGCACCGGTCACCGGAAGCGTCAAGGTCGGCGCCGGTGAGTCCCCGCCGCCGTCGTCGTCTTCGCCGCCGAAGACCGGAGGGTGATCGCGTGCCCGTCGAGATGACCCAGGAACGTTTCGAGGAGCTGGTCTCGGAGGCGCTGGACGAGCTCCCGCCCGAATTCGCGGACGCCATGGACAACGTCGTGGTGCTCGTGGAGGAGTTCAACGAGGAGTCGCCGACGATCCTCGGGCTCTATCACGGGGTCGCGCTGACCGAGCGGACCCACGAGTACGGCGGGGTGCTGCCCGACCGGATCTCGATCTACCGGCGCCCGCTGTTGCAGATGTGCGACACCGAGGAGGACGTCGTCGAGGAGGTGCTGATCACGGTGGTCCACGAGGTCGGCCACCATTTCGGCATCGACGACGCGCGTCTGCACGAACTCGGCTGGGGCTGAGCCGCCGGGCACGTGATAGCAAAGGTCCCTCGCTCTCCTCGCGACGGATTCCGTGCCGGAGGCGGTATGGTCGGTGATTTTTGTGCGTGGAGCACCAAGGGATCTCCGGATTCTTAACTGGGTGTAACAACGCCGCCACTTTGGGCGACAGCCCCGCTAAACTTTTTTACACGTGTCGCCGGCCTTCGCCGGCGAATGCCTGGGGAGGCGGTGCATGGCCGAGTCGACGGTGCGGAGGAGGAGCGACCGGCGGTTGCGCTGGCTGCTCGCGTCCAGCGCGGCGTCGAACCTCGGCGACGGCATCGGCAAGGTCGCGTTCCCGCTGCTCGCGGTCACCCTGACCCGGGATCCGCTGCTCATCGCCGGTCTTTCGGCGACCCAGTTCCTGCCGTGGCTGCTGTTCGCGCTCCCGGCGGGCGCGCTGTTGGACCGCGTCGACCGGCGGCGGGCGATGATGCTGGCGAACGGTGCCCGGGCGGTGGTCGTCGGCGGGACGGCCGCACTGGTCGCCGCGGGCGGGGCGACGATCTGGCTGGTCTACGCCGCCGCCCTGCTCATCGGTTTCGCGGAGGTGGTCGCCGACAGCGCCGCGAACGTGCTCATCCCGGCGGTTGTCGGCGAAGGTTCACTCGACGGCGCGAACAGCAAGCTCCAGGCCTGCGAGATCGTCGGCCAGACCTTCCTCGGCGGGCCGGTCGGCAGTGCCACCTTCGCGCTCTTCGCGACCTTCCCGTTCTTGCTCAACTCGGTGGGCTTCGCGATCGCTGCGGTCGTGTTGATCGGCCTCGCCGGAAGCTACCGGCCGAAAGCCGTCGACACCGCCCCCACCGACCTCCGCACCGAGCTGGCGGAGGGTTTCCGCTGGCTGAAGCAGAGCCGGCTGGTGCTGCGCCTGGTCGTCATCGCCGGGTTGATCAGCCTGGTCAGCGAACTCGCGCAGGCTCAGCTGGTCCTGTACGCGATCGAGTACCTGCGTCTCAGCGAAGCGGCCTTCGGGCTCTTCGCGTTCGTCGGAGGCATCGGCGGCCTGCTCGGCGCGGCCGTCGCCCCGCGGCTGGTGAAGACGTCCAGCCGTCGCGCGGTGCTGCTCGGGGGCACGGCCTGCTGCGGCGCGGCGTTCACCGGCATGGGCCTGACGAGTTCGCCGGTGGCGGGGGCGGCGCTGTTCGGCCTGTTCGCGGCGGCCGTCGTCGCGGTGAACATCGTGCTCGGCACGGCACGGCACACCCTTGTCCCCGGCGACCTGCTCGGCCGGGTACTCGGCGTATGGCGCACCGTCGTCTGGGGAGCGATCCCGGTCGGCGCCTTGCTCGGCGGCGTCCTCACCCACGCCCTTGGTTCCCCGGCCCGGACGTTCCTCACGTCCGGGCTTCTGCTGTTCGGCGTAGCCGGTTTCGCGTTCGTCTCGTTACGGCCCGGCGCCTTCGATGACGAATCGGCCACGGAGGAGCGGGTTCTCCACCAAGACCGGTGAAAACCGAGGTCTTTGGTGCTGAAATAGCCCATCACCGCCACGGGTGACGGGGAGGTCCGCGATGCAGCAGACACTGGTGCCGGAGGCCGGCGTGGGGACTACAGAACCTTCCAGACGCCCGCAAGTGCTCACCGCCGTCGCCGGTTTCGTGATCGGCGGTGGCGTGATCGGCATGCTTTGGGCGCTCTCGGGCGTCAACGCGGGAGCACTCGAAGACGCGCAGGCGGCGTGCTCGGCGCTGGCCAGGGTCGGCACGATCCCCGACACCACCGACTCGGCGCCCGGCGACCGGACCGTGGCCGTCCTGGCGCCCGAAGTCCTGCATCGGATGACGGCCGCGCGCGAACTCTCCGCCGCGGCGGCCGCCGCCAACGACACCTACCGGCCGCTGGCCGACCACATCGACGGCGTCAGCCGGATGGTGTTCAGCCTGCACTTCAACCAGATCTCGGGCCAGCGGCACCTCGTGCAGGCCGAACAGCTCTGCACCCAGCTCTAACCCTTGGCAGTCGCGGCGGCCGCGCGTGACTGGCGGGACGGCACACGTGTTTGAGTGGACGACACGTGTGATTGGACGGACGACACGTGTGTCGTCCACTCAAACACACGGAAGTACCGGCCCCGCTCTAGCCCTTGTGGACGGTCTTCACGGTCAGCTGGTTGCCGGGGATCTTCCCGGCACACCCGAGCCCCTGCACCGGCACGAAGTTCGACGCCGTCTCCTGCGGCAGGTACACGCGCAGGCCCCGGGTCTCGGTGGGCTTGCAGACGGCCTCGTCGTAGTTGCGGACGTTCACGAAGCCGACGTCGGCGATCGCGCTCTCGCCGTTGCCCAGCTGGACCGGGCCGCCCTTGGCGCCGTCGCGGAACGCGGCCTCACCGACCTGGTGGCCGTCGGCGCCCGTCACGTAGGAGACGCCGGGGAAGCCCTGGATGGTGCACGGGTGCCCGCTCGCGTTGGTGATGACGAGCTTCCGGTACACCGTGCCTGCGGCGGCGTCACTGTCCTTGATGGACAGTTTGACGTCGCCCGCCTTGCAAAGCCCGTCGTTCTTCGACGCCTGCGCGGGTGGCTGGACGGGCTGCGGAGCCGGCGCCGAGGAAGTCGCGCTGGGCGCCGCAGAGGTGTCCGGAACCGAACTCGACGGTGACGCGGACGTGTTCTGCGCGACGGGCGCGTTCTCCGAGCCGCACGCGCTGAGCAGCAGGAGTCCGGCGGTACCCGCGACGAGACCGCCGATGGAGATCAACTTCGAACGAACCATGGTCATTCGCCTCCTGTAGCCGGGTGACCCACCGTCCAGTAGACGTGTCGTCCGCCGTCGGGGTTGCGCCCCACCGGTTAATTCCCCACAAGGTGTTAATCGATCTTGTGTGCTGTGTTCCCCGGCGGGAGTGGAGGCAAACGTCCCTGGTCAGGGTTCGACGGGGGTTTCCGCCCAGGTGAGGCAGGCCCAGCCGGTGGCGGTCCCGACGAGTTCGACGACGCCGGTGTTGGGGATGAGGCCCAGGTTGGCGATCTCGGCGGTCACGTTCCCGGCGAGCCATTCGCCGCCGAGCCGGATCGCCCCGCCGTGGCTCACCAGCACCACCGTGCCGTCGGGGTCGGCCTGCTCGTGCTTGGCGCGCAGCCGGGCGACCGCGTCGAGCAGCCGGGCGCGGACCTGCGCGCCGGTCTCCCCGCCGGGGATCGGCGGGTCGAGCTCGCCGAGCGTCCACCGGCGCACGACGCTCATGTAGGTGGTGACCGAGTCCTTGTCCGTCTTGCCTTCGAGGTCGCCCGCCGCGACCTCGTGCACGCCGTCGAGGACCTGGACGTCGAAGCCGAGTTTGGCGGCCAGCGGCGCCGCGGTCTGCTGGGCGCGGATCGCGTGCGAGGCGTAGACCGCGACGATCGGCTCGCCGTCCAGCCGCGTCACGAGGTGCTGCGCCTGCTCTCGGCCCAGCTCGGTGAGCGGCGGCCCCGGCAGCGCGGTGTCGAGCGCGCCGCGCACGTTGCCGTCGGTCTGGCCGTGGCGGACGAGGAGAAGTTTCACGCTTGTGCTCCCTTCCGTACCGACTGGACCCAGTCGATCGCTTCGGTGAAGTCCTCGTTGGCGGCGCCCGGCTCGATCTCGGTCGTGCCGTTGTCCGCGCGCGGGTGGGAGCCGAGGAACCGCACGTTGCGGCACCGGCGGCGCAACGCGGCCAGCGCGTCGCCGATCCGGGGCTCGGCCACGTGCCCCTCGAAGTCGATGAAGAAGCGGTACTCGCCGAAGTTGTTCCTGGTCGGGCGGGCGTCCAGCTTGGTCAGGTTGATCCCGCGGACCGCCAGTTCGGTGAGCAGCTCCGCCAGCGCACCGGTCCGGTTCGTGGCGGCGGCGACGATCGACGTGCGGTCGGCCCCGGTCGGCTCCGGCAGCTCGCCGGGAGCGCGGACCAGCAGGAACCGGGTCTTGGCGTCGCGGACGTCGGCGACCTCGGTGGCCCGTACCTCCAACGGGTAGTGCTCGACCGCGACCGGCGCGGTGACGGCCGCGTCGAACTCGCCCTCGGCCACCGCGACCGCGGCCGCCGCCGTGGACGACGTCGCGACCGGATGCGCCCCTGGCAGGTTCGCCTCGACCCAGTGACGGACCTGGGCGAGCGCGTGCGGATGGCTCGCCACGGTGCGGATCTCGGTCGTCCCCGGCCGGGTCAGCACGCTGAAGTGGACGGGCAGCAGCACCTCCGCCACCGCGACCAGCGGCTCGGCCTCGCTCAGGCTGTCGAGGGTGGCGGTGACCGCGCCCTCGACCGAGTTCTCGATCGGGACACAGGCCGCGCCGGCCGCGCCCGAGCGCACCGCGGCCAGTGCCGCCGGGATGGTCTCCGCGGGGATCAGCTCCTCACCGGAGGCGAGCCGGCGCGCGGCCTGTTCGGTGAAGGTTCCCTGGGGGCCGAAGTAGGCGATCCGTGACACCCCGCCAGATTACGCACGGCGTATGTCGCGAGTTTCACTCGGACAGCCGGTACGCGCACCGGTTACGCCGAATGCCTTTTTTTGCCATGCTTAGGGCGTGACCGCCGAACCGGGCACGCACCCCGGCCATGAGGATGTCGGCTCCTCGTTCGCTCCCGTGCCGGACCATCCCACTCCGGAGCTGGTGCTGTGCGCCGTCGATGACCTGCTGGCCCAAGCCTGGACGACCGTCGCGGACACTGTGGACGGCCGGGTCTTCGTGCACCGCGGGTCCGTGCTCGACGTCGTCGCACAGGCCGTCGTCAGCCCCGCGAACTCCTACGGCTGGATGCGTGGCGGCATCGACGCCGTCTACGCCCGCGCGTATCCCGGGGTCGAGCAGAACGTCCGCAGCGCCGTCCTCGCCTACCACGGCGGCGAGCTGCCGATCGGCGAAGCGGTCATCGTGCCCACCGGCGAGGCGGAGCCCGCCTGGCTGATCAGCGCGCCGACGATGCGGGAACCGGGGGAACTCCTCCCACGCGACACCGTGCACCCGTACCTCGCCGCCCGCGCGGTGTTCCAGCAGTGGCGCGACGGCAGTCTCGACCAGGGCCGGATCCGTGATCTCGTGCACACGATCGCGATGCCAGGGCTCGGTACCGGCATCGGCGGCGTCGCCCCCGCGTCCTGTGCCCGGCAGGTCGCCGCGGCCTGGGACGAGGTCTTCACGCCCGGCCGTCCCCGTAACGGACGGTAGCGCCCCGAAGCGGGCTACATCACATCGCGGCGCGTTCACGAGCCGTAAGCCCTACCGTTAAAGCGGCTTCATCCGGTTCGAGGCACGTTCACCCGCCGAGAACTCGTCAACACGGTTTTGTACGGCGCCAGCGCAGGCGACGGGCGAGGAGTGTGCGATGCCGCGGGTCCGTGAGCTCAGTCCCTACGTCGAGCTGCACCGTGAGCAGTGGCGAGAGTTGCGCAGGTCGACTCCCCTGCCGCTGACCGCCGCGGAACTGCTGCGGCTGCGCGGTCTCGGCGAGCAGGTCGATCTGGCCGAGGTCGCCGAGGTCTATCTGCCGCTCTCCCGGCTGATCAATCTCCAGGTCGCCGCCCGGCAACGGTTGTACGAGGCCACCACCACCTTCCTCGGTGAAGACAGCCGGGGCACCAAGGTGCCGTACGTCATCGGGATCGCCGGGAGCGTCGCCGTCGGCAAGTCGACCACCGCGCGCATCCTGCGCACGCTGCTCGCCCGCTGGCCGGATCACCCCAGGGTCGACCTGGTCACCACCGACGGGTTCCTGTACCCGCGTGCGGAGCTCGTGCGGCGCGGGATCATGCACCGCAAGGGTTTCCCGGAAAGCTACGACCGGCGGGCGCTGCTGCGGTTCGTCACCGACGTCAAGTCCGGGGCCGAACGGGTCAGCGCGCCGGTGTACTCGCACCTCGCCTACGACATCCTTCCCGGCGAGGAACAGGTCGTTCAGCAGCCCGACATCCTGATCCTCGAAGGGCTGAACGTCCTCCAGCCCGGCCCCCGGCTCACCGTCTCCGACCTGTTCGACTTCTCGATCTACGTGGACGCGCCGACGAGCGACATCGAACGCTGGTACGTCGAGCGCTTCCTCAAGCTGCGGCACACCGCTTTCGCGGACCCCGCGTCGCACTTCCACCACTTCGCCGGCCTCCCGGACGACGAGGCCCGTGCCGAGGCACGCCACCTGTGGCGCACGATCAACGAGCCGAACCTGATGGAGAACATCAAGCCGACCCGGCCGCGGGCGACCCTCGTGCTCCGCAAGGACGCCGACCACACGATCAACCGGGTCCGGCTGCGCAAGCTCTGAGCGGCGACACCGCGTAACCGGGCGCTCGCTGATTCTCCACGCACAGCGAGCGTTCACGGCGCCGCCCAAGATCCTTCGATCACGCGGCCGAATTCCGGCCGTTCCCTCACAAGCAGCAGCCTTCGCACCACCGGCGAGCCGGTGGTGCCCGCCGGTCGCGCACCGCTGTCGCCGGGCGGCTTTCCTCGGCCGATCGGCCGATCCACGCTCAGTACGTGTAACCGGTTGGCCGATACCGGCTACAGCCCCCCACAGCGACCCTTGTGTCAGGGGAACGAAAGGTCTCGAAAAGACCTTGAGCAGGGAGGAGGCTCACGATGTTCTCGATCATCCTGACCTGGGTCGGCTCGATACTCGGACTCGCACTCCTGGTGGCCATGGCCGCCGGCGCCTTCGTCGTCGACTTCGACGACGCCCGCGGGGACCGGCGCCGGAAGAAGCCGCAAGTCACCGAGACCAAGGGCTCCCCCGCGGCGCCGCTGGGCTGAACCTCCCCGCGCTCAGAGCTCGTCGAGCGCCTTCCGGTAGTCGTCGACGTCGTAGTCCATCTCGTGTTCGCCCGCTTCGGTGAGCTGCCCGGACAGCGCGTCGATGAGGCGGTCGAAGATCGCCTCCCGCTCCTGCCCGGTCTCGCTCAGCCGCCGCACGGCCTGCCAGACCTCGGCGGGTTCGTCGTCCCAGAGCTGGTCGACGATCGTGGTCTTCAGCGCGAGCCGCATCCTCGGCTCGCCGTCGAAGGTCTCTTCGGCCAGGGCCTCGTGGTACTCGGGGTGCTCGCCGATCACCAGCAGCCGTCGCTGTTCGGGGTCGGCGGGCTCGAGTTCCAGCTCCTCGTCGCCGATCTCCGCGTAGACCGTCGGGACGGCGAACATCCGGCGCGCGAGGGCTTCCGCGAGCTCCGCCGGGTCTTCGATCCCTTCCGAGCCGTCGAAGTACACGTCGAGCGCCGAGTCCTCGTCCTGCGCGAACTCCTCCAGGAACTCGGTCGCGCTCTCCAGCAGCGCCACCCGCGCGGCCTCGGGGAGCCCGGCGCGGTCGGCGGCCCAGGTGACCCAGCCGAGCAGAGCGGGCTCCAGCGCGTCTTCGTAGGCCTCGTCGATCTCGAACTCGCCGTCCAGCAGCGATTCGAGGAACCGGGCGAGCTTCTCGGGCCCGACCCGCAGCGGACTGCCCGGCTCGGTCTCACAGCCGTGATCGACGAGCAGGCGCGCGTAGAACCGCGTCGCTTCCGTGTCCTCCACGAGCCCGGAGCCGATGAAGTCGGCGACGACCTCTTCGCGGACCTGCTCGGGCCATTCGGAGATCTCGGGCGACGGTTCGGGCGCGGGAAGTGCCCGGATCCAGGCCAGCGCGAGCGCGTGGAACCGCGCGTAATCCTCGCTGACGTCGGGTTCCTCGGCGACGTCCGTCGCGGCGAGGCCGTCCGCGAGCAGCTGGTGGGCGCGTTCGGGCAGCACCCGCTCCAGCGTGACCAGCTCCGGGTCGTCGGCGGCCTGCTGCCGCATCTCGGCCAGCACGTCCTGCGGCTTGTCGACCACGACGACGTCGCGGATCCGGCCACCCTCGGTGAAATCGACCAGCGCGAGCAGGCCGTGCTCGACACCGCCCCGGGAGAACACGCAGAGCAGGGAGGACTCGTCACCGAAGACGTCGCCGGTCCGCCAGCAGTCCCCCACGGTCACCGCGGCGAGGTCCGCCACCCACTCCGGCTCCGGGATCCCACGGCCCAGCACGGTGTTCAGCGCCGAGGCGGCCGCCTCGCGCTCCTCCTCGGTCTCGGCGAAGACCCGCAATCCGGCGAGCAGCGCGGCCGCGGCGGGGGTGATCTTCCGCTCGGCGAACGCGATGAGCTCCAGGCCCAGCGGCGTCTCGTCCTCCTCGACCTCGATCTCCCACCACTGGCCGAGCACCTCGGAGGTCAGCAGCTCGACGTCGAGCACCTCGGGTTCGGCACCAAGGGTCGAGAAGTCCCGGAGGACGTCCTTGAAGAGGCCCGTCACACTCGGGGTGGAGGGCTGGGCTGCCTTCTTGCGGGCACGGCTGACCGGACTCATGGCGACATGTTTTCACGCGGACCCGATCGGGCTCGCCGCGGTGGTCCCGGGCGCGGAACACGGGTCCCGTCCGCGGGGAGGACGCGGGCGGAAACCGGTTACAGGACCACCGCGACTTCGACCTTCTTCGCCGGGTTTCCTCGGTTCACTTCGAATAACGACCGCCGCCGGACGCGGTTACGCACCGACCGGTTTGGGAATCGCGATTCTCGCCGCCTTGACCTCGGCGATCAGCCGTGTCTTGCGTTTGTGTATTTCCACCAATGTGCCGAGGTACGAGCTGAATTCTTCAGCCGTACCGGCCTTTTTGTGCACCGTGCGCAGTTTGCGCAGTTGCCGGGCCGCCTCGCGGTAGGAGTTCGGGTCTTTCCGCGTGATCAATTCTTCGACATGCTCCCGATATACCGGAATGGTTTCGGCAGGCTGGGCGACGGAACGGGAATCCGCGAGTTCGACGCGTACCGGCAAAGAGGCCTCGAATCGCACCGCCGCCCGCCATGCCTCGTCGGCGCGGTCCTCGCCGAGCAACGCGCGGACGAGCTCGTCGGCGGCCTCCGTGCTTCCGGCGGCGAGTTCACGCAGCCGGGCGAGCGCGGTCTTCCGCTGCGCGGCCCAGCGCCCCGCGTCCAGCGACTCCTCGCGCAGGGCGAGGTACGCCGCGGCCGTGGGATGCTCGTCGAAGTTCTTGCGTGACAAGGGAACCGGCTCCGCTTCCGGCGGAGGCGGCTCTTCCTTCTTGTCGTGCGTGAGCGCCCGCGCCGCGTGCGCGATGGCCTCGCTGTGCCGTCCCGCCGCGCGCAGGACGCGCACGATCTTGAGGCTGACGTCCACTCGCGGCGGTTTGGCGGCGAGGATCGCGACGAGCGCGTCGACGTCGCCGGACACCTCCGCCAGCTCCTCGCGCAGCCGCTCGGCCGTCTCGCGTTTCGCACCGGACGGCTGCTCCGCCAGCACCTCGTCCACAGCGGACCGTATTCGCGCGATTCCCTTTTCCCCCAAGGCGGAGGCGAAATCGGCCAGTTCGATGGCCGGCCACCCCGGGCCGTCGAACTCCACTTCGAGGATCCAGGCGGCCAGGCTTTCGGGATCCGGCGGGCGGGCCACGCAGGCCCGCGCGTACAGCTCGACGGCCCGGTCCAGCCGGTCCGCGACCTCGCCGGAGGTGTCGTCGATCTGCTCCAGCATCTCGCTGATGTCGTCCACGGTCCGGCGGGCGAGCGGCGCGAGATCGGCCCGGCTGCCGGCGTCGAGGAGCCGCTGAAGCGTGTCGAGGACGGAGCCGACCTTCGCGGCGTACTCGACGTTGCCCGCCAGCACGGCGGTGTCGAGGAGGCGGTGCGCCTCGGCGACATCACTCCCCTGGGTGGCGAAACGGTTCTCCAGCGCCTGTCGTAACACAGGGTCACGCTCCGCCTGGGCGTGCAGCAGGTCCGCCAGCGTTTCCGCGTCCAAAGTACGCAGGTAGGGGCGCAGATCCGTCGGGGAACTCACCCGGACAAGTCTGCCCGACCGCTTCGCCGACTCGTGTGGGCCAACAGCGTGCTCTTTTCGGCGTAATCGCTCACCAGGTGTGACCAGGTCAGCGGCACCGCTTCGAGCCGTGAAGGGCAGCGGATGACCGGGATCGGGAGCCGTTTGGCGAGCTGCATGACGATCGCCATCACGACCACCGCGAGCAGCGAAATCGCCGCGGCGGCGGCGAGGGCACCGCTCAGCACCCGGCGTCCGCCGTCGATCGCGAGCTGCGCCGAGTACTCGATCTGGCGCGCGACGAGATCGCCGAGGGTCCGGCCGACGACACCGGCCGCGACCCGCCAGGCGTCCTGGCCGACGGGCGGCGGCGTGGCCGCGCTCAACGCGGTTTCGACCGCGCCGAACCGGCTCCAATCCACGCTCCCGACGAGATCGCGGTAGGTCTGACGGCTACTTTCCGTCAGCTTTCCGGCGACGGCGTCGAGCCTGGACCGGTAGGCGCCCACAGCCGCGGCGTAGTCGCGCCGTCCCTCGTCGTCGATCCCGGCGACCGCGAGGGAATCGCTGCGGTCCATGCCTTCGACGGCGGTGAGCAGTTCGACGGCGATCGTCTGCTGATAGCCGACTTCGGCGTCCGGGGCGGCCCGCGCGATCTCGCGCAACGAGGAAAGGGAAGTGTCGATACGGTCGGCATACGCGGTGTACGTGGCGGAACGGCTGCCCGGCGCCCGCAGCGCGACCGCCCGCTCCCGCTGCAGCGACGCGATTCCCCGGCTCGCCCCGGCCAGGGTGATCGCCCCGCTCTCGGCGTCGTCACGGTCCTCGATGGCCTGCTGGACGAGGAATCCGCCGATGAACAACGCGACGAGCACCAAGGCCGCACTCGGCACGAACGCGATGGAGAGCATGCGAGCGCGAAGGCTTCGCTGGTACGTCAAGACTTTCCTTCCGGATCGGGTCCCCGACGCCCAGCGACGCTAGGCAAGTTGCAAATTGCACGTCAACGCTCGTCCGCCATACGGCCGTTAGCGCACCGTGACGATCTGGTAGGCACGGCACGTGACTCTCGACGACCTCAACCAGCGCCTCCGCGACTTCGCCGCGGCACGGGCCTGGGAACCGTTCCACACCCCGAAGAACCTGGTCATGGCGCTGTCCGGCGAAGTCGGCGAGCTGACTTCGCTGTTCCAGTGGCTCACCCCGGAGGAATCGGCGAAATGGCGCTCCGACCCTGAGCTGGCGCACAACGTCGTCGACGAGATCGCCGACGTCACGCTGTATCTCCTCCAGCTCGCGAACAGCCTCGGAGTGGACCTGATCGAGGCGGCCAACGCCAAGATCGATCGGAACGAGCACCGGTTCCCGGCGCCCGGTTAGCCGCCTTTCGGGTCTTGTGGGGCGTTCGTTCGACAGAAACACTGTGCCGACGTCTCTGGAGGTGGCCCTTGTCGCGTTCGGCTCGCACCGTGTTCCTGGCCCTGATGCTGTCACTGAGCGCGGTCGCCGCGCCGGCGTACGCGGCGCCACCGCCGACGTCGCCGCATCGCGACCACGGCAACGGACCGGAGCGCAACGAGGTGGCCGCGACCGACCAGCCGATGAGCGTCGCGCGGGCCGCGGCGGGCGAGAACCTCGCGGGTGACCATTCGGGTTATCCGCGCAAGACGAAGCTGCGCGTGTATCCGGAGAACACGGCCGACAAGTCGATCAAACTCGGGCTCGCGCCGTACCACGCGATCGCGCCGAAGCTGAACGCGTTGCAGGCGCGCAGTGACCGGATCTCGGTCGAGATCGCCGGGCAGTCCGGGCTCGGCCGTGACCTCTACCTGGTGACGCTGACCGCGCCGGAGAGCCGGTCCGAGACGAGACGGCAGGACACCTGGCGGTCGCTCATCGAGAACGACCCGGCGCGTGCCGCGCGCGACCCGTTCCTGCGCCACGGCTACAAGGCGCCGGTGTGGATCAACAACAACATCCACGGCAACGAATGGGAAGGCACCGACGGCGCGCTCCGCGTCATCGAGAAGCTGGCGACGTCGAACGATCCCAGGACCGTCGAACTGCTGAAGCGGAACCGCTTCTACTTCAACGTCACGGCCAATCCGGACGGCCGCGTCGCCGGCACGCGGCAGACGTCGCAGGGTTTCGACCCCAACCGCGACTTCGTCACCGCTTCGCAGCCCGAAGTGCGGGCCATGCGCGGGATCGCCATCGGCAAGCAGCCGCTGATGATGCTGGACGAACACGGCTACGTCGAGAACACGCTCATCGAGCCGACCACGCCGCCACACGGCCAGAACTACGACTTCGACCTCTACATCAAGCACGGGTACGCCAACGGGCTCGGCATGGAGCAGGCCGTCAAGGCGCTCGGGCGCCCCGAGACCGCGAAGCCGGAGATCCCGTTCCGCGACTACGAACCCGGCAGCTGGGACGGCTGGGCGCCGATCTACACCGCCCAGTACGCGATGTACCACGGCGCGGTGTCCTTCACGATCGAGATCCCGATGCGGGTCAACAACGCGGACTACGAAGCGCAGCCCGTCGCGGAACTCCAGCGGCGCGCGGTGATCAACACCGAGGTCGTCGAGGCCACCATCGGCAGCACGCTGAACTACGTCGACCGCAACCGCGGTGAGCTCATCGCGAACCAGATCGAGATGTTCCGCCGTGGCACGGCCGGTGAAGCGCAGCGCGAGATCCCCGACGGGTTCGTGCCCGGCTTCGGGCCGGAAGACCGCTACCGCACGGAGTTCCCGCGCGCGTACGTCATCCCCGCCGGGGCAAGCCAGCGTTCGGCCGCCGCCGCTTCCCGGCTGGTCGACCACCTCGTGGCCAACGACGTCCGGGTACGGCAGGCCGATCGCCCGTTCTCGCTGGCCGGGCGCGGCTATCCGGCGGGTTCGTACCTGGTCGACATGCACCAGCCGAAACGCGGTCTGGCGAACGTGATGCTGGAGCAGGGCAGCGACATCTCGGCGAAGGTGCCGGTCATGTACGACATCTCCGGCTGGAGCCACCGCCTGCTTTGGGGAGCGTCGGTCGACATCGTGAAACAGGGCCGCCTCGACGTCCGCGCGCACGACGTCGTCACGGCGTCGCCGACCGGTGGCATCGACGCCGCGCCCGGCCGGGACCTCGCGCTGAAACTGGTCGACGCCAAGGACGTCGGCGCTGTCAACGACCTGCTGAACCGGGGCCTCGCCCTCGGCCGTACGGACGACGGCACGATAGTCGTCCCCGCGGCGGCCCGTCCGGCCGCCGCCGAGGTGGCGGATCGCTACGGCGTCCGGTTCACCGAGGCAAGCGGGACGGCGTCCCCGTTGACCCGCAAGACGATCGCGGCCGCCGTCGGGGCGGACGAGCTGAAAGCGCTGCGGGACATGGGCTTCGACGTGCGACCGGTGTCGGCGGCGGTGCTCAACGCGGGCTTCGACTGGTCCCGGGTGGACCTGCTGTTCGTCTCTTCGGGACTGCGGTACACCGACCTCGCTCCGGCCGCGAAGGACGCTTTGCGTGCCTTCCTCGCCCGCGGCGGTGTGGTCACCCGCGGTGCCACGGGCGCGCGGTTCAACACCGACGTGGGACTTCTCGAAACACGTCCGGTGGCGGGCTGGGAGGACGGGAACGGTGTCGTTTCGGTCGTCAACGGAACCGGCCCGGTGGGTGCCGGCGCACTGCCGGACTCGTTCGTCTACGGGCCGTTCTGGTTCACCGATCTCGGCTCCTCGGTCAGCGTCGAGCAGCGCTACGCGAGCGGGAATCCCCTGGTCGCGGGGCATTGGCGGACCCGGGACGACGGGACCGGCGGGCCGCTGCAGGCGGCGGGACAGGCCGCCGTCGTGTCCGGGACGACGGGGCTCGGCGGGCGGGCGGTGCTGTTCGGCACCGAACCGCTGTTCCGCGATCACCCGAAGGGCTTGTACTCGCAGGTGGCCAAGGCGATTTACTGGGCGGCCCCGAAGTAACGTGCGGGCATGCCCGTATCACGTGGCCGGAAGCCCAAGAAGAACAAGAAGAAGAAGTCGCCGGTCGCCACCGAGCCGATCTCGTACCCGTCTTGGTTCGACGAGGCCATCGAGAACATCGTCGACGGCATCGACGGAACGCTGGCCTGCGAGACGGCTCGCGGCCTCGAGCAGGCGGCCGCCGAACTGCTCGGAGCCGAGCTGAAACGTGTCCTCGACGAGGAGAACGACGTCCTCGACTTCGACCTGTTCTTCGCCACCCTGGTCGGCGAGGTGTCCGTGCTGGCCAAGACGGAACCGTCCGAAGCGCTGTGGCGGTTCCTTCACGGCCTGCTCGCGATCGCGGCACCCGGCGTGGTGCCGGCGCTGCGCTCTTCGATCACCCGCGTCAAAGCGGCGTCAGCGAGCCTGTCGGAGTGGCCGCGCTCGTTGGCGAACATCGAAGCGACCGGTGACGTCTGGGAGATGCGAGACGTCTACGGCACCCGCCTCGCCGTGATCGCGGCCTACAGCTATCCCGGCGTTTACCTGTTCGACGTCGACATGTCGGGTCTCTGCGAGCCGGCGGGCGGCGGGGTCTACGACAACGTCGAGCAAGCCGCCGAGGCGTGGCGGAAGAAGCTCGGCGACGAAGCCGCCGACGCCGAGCCGCACGTGGTGACCGACACCAAACGACTGATCGGCCTGGCCGGCTGCAGTTTCATGGTGATCGGCGATGAATCACGGACCGTGCTGGACGACTGGTACCGCGCACAGCGCCGGTTCGAGGATCTCGAGACGGCGTTGAACAAACGGAAGACGCCGCTTCCACCACGCCGGAGTTTCTTCGACGACGTGGACCCGGCCGAGATGGCTCGTCCGTTCGCCGACTGGCATATCGAGCGGTACGGGAACGAACCCGATCCGGTGATCGTCGAGGACCTCGCCGAGGAATGGATGGGCGGCCTCGTACCGGACACCCGGTTCCTCGCGTCTCCCGGCCGGATCCGTTACTACCAGGAAGTGATCGGCGACTGGCGTGATCACCCTCATCGCCCGGTCGCCCAGGCGTTGCTGCCGAAATGGGTGCGCTGGCTCGGCGAGCGGGCCGGGCTGCCGTCCGCGCTGGTGGAAGGGATGGTCGCCAAGGCGACGAAGTAACGTGGGGGTATGCCGATCCAGGTGCTGCTCATCGACGACCACGAGGTGGTGCGGCGCGGTCTGCGTGACCTCCTCACCGACGAGCCCGACATCGAGGTGGTCGCCGAGGCGAGCGGGGTCGACGAGGCCCTCGCCGTGGCGATGCACGTCGAGCCGGACGTCGCCGTGGTCGACGTGCGGCTCGGCGACGGCGACGGCATCGCGCTCTGCCGCGAGCTGCGCTCGAAGCCGAACCCGCCGCAGTGCCTGATGCTGACCGCGTTCGACGACGAGGAGGCCATGGTCGGCGCGATCATGGCGGGCGCGGCCGGGTACCTGCTGAAACAGGTCCGCGGTCAGGACGTCGTCAACGCGGTCCGCGAGGTCGCGGCCGGCCGGTCGCTGCTCGACCCGTTGTCGACGGCGCGGGTGCTCGACAAGCTGCGGCATCCGCCCGAGGACGAACTCGGCTCCCTCACCGAACGCGAACGCGAGGTGCTGGACCTGATCGGGCAGGGCATGTCCAACCGCGAGATCGCGGAGCGCCTGTTCCTCGCGGAGAAGACGGTGAAGAACTACGTGACGTCCGTCCTCGCGAAGCTGGGCATGCAGCGGCGCACACAGGCCGCGGCGTGGATCGCGCGCCGGGACAGGTAGTGCGCGAAAAAGGTTCCCCCCCCCCGTCGTTTTGGGCGAAGGTCCCGGTCGATCCCGAGTTCGACCAGTGGCTCACGGTCCGGTTCTCTCATCGCGTCCTGGTCGTCGTCCGCACCGTCACCACCCTGACCCGACTGCTCGACGTCGTGTCGCTGCTGAAGGACGATCCGCGGGTCCAGATCGTGTTCACCCACAACGAGCGCGAACCGGCGATCCTCTCCTCCGGGGTCAGTGAGTTCCTCGCCTCGCTGGACGCGAAGGTCATCTCCTGGGAGCAGGCCGTCGAAACCCGGTTCGACCTGGCGATAGCCGCCAGCGAGAACGACGAACTCCACCGGGTGAAAGCGCCCGTCCTGCTCGTGCCGCACGGCATCGGGCACCAGAAGCACTATCCGCACCAGACGGTCATTTCAGGACTGAACCCGGCACGGCTGGTCCGCGATGGTCGCGTCGTTCCCAGCCGGATCGGCCTTTCGCACAGCAATCAGCTGCGTTATCTCCGGCGGAACTGTCCGCAAGCCGAACCGCACGCCGTCGTGGTCGGCGACCCCTGCCACGACCGGATGCTCGCCAGTCTCAATCGCGCGGCCCGCTACCGGCGCCTGCTCGACGTCCGTGACCGCAAACACGTCGTGCTGGCCTCCACCTGGGGCCCCGATTCCCTGCTGGGCACCGATCCCGGCCTGCCCACCCGGCTGCTCACCGAACTCCCCGTCGGCGAGTACAGGTTCAGCCTCATCGCGCATCCGGGCGCTTGGGCCGCGCACGGTCCCTGGCAGATCCGCGCGTGGCTGTCGCGGGCCCGGCGAGCGGGGCTCGCCGTGATCCCGCCCCAGCGTGGCTGGCAGGCGACCGTCGTTTCCGCGGATTGCCTGATCTCGGACGGCGGCTCCATCGCGCTGTACGCCGCCGCCGCGAAGATCCCGGTGCTGATCGGCAGCCGGGAACCCGCCACCGTGGTGCCGGACTCCCCGCTCGCGGAGCTGCTGGCCAGAGCCCCGCGGCTCGACCAGGACCGCGATCTGCGCGAACAGCTCGACCAGGCGTGCGCGGCGGGACCGCTCACCGAGGTCGCGGCGCAGGCGGTCGAGTTCTCCGGCAAGTGCGCGGAACTTCTTCGCCCCGTCCTCTACGAACTGATGCGACTCACGGAACCGGACACCCGGGCGGTCTTCCTCCCCGTCCCCGATCCGGCGCCGGACGTCACGGAGCCCGCGACGTTCTCGGTCGAGGTTCGGCGGCACGCGGATCACCTGGCGGTCTCACGGTTTCCCACCGAACAGGCCGCGACGCCCGGCCACCATGTCGTCGCCCACGAGGAACTGTCCACTTTGGACGAGCTCGAAGGCGCCGCCGTGGTCTACTGCGAGTTCACCGGCGAGGACACGGAATTCGACGGCTGGGCACGGGAAATCACCCGCCGCCGTCCCGACGCCGGGCTCATCGCCGGGATCGGTGTGGACCGGTGCCTGCTCTGGAGTCCCGGCGAGCCGGTCGTCGAGCTCACCACCCGAGGTGAGCCGCTGGCCGCGATTTCCGCCTATTACTGGCGCAAGAACCGAAACCTCCCGGCGACCGGGTCGTTCCGCGTGCGCGAGGGCCACCACATCCGGGACGTCGTCGCCTCGGTGCTCACCGGATGAGCGGCGGCTCGGTGTAGATCTTGACGTGCACCGCGCCGGCACGCGGATGCTTGACCGCTTGCAGCCGCTGCCAGACGCCGGACCAGTACTCGCGTGCCTTGCCGAAGTCCCCGCCTGCCCAAGCGGCGTCCCCGAGTGCCTCGGCGATCTCCAGGTCGTACTGATCGCTCCCCGTCGGAGCCACCATGCGCCAGACTTCCGGCACCAGGTCGAGCGCTTGCCGCGCGGCGTCCGCCGTACCCGATCGGCTCAGCGCCTTCGCCCGCACCAGCCAGACCTGGGCGAGGTCGCGTTTGTACGCGGGATCCGTGTTCGCCTCGGCCTCTTCCACCAGCTGGAACGCCCCGGCGAGGTCACCGAGCAGCACCTGGACGTTGGCGAGCATCCTCGCGTGCAGCCCTTGCCCCCGGAAGGGAAGACCGCCCAAGGTCCGGCTGATCTTCAGCGCCTCGAAGAAGCAGGCCGATGCCTCGGTGTACTGGCCTCGTTCTCGGTGGAAAAGCCCGCGGAACTCCCAAAGCGACGCCCGCAGCTGCCGATTCGTTTCGGTTTCGGGTGACTCCAGCCGTCGCAGCAGCTCTCCCAGCCTGCCGAACTCGTTCTCCGCCCGCGGAAACTCCTGAAGCAACGAGTACAGCCGTGCCTGCTGCGCGATGGCCCTCAACTGGAGCGGGACGTCACCGAGGGCGTCCGCGCTCGCGATCCCCCATTTGTTGATTTCCGCGAGTTCACGCAGATGCCCCCGGTGCAGCCCGACGATTTCCAGTGCGCCGCAGATCTGCGTCAGCTCGCGATGGAGTCCGGCGTCGTGGGCCGGTTTCGCCAGTGCGCGGTACGTCGGGATTTCGGCGACGAGCAGGTCGACCGCGTCCTGCCCAGGGGCGAGGTCCAAGGGTCGGGTTCCCTCCGGCAGCGTCTGGTCGTACAGCCTCAGCCGCCGGTCGCCCATCTTCCAGTGATCCGCCTGCACCGCCCGGGTGCGGTGGAAGCGCACGAGCCGCGGGAATCCGTCGCCATCCGGTTCATGACCCGCGCGAGTGAGCGCCTGCCTCGCCTGTTTGGTCAGCCGCAGCCGCTTGCCGGGCTCCTCGGTCACGAAGAAAACCGACTGGAGATGCACCAGCCCGTCGAGGACCTCGAACGGTTCGCAACCGGCGACGGCCGCTGCCGCCTCGTGCGTGAAGCTCGGCCCCGGAATTCCGCTCAGCGCCCGGCAAAGCTCCTGTTCACGCGGCGGGAGCCCGGCGAGAACCCGGTCGAAGGCGGCACTCACGGGGCCGAGTGCTCGCCCACTGCTCAGTTCCTTCGCGAGAAGCTTGAGCGGCCGAGCCGCCAGTGCGGCCCGCTGCCTCGCCGCGATCGCGGCGGCCACCACCGTCGCCGGAAAACGGTCACATTCGACGAGGACTTCGTGCGTTCCTTCGGGATCGGCGGCGAGCAAGCCGGTCCCCGCGATCGCTTCGAAAAGCATCCGATCCGCACCCTCTTCGAGCCTGCTGAGGGGGACATGCCGGGGATATTGCGTCACGAACTCGTCGGACGCGTCTTCCGTCAGCGCCAGCACCAGGCTCATCGGCGCCGGTGGCACCAGCGCCTGGAGGTCGCGGACGTTTTCGACCGAGTCGAAGACCAGGAGCAGGCGCAACGGACCGAGGACGTCGTGGTACTGGGTTTTCAGTTCCCCGGCACCCGGCGTGATGAGCTTCGGCTCCACGCCCAACGCCTGGAGCACGGCCTCCCGCACCTGGCTGATCCGCAACGGCGCGCCCGGGCCGTCGCGATGGTCCGCGAGGTCGATCAGCAGCGCGCCATCGGGATACGCCCCGCCGGAACGCGTCCCGTAGTGCTCGGCGAGCGTCGTTTTGCCGACTCCGGAAGGGCCGGAGAGCACCACGACGCCGGTTCCGCCCAGCTGAGCCTGAGCGCCGACGCGGTCGTACAGGTTCGGTGACCGGGGCACGATCCGCGGCCGGTCGTGACCCATCGCGAGCATGCTTCCGACCAGCTCGCGCAATTCCCCCGCCACGGCAGGGTCTTCCGTGGCCAGGCGGCGAACGGCGGCCTCCAGCGCGGCCGGGTCCGAACGCAGGCGTTTCTCGTCCCGGCGCCCCGAAAGCTTCTTCCAGAGGTACTCGGCGACCTTGCCCCCACCCGTGAACACCAGCGCGACGGTCTGTTTGACGAGCTCCGCCTGCAACGGATCGGTCACCTGTAAACCCCCTCACAGCTGTATCCGACACGCTAGCAGCGCGGATCATGCACGTCACTCACCGTGAACCCGCTCAGGGGTGCACGGTGTCGCGCTGGTCCGGGATGACCGTGCCGTCGTCGCGCAGCACCGGACCATGTGTGCCGTCGGCGTTTTCGTACGCCGTCGTCGAGCACGGATAGGTGCGGCTCAGCGCCGGGAAGGGCTCGATGAACATCGGGTTCACCGCCCATTTCCCGTCCGCGTTGTCGTAGGCGCGGCACATCAGCTCGTCCTTGTTGCGGTTGAGCGTGACGCGGACTCCGGTGGCGTCGCGCAGCATCGTGACGTCGGTGGTCGCGTCGCCGCCGGCCAGCGCCTGCCGCTTGTCCGCCGGCGCGGGTTCCATCGCCTTCGCGCCGCGGATCCCGAGGATCCGTTCGTTGATGTAGCACCGTTTGCCGTCGATGTAGGTCATGATCTCGTCGGCGCCGTCGGCGTGTCCGCCGCAGCCTTCGAGATGTCCGTTGATCCGGCCGTTCGTGGTCTGCGAGTAGATCCCGAGCGTGCGGCTCGGCGGGATGCCGACGGCGGAACCCCAGACGTCCGCGAATTCCTTGGGCGAGGCGGAAACCACCCAGGTCGAGAAGCCCGCCTTGGTGAGCGTCGCGATCAGGTCCTTGATCTCCGGGTAGTACCGGATCCACGCGATCTGGGTGCTCGAACCGACCTTCTGGGTCGCCCCGATCGGTGCCAGCAGCGCCGCGGCCCTGGCCTGCCGGGCGATCGCGCGGACCTCGTCCGGGCGGTATCCGGCGTTGATTTGCGCGACCCAGGCGTAGGCCGCCTCCATGTACCGCCGGTTGTGCCCGGCGAAGACCTCTTCGCCGGTGGTCGTCTTCGCGCTCTTCCGCACCGAGAGGAGCTCGTCGGCACAGGCGACGTTCTTGCTGGTGGGAAGCGGTTTCCCGGCTGGGGTGGCGGTGCCGCACGCCTTACTCAGCGCGTTCGCGCCCGCCTCGGTCAGGTAGCGGCTGGTCGTGCGCCAGTCCTTGTTTCGCGGCTGGAGGACCTTGTCGTGCCGGATCATCCAGAAGACGGTCTGGTCGGAGATGTCGTTCTTGATGACCGTGTTGTCCCAATCGAACACGGCGACCGGCCGCTCGCCGTGCTTCTTACCGCAGATGACCTGCTGGATCTTGGCCGCGTTGTCGCCGTACCAGTGGTCGGCCAGCCTCAGCTGCGGACAAGGTGACGCGGTCGAGGCGGTCGCCGTGCCGGGCAAGGCGACCGGTACGACCGCCACGGCGGCGGCAAGGACCACGGCTCGCAGGAACCTCGGCATGTCATCTCCCCACATGGTCTTCGACAGTCCGGGGAGATCCTGTCATTTCCCGGCGAGGGTCACGACCTGCCGGTTGTGAAAGTAGTCGTCCTCACGCAGCACGGTGACGCTGCCGGGTGAACCGCGGAAGTCGACGTAGCCTGCCGATTCGAGCGGCATCCGGATCCACGCGGCGATCACGAAGGTGAGCGCGCCACCGTGCGTGACGACGATCTGGTGCTCGCACGGGCTTTCCAGGATCGACTCCATGGCCGAGTAGACCCTCGCCGCCATCGCGCCTTTCGTTTCGGCGCCGGGGATTCCCTCGTCGTGCCCCAGCCGCTCGCCCACGGCGGGAGGCGGGACGAACCGGCTGTCGAGCCACGCCTGTGGTCTGCCACCGGCTTCTCCGTACGACTTCTCGCGCAGCCGCCGGTCGAGGACCGGGGCCACGCCGAGCCGCTCGCCGATCAGTTCCGCGGTCCGCGCGGTGCGGCGCAGATCCGAGGCATAGAGCTCCACCTCGTCCGGCACCTTCGCGCGCAGCGACTCGGCGACAGCGGCGGCCGCGCGTTCGCCCCCGGGCGTGAGTTCGGAGTCGTACCACCCGCCCACCAGACGATCGACGTGGTGCGTGGCCTCCGGATGCGTGACGACGTAGACAGTGCGCATCCGGAGAATCTAAACGCGCGTGAGTTTCGCGAAGGCGACTACGTTGTCGAGGTAGTTGCCGGTCGAGGAGTCGAAATCCCCGCCGCAGGTGATCAGGCGCAGTTCGGGACCGGTCGTGTCGCCGTAGACCTTCTCCGTGGGGAAGGACGCCTTCGGATGCCGCTCGACGGCGTACACGGTGAACACCGCGGTGATCCCGTCCTCGCGGTGGACGAGGGCCTCGTCGCCGGCCTTCAGTTCCTTGAGCCGGACGAACACGCCTGGGACCTTCTTGTAATCGACATGCCCGGCGAGGACGGCGGGCCCGATCTCGCCCGGCGCCGGGCCGCCGGTGAACCAGCCGGTGGTGATCGCGTCGTGCGGCACCTGGAGGGTGCCGTCACCGGCCAGGCCGAGGTCGACGATCTCGCCGGTGCGGACCCCGATCGCCGGGATCTCCAGCCTCGCCGGTTTCGCAGGCGCCAGCGGAGGCGTCTCCGCGACAGAAGACACCGTGGAAGGCGGCGCCGGCGAGGCGACCTTGCCCGGCGGAGGGACGGCGCACGCGGTCAGCGCGGCCGCGAGCACCACCCCGATGAGCGTGCCGACGACCAGCGGGAACGGCCACCGGCGCCAAGAAGGCCGGATCATCGCTCCGCACGCCGCCGAAGGACCAGGGACGCGCCCGCGGCGGACACGGTCAGCAGAGCCGTGCCGGTCAGCACGACCGCGGCGATCTCCAGGAGGCCGCCGTTGGCTTCGACGGGCTCCCCGCCGCCGGTCGCGACTCCGCCTTTGGGCTTGACCTTCACCTGGCCGGGTTCACCGAACCGGGATTCGCAGGCGTATCCGTCGTGATCACCGTCGAGCTTGTGCGGGTCTCGCGGGTTCTTCTTCAGCTCGGCCTGCGCGGCGGCTTGCGAAGAGAAATCGGCGCAATCCTTGTCCTTGAACTGCGGCGCCCGCGTTTCCGTGGTGATCGGCGGAACGGTAGGAGTGACCGTTTTGGTCACCGGAGCTCCACGCTTCGGCAGATCTTCACAGGCGATTCCATCTTTGTCGCGATCAAGCCCGTGCGGATCGGACCGATCTTTGTCGAGGACGGCCTGCGCCTCTTCCTGGAACTGGAAGTCCTTGCAGTCCAGGTCGACGATCGCGGGCGCTTCAGCCAGCGCGAACGCGACGGAAGCGGGTCCGAACAAGGAGAATCCGGCAAGGATTACGGCCGTGCCGAGGGCGCGACGAACCGAGGACATGGCGAGTCCTTTCGCTGGGAATCCGCGCTCGGAGCGCGTTCGATGCCCATAGAGTCGCGCCCCGGCCCCAGCCGTTACACGGTTCAGTCGAGCGGAACGTCGAAAGCGACCAAGGTCCCCAAACTCGGGGAAGAATTGATCGAAAAGCGCCCGCCCGACGTCGTCGCGCGTTCGGCGAGATGGCGGAGACCGCGTTTGGCGACCCCCTGCGGGACCCCGGATCCGTTGTCCCGCACGCGGAGTTTGACGCCTTCCGCGTCGCGGCTGAGCGTCACGCGGGTCTCGCTCGCCCCCGAGTGCCTGACCACATTGGACAGTGCCTCGCGCAGGGCGGCGCGGATGTGATCCGCCTGTTCGGCGGGGATGTCGGCGAGTTCTCCCGACAGTTCGAGGGTCGGCGGGTAGCCGAGCAGCTCGCCCGCGATACGCACCTCGCCCCGCGCGGACTCGGCGAGGTCGGTGGCGATGACGGTCTCGTTCGCGGGTTCCGGGCTGCGCAGGGCGCGCACGGTGCCGCGGATCTCTTCGATGGTCTGGTCGAGCTGGTCGATCGCCTCGGACAGCCGCGCGCCGTCGGCCTGCGCGAAGCGTTTCCGCATGTTCTTGCGGACGCGGTCGAGCTGCATGCCGGCGCCGTAGAGGCGCTGCACGATGACGTCGTGCAGTTCGCGCGCGATACGTTCGCGCTCTTGATAGAGGGTCACGCGGTGCCGGGCGTTGGCGCCCTCCGCCAGCGCGAGCACCACGCCCGCCTGCGCGGCGAACGCGGTGAGCACCTCGACCGTGCTGGCGGAGAACGGTTCCCCGCCGTGTCGGCGGTACACGGTGAGCGCGCCGAGGACACGGCCGCCCGCGCCGAACGCCGAAGCGGCGAAAGGCCCGAAGCCCTGGAGTTCCGGCGGCACGAACGGCGCCGTGCGGGGATCGACGGTGAAGTCCTCGCTGACCACCGGCTCCCCGCCGCGCGCGACCTGGCCCGCCGCGGAATCGGCGGAGAAGGCCAGCCCGCGGAGGCCTTGGGTGGTGGCCCCGTGCGCGGCCTCGGCGACCACCTGGCCGTCGTCCGCGCGCACCATGACGAGACCGAGGTCGGCCTCGGCCAGTTCGACGGCGCGGGCGACCACGGTCTCCAGCACGTCACCCGGGTCGTCACCGGACAGGGCGGTGCCGGTGATCTCGGTGGCGGCGGACAGTGCGCGCGCGGCAAGCGTGGGATCCATGAGCGCTATCGACATTAGTCGGCTCCGGCCAAGGCGCGCGCTGTGACGCGGCCCTCTCGGACCTCCAGGATCACGTCCGCTTCTTCGGCCTCGGCGGCGTGGTGCGTGACGTGGACGACGGTCTTCCCGGCGAGCGCCTCGCCGAGCCGTTCGCGGACGGTGCGCGCGGTCGGCTCGTCGAGGTGGGCGGTGGGCTCGTCGAGCAGGACGAGATCGGCCTGCCCGGCACCGAGCACGGCCCGCGCCAGCGCGACCCGCTGCGCCTGGCCGCCCGAAAGACCGGCACCGGCGCTGTCCAGCATCGTGGTGAGCTCGACGTCCTCAAGAACGGCCTCGTACAAGGCTTTTCGCAGGTCGGCCTCCGACGCCGTCGGTTTCGCGAGGCGCAGGTTTTCGGCGACCGTGGTCGAGACGAGCATCGGTTCCTGCGGCGCCCAGGCGACGTTCTCGGGAGCGGCGACGTCGCCCTTGCTCGGCTGGAGGAAGCCGAGCAGGGCCGCGACGAGCGTCGACTTCCCGGCGCCGCTCGGGCCGACGACGGCGACGTGCGTCCCGGGCGCGATATCGAGGTCGACCCCGGTGAGGACCGGGTGCTCGGTGCCGGGCCAGCCGAGGTCGGCGTTCCGGATCCGCACCCCGCCGGTGCCAGGAACGGGGCTTTCCTTGCGAATTTCGCAAGGAACGGACCGTTCATTGCACGCGGCGAGGCGCAGACGGGCCTGGCGCAGGGTGTCCCAGTGCTGCGCGGCCGGCGGAAGAAGGGAGAGGACCTCCGCCAGCGCGAGCGGCACCAGGGCGACCACGGGCGCGAGCACCGGGTTCAGCGCGCCGGCGGCGACGGCGCTCACGGCGAACCCGGTGCTCACGACGGTGGCGGCCCCCGTCGCCAGGATGATCAGGGCGTCGGCCGCGCCGGCGCCGAAAGCCTGCCGACGGGCTTCGGCGGTCAGCGCGGCATCGGTTGTGGTGATTCGGCGACGACGCTCTTTGTCGTCCCCGTACGCGATCAGCTCGGCGGCGGCTTCGAACAGGCTCAGCACCTGCGCCGACACCGAACGCCGTCCGGCGGCCAGCGCGCTGGTCGCGCGGCGTTCCGCCCGGAGCGCGAGCAGCGGCGCGAACGCGCTCACCAGCACGGCCGCCGCCAGCGCGAGCCCCGCCTCGGGCAGCACCGCGGCCTGGACCGCGACCGCGCCGACGGCCACCAACGCGACCACGATCAGCGGAGTGACCACGCGCGGGAGCAGGTCACGCACGGTGTCGGTGTCGCCGACGAGCCGCCGCTGTTCCTCACCCGCCCGAAGCGCCCGGGCCGGCCCGAGCCGCACCAGCGACTCCCACAGCCGGACGCGCAGGCTCCCGGCGATCCGGAACGCGGCGTCGTGCGTGACCAGCCGTTCGAGGTAACGCAGCCCCGCGCGGCCGAGGCCGAACGTCCGCACGCCGACGATCATCACCGTCAAGGTGAGGATCGGCGGCTGCTGCGACGCCTTGGCGATCAGCCAGCCCGAGAGCGCGGTCAGCGCGACCCCGGCGAGCAACGCGGCGGCGCCGAGCAACGCGCCGCCGAAGAACCTGGGGTGCAGCAGTTCGCGCCAAGGCAGGGGCCGGACTTCCCGGGTCTCCTCGGCGGTTCCGGTTTCGATCCCCGTCGTGGTCGACATGTCGACACCGGAGCCTCGTTCGTGGGCGGCGATGATCGCGGCGGCACCGTTGTCGACGGCCTTCCGGACAGCGGCCATGACACGTGCGGCGTTGACCTCGTCGAGGTGCGCGGTGGGTTCGTCGAGCAACAGCAGCCACGCGCCCGACCGGACCCGCACCAGGGCCCGCGCCACCGCGACACGTTGCCGTTGCCCCTGCGACAGCTTCGAAACCGGCCGGTCGGCCAGTCCGGTCAGGCCGAGTTCGCCGAAGATGTCTTCGGCGCCGACCTCGTCGCGGACCGTGCCGCCGCCGAACACCGGCGACTGCGGCACCCAGGCGACGTTCTCACGCCACCTCGTCAGATCGGCGTCGGCGAGGTCGGTGCCGCCGACGGTGATCGTCCCGTCGTGGGCCTGCACGAAACCGAGCAGGGTGGCGAGCGTCGTCGACTTGCCACCGCCGCTGGGCGCGCGCAGCCAGGTGATCCCGCCGGGCCGGGCGGTGAACGTCTCGCCGTCGGGCGCGAATCCGCCGCGCCTGGCGACGCGGAGGCCCCCGACGTGCACCTCGCCCTTGGCCAGGGTCCCGGAACCGTTGGGCGGCAAGGGTTCCGCGAGCACGTCCGCGACACGGCGCACCGCCTCGACGCCGTCTTCGCTGGCGTGGAACGCGGCGCCGACCGCGCGCAGTGGCTGGTAGCACTCCGGGACGAGGATCAGCACGCCGAGCCCGATGGCCAGCGACAGTTCGCCGGAGACGAGCCGGACACCGATGACGACCGCGACCAGCGCGACCGAGAGTGTCGCGATCAGTTCGAGCGCGAACGCCGACGCGAACGCGACCTTCAACGTCTTCAGTGTGGTGCGGCGGTGACGTTCGGAGATCTTCCGTACCGTCTCGGCCTGCGCCCCGGCGCGGCGGAACGCGCTGAGGATCGGCAGCGCGCGAACGAGTTCCAGCAGGTGTCCCGACAGCCGTTGTTCGGCGTCGGCGGCTTCGGCGACCCGTTCGGCGGTGTGCTTGCCGATCAAGATGGCGAACAGCGGCACCAGCGGCACGGTGATCGCGACGAGCAGGGCCGACGGCCAGTCGGCGAACAGGATCGCGACGCCGGCGGCGAGCGGCACGATCGCCGCGGTCACAAGGGCCGGGAGGTACTGGGTGAAATAGGCGTCGAGCGCGTCGAGTCCCTTGGTGGTCAACGACGTCAGCTCGCCGTGGCCGCGGCGCGCGATCCATTCCGGCCCGAGTTTCAAGGCGTGATCGAGGGCTTTGGCGCGCAACTCCTCCTTCGCGCGGGCGGCCGCGCGAACGGAAACGATCCGCACCGCCCAGCCGGTCGACGCGCGCCCGGCGACGAGCGCGAGCAGCACGGCCAGCTGGGCGGTGCGGTCCCCCGGTGTTCCGCGGACGACCGCGGAGAGGACGTCGGCCAGCAGGAACGCCTGTCCCACCAGCAGGAGCGCGTTGACGAAAGAGAGGATTCCACTGAGGATCAACGCCCGGCGCGCCGCACTCGAAAGTGGAGCCAGCGCGCCGAGCGGACCCTTCCCCGGTCGCGCTGGGTCCATTGTGGACTCCGTGGCGGAAAGGGTGTCGCGGCCGGGAAGTTCGGTCATGGTGCGTGCACCGGTGGGATGTGCCGGGTGCCGATGCGTTTGCGGAACACCCAGTACGTCCAGCCCTGGTAGATCAAGACCGCGGGCGCGCCGAACAGCGCGACCCAGGTCATCACGGTCAGGGTGTACGGGCTCGACGCCTCACCCGCGATCGTCAGCGTGTTGGCCGCGTCCAAAGTGGACGGCAGGACGTTCGGGTACAGCGCGACGAAGATCGCGACCGCCGAGGCTCCGATGACCCCGCCGAGCGCGGCGAACGCCTGCCCTTCGCGGCCCATGCGGATCTTGAACCACGCGAGGACCGCCGCGATCACGGCGACGCCGATGAGGAACAGCGTCCACAGGTCACCCGAGCGCAGTTGCACGACGATGAGGAACGCGAGCAGCGGCAGGAGCGCGACCGGGAGCAGGCGGGTGGCGAGGTTCCGCGCGCGGTGCCGGAGGTCGCCTTCGGTCTTGAGGGCGAGGAACGCGGCGCCGTGCACCAGCGAGAACCCGACGACCGCGATCGCGCCGAGCAGCGTTTCGAGGCTGAGGGCGGCGAACGGGCCGCCGACCCGGTTGCCGTCGGCGTCGAGCGGGAGACCGAGGACGGTGGTGGCGAGGAGCAGGCCGACACCGAACGGCGGGATCCACGAGCCGATGCCGATGACGCGGTCCCAGTTGCGGCGCCAGCGGTCGGAGTCGACCTTGCCGCGGTACTCGAACGCGACGCCGCGGCCGATGAGGGCGAGCAGCACCACCAGGAGCGGGAGATACGCGGCCGAGAACAGCGACGCGTACCAGCCGGGGAACGCGGCGAACATCGCGCCGCCGGCGACGATCAGCCAGACCTCGTTGCCGTCCCAGACCGGGCCGATCGTGTTGACCATGACGCGGCGTTCGGTGTTGTCCTTCGCGAGGACCGGCATGAGCATGCCGACGCCGAAGTCGAAGCCTTCGAGGAAGAGGTAGCCGAGCCAGAACAGGGCGATGACGCAGAACCAGATCGTTTCGAGGGTCATCGGGTGCTCACTTTCCTTGGCCTGGGCTGAAGCGCGGGCCTGGGCTGAAGGACGCTTTCGCCGCGCCGCCCGGTGCGTGCTCCGGCGCGTGCTCCGCCGTTCGCGCCGCCGACGCCGTACGGCATGTCGCGAAAGCCACTTTCGAGACATCCAGCGTCGCGAAAGTGGCTTTCGCGACGTTCCCCGTCCCGCACGACGGCCCCCTCAAGCCCCGGTCGCCCTGAGTTATCCACAACCGCTCAAGTTGTCCACAGATCGGCTGTGGGTAACCCGCCTGAGCGATACCCCCGATACGCTGGGTGCGGGGCCGTCCCCCGGGAAGGGCGGGGGGCTGGGTAGGTGAGGTAAAGAGGCGATCAGTAGGCGAAGGCCAGCGCGTCGTCATCGCCGTCACCGCCTTCGGAATCGCTGTTCTTGCTGGTCGGGGTCGGTTTCTTGGGTGGCATGACGGCGTCGACGCCGCCCCGGACGTACTTGCGCATCAGGTAGACCTCGACGACGCCGAGCACCGCGTAGACGGTCGTCAGAGCGATCAGCGAGGTCCACACCTCGCCTGTGGACAACTTCGAGACGGCCTGTGCCGTGAACATCCACACCCCGTCGACACCGGTCGGGTTCGGCACCACCACGAACGGCTGACGGCCCATCTCGGTGAAGATCCAGCCGGCGCTGTTGCCGATGAACGGCGTCGCGATCCCGCCGAGCACGAGCCACGGGAACCAGCGTTGCCCGGGGATCCGCCCGCGCCGGGTCAGCCAGAGCGCGAGCACCCCGATCCCGGCCGAGATCGCGCCGAAGCCGATCATCGCGCGGAAGCCCCAGTAGGTCACCGGCAGGCTGGGCACGTAGTCGATCGGCTTCCCCGCGAGCGAGCCGAGCTGCGGGTCGTCCGGGTAGTTCGTGCCGTACTTCGCCTGGTACTCGGTGACCAGGTTCTCCACGCCCTTGACCTCGGTCGAGAAGTCGTTGTGCGCCAGGAACGAGAGTAGCGCGGGCACGGTGAAGGTCTTGACGTCCTCGCAGTTCGCGTTCCGCACGTCGCCGATCGCGATGATCGAGAAGCTCGCCGGTTTCTCCGTATGGCACAACGCTTCCGCCGAAGCCATCTTCATCGGCTGCTGCTCGAACATCAGCTTGCCCTGCAGGTCGCCGGTGATCGCCAGCACCGCGAACGCCACCACACCGGTCCAGCCGCCGAGACGCAACGACGAACGCCACACCGCGCGGTGCTCGTCGTCCTCCGAACGCTTGCGCCACAGCTGCCAGCCGGCCACGCCGACCAGGAACGCCGCCGCCACCGAGAAGGCGCCCGCGAGCGTGTGCGGGATCGCGGCCAGCGCGGTGTTGTTCGTCAGCACCGCCCAGATCGAGTTCATCGTCGGCTTCCCGTCGACGAACTCGACCCCGACCGGATGCTGCATCCACGAGTTCGCCGCCAGGATGAAGTACGCGGAAGCCACGGTCGCCAGCGAATACGCCCAGGCGCAGGCCAGGTGCACCTTCTTCGGCAGCTTGTCCCAGCCGAAGATCCACAGCCCCAGGAAGGTCGACTCGACGAAGAACGCGACGAGCCCTTCCATTGCCAGCGGCGCGCCGAACACGTCGCCGACGAACCGCGAGTACGCGCTCCAGTTCATCCCGAACTGGAACTCCTGCACGATGCCGGTGACCACGCCCATCGCGAAGTTGACCAGCAGGAGTTTCCCCCAGAACTTGGTCATCTTCAGGTACCGCTGATCACCCGTGCGAACCCACGCCGTCTGCATCCCGGCCACCAGGACCGAAAGTCCGATGGTCAGCGGGACCATCAAGAAGTGGTAGACGGTGGTGATGCCGAACTGCCATCGCGCGAGATCGAGAACTTCCACGCCTCAAGCCTGCTCAACACCCGATGAGCCCGCCAGTTCAAGTGGTCCCGATCTCGCCAGGACGTAGGTCCTGGCAGGCCTCAGCCGAGGGCGGCGAGCGCGAGCCGCGCCTCGTCGGCGACCTGCCGCCGCAGGCCCGTGTCCCCCAGTGTCAGCACGTGGGCCAGCGCCAACGCGTACGCCGTGTCGAAAGCGGCCTCGACGTCGACGGCGATATCGGGCTGGACGCCGACGCCTTCCCAGTTGGTCCCCGTGACCGGGTTCACGGCCCGTCCACCCGGGACGGTGACATCCAGATGGGTGTCCACTTTGTACTGCTTCCGGGGATTCGCCCCGCCGCCGGTGCACGCGCCCACCGTCTTCGCCCGCCCCAGTTGCTGCAGCGAGTAGCTCAGGTCCTCGGCACCGGAGAACGTCGTCGGCCCGGTCAGCACCCACACCGGTTTGTCCGCGCCGAACTTGCGGCCCGGTACGTACGGCTGTGTCCAGAACTGGTTGGTCACGTCGCCGTCGCGCAGATAGATACTGTTGAAATGCGTCGGCTCGCCGACCAGGTAGCTGATCAGCAGCGCCACCGTGGCCGGATCGCCGCCGCGGTTCTCCCGGACGTCGATGAGCAGCGCGTCGGTGGTCGCGAGCAGCGTCATCGCCGCGGAGATGGCCTCGCCGGCGATGTCCGGCCCGTAGAACAGCTTGGTCTCCAGGTAGCCGACGTTCCCGGCCAGCCGCCGCGCCGACGCGATGCCATGACCGTTCAGCTCCGCCTCGCGCCGGAACTCCTCGGGATCGAACGACTCCCCGTCCACCTCGGGCAGCGGGTCGACGTGGTGCCGCAACCGCAGATGTTTGTCCCCGTTGACCGACTGCAGATCCTGCGTGACCGCGACGGCGAACGCCTGATCGTCGAGCCCCGCGTACGCGCCGTCACTCACCCTCGCCCGTAGGAACACCGCCAGCTTCTCGGCGACGTCGGGGAACACGTAGTGGTCCTGCAGGCGCCTGCACACGTCTTCGATCCGCGCTCTCTCGTCCATGCCCGGCGACGCTACCAGCGAAGCCTGAAAAAAGAATTCGGTTTACCGAAAACTCATTTCCGCTGCACCAAGGAATACAATTCGCCCGCACATGCCGCCCAATTCGGAAAAGCCATCAGCTTGCCTTTCTCTGAATCGCCCCTTTATCGTTGCAGTGAAAGGGGTGAAGAACCATCATGTCTAGCTCGATGCTGGCTCTGATCAGCGCGTTCGGCCTGGTACTGGCCGTGGAGCTGCCGGACAAGACTCTCGTCGCCACTTTGGTTCTCACCACTCGTTTCCGCGCGTGGCCGGTATTCGTCGGCGTCACCACCGCATTCGCCGTGCAATCCGCGATCGCCGCCACGTTCGGCAGTGTGCTCACTTTGCTGCGGGAGGCACTGGTGACCGCGATCGTCGCCGGAATGTTCGGCGTCGGCGCGTACATGCTTCTTCGCGAAGGGTTCAGTCCCGCCAAGGACGGCGGAGAGGACGCCTCGCGTTCCGGTCCCGGCCCCGCGACCTTCCTCCGCTCCGCACTGACGTCGTTCGGCGTGCTGTTCGCCGCCGAGTGGGGTGACGCGTCCCAGCTCGCGACCGCCAGCCTCACCGCTCGCTTCGGCAACCCGTTCGCGGTCGGCCTCGGCTCCTTCGTCGCACTGGTCGCCGTCGCCGGTCTGGCCGTCTTCATCGGTGCGAAGGTGCGCAGCCGGATCCGCCCCAAGCTCATCCAGCGCGTGGCGGGCTTCGTCTTCGCCGGGTTCTCGCTGTTCGCACTGGCCCAGCTCGTCTTCTGAGGCGCACGGGGTTTTCACAGGTTCGCCGGGTAACCTTTCGGGAACGAAAAGGTGAACACCCGCCCCGATGTGCCTGGAGAAACCGGTCGTGACCTCGCCGAAGACCCTCGTGGCCCGAGCCGTCTCCCCCGTGCACGGCAGGCTCGCGGTCCTCGGCATGGCCGTCGCCGTCGCCATCTCGATCGACCTGCACTTGAGGCTGTCCAGCCAGGTCAGCCCGATCTGGCAGACGCTGTCCGAGTACGTCTACGGCTACCTCTCGCCCGGTTCGACGGCGGCCCCGTTGTTCGGGGCGATGTGCCTGGCGCTGGGGTTCGGTTCGCTCGCTCTGCTCGGCGGGATCGCCAAGGCGCACCGCAAGGGCTACGAGTCCGTTCTCGTTCTGCTCGGCGTGTGGTGCGCCGGGCTGTTCGTCCTCGCGCTCGTTCCCGTCGACCCCGAGGGGATGGCCCGGTCGCTGGCCGGCCAGATCCACAACTACGCCGCGCTGGTGGCCTTCCTCGCGCTTCCCGCCGCCGCCTGGGTGCTGACCCGCCCCGGCCGCGCGCGCTGCCCGTGGGAGCCGCGCCGCACGACGATCCGGCGGCTTTCGGTGGCCAGCTTCGCCGCGGTGGTGATCGTGCTCGGTGGTTTCGTCTGGACGATGCTCACCGGCCCATCGCACCAGGAGGTCACGCTCGGCCTGTTCGAGCGGCTGCTGTTCGCGGTCGACCTCACGCTGCTGGCGACCATGGTGCGGCCGCTGCTCAGCCACCGCTGAAACGCTATTCGGGCTGCTTCAGCACCTCGGCCAGCCGGACGGCGGCCGCCACGACCGCGGGTCCCACCACGGAGGCCTCCAGCGGTTCGAGGGACACCACACCCACGCTGGCCTTCAACCCCGGCACTCCGCGCACGGGCGCGGCGACCCCGGAGGCGCCCGCCTCCAGCTCACCCGACGAGGTGACCCAGCCTTCGCCGCCGCCGGGGCGCAGTGTCATCGCCTTGCCCGCCGCGCCGGCCGACAGCGGATGCCGGGTGCCGACCCGGTAGGCGACGTGGAAGCTCGTCCACGACGGTTCGACGACCGCGACGGCCTGCGCCTGGTCGCCTTGCGCGACCGACAGATGCGCCGTCGCCCCGACCTTCTCCGCCAGCTCGCGCAGCACCGGCCTCGCGGCCTCGCGCAGCTGCGGGAGGACCTGCCCGGCGAGCCGGAGCAGGCCGACACCCAGCCGCACCTTGTTGCCGTCGCGCCACACCAGGCCGCGTTCGGACAGCGGGACGAGCAGCCGGTAGACGGCGGCCCGGCTCGCGCCGATGGCGACGGCGAGTTCGGAGATCGTCGCCGCCTCGCCACCGGCGTCCGCCACGGCCTGCAGCAAAGCGAGGCCCCGGTCGAGGGTGAGTGACCCTTCGCGGGTCACAGCAACCCGAGTTCCCCGAGGTCGGCGACCGGCTCGTCGAACGAGGCCGCCGCGTAGGACGCGAAGAGCCCGCGAACCGCCTTCGCGGCGGGCTCCGACATCCCCTTGGCCTCGGCGGCCAGCGCGGCGCCGTCGGTCGATTCGAGGGCGCCGCGCACGTCGCCACCGGAGAGGCAGCGCGCGGACGCCACGATCAGGTTCAGGAATCCGTGGTGGGTGAAGCCGCTCGACTCCTCGGTGTGCCGGACGGCGCGGTGCAGGCTGTTCGTCGCCTTGAACGACGCCCCGGTCGAGCCGCTGACCACGGCGAGGAAGTCGGCGACCTCGTCGACGCTGGGGAAGTTCTCGCCCGCCTTGCCGCCGCAGCGGATCTTCGGCCAGCTGCCGTGCTCGATCACCTTCCGCACGCCGTCCAGCCAGCCGACGCCGCGCCGCGGCTCGACCACGCGGATGACGTCCTCGGGCACGAATTCGGAGACACGCTCCAGCCAGACCTCGTCGACGTCCGACGGCGCCGGCATCTCCACCATGCGAAGGCTGAGGATCTCGCTGCGCGATTCGACGATCGAGATCGCCTTCGGGACCCCGCCGAGGCCGGTGTCGATGATCAGCGACAGCGGCAGCGGTTCCTTGGGTTTGATCTTGATGAGTTCGGTGATGAGCTCGGGCAGCCTCGACGCCTGGCACAGGAACACACCGAGGACGCCGGAGTGCTCACCGGCCCTCGACGCGAAGTGCGCACGCAGCGCTTCGGGCATGGACGCCTCACCGGGCGGGAACAACGCCGAGTCGTCGACGAGCCGCGCGAACAGGGGAGGGATTCCTCGGGGGCCGGGTGGCGTGAGTTCCACAGCGCTTGACACGACTGACACGCTAGTAGCGTACGACATCAGGACAAAATCGTTCGCACAACGGACACGTTCCGGGGAGATTCCGATGCCTTACTACCGGCAGGTAGGCGAGATCCCGCACAAGCGCCACACGGCGTTCCGCAAGCCCGACGGGGGCCTGTACGCCGAGGAACTGATGGGTGTCGAGGGCTTCTCGGCGGACTCGGCGCTGCTCTATCACCGCGGCCTGCCCACCGCGATCGTCGACGCCGTCGCGATCGAGGACGAGCGCGGCCCGATCACCCCGAACCACCCGCTCAAGCCCCGCGCCTTCAAGACCCACGACCTCAAATTCGGCGACGCCGACGCGGTCACCGACCGGCGGCGGCTGTTCGGCAACGCCGACGTCACCATCGGTTTCGTCCACGCGACCAAGCCTTCACCGCTGTACCGCAACGCGGCGGGCGACGAGCTGTTCTACGTCCAGGGCGGCGGAGCGACCGTCGAGACGATCTACGGCTCGCTGGAGGTCGGCGACGGCGACTACCTCGTCATCCCGACGTCGTGCACCTATCGCGTGCTCCCGCACGACGGCGACGGGGTCAAGCTGCTGACCATCGAAGCGCGCGGCCACATCGGACCGCCGAAGCGGTACCTGTCGGCGAAGGGCCAGTTCCTGGAGCACTCGCCGTACTGCGAGCGCGACATCCGCGGGCCGTCCGAGCCGCTGGTCGTCGACGGCACCGACGTCGAGGTCCTCGTGCGGCACCGCGCGGGGCTGACGCGCTACACCTACGCGACCCACCCCTTCGACGTCGTCGGCTGGGACGGCTGCCTGTACCCGTGGGTGTTCAACATCGACGACTTCGAGCCCATCACCGGCCGCGTGCACCAGCCGCCGCCCGTGCACCAGACCTTCGAGGGCCCGAACTTCGTGGTCTGCTCGTTCTGCCCGCGCAAGGTCGACTACCACCCCGAGTCGATCCCGGTGCCGTACAACCACGCGAACGTCGACTCGGACGAGCTGATGTTCTACGTCCGCGGGAATTACGAGGCGCGCAAGGGCTCCGGGATCGAGGTCGGCTCGCTCTCGCTGCACCCGTCCGGTTTCACGCACGGACCGCAGCCCGGGGCGGCCGAGGCGTCGATCGGGGCGCAGTTCTTCGACGAGACCGCCGTCATGGTGGACACCTTCGCGCCGCTGGATCTCGGCGAAGCGGCCGACGCGTCGGAGGACCACGGCTACGCGTGGACCTGGTCCGGCCGCGGCCCCGGCGCCTGACGACATGCGTTTAGTCCTTTGAATGCGGTGCTCACGCATTCAAAGGACTAAATGCCGCGGGGTGGCGGGATAAGTACCGCCATGGCCGCAACGGTTCGGCAACGCCAAGCCTGGCAAGGCGAAACCTCCGGATAATCGGTGTCCCCACCGGCGGAGGTTCTCCATGGTCGTGAATCCTCAGCAATCCCGCGGCGGCCGCAAGGTCCTGGCGTTCGTGGCGGCGGCGGTGGTCGCCGTCGGCCTGATCATCGGCTTGCGCGCGCTCACGAGCGACTCCGGCGAGGAGGCCGTGGAAGCGAAGTGCACGACGGGCGACGCGGTCAAGCTGCAGGTGTCGTCGTCGCCGGAGAAGGCGGGCGTGGTCGCCGAGATCGCCAAGGGGTACAGCGGCCGCACGGTGGCCGGACGCTGCGTCGACGTGCTCGTGCAGTCGAAGTCGTCCGGCACCGCGATGCAGGCGCTGTCCCGCGGCTGGAACGAGGCGGTGGACGGCCCGCGGCCGGACGTCTGGACGCCCGCCGCGTCCGGCTGGGTGAACCTGTTACGCCAAAACCTCACCGGCTCCGATCATCCCTCGCTGGTGCCCGAGGGCGACCCGGAATCGGTCGCGAACGCGCCGCTGGTCGTCGCGATGCCGAAGCCGATGGCCGAAGCGCTCGGCTGGCCCGGCAAGGGAATCGGCTGGAAGGATCTCGCCGCGCTGGCCACGGATCCGCAGGGCTGGGCGAAGTACGGCCATCCGGAATGGGGGAGGTTCCGGCTGGGGAAGACGAATCCGAACATCTCGACGTCCGGCCTCAACGCCACCATCGGCGCCTACTACGCGGCGACGGGCACGTCTTCGGACCTCACCGCGAACGCGCTCGCGAAACCCGAGGCGCGGACGTTCGTGCAGAACGTCGAGCAGGCCATCGTCCACTACGGCGACAACACGCTGACGTTCCTGACGAATCTGCAGAAGGCCGACGACCGCGGCGCCGCGATGTCGTACATCTCGGCGGTGACGGTCGAGGAGAACTCGCTCGTCGGCTACAACCAGGGCAATCCCACGAACGATCCGGCGAAACGCGGTCAGCACGCGCCGCCGAAGGTGCCGCTCGCCGGGATCTACCCGAGCGACGGCACGCTCAACTCCGATCACCCGTTCACCGTGCTGAACTGGGCCGACGACATCCACAAGCAGGTCGCGGCGGATTTCCTCGCGCATCTGCGCGGCGCCGAAGCGCAGCAGAAGTTCAGCGACATCGGCTTCCGCACGTTCGACGGCAAACCAGGGTCGCAGACCACGAAGGAGAACGGCGCCCAGCCCGACGGGAAACTCAACCTGATCCGCCCGCCGAGCCCGCCGGTGCTGACCGAGGTGCTGAAGTCGTGGAAGGACCTGCGGAAGAAGGCGAACGTGCTGCTGGTCGTCGACGTCTCCGGTTCGATGGGCGACGGCGTCAGCGGGACCGGGAAGAACAAGATGGATCTCGCGAAACAGGCCGCCGTGGCGTCGCTGCCGCAGTTCGGCGACGCGGACAAGGTCGGGCTGTGGATGTTCTCGACGAAACTGGACGGCGACAAGGACTACACCGAACTCCGGCCGGTGTCGCCGATCGGCGGTGAGCCGGGCAGGCAGGAGCTGGCGTCGCGGCTGAACGGGCTGACCCCGCAGAACGGGACGGGGCTCTACGACTCGTCGCTCGCGGCCTACGAGTTCATGAAGCAGCGGCTGGATCCGGACGCGATCAACGCGGTCGTCGTACTCACCGACGGCCGGAACGAGGATCCGGGCGGGATCGATCTGGCGAACCTCGTCGGGCGGTTGCGGACCGAGGGCGGCGGCGAGGCGGTGCGGCTGTTCACCATCGCCTACGGCTCGGACGCGGATCTGGGCGTGCTCAAGGAGATCGCCGAGACCACCCAGGGCGTCGGGTACGACTCGTCCAAACCGGACTCGATCGACCAGGTCTTCACCGCCGTGATCTCGAATTTCTGAGATCCTCGGATATGCGCTTCGTCCGTGAGCTAGCCGAACCGTGGGGTCTGCTCCTCGCGGCGACGTCGGCGGGTGCGGCCTGGGCGGTGCAGCTGCCGCCGCTCGCCGCGCTCGGTGTCGGCGTGACCGTGCTCGCCGCCCGTGCCGGGATCGCCGTCGCCACGCGACCGAAACCGTTGCCGGAGCCCGAAGAACGGCCGCTCCCCGATGTCGAGCCCGGCTCCCCCGAAGCGGACTGGGTGCGGCGCGCGGAAGCGGCGGCCGACGGCTTCCGGTCGATCTCCGCTTCGCTCGACACCGGCCCGCTCGCGGATCGGGTGGCCGACATGGAACCGGTGGTGCGGGAAACCGTCGACACCCTCCGGAGGCTGGCCGCGCGCGCGTCCGCCACCGGGAAGGCGCTGGCACGCGTGGACCCGGTCGCGGTGTCGGCCGAGAAAGCCCGGCTGCGCAAGGAATTGAAGACCGCCGACGACGACATCCGCGGCGACCTGAACCAGTCGCTCGAATCGGTGCAGGCACAGGAAGACGTACATACGCGGCTGTCGAGCGCGCAGCGGAAACTGCTGGCACAGCTGCGCTCCGGCGCGCTCGGCCTCGACGGTCTGGTCGCCAGGGCGGCCGAACTCTCGGCCGCCAGCGGCGATTCACTGCTCGACACCACCACGATCGGCGAGTTGAGCGAGCAGCTGGAAGGGATCCGGCGGGGGGTCGTGGAGACCGAGGAGGCGACGCGGCGCTCGCTCAGTTGAATCTGACGCGGCCGAGCACGGCGTGGCCGGGAACGCCGGCGAACGTGGTGGCACCGCGGAACGGCTCCCCGAGGATCCAGATCCGTTGGGTGGCGAAGATGTCCGCGGCGAGCGCCGGGTCCACCTTGGCCAGGAAGATGTCGCTCCACCAGCCGTTGGGCCACTGGACCCGGCAGGCGAGGGTCGCCAGGCCCGTGACGCCGATCTGGGGCGGCCGGTAAGGAACGGCGACCATCTCGGTCCATTTCCCGCGCGGCAGCGGTTTCAGCATTCCCTTGACCGCATCGATCCCCCAGACCAGGAACACGACCGAGTAGATCGTCAGGACGGCGATTCCCGAGCCGGTCCCGGACACGATTTCGACGACCGCGAAGGCCTGGGCCACCGCGAGGAGGACGAAGACGAGCACCGCCGCCGCGAACAGGGCGCGGATCCAGCGGACGATCCGTTGCCGATGCGCGGTCAGGACCACGTCCTCTTCGGGTGGGACGACGCGCTGCTCGACCGGCTCCTGGCACACCGCGCCACCGGGCACGTCCGGTACCACCTTCATCCGGTGCGGCCAGAGCACTCCCGGCAGCTGCAGGAACCGGCGTCCCTTCTCGTCCGGCCCGAGCAGCCACACCCGCCGCTGCGCCTGGAGCTGAAGCCGGGCGGCTTTCGGCAGCCTGGTCTCGGCCCAGGCGGCATCCGTGTCGGGAAGCCGGAAGTAGACCTTCGTCCCGTCGGCGAAAAGCCCTTCCGGGGGCAAGGACAGTTCGCGGAACGGCGCCTCGCGCGCCAGTTCGGAGAGCGCCTTCCACGGGATCGACCGCCGAAGCCCCCAGCACACCGCCGGTACCGCGAGAGCAAGGAACACCGCCATCGGGACGAGACCGAGACGTCCGCTCAGGTAGGCGGCGGGGGCTCCCGGGACGGCCAAGGGCACGACGATCCACAGGGCACGAGCCCCACGCATGGCTCCCAGCAAGGACCCGAAGACCGGCATCGCGACCGCCGGCTGATCGCGAAGCGGTTCGAGCACGCGGACGCGCGAAACGGCTGAATCGTGCATTTTCTCCCCCTGATCCCCGCCTGTGGATCGCGTGGGGATCGGGGTCCGTTACCGGCCGAATCGGACCGGCCCGAAGACCGCGTGCCCCGGCACTCCCGCCTTCGCGACCTTCCCCGCCGCGGGCACGCCGAGCACCCACAGCCGTCCGGTCGCGGCGATGTTCGCGGCCAGCGACGGATCCGAACCGCCCGCCTGGACGGTGACCTCGCGGCCGTCGGGCAGCACGGTTCGGCCCTTGCACGTGACGATGCCGAAGAGGTTGACCGACGCCGGCCCGGACACGACGGCGAGTTCGGTCCACCGCGGCTCGGGTGACGGCCGGGCGACCACGAGCGCCGCGATGCCGAGCCCGATCGTCGCGAGGACACAGAGAGCGGCCAGCACCCGCGTGTTCGGCACGATGAGACTGTCGCGGTCGGGATAGTCGAAGCTGACCCAGAGCGAAAAGGCGGCCGCCACCAGCGTGATCCCGGCGCCCAGCAGGTAGTACGCACCCAGCAGCCGTCCTTGCAGGGTGACCAGCCGTCCCGGCGTGACCGGCTCGGCCGCCAACGGCGCCGAACCGCGCGCGGGGGCGTCCCGGAACGCGCCGCGCCGGGGGCCGATGACACCGGGCAGCACGAAGAACGGGCCGAGCACCCACAGCCGCCGTTGCGCCGCCAACTGCGCTCGCAGCGGGGCGGGCAGCCGGAAGACGAGCCACCGGCCGTCGATCGGGACACTCACCCGGGAACCGGCGACGACAGCCCCGTCCAGCCCGCTCACCAGGCGGAACGGCTTGCCGGTGAGCTTCCGCATCGGCGACGATCCGGCAAGGACGAGGTAGCCGAAGTAGAGCGAAACCGGTGTCATGAAGCAGAGCAGGAAGGCGGGCGCGGCGATTCCGTACCGGCCCGACACCGCCAGGACGACGCCGAGCACCACGAGCAACCCGGACGCGATCGACGACGTGCCGGCGGTCGCGGTGAGGCGGTCGAGAAGGGGTGTCAGGACCGGCATGTTCTTCGCCGGAATCCCTTCGGGTGGTTCGAGCACCCGGATTCTGTGGTCTTCCACCAGGTCAACGTAGAGGTATGCGGTGAGACGTGATCCAGGCTACTTCCACTCGGCAGCCAGATCAGGTTAGGCTCACCTAACCAGGAGGTGAGCCGTGACCACACCGACGTCCATCCGCCGCCCGCCGGCGCCGAACCCCGCGGAACGCGCGAAGACGATCGCCACCCGCAACGGGCCGGCGACGCTGATGCCGACCGCCGAGCAGCGTGACCTGCCAGGACAGTGCGGCCGCGTCGTCCCCGAGCTGCACCACGTGCACCCGAGCGGCAGCGTCAGCATCCTGCTGCCGGACGAGCACCATCTGGTGAAACGCGCGCACGAGGCACAGCGCGGCGAGCTCGCGGTGATGGTCGAACTGACCGATCAGGCGCCGGTCGACCTGCGGGAACCGATCCGCGGGCTGCTGTGGATCACGGGCTGGCTCCGGCCGCTTTCCGAGGTGTCGGCGCGGGCCCGCGCGGTCTCCATCGCCGAAACCCGGCCGGACGAGCGGCTGCTGGACGTCGGGCACGGCCTGACGCTGCTGAGGCTGACCCCGGCGTCGCTGGTGCTCGCCGACGCCGAGGGCACGCACTCGCTCCGGCCGCATATGTTCAGCGCCGCGCCGCCGGACCCGTTCCACGACTACGAGGCCGCGTGGCTGCGGCATCTGGAGACCGACCACGCCGACGTCGTCCAGCAGCTCGCCAAACACGTACCCGCCGAACTGCGCGGCGGCTGGATCCGGCCGCTGGGGCTGGACCGCTACGGGCTGCGGCTGCGGGTGGAGGCCGACTCCGGCGACCACGACGTCCGGCTCGCGTTCTCGCGGCCGGTCGAAGGGCCGCAGCAGTTGAGCGGCGAGATCCGCCGCTTGGTCGGCTGCCCCTACTTTCCGCAGGGCTAGGCGAGTTCCGCCGGGAATCCGCCCTTGGCGATCGGGCCCCACGATTCGATGGTGACGCGGATGATGCTCTTGCCCTGCTTCACCATCGCTTCGCGGTATTCGTCCCAGTCGGGGTGCTCACCGGAGATCGCGCGGAAGTAGTCGACCAGCGGCTCGACCGAGTCGGGGAGGTCGAGCACCTCGGCGGTGCCGTTCAGCTGGACCCACTGGCCGTTCCATTCGTCGGAAAGGACACAGGCGGACACCTGCGGCCGGCGTCGCACGTTGACGACCTTCGCGCGCTTCGGATACGTGGAGATGACCAGGCGGCCTTCCGCGTCGACTCCGCAGGTCACCGGGGAAAGCTGGGGGCCGCCGTCGGCCTTGGCGGTCATCAGGATGGCGCGGTGGCGGGTGGACAGGAAGTCGACGAGCGCGGCCCGGTCGACGGTTTCGTTGGTCGCGATGCTCCTTGCCATGACTCGACGGTAACGTGCGGCCGATGAGCTGGCTGCGTCCCGAACGCCCGGCGCTGCCGGAATTCGTGGAAGATCCGGCGCGCCGCCGCGCGATCGTCATCGAACTGGTCGTCGTCTTCGGTATCACCCTCGGCCTGTCCGGGTTGCGCAGCCTGCTGTCCCTTGTGGACTCGCTGCTGCAGCCCGTGCCGCTGGCGCGGCAACAGGCCCAGCTGAACGTTCCCCAGGCGACCCTGAGCCTGGTCGACCTGCTCAAACAGCTCCTGAGCGCCGGCCAGCTGGTCTGCTGGGGCGCGCTCGGGCTGTACCTGTTGTGGCGCGGCGGGATGAAGCTGGCGGAGATCGGCCTCGACAAGCGGCGTCCCGGCCGCGACGTCGTCCACGGGCTCCTGCTCGCCGCGGTGATCGGGATTCCCGGGCTGGGGCTGTACTTCCTCTCCTACGGCCTCGGGTTCAGCCTGTCGGTGCAACCGTCCACTTTGGGCGAAACGTGGTGGCGTCCGATCACGCTGACGTTGTCGGCCTTCGGGAACGCGTTCGCCGAGGAGGTGCTCGTCGTCGCGTACCTGCTGACCCGGCTGCGGCAGCTCGGCTGGCGTGAGAACACCTCGCTGGTCGCGTCTTCGGTGCTTCGCGGGTCGTATCACCTGTATCAGGGATTCGGCGGTTTCGTCGGCAACATCGTGATGGGCCTGGTGTTCGGCAGGCTGTGGCAGAAGACGAACCGGCTGTGGCCGCTGATCGCCGCGCACACCGCGCTGGATTTCGTTTCCTTCGTCGGATACGCGCTGCTCAAAGGGCGAGTTTCCTGGCTTCCCTAGCTAGTGTGAAACCGTGATTGACGAGACGACTCCACCCCGAGTTGACAGCGAAGTCGGCCCCCTGCGTGCGGTGCTCCTGCACAGGCCCGGCAACGAGCTCAAAAGGCTCACGCCTCGCAACAACGACCAGCTCCTGTTCGATTCCATCCCCTGGGTGGACCGCGCGCAGGAGGAGCACGACGCGTTCGCCGAGGTGCTGCGCGGCCGCGGTGTCGAGGTGCTGCTGCTGGCCGACGCGCTGCGCACGGCGCTCTCGGACACCCGCGCCCACGCGGCTGGCGTACACGCGGCCGTCGACGAGCGGCGGCTCGGGCTCGACCTGGCCGACTCGCTCCGTTCCCACCTGTCGAGTGTGCCCCCGGCGACGCTGGCCGAGGTCCTGATGGCGGGGATGACCTTCGAGGAACTGCCCGCCGCCGAGGGCGCCTCGCTGGTCCGGCTGATGAACCACCCGAACGACTTCGCCGTCGATCCGCTGCCGAACCTGCTGTTCACCCGTGACTCGTCGGCCTGGATCGGCGACCGGGTCGCGGTCTCCTCGCTCACCATGCCCGCGCGCGTCCGCGAGACCGCGGTGCTGGACCTCATCTACGCCTATCACCCGTGGTTCCGGCACGCGTCCCGCGCTTACGGCGCGCATTCGGCACCGATCGAGGGCGGCGACGTCATGCTGCTCTCGCCGGGTGTCCTCGCCATCGGCGTCGGCGAGCGGACGACCGCGGCGGGCGCGGAATCCCTCGCCCGGTCGGCGTTCGCCGACGGGATCGCGCATACCGTGCTCGCCGTCCCGATCCAGCAGACCCGCGCGACCATGCATCTGGACACCGTCTGCACGATGGTCGCCGCCGACGCCGTCGTCATGTATCCGCTTTCCCGTGATTCGCTGACCGCTTTCACGATGCGGCCGACCGACGACGGTTCCGTGAAGGTGGAAGGCCCGGCCCCATTCCTCACCGCGGCCGCCGAGGCAATGGGAATCGATCGGCTCCGGGTCATCGACACCGGCCTCGATCCGGTCACCGCGGAACGCGAGCAATGGGACGACGGAAACAACACCCTCGCCCTCGCGCCCGGTGTGGTCGTCGGATACGAACGCAATGTGGAAACCAACGCGCGCTTGGCCGAAGCCGGTATCGAGGTACTGGCCATCACCGGCTCCGAGCTGGGCTCCGGCCGTGGCGGCCCGCGCTGCATGTCGTGCCCGATCCGGCGCGAAAGCATCTGAAACAGAAATTAAGTAAGCCTTCCCTAATTGATTTCAATTGATTAGGGAAGGCTTACTTAATTGAGGTGGGCCTATTGTCGGTAATGGTAACCTAATAGGGGGGAGATCACCAGAGAAAAGTGGAAATCGAATAGGGACATGACGTATCGTCGAACACATGGCCCTCACCAAGAAGCAACCGCGCTCGAAGTTCTACGAACTGCTGCAGGCGCAGATCCACAACGAGTTCAACGCCTCCCAGCAGTACATCGCGCTGGCGGTCTGGTTCGACGCCGAGGACCTGCCGCAGCTCGCGAAGCACTTCTACAAGCAGTCCGTCGAGGAGCGGAACCACGCGATGGCGCTGGTCCAGTACATGCTGGACACCGACCACCACGTGGAGATCCCCGGCACCGGCGACGTACGCAACGACTTCTCCGACGTCCGTGAGCTCATCGAGCTCGCGCTGCAGCAGGAGAAGGACGTCGCGACCGACATCCAGCAGCTGGCCAAGGCCGCGCGCGCCGAAGAGGACTACATCGGCGAGCAGTTCACGCAGTGGTTCCTCAAGGAGCAGGTCGAGGAGATCTCCCAGATGTCCACGCTGCTCAACATCGTCAAACGAGCCGACGGCAACCTGTTCGAGGTGGAGAACCACCTGCACCGCGAGTCCGTCGGTGACGGCGGCGCCGACTCGGGGATGCCCCCGGTCGCGGGCGGCGCGCTCTGACCAACGCTCCCACCACGGGAAAACCCGGGCTCTCCCCCTTGGAGAAGCCCGGGTTTTCTTCGTTTCGTCAGCTGAACTGACAGTCCTGGTTGAGGCTGGTCAGCAGGATGCCGACGGCCGACCCGTCGTCGGACACGGAGATCCGATACGCGCTCACCGCGCTGACCGGCGCGACGTACGAGCTGCCGTTCTTGGTGCTGCCGGGATAGGCGGCGAGGATGTCCGCCTCGGTCGAACCGACGCCGATCCCCTCCGGGGTGTGCACCGTGCCCGTCGGGTTGATGACGGTGATCCCGTCGCCCTCGGTCAGCGACACCGACGTCGAGACCGGAACGGCGGCCCCCTCCGCGTAGCCGTAGGTGCAGGTGCCCCGGACCTCTTTCGCCCGCAGCGGACCCGCGGTGGCTTCCGCCTCGGACTCGCTCATCCCGAGCCGGAGCTTGCCGAAGCCGGCGGCGGTCAGCAACGCACCGGAGGTCACCTTGCCCTGCGTGGGCGGCTTCGTGGCGGGGGTGCTCTTCGGCGGTTTGGCCGGTCCATCGGGGGCTGTCGACGGCGGCGGCCCGGACGTCGGATTCGGCGGCGGCGCCGAGGAGGACACCGGCGGCGCCGAACTTCCCGGCCCCGGCTGCGGCAGGCTCGACGACGCCGCGCCCACGGTGAGCTGGTCGCCGCCGGGGAAGGCCGCGCCGTTGTCCTTGTCGTGGATCGTGAAGACGGTGAGCCCGCCGCCCAGCAGGACCACCGCGGCGGCCATCCCGCTCGTCGTCTGCATCAGCTGACGGCGGCGACGGCGGCGGCGGGCGCCCGCGACGATCGTCTCGGGATTCAGCGTGGACCCCGCGCCCAGCCGCTCATCGGAGAACAGGTCGCGCAGCTGCTGCCGCACGTCCTCGTCGGACATGTTCATCCCGCTTCCCTCCCTTCGTCCTTGGGCTCGGCCAACGCGAGCTTCGTCCGCAGCGACGCGATCGCCTTGCTCGCCTGGCTCTTGACGGTGCCTTGGCTGATACCGAGCGAATCCGCGATCTCCGCTTCGGACAGCCCCTCGTAGTAACGCAGGACCATCACCGCGCGTTGCCTCGGCGGCAACGCGCGTAACGCCTGCCACAGCGGCTCGTGCTCGAACGGATCGGCCGGACTGTACGGCTGGACGTCCGGCAGGTCGGCGACGAGGCTCTCGCGTTTGGTCCGGCGCCAGCGGCTGATATGCGCGTTGGCCATCGAACGGCGGATGTAGGCCATCGGGTCGCCGGTCTTGTGCTGGACGTACGACCAGCGGGAGCCGATCTTCTCCAGCACGGTCTGGACCAGGTCGGCGGCGTCGTGCGGGTTCCCGGTGAGGGCGTGCCCGTACCTCAGGAGCCCCGGCAGGCCGGCCCGCACGAAGTCGCCGAAGTCGGTGAGCTCACCAGGCACGTCACTCCCGCGGCTCTCGCCGGCCCCCCAGACGTCCGTCGCCGGGATGACCGTCGCGGCAGCGGTCACCGTATCGCCTCCTCCCGGGGTCACCCGGCCAGCTCTGCCTGGCCCACCTCTCCCGAAACGCATGACCGCCCCCACAGGTTGTCTCTTGCCGCGAACCAGTTCGAGAGACGTCTGCTCAACGCCTCGACACGGATTCGGGAATTCTGAACGAACCGTCCCCCTGAACAGGGAATTCGTGTACGGCCACCACGGCGTTACGGGGTATCGGCCCGTACACGTGGGGGAACTGGAGACCGGCCGGATGCGGCGGGTCGCCGTCCTCCCAGACGACGGGCGCGCCGACGAGCGCCGGGTCGATCTCCAGCAGCACCAGATCGGTGCGGCCGGGGAACACGGCGTTGGCCGGGATATGCGCCGTTCCCGGGTCCGAGCAGTGGATGAAGCCGTCGGAATCGAGTGACGCGGCGGTGTAGACGCCGCCTTCGGGCACCGCCGCCCAGTCACCCTTGGCACAGATATGAAGGATCACGCCGCCCATTGTCGCGTGAAGGCCCCCTTCCCTCGGCTGAGCCGAGGGAAGGGGGCCTTCACGCGCATCAGCGGATGGTGAGCTGGCGGCCGATGAGGCCGTCGCGCGAGCGGCGCTCGGCGGCGTTGAGCGGCTCGGTGTCGAGGGACTTCAGCGCGGCCTCGAGCCGGGTGCCGAGCTGGTCCTTCGCGTCGGCCCACTCGCGGGCGTGGGCCTCGGGGTCGAGGTCCCACACCGGGACGAGCAGCCCGTGCGCGCGGAACGAACCGGCGTAGCGGGAGCCTTCGCCGAGGCTGAGCTCACCGGCCGCGGACAGCCGCGCAAGCGCTTGCAGCAGCAGGTTCTCCGGCTCGGGGCGAACCCAGCGCAGGTGCGCCTTCTCCCCGGCGAGCACCCAGTACGCGCCCGCGCCGAGGCGTTCGGTCGGCATGATCGCCGCGTTCGCGCGCTCAAGGGACAGCGCGACGTCTCCGCTCGCGTCGGCGTCCTCGGGCAGCCACCAGGCGAAGTCGTTGTAGAGCGTGACGTCGAGTTCGACGTTCGTGTCGAGCAGGTCCTGCAGGCGGGCCTTCTCGTCGGCGGTGGGCGGCGTCGTGGTGTCCGGCACGGACAGGACGTCACCCTCCTTGGCCTCCAGCACCCACTGGAGCGCCCGGCCGAGGTCGCGGCTGATGTCCGAGGACCGGGTCTGCACCTGCATCCCGATGTAGCGCTCGCCGTCGGACCGGACGAACGCGGCCGCCGCCATCGGCAGCACCGTGCCGAGGGTGACCTTCTCGCCGGAGCCCAGCGTGAGCGCCGCCGTCGCCGACGGGACGAACTCGCGCAGCGCGATCAGTTCGGTCTCCGCCGCGAGTCCCTCGAAGGGCTGGCCGACGAAGACGTCGCGCACCTTCGGCTTGCGGTCCGAGGTCGTCTTGGGACCCTTCTTGCGCGAACCCTTGCCCACGTCAGCCTCCTCAAAGCTCGGTTGGAGACGCTATCGCGGGAAGGCGCACGCCTCGTAAGGCCCCCGGGGTTGGTGACGAGGCCCGGCGCGGACGACACCCGGCCGGCCGCCGGATCGACCGGATCGGCGGGTTTCAGCGGCCATCCGGGTACCACGGAAACGTGACTGAAAACGGTTGTCATCATACGGACGATCTAACCGCGGGTGATCAGCCTGCCGTTTTCCCCGGACCGCACCGAATACTCGATTACGGCGCCATCCGGTGCCGTAGTGCGGAGAAGGGATCACAGATGAGCACCTCGAAGCGCCGGGCCGCGTTGGCCGCGTTTCCCGTGGCACTCGGTCTGATGCTGGCCGGGCCCGCGGTAGGCACGGCTTCGGCCGCGCCGCAGTCCGACAGAGCCGACCAGGCGCGGCATTGCCTGCTGCTGTGCGTCGGCCATCACCACGGGCATCACCACCACGGGCTGCACCTGCACCTGGGGCTTTGGCTGCATCTGTAGCTCCCTGCCGCGCCGGGGCGGCCACCCCGGCGCGGCGCCGGGCCGGGTTACAGTCGGCGAGTGTTCGACCTCGCCGACCCGGCCTTCCTCGCGAATCCGTACCCGTCCTTCGCCGACCTCCGCGAACACGGCGAAGTCCACCGGCACGACGGTCTCGGCATCGCCGTGGCGGTGTCGCACGCGGCGTCGGCCGCCGTCCTGCGGCATCGCGGGCTCGGCCGGATCTGGCAGGACGCGCTGCCGGTGGAGCGGTTCGCGTCGTTCAACCTCCTGCACCGCAACTCGCTGCTGGAGAACGAGCCACCCGCCCACACGCGGCTGCGGCGGGTGATCGCGGGCGCGTTCGGCCGCGGGCACGTCCAGCGGCTGCGGCCGATGGTCGCCGAACTCGCGGACGGCATGGTCGACGCACTCGCCGCCGAGATCGCCGAAACCGGCTCGGCCGATCTGCTGGCCCACCTCGCGCAGCCGCTGCCGGTCGCGGTCATCGCGGAACTCCTGGGCGTCCCGGTCGAGGACGGCCCGCGCATGGTCACCCTGTCGAACCACATCGTGAAGATGTACGAGTACGGACTCGCCGAGGAGAAGCGCGATGCCGCCGAAGCCGCGGCCGCGGAGTTCGTCGACTACCTGCGTGGCGTCGCGAAGCAGCGCGCGAACTCCCCCGGCGAAGACATCGTCAGCGACCTTCTGCGCAGTGAACTCACCGAGGACGAGCTGGTCGCCACCGCGGTCCTGCTCCTGATGGCCGGGCACGAGGCGACGGTGAACGTCATCGGGAACGGCGTCAACGCGCTGCTGACCCACCGCGACCAGTGGGAGCGGCTGGTGGCCTCCCCGGATCTACTGGACCCGTGCGTCGAGGAGCTGATCCGCTTCGACGCGCCGCTGCAGCTCTTCGAGCGGACGGCGACCGCCGACGTCGAGATCGCCGGGTTCCGGGTGGCCGAGGGCGAGAAGATCGGCGCGCTCCTCGGCGCCGCCGCGCGGGACCCGAAGGTGTTCGACCGGCCGGACACGCTCGACATCGGCCGCACGCCGAACGCGCACCTCGGCTTCGGCATGGGCATCCACTACTGCGTCGGCGCCCCGCTCGCGCGGGTGGAGATCGCGGCCGCGCTGACCTCCCTCGCCTCGAAGCTGCCGGGGCTTGGGCTCGCGGAGACCCCGGAGCGGCGGCCGGAGTTCGTGATCCGGGGCCTGCGCTCGCTCCGCGTCACCACGGGCTAGGGGTACTCGACGACGACCTCGTAGAGCGCGGCGTTCGGGGTCGCGATCTCCGCGGCCCGCTCGGTCGACGCCTTGAACACCTGATTCTTGCCCGCGGCCTCCCAGGCTTCACGGCTGTCGTAATGCGTGACGTTGACGAGCTGGAAGCGCGAATCCGGCAGCAGCGCCCGGTGGAGCTTGGCGTCACGGAAGCCGGGCGCGTCCCGCATCAGCTTCGCGCGCTCTCGCCATGTTTCAACGAACTCGTCGACGCGGTCCGCGGGGATCTCGAAGACATTGATGAAGGTGACGCCGTCGTCGCTCATGATCACAGTCTCGAACCTCCAGCTCGCTGGAGGTCAACGGTGACCTGGCTTACCCAGCGCCGACCGGTGCTGGACCGATGAGGATGTCGCGAAAGCCACTTTCGGGACGTCAGATGTCGCGAAAGTGGCTTTCGCGACACGGACCGCGACCCAAGTGGTAGCAAAGGTCCCTTGCTCTCTTTTCCCAGGTCAGCGCACTGAAGAGGCCGGACGTTCGCGCCGCTCCGGATCCGGAACCCCATCCACCTTCAGCACACGAAGCAGCCGAAGGCGCTTCTCCGCGACAGGAGCGAGCAGCCCGGACATGCGCTTCACGAGCAGCGCCGTCACCACCGCCAGCCCGGCCGCGGCCAGGTCGGTCAGCGCGACCAGCACCACCCCGTCGGCCAGCGCCTGGACGCCGTCCCGGAACCGCCAGACGATGACCAGCGTGAGCAGCAGCCAGTTCAGCGCCCAGACACCCCACCAGAGCAGCACGAGCCGCGACGGCTTCGGCCGGGTTTCCCGCGTCCGGCGCAGGACGGCGTGTTCGAGTTCGGCGACCACCGGCAGCGCCATGATCAGGTTCACCACCGGCACCAGCACGAACGCCAGCACGTGCCGTTGCCGCCTGGGCGGCGCCTCGCCGGAGACGTCCGCGGCGGCGTGCCTGGCCACGAGCAGCCACCACACGGTGAGCCCCGACGGCAGCAGCGAAAGGATCGTCGTGAGCAGGCCGGCGGTGATCACGAAGCTGTCGGAGACCGAGACCACGGACGTCGACAGCGCGGAGTCGCGGCTCTGCACGAGCAGGACGTAGCGCCAGATCTCCGCGGCCGAGGCGATGACGGCAAGAGCGGCGAAGGTCCACAGCACCGGCAGGAGGCTGCGCGTGATCACCCGCAGCCGCTCCCCCGCGGTGACCTCGCCGGACGCAGTCCCTGGCACGGCGGTCGGGCGGCGCCAGACCAGATTCGGGAAGCCCCACCTCGGCGGGACCGGGTAGGACGGCGGACCGGAGTAGCGCTCGGCCACGGGTTCACGCCGCTGCGGCCAGGCGCCGGGCGGTGGCGAAGCGACCCAGCGGACGCGATGGCGCACCGGCTGCCGCATCGGCGCGGGACGCACCGGCGGCATCGGCGCTCTCGGCGGGTAGTGGCCTGGCTGCACGGTTACAGCACTTCGGGCTCGACGCCGGGATGGTCGCCGACCATCGGGCGCCCCTCCTGCTTCCAGGAGCCCATCCCGCCGGCGACGTTCACCGCGTCCCAGCCGCTCGCGTTGAGCCACGCGGCGGCGCGCGCGGACCGGCCGCCGCTGCGGCAGATCACGTAGATCGGCTGGTCGTCGGGCAGGTCGTCGAGTTCGCCGACGCGCGCGGGCAGCTCACCCATCGGGATGTGCTTGGCGCCAGGGGCGTGCCCGGCGGCCCACTCGTCGTCCTCGCGGACGTCGAGCAGCGCGACGCCGTCCTTCGGCAGATCACGGACGGCGACGGTCGGGATGTCAGCAGGGCTCACCACGCTGCCATCCTCCCATCCCGTCCCGTTGCGCGCGCGTGAAGAGCCGCTCAGTGCCGGACGGCTTTTTCCGCCCCGGCGCCGGTGAGCGAGCGGACCTCCATCTCGGCGTACTTCTTCCGGTTGTGCTCCTTGGACAGCACGGTCCCGAGCCAGCCGAGGAAGAAGGCGACCGGGATCGAGACGATGCCGGGGTTGTCCAGCGGGAACCAGTGGAAGTCGACGCCCTGGATCATCGAGGCGCTCTTGCCGGTCTTCGGGTCGACGGGCTTACCCGAGACTGCCGGCGAGAACACGATCAGCACGACGCAGACCGCGAGGCCGCCGTAGATGCTCCACAACGCGCCTTGGGTGTTGAACCGCTTCCAGAACAGCGAGTACAGGATGGTCGGCAGGTTCGCCGACGCCGCCACCGCGAACGCGAGCGCCACCAGGAACGCCACGTTCTGGTTCTTCGCGAGGATCCCGCCGACGATCGCGACCGCCCCGATCACCAGCGCGGTGATGCGCGCGACGCGGACCTCGCTGTCGGCGTCGGTCTTGCCCTTCTTGATCACGTTGGCGTAGACGTCGTGCGCGAACGACGCCGACGCGGTGATCGTCAGGCCCGCGACCACGGCGAGGATCGTCGCGAACGCCACCGCCGCGATGAACCCGAGCAGGATCGGGCCGCCGAGTTCGAGTGCCAGCAGCGGTGCCGCCGAGTTGGTCGTGCCCGGCGCCTTCGCGATCACGTCCGGGCCGACGAGCGCGCCCGCGCCGTAGCCGAGCACCAGCGTGAACAGGTAGAAGATGCCGATCAGCGCGATCGCCCAGACCACCGAACGGCGCGCGTCCTTGGCGGTCGGCACCGTGTAGAAGCGCATGAGCACATGCGGCAGGCCCGCGGTACCGAGTACCAGTGCGATGCCCAGCGACAGGAAGTCGAGCTTCGTCGTGCCGGTCTTGCCGTACTGCTTGCCGGGGCCGAGCAGCGCTTCCCCGGTCTGGCCGCCCTTGTCGACGGCGGCCTGGAACAGGCTGGAGAGGTTGAACCCGTACTTCCCGAGCACCCACAACGTCATCGCGAACGTACCCGCGATGAGCAGGACGGCCTTGATGATCTGGACCCAGGTGGTGCCCTTCATCCCGCCGATCAGCACGTACAGGATCATGATCACGCCGACGACGGCGATCACCAGGTCCTGGCCGAGGTTCCCCTCGATGCCGAGCAGCAGGTTCACCAGGCCGCCCGCCCCCGCCATCTGCGCGAGCAGGTAGAAGAACGAGACGGCGAGCGTGGAGATCGCGGCCGCCGCGCGGACCGGGCGCTGCTTCATCCGGAACGCCAGCACGTCGCCCATGGTGAACTTGCCGGTATTGCGCAGCAGCTCCGCGACCAGCAGCAACGCCACCAGCCACGCGACGAGGAACCCGATCGAATAGAGGAAACCGTCGTAGCCGTTGATCGCGATCGCACCGGCGATACCCAGGAACGACGCCGCGGAAAGATAGTCGCCCGAGATCGCGATCCCGTTCTGCGGACCGGTGAACGCGCGCCCGGCGGCGTAGTAGTCCGAAGCGGTCTTCGTATTCCGGCTCGCCCGGAAAACGATCACCAGCGTGATCGCGACGAACACCGCGAAAATGGTGATGTTGAGCGCCGGACTGCTGCCTTGGACGCCCGCTGCCAGCGTATTCACCGTTCGGTCCCTTCGACCTCGTGCCGGATCTTGTCCGCGAGCGGATCGAGCTTCCGGTTCGCGTACCGGACGTAAAGACCGGTGATCACGAAGGTGGACACGAACTGCAGCAGGCCGAAGACCAGGCCGACGGTGATGTTGCCGAAGAGCTTGGTGCTCATGAACCCGGTCGCGTAGTCGGCGAGGAGCACGTACAGCAGGTACCAGAGGAGGAACAGGGCCGACACCGGGAAAACGAATACCCGGAGCCGTCGTCGCAGCTCGGCGAATTCCGGGCTCGCCTGGACCTTTTCCCAGTCGGATTCCGGTTCGGACCCGAGGTCTTGATCGGTCTCGCTCATATCGGACCTCCCACCCTGCCGCGACCATTCGATGACTTCGTTGTCACGAAAGATCATGCCCCTCATAGGGCGCCAGAGGGGCAATCCATTTGAGTGAACGGTACGACTCTGCGTAGAGGGTCGCGACTCGAACGAGTGATTTTATTTCCGGTGACGGCCTTTACCGGTGGTCCGGGTCTTCTCTTCGGCCTGCCCGAACCGGGCGACCGCACGATCCCGCATGAACCCGAGCGGATCGGGCGCGTGCAGCCGCAGCATCACGCCGTGGACGTCGTCCGGCCGCCCGTATCCGGTCGCGCGGCTCACCACGTAGGTGGTCAGGAAGGCGGCCGGAACGGTGATCAGCGCGGGCTGGTTCGAGAACCACGGCGCCCAGCCGCCGGTGTACTTGCTGACGATGTTGACCACCAGCGCGGTCAGCACGAGTCCGCCGCCGACGAGCATCCCGGCCAGCGCACCGGGCCAGCTGAGCTTGCGCCACCAGACCCCGAGCAGCAGCAACGGGCTGAACGTCGACGCGGCCAGCGCGAACGACATCCCGACCGAAAGCGACAGATCCTCCGACGGCAGCAGTACCGCCAGCGCGAACGGGATCAGCGCCACGATCGCCGTCGCCACCCGGAAATCGCGGACGCGGCCGGGCAGGACGTCGGTGGACACGACCCCGGCGACACTCACCAGCAGCCCGGACGAGCTCGACAGGAACGCCGCGAAGGCACCGGCCGCGGTCACCGCGCCCAGGATCTGCCCCCAGAGCCCTGGCAGGACCGCGGACGGCAGCAGCAGGACGGCGGCGTCGGTCTTCCCGGTCACCAGCAGTTCCGGGACGTACATCCGCGACAGCGCGCCCAGCAGCGTCGGGAACAGGTAGAACAGGCCGAGCAGCAGCAGGACGTGCACCGTCGTGCGGCGCGCGGCCTTGCCGTCGGGGTTGGTGTAGAAGCGGACCAGGACGTGCGGCAGGCCCATGGTGCCGAGGAACGTCGCGAGGATCAGCGAATAGACCTGCAGCAGATCGGTGAGACCGCCGGAACTCGGCCGCAGCCAGTCCCCATTGGACGTGGGCGCGTCGCTGACCACCGGCACCGGGGTGCCCGCGGTGAACTTCAGCGTCGTGCCCTTGGCGACCTTGTGCCCGGCCTCGGGCGCCCAGACCGCGAAACCGTTGGCGCGCGCGCCTTCCACCTGACCGTAGGCCTCGAGCACGGTCACCGAGGTGACCCTCAGCGTGACGTCGGCCTGCACCGAAACCGTGGTGTTCTCGGGGAACGTCGGCGGCGCGGGCTGCCCCAGCGGTCGCGCGCTGCCCGGCCCGCCGGAGCCGAGGAAGACGATGCACAGGATGAACGTCGGCAACGCGATGGCGAACAGTTTCAGCCAGTACTGGAAGGCCTGGACGACGGTGATCGCGCGCATCCCGCCCGCGATCACGTTGAACCCGACCACACAGGTCACCAGGATCGCGCCCGCCCACGCGGGCACGGGCAGGATGGTCGCGAGCGTCAGGCCCGCGCCCTGCAGCTGCGGGACCATGTAGAGGATCCCGATGAACACCACGAACGCCGTCGAGACCCGGCGCAGCATCGTCGAACCCAGCCGCATCTCGACGAAGTCCGGCAGCGTGTACGCGCCGGACCGCCGCAGCGGCGCGGCGACGAACAGCATCAGCGCGAGATAGCCCGCGGTGAAGCCGATCGGGAACCACAGCGCGTCGGCGCCGTCCTTGAGGACGATGCCGGCGACGCCCATGAACGACGCGGCGGACAGGTACTCACCGGAGATCGCGGCGGCGTTGCGCCGGGAGCGCACGGTGCGCCGGGCGACGAGGAAGTCGTGCGTGCTGACGGCCGACCGCGAGGAGCGGTGCCCCAGATAGAAGGTCAGGACCGCTACCAGCACGATGCCGGCCATGGCCCACGGATTCAGCTGCACAGGGTGGATCCTCGCATGTGCAGCTCCGCAATCAGTTCTCGATCATGTCGACGAAGTCGCGTTCATGACGTTCGGCGAGCCGGTTGTACCAGAGGCCGATCCCGAACAGGAACGGGAAAGGCGCCACGCCGAGGATCAACCAGGGCAACGGGATGCCCACGACCACCACTCGTCCGAAGGACGGGATCAGGTAGAAGAGCACCGGAAGTGAACACAGCGTGACCATCACCAGCAGCGCCAGCAGGGAGGCCGTCCGCAGCTGGATCTTCACCAGATCCTTGACCAGCAGCTTGCCCCAGCTGGTCTGTTCTTCGAGTTCGACCCTGGCCCGCAGGGTGCTGGTGGCCTGCCGCGGATCGGCGAGGATCACCCGCTGCCGCTTGGGTTTCGCGTGATGTTCGGGTTTGGCCTGTTCGTGCTTCGGGCCGGACGGCGCGCCCGGCACGGGCTCGACGGCGGCGCCTTCGGGCGCCGCCGGTTTCCTGGTCCTGCCCTTGCCCAGCGTCGGATCCGGTTCGCGGACACCGTTGACGCGGCGGTAGTAGTCGTCGGTCACGTCGACCGGTTGGCGCCGACCAGCCTGTCCTTGAGGGCGCGCGTGTGGCGGCGGCTCACCGGCAGCACCTTCTCCTCGTTACCGATCACGACCTGATAGCCGCCCTGGCCCATGCGCAGTTCGGTGATCAGCGGCAGGGACACCAGGAACGACCGGTGGATGCGGACGAAACCCGCCTTCTCCCAGCGTTCTTCGAGCTGGGCGAGCGGGATGCGGACCAGGTGGCTGCCGTCGGTGGTGAACAGCCGGGCGTAGTCGCCCTGCGCCTCGACCCAGCGGACCGAAGACCGCGGGATGAGCTTCGTGGTGCCTGCCAGTTCGACGGGGATGACCTCGTCGTCGTTCTTGACCTGCCCGAGGCCGCCTTCCTGGCCGAACTGCGGCGCGGCGTTGGCGGCGAGTTTGTCCATCACGCGAGTGATCGCGCGGTCGAGGCGATCCTGCTGGTACGGCTTGAGCACGTAGTCGAGCGCGCCGAGGTCGAAGGCGTTGACCGCCTCTTCCGCGTGCCCGGTCACGAAGACCAGCGCGGGCGACGGGCGCAGCGCGGCGAACACCCGGGACATCTCCATCCCGGACAGACCGGGCATGTCGATGTCGGCGAACACCGCGTCCACGATCGGCAGACCGCGGGCCTTGCGATCGGCCAGTCTCGGATCGTCCGCGGACAGCAGGCGCAGCGCCTCCGAAGCGTCGATCGCCGGGTACACCAGGGCGACGTGCGGGCTGTTCCGGAGACAGTGGACGAGTTCGTCTAGCCCTTTGGGCTCATCGTCCACCGCCAGGACGATGAGCTTCCGGGTGTCATCGTGAGCACTCACAGTGAGACGCATCCTGCCCATTGCCGGGTTCCTTGTCCAGCCCGCTTCACGAAAGTCGAACGAAAGGACGGCACCGGCACCCCCGCGCCTGGGGTGGCCGGTGCCGTCATCTTTTCCGGTGACACGAACCGCCTCGCCGTGCCACACCTATCCCTTCACGGGGTGAAGGTGAACCAGTTGACGCTCACGAAATCGGCGGGCTGGCCGCTGGTGAAGGTCAGGTGGACGTCGTGTTTCCCGGTGACGCCGCTGATATTCGCCGGGATGGTCCGCCAGCTCTGCCAGCCGCCGGTGTTCGCGACGGCGAAGCTGCCGACGGGCGGGTTGGACCGGCTGTCGAGCCGGACTTCGACGAGACCGCTCACGCCTCCCGCCGCTCCGGACGCGACGCGCGCCTGGAACTGTCTGCCGGTCTGCGTCCCGAAGTCGACGCCCGGGTACGACGCCCAGTCACCATTGCCGGCGGGGCCGATGCTCTGACCGCCACCGGAATCCGAAGTCGCCTGTTTGGCGATGCCCGCCGCCTGGGCGTACGACTCCGCCTGGATCGTGTCGTACGCGCTGCCGCCGCCCGGGCTTCCCGTGCCGCCGCCGCGGGTCAGGACGGTGACGTAGTCGACGAGCATCGGATGCCCCGGCACGATCCCGGGCCCCGGCGTGGTGGTGCCGGAGTTGTTGTTCGGGAACGCGCCGCCGATGGCGACGTTCAGCAGCACGAAGTAGCCCGCGTGGTTCGTCATGTTGGCCCAGGTCGTGGCGTCGACCTGGTTCTGGCTGACCGCATGGAACTGCTGCCCGTCCACCAGCCAGCGGAACACGTTGGGGCTGACGCTCGTGTCCCATTCGAAGGTGTAGGTGTGGAACGCGCTCTGGCAGCTCGCGCCGGGACACGTGCGGCTGCCGACCAGGCCGGTGGTCTCGTTGCACGGGCCGCCGGGGTTGACGCCGCAGTGCAGCACGCCCCAGACCGTGTTGATCCCGTTGACGTTCTCCATGATGTCGAACTCGCCGACGGCGGGCCAGTTCCAGTAGTTGCCGCGGTACGGCGAGCCCAGCGCCCAGAACGCGGGCCAGTAGCCGAGTGCCGCGGCGCCGGTGACGTTCGGCATCTGGATGCGGCCCTCGATCCGCAGCGCGCCGCCCGCGGGCGGTTTGAAGTTCGTGCGTTGCGTTTCGATCCGCGCCGAGGTCCAGTTGCCCGCGCCGTCGCGCAACGGCGTGATCCGCAGGTTCCCGGAACCGTCCTGTGCCAGGTTGGCGGGGTTCGCCGTGTAGTTCTGGATCTCGCCGGTGCCCCAGTTGGCCGGGCCGCCGGGGTACGCGTGACCGGTGTCGATGATCCAGTTCGCGCTCGACGGGAGCGAACCCGCGGCGCCGGTGAAGTCGTCGGTGAACACGGTGGTCCAGCCGGCCGGTGGCGGCGGGACGGCGGCGGTCGCGGGCAACGCCAGGGGCACCAGGAGCAAGGCCGCGCCGGCCAGTGCGATCTTCCAGCTCGTTCGGGAACGATTAACGGACATCGGACCTCCTCGTCAACACTGTCGAGGTTTGTTGCCGTTCACAACAAAGCGGTATGTCCGATATGAGACCTGGTCTGAACCATCTGCGCCTACCACCGTTCGGGTGAATCCACTCCGCCCCCGAATGCAAGGAAAGGTCCTTTCCTCGCAAATTTCGCAAGGAAAGGACCGTTCATTGCACGCGGGTCAGAGGCCGAAGCGGCTCCAGGCGGCCTTGGACTGAACGGCGTCCAGCAACGCGCTCGCCGCGGCGGGGGCGCCGATGCCGAGCCGCGCCAGCAGCGGCTTCTTCGGCTCGGCGACCGAGATCTCGGCGTCCGGGTACCGCTCGGTGATCACCTGGCGGAGGCTGCCGACGCCGTCGATCAGGCCGAGCTCGACCGCGCGAGCACCCAGCCAGACGTCGCCGGTGAACAGGTCGTCGGAGCCGGAAAGCCGGTCTCCCCGGCGTTCGGTGACCCAGTCGACGAACAGTTCGTGGAGCTGGCCGTGCATCTTCTTCAGCCACTCGACGTCTTCCGGCTTCTCCGGGCTGAACGGGTCGAGGCGGGACTTGTTCGCCCCCGCGGTGTGCAGCCGCCGCTCGATGCCGAACCGCTCGAGCAGGCCGGTGAACCCGAACCCGCCGCTGATCACGCCGATGGAGCCGACCATCGACGTCCGGTGCGCGTAGATCTCGTCGGCCGCGCAGGCCAGCCAGTAGCCACCGGACGCGGCGACGTCCTCGGCGAAGGCCAGGACGGGCACCTTCTTCTCGTCGGCGAGCTGGCGGATCCGCTCCGCGACCAGACCCGACTGCGTCGGCGCGCCACCCGGCGAGTTGATCTGCAGCGCGACGGCCTTCAGCCGGTCGTGCGCGAACGCGCGGGTCAGCGCCGATTCGACGGCGGCGAGGTTGATCGACCCCCTGGCCAAGGGTGACGGGGTCGGCGTGATCACCCCGTGCAGCTTGACCACGGCGACGACGTCCTTGCGTTCACCCCGTTCGCCGATCATCGGGAGACGGGAGGTCAGCTTGTCCGCAACGCTCATACCGCCAGGTTACCGACGTTCACGACGGCAGCACGCCGCTGCGCGAACCGCTCACCCCGCTGGCCTCGTTCGGGCCGCCCTGTGGCGGGACGGTGGCGCTGTCGGCGGAGAAGTCCGGCAGATTCGGCCGCACGCCGGGCATGAACTTCGGCACCCGCAAGGTCACCTTCATACCGGCGCCGGGCGCCGTCTCGACCATGAGCGCGTAGTCGCGGCCGAACACCTGCTGCATCCGCTGGTTGATGTTGCCGAGGCCGACGTGCGCGCCCGTGCGGTGCTGGCTGCGGAGATCCGCGAGTTTGGCGGGCTCCATGCCGATGCCGTCGTCCTCGACGCTGATCAGCGCTTCGGCGCCGTAGTCCTCGGCGATCACCGTGACGCAGCCGCCGGACGGCTTCGACGCGAGGCCGTGTTTGACGGCGTTCTCCACCAGCGGCTGGATGATCAGGAACGGCACGACCACCGAGAGCACCTCGGGCGCGATCTTCATCCGCACTTCGAGCCGTCCGCCGAAGCGGGCGTTCTCGATGGTCAGGTACCGGTCGATGTTGCGCAGTTCCTCGGCGAGCGAGGTGAACATGCCCGACGTCCGGAACGAGTAGCGCGTGAAGTCCGCGAAGTCCTGAAGCAGCTCTCGCGCTTCCTCCGGGTCTGTCCGGATCAGCGACGAGATGGTGTTGAGCGCGTTGTAGACGAAGTGCGGCGAGATCTGCGCGCGCAACGCCTTGATCTCCGCCTGCTGGAGCTGGTTCTTCGATTCGTCCAGGCGCGCCAGCTCGAACTGGGTGCAGACGAACTGCGCGACCGCGTCGGCCATCTGCACCAGCCGCCCGCGGGTGCGCCCGACGACCAGCAGCGCGGCCTCCGTCTCGCCCTCGACGATCAGCGGCACGATCACCGCCGTCCGCATCCGGCAGGTGCCGCGGTGGTTGCACGGCATCTTGTCGTGCGCGACGACCTCGCGGCGGTGCTTGCGGATCGCGTTGCCGATGGCGTCGACGAGGTCGACGTAGTGATCGTTGGCCTCGCCGTCCCAGGACAGCAGCGTGCCTTCGCTGTCGGTGATGCCGACGGCGACGCAGTCGAGCATCTCCAGCAGCTGGCTGGTGATCTTGTCGGCGACCTGCTCGTCGAGCCCCTCGCGGAGATCCGGTGTCGCCTTCGACATGCGGTGGACGGCCTGCAGCACCGCGTTCTCCACGATGCTCGCGGGACGCCTCAGCTTGATCAGCAGGACGACGACGAGGATCGCGAGCAGCAGCGCCACACCCCAAGGGATGATCTGCGCGATCTCGAGCCCGGACACGGCGTCCATGCTCTGCGCTCGACCAACCGGGTGCAAGGCCTGCTCCCCACTTTCCGTTGAGTTGTGACAACTGAGGGTGGGGCCGACCCTACCCAAGACCCGGGCGTTGTCCCCATGGTCACTCCCCGTCGCGCGGGAAAGACTGTGCGCAGGCAATCGTTTCCGGGGGAGGAACACAATGCGCGGATCGGGGAAACTCGCGGCGGGGGTGCTGGCAGCGGTCCTGCTGGGGAGCGGGACGGCGGCCGCGGCCGGGGACCCGGTGCGCGCGGCTGTCGGCGATCTGGTCGGCGAAGGGGGTTTTCCGGGAGCGGTCGTCCAGGTCCGGAACGGTGAGGCGGTGTCGCGCTTCGGCGCCGGGTACGCGAACCCGGTCACGCGCGAAGCCGCGGGGCCGCACCACCGGTTCCGGATCGCCAGCAACACCAAGGCCTTCGTCGCCACGGTGGTCCTGCGGCTGGCAGGCGAAGGGAAACTGTCGCTCGACGATCCGATCGAGCGGCGGCTGCCCGGTGTCGTACGAGGACCGGGCTATGAACCGGAAAAGATCACGCTGCGCATGCTGCTGAACCACACCTCCGGCGTGCACGACCCCCTGGATCCGCATTTCTTCGACCCGTACCTCGTCCAGGGGAACCGCGCGCACATCATCACGCCGTCGGAGGTGATAAGGCGATCCCTCGTCGACCGGCCCTCGTTCCCGCCGGGCAAGGGCGTGGAGTATTCGAACACCGGCTATCTGTTGCTGGGCAAGGTGATCGAGAAGATCACCCGCAACGACGTCTGGGAGGAGATCCAGCGGCGGATCCTCGATCCGCTCGAGCTCGGCCGGACGTATTTCCCGCTGTGGTCGCCGTTCCTGCGAGGTCCGCATCTGCACGGGTACGACATGAGCGGGAAGGACATGACCGTGTTCAGCCCGTCGTACGACTGGACCGCGGGCGCGATGGTGTCGACCGTCGACGACCTCGCGACGTTCCATCGCGCGTTGCTGGCAGGACGGCTTTTGGAGCCCGCGCAGCAGGCCGAACTCAAACGGCTGGTGCCGCACAGCGAGTTCGGCGCGTACGGCGCGGGGGTCGAGACCCTCAACCTGCCCTGCCCCGGTGGGATGAAGACGTTCTGGGGCAACACCGGCGCGGGGCCGGGGTTCTACAGCGTCTCGATGAGCACCGAAGACGGCTCGAAGCAGATCGTGCTGGCGCTGAACGTGTACGACCTGGCCGCGGACGTGCACGGCGGGCAGCGGGTGCCGAAGCCGCCGATGCCCGCGGTGATGGCCGCCCTGTGCTGATCACTTCAGCAGGCGTGACATCCGCCGGTCCGCGAGGGGTTTCCCGCCGGTCTGGCAGGTCGGGCAGTACTGGAACGACTTGTCCGCGAACGAGATCTCGCGGATCGTGTCGCCGCAGACCGGGCACGGCAGCCCGGTACGCGCGTGCACCCGCAACCCGGACCGCTTCTCGCCCTTGAGCCGGGCCGCGGACTGGCCGACCGAACGTGTCACGGCGCTGGTCAGCACCTCGCGGATCGCCTCCGAGAGCCCGTCGAGCGCCGCCTCGGACAGCTTTCCGGTTGTGGCGTAAGGGGAAAGCTTCGCCATATGCATGATCTCGTCGGAGTATGCGTTGCCGATCCCGGCGATCAGCGACTGATCGGTCAGCGCCGTCTTCAACCGTTCGGTGCGTCCGGCGAGCAACTTCTCGAGCTGCGTGCGGTCCAGCGAAAGCGCGTCCGGCCCGAGCCGCGCGATACTCGCGACCTCCTTCTCCGGATCCCGCACGATCCAGACCGCCAGGCCCTTCTTCGTCCCGGCCTCCGTGAGATCGAAACCCGGCCCGGCGGCCGCGTCGAGGTGGACGCGCAGCGAGATCGGCCCCTTGCCGGGTTTGAGCGGCGTCGGCGACAACGCGTCGGACCAGCGCAGCCAGCCCGCCCTCGCCAAGTGGACGACCAGATGGAGATCCCCGGCGACGAGATCCAGATGTTTGCCGAACCGGCCGGCCCCGGTGACCTCGCGGCCGTGCAGCTCGGTCCAGGGCGGTGTCGCCGTCTTCAGCACGCTGAGGGACGACACGTCGACGCGGAAGACCGTCTTGCCCACCGCGTGTTCACGCAGGTGGTGAGCGAGCGCTTCGACCTCGGGTAACTCGGGCATGGCCCCAGTCTCGCGCGTTCAGGCCGCCTCGACTACTCCACCGGGTGCAACGGGCCGTCGAAATCCGGCAGCGAGTGCTTCTGGATGGTCTTGGTGATCTTCGAGACCTCGCCGCGCACGGTGAACATGCCGCGGATGGTGCCCACCCAGCGCTCCGACGGACGGTCGCCCGCCAGATCGCCCTCGGTCTCGGCGACCACGGTCCACGGACGGCGCAGGATCCACCGCAGTGGGAAGAACAGCGCGATCAGCAAGAGCGCCAGCGGAACCCACGACGGAATCATGACGTCGGCCGGAGTCCACATGATGAGCACGATCGCGAGCAGCGCCGTCACGGCGATCATCGCGATACCCGGGCCGTAGCTGCCCGCCACATCGTGCTCGAAATCGTCCGCTGTCGCGGGAGCACGCCATTCCATCTGGGCTCGGACCACCCAGTCACGGCCGTCCTCGCCGTGCACCAGCCGGTTCATTCAGTCGCCTCCCGCGCGGCCGCTCGCTCGTCGTGAGCGAACTCCACCGTACCGTGACGGGAGCCGGATTCGCGAGAGTTCGAAGGCGATATGCCCGCTCGGGCGTTATGGGCACGTCGGGTAATCGACACCCGGTTCCGGATAGTGGGAAGTCGGTTTGACCGGGCTCGGCTCGTCCGCCGACGGGTCGCCGGACGAGGTTCCGGTCGTGCTTTCGGGAGTGCCGGTGTCCGTCGAAGAAGACCCTTCCGGGTAAGTCGTCGCCTCCGGCGTGGTCGACTGCTCGGTCGAGTCCCGTGAAGTCGTCGTGGTCGGGCTCAGCGACTCCTCGGTGGGCGTGAACGATTCGTCCGGCGGGATGTCGTCCCGTTTCGACGTGGTCTGGTTCGAGCCCGTGCCCGGGTCCGGGACCTCGTTCCGCGGCGAGGTCTCCTGCGCCGGATTCCGCTCGTCGGGCGGCTGCACGACGTCTCCGCCGCCGAGTTCCTTCCGCGGCGTGCCCACCCCCGGCAGGCTCGGCGTTTCGGACACCCCGAGCTCGGCGCCGGGGCCTCGTCCGGTGACGGCTGGCTGGGCGCCCTTGCCGTGCAGCTGGTCCTGCGCGATCCGCTGCGGCGGGAGCTCCACCGGCTTGCCCTGGGCAGGCGGCGCGACCTGCGCCGGCAGCAGCGCAAGCTCCGGCAGCCCACCCCCGGACAGACCGACGGTGTGGGTGACGTCGGTGCCGAACACGGCCGGACCGGCGACGATCCCGACCGCACCGGCGGCGGCCGTCGACGCCACCGCGAGGCCGACCTTCACCTTCGACCCGAGCAGAAGTCCCTTGACCGACGCGGCGAGCCCGGACAACGCCCCGCTCGCGTGGGCTCCGGCGGCCGCCGGCACCAGCAGCGCCACCACACCGGCGTGCGCCCGCAGCGACGAACAGACGTCCCGCAGCTCGTCGTGGGTGGCCCGGCAGGACTGGCAGGCGATCAGATGGGTCTTGATCCGGCGGGCCTCGGCCCCGGTCACGCTGCCCGCGGTGAACCCGCCCAGCTTCTCCACCACCGCACGGCACGAATCGGGCCCGCGGTTCACCGACAGATGCGCCTGCAGATACGCCGCCCGCAGCCCCTGCCGCGCCCGGCGGGCCAGCGCCGCCGTCGCGTTCGCGCTCAACCCGAAATGCGGCGCGACCATCGACGGCTGCTCGCCTTCGACCTCGGTCTGCCACAACACCGAACGCCAGCGCTCCGGCAAACTCGTGAAAGCGGTCGTGATCAGCGAATGTTCGGCCGTCCGGGCATGCGTGTCGGCGCCCGCCCCGGCCCGGAAGGTCAGCTCGTCGTCGCTCACCGGCACGTCACGGCGCGCGCCATGCCACTCCCACGAGACCCGGCGAGCCACCGTCAGCAGATAGGCCCGGACGTAGTCACGCGGCCCGGCGCCCCGGCGCAACGCCTGAAGCACCCGGAAGAAGGTCTCGGCGGTGATGTCCTCCGCCTCCGACCGATCGGCGGCCAGACTGCGGGCCAGCCTCCGCACAGCGGCGGCGTGAAGTTCGAAAAGCTCCCCGAAGGCAGCGTCCTCCCCATCACGGAGACGCTGGAGCAATGCCTGCTCGTCGGATTCCGAGGCCGCCTGAAGCGGCACCGTGCCCTGCTCGGTCATCCGGCCAGGCACCTCCTCCCCGAAGGACTCACCATTCGGTCGAATGGGGACACCATACGGAGGTATGCAGCCGTCGTCACCCCTTGTACGCCAGGTGTGACACCGAAGCACCTGTAGGGGTGGGTCGAAACCGCTACAGACGGTCGGTGTATGGTTGTTCCACTGCTTCAAACGAGTGCCGGAGCAGAGCAAGACATGCGGATGTAGCGCAGCTGGTAGCGCATCACCTTGCCAAGGTGAGGGTCGCGGGTTCGAATCCCGTCATCCGCTCTCAGGTGGGTTGCCGTGTCCAGGGAAAGCCTGGACCAGGACCTGCTCGCCATAATTCCCGGGGGTCGAGCCCCCGGACCCCCACGCTCCTTGCACCTCGCGTTGACGAGTGGGTTGTGGGTTACGTCGATCTTCCCTCTTGTTTCGTTGATCTCTTCGGTTACTAAGTGCTACAGGTTCGGTGAGCGGGGTCACACGACCGTAGTAATTCGGATTTGTGCATATGTTGGCTGAGGTCGCACCGGCGTGAACCGGTGCGACCTTTCGCTCAGGAAGGCACGCAGGCCGGCTGCGGCCGATGCCACAAGGTCACCAGCCGACCGTTCGGCAGGGGGTGCGTCGCGACCGGCGCGAACCCCGTCGCGGCGGCAGCGGCCGCCATCGCCGGTGGATCGACCTTCGGCAGGAACTCGTTGTTCAGCCCGGTCGCGGTGAACAACAGGCACGCGGTGCTCGCGTCACCGGAAATGCTGTCCTGGTACCGCGTCAGCCAGCGCTCGTAGTCCGGCTGCGAGTTCCCCGCCTCGATCGGCCGGATCTGTGGCACGGCCACGCCGTAACCCAGCTTTCGGAGCACGGCCAGCTGGACCGTGTTCGTGTTGAAGATCCGGTCACGGAAACCGAACGCCGTCACCCCACGGATCGCGTGCCGGTCGACGATCTGCTGCGCCGCCCAATCCGCGGCGACGATCCACTGCTTCGCCGCCTCCGCGCTCACCGGCTGCGGAGCATCGGACTCGACCCCGAGCCCCGCGTACTTCTGCGGAACACCCCGGCCATCGGTGACAGTCACTCGTCCGACCACCGGCAATTCCGCCTCCCACAGCCGCGCCGTCGGCGCCCGTAGGTCCAGCTGCGGGACCAGCGCCACCACGCCGATCACCGCGACCACGACCGGCAGCGCCTTACGAAGGCGGACATGTACGCGGTACAGGCCCCACAACGCCACCAACGTCATCGACGGGACCAAGGGGAGCGTGAACCCGTTCCCAGTGGTCTTGGACGTCACGAAGGCCATCGCGCCTTCCACCACGAGCACCGCGGGCGGGAACAATGGCGAGGCGATCATGGCCGTCACCGTCGCCTTCGCTTGACCGCCCCTCAACTTGCGGATGGCGACGAAGACGGCCGCGACGAGCCCGACACAGATGAAGAGGACGTGCGGCAGATACTGCTCAATGGTCAGCAGGTGCAGCCGATACGCCCAGGCAGCGGGGTTGAAGATCCCCGCCTCGGTCCCGTACTCGGCGGACTGAGGCCCGTACCCGAAGCCGGTCAGATAGCGGTAGACCTGTGCACCATTGGGAATCAGCCAGATCGCGGCCACGCCGACGGCTGCCACCGCGGCGGCCCCGAAACGGATCAGCCGCTTCTTGCGGTCCTGAGCCAGCACGGCCTGGATGAACGCGGCGAGAACCAATGCGGGCACGAACGCGATGATCATCGTCCTGGTGAGCGGCATCAGCCCGACGAAGACACCGAAGGCGATCGTCGACTTGGTCTTCGTCAGCCCCTCGGACCGGATGAGGAAGTAAATGGCCGCCAGCGTCACCGCGGCCGCAGGGGCGCCGAAGTGATAAGCCCTCGAGTCGACGATCACGCCGGGCAGCGTGGCGACCAGCGCGGTGGCGAGCCACGCGAACGGCCTGCCCGCCACCCGGTTCGCCACCGCGTGCGTCAGCAAGACGATCGCCAGACCCGCCAGCATCGGCACGATGAAGGCGGCCACCACGCTCGTCCCCGTCACGAAGAACTGCAGCGACGTCAGCGCGGGAGTGACCGGGGCCTGGATCCCAGGCGCCTCGACGGCCTGGATCCAACCGAGGACCCCGTCGCGTACGGCCGCGTAGTGGTCGTTGAGGGCCATGCCGATGTAGCCGGCCTCGTCGATTTCGAGGATCTGCCCTCGGCGATAGGTGATGATCCACCGCAAATTGACGGCGACCCACACGATCGCCACCCCGAGCAGTACCCATGTGTTCACCTGGACGCGGCGAATCCCCCTGGTCAAGAGCATGGCAGAGAATCTAGTCGCGCCTCTGGGCAGGCTAGAGCGCGGGCGTTTTGAAGGGGTCGTGCTCGGACAGGAGCTTGTCGACGCGGGCCTGGTCGACTCTGCTGACGACGGTGTTCTCGTCCTGGCGGTCACGGATGCACTTGGCGAGGGTGAACGCCGAAGTGGTCAGGAAGAGCATGCCGAGGGCGAGGAAGCCGCGGACCCAGCCGTCGACCGGCAGGTACCAGATGCCGACGACGACCGCGAGCAACGCCAAGCCGAACGAGAGGGCGGCCTGGACGAAGAACGCGACGGTGGTGGGCGGCGCTGCGGAGGTTTTCGTCATGCGTACCACGGTCGCGCCGTCGGCCCACGGTGTCTTGAGTACGGCTACTCAAGAAGGGTTGCGGTTCAGAACTCGTGGTCGTCCCGCGTCCAGCGGCCAGAAAGGTCTGCGCAGCACGCGCCACTGGCACGAGCACACGGCTCACCTGCGCTGGTCGCCACCGCCTGCCGACCACAAGACGAGTTGCCGCTCCAAGAGATACGACGAGGCGTCCTCCTCCCAAGGAAACAGTCCATTCTCGTCAGGCCAGTAGACCACCAGTACCGAAAAATCTTCGCCCCGATAGAAGTTCACAGCCTGCTGCACATATTCCGAATACAGATTCTTGTCCAGTAAACGGAAACAGACTTCCTTGCCTTCCAGAACAGAATCCGAGCGAATCATGTCCCCGAACTCGGCACCGCCCCTTACCAGCTCTACCAGATTGTCGATGATCGCGAACTCTACCGAGATTTCAAGCCCCATGATCAAGAACTCGGGATGGCCGCACAGATGCTCGAGCCCGACCGTGTAGCCGAAGTCCGACTCATCGGCATCTTCCGCGAAAACCCCAACCTTATGGTAGCCATAGTCCCTGATGTCGGATATCAGACGCACAGCCTGCGGAATTTCGGCCACGGAGTTCTTTCGATCGATACCGCAAAGATCACATGACTCGTCATGCCGCATGCTGATCACCACCGCTTATTCGACTTTGCCCGATTGCACACCCTTGCGGCCCTGCTTGGCGAATTGCGTCGCGGCCGCGGTGTCGGGAGCGGGATCCGGCACCGCCGATGCCTCAGGGGTCGCAGCGACCCCCGGATATGCGAAAGCCGTGGCCGGGAACAACCCGAAAGTCACGGCCAACACCACGACGACAGCACAGAGACGCGATCTCAGGCACGACGATCTCACGGCGAATCTCCTCGTTCCGCAGGGATGTGCCACCCGCGCCCGGAAGCACTCTGTCCTCTTGGGACGGGCGGTGGAAGCAGCCGAACAGCCTGAAAAGCGCAGGCAGACGGCTCAGATCTCGTAGCCGTCCAGCACGGTCGGCGCGACCGGGGACAGGTGCTCGTCGCCGCGTTCGGTGACCAGGCCGCGGGCCATCCGGTACACCTTGAACTCGTTGTCGTGCTCGGGATCCTGGTCGTCCCAGACGTGCAGGAGACCGTAAGAGCCGGGCGCGAGGTCGCCGACGCGGGTGAACAGGTCCACCAGCTCGGGCGCGATCGCCGTGCCGTGTTTGTCCATGCCGCCCAGGTGCAGCACCGGCACCCCGGCCGCCCAGCGGAGGTCGAGCAGGTCGCCGTCGCCGAAGTCGCGGACGGCACGGTGCACCCGCTCGACGATGCGCTCGAGCAGCGCGGCGTCGTCGTCACCGGAAGGGCTCGCTTGGATGGTCACCCACCCGTGATATTCGAACACCCGCCTTAGTTTAGGCACCGGTCGGCGGAGCTGAAGGTGCACCTCGAAAAGCAACCGAGCGCGTGAACCCGCCCCGGCCGAAGGCCCCGCTATCGCGGTGGCAGGGCGCCTACACCACCTTCGCGACCTTGAAAGACCAAGTCGCGCCCTGCCGACGTCGATCGCGGCCTCGGGTTCACCCATGGACACAGGCAGGTCCGCCCGCCGGACGGCGGTCAGCCCGCCATCGCGGCCGGTGCCCCGTTGCGCCGCAGCGCGTTCTTGAAAACCTGTTCGCCGTGCTTTTCGAAGGCGGGCACGAGCTTCTCGCCGTAGACGCACAAGGTCCGTTCCCAGGGGTGCCCGAGCGTGCCGAAGCGGAAGTCGTTCGCCAGGAACATGTGGTAGTCCGTGCGCGGGAACACCGGGACCGGCCACGGGTCGAGCGCGGCGTGCCGGTGCGGGTAGAAGCGGTACGACTGGTGCTGCCAGTGCAGCACCCAGACCCATTCGTCCTCGGCGACGCAGTCCTTCAGCGCCGAGAGGGCGACTCGGGCGACGTCGTTCTGCTCGACGGCGTACGGGCCGACCCGGAATTCGGCCGACGCGCGGTCGAGGCCGCCGGGCGCGAGATCCCACGCGACGGACGGAGCGGGTTCGCGGAAACTCGGCCAGGCGTGCGCGTAAGTGCTCGGCCAGAACGCGAGCTTGTCGTAGACCCAGTACCAGGCGGGCTCATCTACGACCCTGGAGATGGCTTCCCAAGCGTTGTTCACGAGCGACCCTCGGTGGTTCGGCCGATTAAGACTGGGAAAGCTTCGTGTTCGGGGGCCAAGTTGTCCAGCTCGTGGGCATTCTCCGTGCAACTGTCACCTGATCAGGTGTCTTGCGCCGCCGCCTGAACCGTGAGAATGACGGTGCGTGAACGGCGAGCCCACGGAACGCGGGCTCGCCGTCGATCGATCATGCGGCCGCCTCCCAGAGGCTCATGAAGGCCGAGGCCTCACTCCGCACCCACGGCCGCACCTTGTCGCGATCGCGCGGCGACAACGCGAACTCCTTCGAACGCCGGACGTCGACGACCAGCGGCCGCCCACCCGGACGCAACTCGTCCATGGTCTGTTCGAGCAGCCACAGCACCATCTGCGCCGCGTCCCGGCTCAACGGCTCCTCCTTGAAGTAGAGCCAGGTCACGTAGACGGGGCCGTCGCCCTTGCGCAGGCCGAGATGCGGATTGATGCCCACTTCGAGCGAGCCGAGCCGCCATCGCGACCGGCCGACCTCGGCCAGCCGCAGGTCACGCCGCCCGACGTAGCGCAGCCAGCCGTTGGCGATCTCGGTGTAGTGCGGCCGCGTGCGCTCGTCCGCGTTCTCGACCAGTGCCCGCAGTACCTCGCGATCCCGCCCGGAGATCCGCCCGGCACGGATCGCGTTCGCGGCGCGGAGGTAGAAGTTGAACCCGCCCCGGGCCGGGTCCTCGTACTGACGGCGCCAACGCCGGACGAACGAGGAACGCGAGGGACCCGAGCTCGTGCTGTACCCCACGAACGTGGGCAGGGTGATGTAGGCCATCCGTGTCTGCCTTTCGCCGCTGTTCCTGCTGTACAACGACCATTTTAGAACACATGTACGACAGAAAACGGGGCTTTACGGGTGACGCGGCGAAGGAGGCCAAGGTCCTTCGAGCAGCTCGGCCGATTCCTCGAGGATCGGCACCTCGCAGACGTCCCTCGGGGTGAGGTCGGTCGGGATCCAGTGCTCGAGCATCGCCGACCAGCGCGTGATCCCGCGCAACGCCTGGGGCGACCCGAGCAGTTCGCCGACCTCGCTGACGAGGGCGCCGCCGGCCGCGGGCGAGAGGCGCCCTTCGACCATCGCGGTGAGCCAGCCGTGGATCAGCAGCCAGCGGGCGGCCGTCGGATCGGCGGGCAGTTCGAGCCCGAGCTCGTCGACGACCTGGCCGAAGGCCTTGTCGACGGCTTCTTCGGCAGTGGATTCGAGCCCGGCGAGCAAGGGAAGGGACGGGGTGTCCAGTCCGGCGACGATCGCGTCCAGACCGGCCTCGACCAGGTGGGAGGTGCGGACGTCACGTCCGGCGAGCCTGCCGATGGCCAGCTCGCGCAACGCGCCACGACACGCGTCGATTTCCGTCACCCGGCACTTCCCACGTCCGCCACCGTACCGCCGGGAGCGGTCAGCCGCGCCTGACCAGCCGAAAGAGCATCACACCGTGGACAGACGCGGAGTGATCCGAATATCGAGATCGGCTTCGAGTGCGTGCGCCAGCCGTTCCAGCACCGGAATGGTCGGCACCGTTCCGCCCGCCTCGAACCGCGCGACGGTGGACTGTGTCATCCCCGCCCTGGTGGCGAGCCTCGCCTGAGACCAGCCCCGCGCCTCACGCATTTCACGCACCGTCTTGCCCAGGACATAAGCCAGCTTTGCGGCCTCGTACGCGTCAGCGGCGCCTGGCTCCGCCATCCGCTGCTCGCGAAGTCTCCGCCAGTCGGTCCGCTCAGCCATCGTTCTCACTCCTCTCCCCGCTCGTCGATCGTGTGCTTCCGGGCAACGCATCGCCACATCGCCTTCCGCGCCCGTCGCACCTCACGCTCTTCCCGCATTCGCGTCTTCCGGAACTCGGTCAGCAACACGATTCGCCGACCGGATGCGATCCAGTAGGTGATCCGCACGGCTTCTCCGTCCAGATGAAACCGCAACTCCCGTAATTTGCCGTCGAGCTGTCGCGTGTACGGCTCGCCGAGCAACGGGCCCTGCTCCGCGAGCAGATCCACGTAGAAGGCCACTGTCGCGAAGTGCGCCGTGGACAAACTCTCCAGCCAGTCGCGAACCTCCGGCTCCAATTCCACGGTACCCCATGTCATAGCTTTGATGCTATAAAGCCAGGTAGATCCACTTTTGGACGATCCGTTTGCGCCCCGGCAAAGTCGCGAGCGCGCTCGGAGCAGATCGTGCTGGACCAGGTCGTGAGTGGACGCAAGAATGAGGAAAGACCACATCAACCACCCATAAGGGTGCATGCAACACTGGCTGCCCACACCCGGCGGCAGGGGGCTGAATGAGCTGGCAAGACGAGCTTCGACTGCTGGACGTCGAGCTGGCCGCGGGTCGCATCGGGCACGCCGAACACCGCAGGAAGCGCGACGAGCTCCTGGCGGAGGCCTCCGGCGGGACGATGCCGTCACCGGTCCCCTCACCGCTGCGGCGCCCGGGCGGGACGTGGCACAGCACCAATCCCGCCGCGCGCCCGGCCGAGCCGCCGGCGGTCACGGTTCAGCAACCCCAGCCGTACCAGCAGACTCAGCCGTATCAGCAGACTCAGCCGGTGCACACGCCGCCGGCGACCGTCGGGCAACCCGAGACGAAGTCCGCCGTCCCGCGGATCGCGGACCACAAGACCACCGCGCCTTCGCCCGCCGACATCAATCCGACGGTCTACCTGCGTGCCACGCCGCCGCCTGCCAAGAACCCCTCGCCGGCCCGCGAACCGAACCGGCCGCTTCCGCCGCTGGCGCCCGAACCCGGCCCGCGCCACTACGCCTCCGCGGAGGACTACGCGGTCGTCGGTAAACGCAAGCCGACCTGGCTGTTCATCGGGGCCGGCGTGCTGGTCGTGCTGGCGTTGATCATCGGCGGGACGCTGTGGCTGGGCTCGTCGCCGTCCTCGAACGTCGCCGAACAGCCGAGCGTGGCCCAGCCGCCGGGCGATCTCACGCCGTCAGGCCGGCCCGACAGCGCCCAGACGCCGTTGGAAGACCGGCTTCCCGCGCTGCCGGGGACACCGTCGAAGGACAACTCGACGATGTCGGTCGCGAAGGGTGTCGAGCTCAACTTCTACTCGAAGGCCGCGGGCGACTACCTCGCGTCGAAGAATGTCGCGTCCATCACCTACAAGGGTTCGAACGAGGGTACGAACAGTTACCTCGTCCTGGTGATCCCGGCGAACGACGCGAAGGACGCGGCCGCGATCGTCAAGTACTTCCGGGAGAACTCGATCAACGCCGGACTGCGCGAGCAGCGCGTCGGCGACCGGCTCGCCCTCGTCGGCGCGAACAAGAACGGCCAGCTCAGCGGGATCGGTTACGTCTCCGGGACGATGGCCGTGACGACTTGGGTCTCGCAGCCGCTCGGCGGCGACCCGCAGGCGCTCGACACCCGTCTGGAGCAGACGCTGACCTCCTTGGACACCGTTCTCCCGGCGAGCTGAGAAGCGCAGGTCGCGGGGAGATCACGATTCGACCCGCGAGGGCGCGTCGACTCCGGGCAGTGCAGAATGTGCGAGGTCACCGCAGTGGTGGTATCGCGACGGCCGGGAGCATTCCTCCCGCCGGAAATTCGGATAAGGGGGCCGGTGGTGTCCTGGCAGGAAGAGCTGCGCAATCTGGACGAAGAGCTCGCATCTGGACGGCTCTCCGCGGACGATTACCGGCTCCGCCGCGACCAGGTGCTGTCCTCGGCGGTCGCGTACGGCGACCCCGCCCAGCAGCAGGTCCAGCAGCCCGGTCAGCAGCCGCAGCAGCAGTTCCAGCAGCAACAGCAGCCGCCCGCTCCGCAACAGCAGCAGGCGCCGCAGCAGCCCGGCCAGCCCAGCGCCGACTCGACGCAGATCATCGCGCCGGTGAACCAGCCGCAGAGCGGTGAGGGCGAGCGCACCCAGGTCGTCCCGAACTGGCAGCAACAGCAGGCGGATCCGAACCGCACCCAGGTCGTGCCTCCGGTGGCGTCGCCGCCGGGCGGTTTCCCGCAGCAGGGCCAGGCGTCCCCGGCCGGTGGCTTCCCCCAGCAGGGTCAGGCCTCGCCCGCGGGCGGTTTCCCGCAGCAGCACCAGGGCTACCAGCAGCAACAGCCGCAGCAGCAGGGCTGGACCGACAACAACGACGCCAGCCCGCCGTGGGGTGGCTCGGAATTCCCGCCGATCTCGCCGGTCGGCAGCACGGAGTGGGTCAAGCAGGGCCCCGAACTGTTCGAGGACAAGCCCAAGGGCAAGGGCGGCAAGATCGCGATCATCGCGATCGTGGCCGTCCTGGTCCTCGCCGGTCTGGGTGTCGGCGGGTACTTCGCCTTCTCCGGTGGCGGTGACACCCCGCCGGACCCGACGGCCGCGCCGCAGTCGTCCCAGCCGCAGCCCGCCCCGCCGTCGTCGACCAAGCCGAAGACGCCCGAAGAGCTGCTCTTCGAGAAGATCCCGGAGCAGTCCGGTGAAGAGGACTCGAAGAGCGGCGCGATCCCCGCGGCCCAGCTCGCCGAGATCACCGGCATGGAGAAGGCCGAGGCGGATCTGGTCATCGCCGCCGGCGTGAAGCAGGTCGCGTACCGCGGCTCGCAGAAGCAGCCGGACGAGACCGGCCCGCAGCCGGCGAAGATCTCGGTCACGGTCATCCCGCTGACCAGCCCCGGTGCCGCCGGCGACCTGGTCAAGCAGCTGCGCCAGTACCAGACGAGCAACGGGTTCGTGCAGATCACCGAGCCGCTGCCGGGTATGCCGCCGAAGCTGAACTTCCAGAAGAAGATCGACGGCGACAAGGGCACCTACCGCGGCACGTGGATCAGCGGCAACAACATCGTCCGCGTCGACATCCTGCAGAACCCGCTCGGCGGGGAAGAGGGTGAGAAGGCGTTGAGCGGCACGTACCAGCGTGCGGTGAAGAAGACGCTGGAAAACTACTCCGTCACCAGCTAACCGATGACCGCGGAGACGGCACGGCTGCTCACCACCCTGCTCTCCCTGGCCGAGGACACCGGTTCGCTGTCCGACGAGCTGCACTTCGCCGGATGGGACGCCGCCGAGCGCGTCCCGCTCGACCACGGTGCCGCGAACGTCCTCCGGGCGCTCGTGCTGCCGAAGGCGGCGAAGGTGCTGGAGGTCGGCGCCGGTTTCGGTGGGCTGACCAGGTATCTGGGCGAGGTCTCGGCGACGGTGCACGCCGTCGAGGCCGACCCGGTCCGCGCCGCCGCGGTGCGGTTCCGCACCCGTGACCTCGGCACGGTCTCGGTGCACGACCGGCCGCCCTCCGCTGGTTACGACCTCGTCGTGATCCAGCAGCCGTACGCGACGCGGGGGTTGGTGGAGTCGGTTCGCGAGCGGTTGTCGCCGATGGGTGCCGTCGTGGTGCTGACGTCTTCTCGCGGTGTCACCGGGACGCTCGCGGCCGCGGGCCTCGAAGTCCGGCGCGAGTTGCTCTGCTCCCCCGGGCACGAGGTCGCCCGCGCGGTCCGGAGCGAGCGGATCGACATCGAACTGCCCCGGCTGTCCGCGGCGATCACCGGTGGTCCCGCGAACGGCCTCGCCCTGCTCTGCGGTCCCGGTGCCGCCGCGCTCTGGCCCGCGTACCGGCTCGCGACCTACTTCAACACCGCCGAGCGCGCCGCGTTCGCGTGCACTCGCGCCGACGTCGTGCGCACCGGCGAGGGCGCCGAGGTCCGCCGCGTGCCGCTCATGCCGTCGCCGCCGGTCGCCGGGATCTCGGTCGGACCGTGCACGGACAAGGTGTACGACGCCCCGACGATGGTCGAAGTCCTGATCGACGAGCCGGAACGGGTCGCGGAGCTGCTCACCGGCTGGCGGGATCTCGTTCGCGAGGAGGCCGCTCGCGGAGTCGAGGCGCTCTGGGATCTGGTGCCGCACAACGTCCTCGTCGACGGTGCGACGCTGCGCCCGATCGACCTCGAGTGGCGGCACGCGGGCGCCGGGGTGCCCGAAGTGGTCGAGCGCGGAGTGCTGGTGCTGGCCGACAAACTCACCGACGCGGGCTGGTCCGCGGCGGCGGACGACGGGTCGATGCGCGATCTGGCGGGCTGGCTCGGTGTGCTGATCGGCCTCCATCCCTCCTTTGTGGACGGTGCGCTGGCGCGTGAGGCGGCCTTCTCCGCGATCGGCTCGTGCGGCACCGCGCACGGGACGGACGAAGTACGCGCGGCGATCGCCGGGATTTGGCGAACGCGCCTGGCGAGAACCGTCCACGAGTACCGTTCAACGAAGGTCGGCGCCGGTGTGGCGGCGAACGAAGACGAGGTAGCGAAGCGATGACGAGCCTGCATACCGCCGGCATTCTGACCCCGGACGGGCCGGTCGGGCACCTGTTCGAGCTCCGGGGCTGGACGACCGGGATCAGCCGGATCGGCGAGATGTCCGTGACCATCGCGGACGTCGAGGCGAACCTGTTCCCCGAGCCGTGCCCGGGCGCGCCCGAAGGCACCTTCGGCTGGCGTGCGGTCCCGGCCACCTTCGTGCCCGCAGGTGTCCAGGACGTCGTCGTCACCGGTCCGGCCGAGCGTGTGCTGAACCAGGCGACCGTCCACGTCGGAACGCTGCCGGGTGAAGAACCGCTGTGGCTGGGCGAACTCGAAGCGCCGAAGCAGGGCAAGGTCTCCGAAGGACACGTCGTCTACGTGACGGGTTGGGCCTTGCTGCAAGGGCGGGCGCCCAACTTGATCGAGGTCATGGTCGAGGGTGGCGGCACGGTCAGCGCGCGCACCCGGCTGCCGCGCAAGGACGTGCCCAAGGAGTTTCCCGGCTTCGACGACGCCGCTGTGAGCGGCTTCGAGGCCTGGGTGCCCATCGACCTCCCGTACGGCGAAGAGCGGACGCTGTCGCTTCGCGTCCGGTACCGCACCGAAGGCATCGGCGAGGTCGTGTCGGCGAAGCGCACCTTCACGCTTCGCAACCCCGTCGCGGACCTGGACGACGCCGAACTCGCCGACGAACTGGCAGGCGACACCGCCCGCGCGATGGCTCGGGTGAACATCCCGACCGACCCGAAGCATGTGCTGGTGTTCACGCACAGCCTCGGCGTCGGCGGCGGGCAGCTGTGGCTGCAGGAACTGCTGAGCCGGATCGTGACCGACCACGGCTGGCAGGTCAGCCTGGTCAGCGAGACCGACGGCCCGCTGCGCGCGGACTGCCACGAACTCGGTATCCCCGTGCACGTCACGACGCATTACCGGAACCAGACGGTGCCCGCGTACGAAGGACATGTCGCCGAGCTGGCGCGCTTCGCGAAGTGCTCCGGAGCAGGCGTCGCGCTCGTCAACACTCTCGGCGGCTTCGTCGGCGCCGACGCGGCGAAGCGCGCCGGGTTGCCGACGGCGTGGGTCATCCACGAGAGCTTCTCGCTGCCCGCGTTCGCCTACCAGAACTGGGGCCCGGTGAAACCGCCCGCCGCGGTTTGGCGGCGCTGGGAAAGCACCCTCGCCGAGGTCGACAAGCTGCTGTTCGTCGCGGACGCGACACGCGAGATGTTCCTGCCGTACAGCAAGCCGGAACGCTGCCGGACCGTCCGCTACGGCACGCCGATGCACAAGTTCGGCGGCCGGACGCGGTCGGAGACCCGGCAGCAGGCGCGCAACATGCTCGGCTACTCGCCGGACGACATCGTGCTGGTGAACATCGGCATCGCGGAATCCCGCAAGGGGCAGGCGCCGCTGATCTCGGCGATGGAGCGGATCCACAAGATCCACCCCGAGGCGAAGCTGTCCATCGTCGGCCTGCACCCGTCGCCGTACGGGCTGGCGATGGAGGAATCGGTCGAGCGCGCGGGACTGGAGAAGTCCGTCAGCCTGGTGCCGATCCAGCCGGATCCGCTGCGCTGGCTGCAGGCCGCGGACATCTTCGTGAACAGCTCCGACATCGAGTCGCTGCCGCGGTCGATCCTCGAAGCCGTCTGCTGTGGCGTCCCGGTCGCGGCGACCGACGTGTTCGGCGCGCGGGAGATGATCGTCGACGGCGAGACGGGCTGGCTGTTCGAGACCAACGACGTCGACGCGCTGACCGCGGCGTTGCTGCGCGCGCTGGGCACGTCGGCCACGCGCCGCCGCGAGATGGCCAAGGCCGCGCACGAGAAGCTGCTGCCGTGGCTCGACCCGGCGGGCTACGCGCGCGAGTACTCCGAAATCCTGACCGAACTGAGTGGGGGCGTTCATGTCTGACACCGACATTCCCGGCCGTGTCCAGGCCGAGCTGACCCGGCTCCGTGCCGAGCGGCAGGTCTTCACCGCCGAGCAGGACCGGCTGAAGGCGAAACTGGCCGAGACCGAGCAAGAGCTGCGCGAGGCCACCGCCGCCGCGCCGGACGAAGGCGAGTCGGCCGCCGTGGACCAGAGGCTCGCCTCGCAGCAGGAAGAACTCGACGTCGCCAAGGCGCGTCTGCGGGCGCTGGAGGCCGAGGTCCTGCTCGCCCACCAGCAGCGTGACTCGCTGCGCGCTGAGCTGAAGACCTGCCGCGAGGAGCGGGACAAGCTGCGGCTCGCGCTGCTCGACGCCGAGCTCGTGGTGTCGGCGGGCGTCGTCGACGCGGACGTCCTGCCCGGCGGCGAACCGTCGGCCGACCGGCAGCGGCTTCTCAACGCCGAACGGCTCGCCGCCGAGATGGCCAGGGAACTCGACGCCACGCGCCGCACCGTCAGCTGGCGGGTCACCGCTCCGCTGCGTGTCGTGCGGAAGAAGATGGACCGGCCGTGACCGAACTCTGCTTCGTCTCCGCCGAGGGCGGTTCCGCCTTCATGGAGGAGCTCCTGGAGGTGGTCGCCGACGCGGTGCGCACGGCGGGCGGCAAGGCCAGGACCGCGATCGGCACGTACCCCGAGGACAACGGCGACACGGTGTACGTCGTCGTCCCCCACGAGTACTTCGTGACCATCCCGGACGCCGAGTTCCCGACCGCCTCGCAATGCCGCCGCACCATCGGGTTCTGCGTGGAGCACCCCGGGACCGCGACCTTCGAGCGCAACGCCGAACTGCTGTCCATCCTGGGCGGCGCCGTCGACATCAACACCGATTCGACCGCCGAACTGCGGAGGCGCGGGATCGCCGTCGAGCATTTCCAGCTCGGCTACAGCCCGCTGTGGGATCTGTGGGGCGGCGACCTCGACAGTCCGCGCGACCTCGACGTCACCTACCTCGGCACGGCCGAACGGCGTCGTTCGGTGCTGCTCGGCTCGTACGCGCGGGACCTCGCGGCCCTGCGGACGCGGCTGCTGACCCCGCCGCACGAGCCGATGACCGCCGCCCGCGTCGATTTCCTGCCCGGCAAGGCGAAATTCGAGCACCTCGCGCGGTCGCGGTTCCTGCTGAACCTGCACCGTGAGCGGAAGCAGACCCTGGAGTGGGTGCGCACGCTCGAAGCGATGACCAACGGCTGCGTGGTGGTCAGCGAGACGTCCGTCGACGTCGAACCGCTGGTCCCCGGCGAGCATCTGGTCCTCGCGCGGCCGGAGGCGCTGGGCTCGGTCGTCGCCGCGCTCGCCGACGAGCCGGAACGGGAACGGCATCTGCGTTCGGCCGCCTACGGCTTCGTGAAGTCGCTGGACATGACGGCGTCCGCGCGGCGCTTGATCGAGCTGGCGTCCTCGCTGGGTTCGGCGCCCGCCGCGGACATCGCCCCGGCACGGGCGCTGGCGACGAGTCTGCGGAACCCGGAGGACGCGCTGGCGATCGACACCCCGTCGTTCGACGCGCGGTTCGCGGGCGACCGGTCCGCCGCCGGACCGGCTTCGGCACGCGGGACGGCGTTGTCGGCACGGATCGCGCAGCGCGCGGCAGGGGCCCGGCGGGTCGCCGAGCGAAGCTGGGAGCCGGCGGCGGCTTCGACGGCGGGCACCGCCGACGTCGACGTGCTGATCGTGCGCCGGACCGGCGAGGTCGACCCGGACGATCTCGCGAACGACCTGCTCACGGGCAGCGTGACACCGCGGCAGGTGCTGGTCGGCGAGGACGGTGTGCACCCGTGGCCGCGGCCGCGGCCGTACGACGTCCTGCTCCACGACACCCCGCTCGGCCGCGGGCTCACCCGGAACTCGCTGCTGGAGCGCTCGACGGCGTCGTGGCTGCTGGTGCTCGACGGCGGGATGCGGGCTTCGGAATTCCTGCTGGAGCGCCTGCTGGCCGCTTCGGAGGGTGCCGACGTCGTGCACTGCCCGGTCGCGGACCCGGTGGACGGCCTGGTCGGCGCCCTGCCGCCGGAGGAGCGGCGCCTGCGGACGCTGCCGTATCTGGGCAGCGGTTATCTGGTGCGGCGGTCGCTGGTCGACGAGTTCGGCGGGTGGAACACCGAGGTGCTGTTCGAAGGCCTGGAGGATCACCTGTTCTGGCGGCGGGTGGCCGCGGCGGCCCGGCCGACGACGCTGGTGCAGCAGGTGCTGCTGCGGCGGCTGCGCCCGGATCCGGACTCGCGGCCGATGGACCTCGACCCGCATCGGGTGTGGGCGGCCGTCGGCGCTCTGTAGGTCTCTCTCGTGCAATGAAAGTGTCTTTCCTTGCGAAATTTGCAAGGAAAGACACTTTCATTGCACGGGTAGTGGGCGTGGCGTTGGTCCGAAAGTGTGAGTTGGGCCGTGTCGGTGAACGTCCTCCCCCGCTGATGCGCCTTATGGGCAGAGCATCTGATGAGTTCGGATGCCGGCCGAGAAGGAGCAGCCATGGCCTGGGAAATCGCCCTGGTCGCCGCGCTGGCCGTCGTGTTCGTCATACGGCTCGCGCTTCAGCTGAGGCGCAGTTGACCTGATCTTGCGCACCCCGCGGCGCAGGGAGGAGATGAACGGGGCTTTCCCCGGGGAAAGCCCCGTTCACCCCGCCGCGATCCGCGGTATCCGCAGCTGCGGGATCCGCCGCCGCGCGGACGGGACCGGAGTGAGCGGCGGACCGTCCTCACGCAACCGCTTCTTCAAGTGGATCGTCTTGTAGCCGGTGCTCAAATACCCCTCGTTCTTCAGCTTCGCCATCTCGGCGTTGACCGACGCGGGCGAAGCGCCGATCGCGGAGGCGATGTCCGTGTGGTTCAGCCCCACGTCGATCACGACGCCCTCGTCACCGGGAACCCCGTAGAGCGCCTGCATCCTGGTCAGGAACGCGGTCAGCCTGCTCCGGACCTTGGCCGTCGCGAACCCCAGCGCGACGTTCCGCAGGCGCAGCCGGGCGGCCAGGTCCGCGGTGATCAGGGCCATCATCTCGTGATCGTCGTCGAGAAGGCCGCGGAAGGCGTTCCGCGGGATCTCCAGCGCGCGAACCGGTTTCGTGGCGATATACGAGAGGTGGCTCGGCCGTCCGGCCAGGCAATCCTCGACGCCGAGCACGTCACCGGCGCCGAGCAGGTCCACGATCATCGGCGGCGAGCCGCCCTGGGCCGCGCGCAGCGCCTTCACGTAGCCGGACCGCGGGATCAGCACCGGTGGCGCCGGGTCGCCCTGGTTGAGCAGTGTCGTGCCCGCCGCGTAATCCACGTGTTTGCCGAGGTCGAGCAGCCGGCGGAGCTGCCGTTCGGTGACCGCGGCCAGGAAGTCCCCGCCCATCAGCCGACCACCGGAAGCGGGTCAGGTGTCTTTGCCGTCAATAGTGACTCCCAGTGAGAGAAAAAGGTGAATCGAATTCTTGCCCGGCCGGGTGAGAATCACGTCGGGTAGGTGAAAACCGCCTTGCCGTTCAGCCGGAGACTAATGCTCAGCGCCATTGCGACAAAGCAACACCGAGCGAGCGGAACCCGTCCAGGGAGCGATTTCGCGACGGAAAGTAACGGTTGTTCGGTTCGACGGCAAGCAAAAAGATCACGCACCGTACACGATTACCAGAGCGGAATCCCGCGCGATACTTCCGCACTCGTCAGGAAATCAGGGTTAGCCGTACACCTGTCTGTTTTCGAATAAGCGATCGAAATCCCACCGGACTCCTGGTGGAGACGGAGAAGAGACACGAGTGCGGTTGGTGCACGTGCAGATGCACGGCCTAATCCAAGAGGTAGGGCGAGCCGGTCAGGCGACGGATTAACGGATTGTCGACGTTATGTCGTACCTGACGACTCCCCGTCACCGCCGCAGGTTTTTCGGCAATCTCAGCATTTTGGGGGAATCTCAGCCCCGGCGAGGACTGACCAGACCCGATTCGTAGGCGAGCACCACCAGCTGCGCCCGGTCCCGTGCCCCGATCTTGGTCATGATGCGGCTGACGTGGGTGCGCGCGGTGGCCGTCGAGATCACCAGATGCGCCGCGATCTCGTCGTTCGACATGCCGCCGGCCACCAGGCCGAGGACCTCGCGTTCGCGATCGGTGATCTCGCGGACGGCACTCACGTCGATCCGGCGATTTTCCGGGCGGTCGACGAACTCCGCGATCAGCCGCCGGGTCACGGTCGGCGCCAGCAGCGCCTCGCCCGCGGCCACCACCTTCAGCGCCCGCAGCAGCTCCACCGGATCGGTGTCCTTCAGCAGGAACCCGCTCGCTCCGGCGCGCAACGCCTCGTAGACGTACTCGTCGACGTCGAAAGTGGTCAGGACCAGGACCTTCACCCCGGCCAGCTCGGGATTCGCGGTGATCCGCCGCGTCGCTTCGAGCCCGTCGACGCCGGGCATCCGGACGTCCATCACGACGATGTCCGGCCGATACTCGACGGCGGCCGCGACCGCCTGCTCGCCGTCGCCCGCCTCGGCACAGACCTCGAAGCCGTCTTCGGTCTCCAGCAACACCCGGAAACCGGCGCGGACCAGCACCTGGTCGTCGGCGAGAACCACCCGGATCGTCATTCTTCCCCCTTGATGGGCAGGTCCACGCGAACCTGGAAGCCGCCGTTCACCACGGACGTCGTGAGCGCGCCGCCCAGTGCGGCCGCCCGTTCGGACATCCCGCGCAGCCCGTGCCCGGGCGCGGGTTCGACCGCGCCACGGCCATCGTCGCGGACGAGCAGCGTCAGCGCACCGGTTTTCCGCTCGAACCTGACGTCGACACCCCGCGCCTGGTTCGCGTGGCGGACCACGTTCGTCAGCGATTCCTGCAGGATCCGGTACGCGGCGCCGTCGACCGGGGCGGGCAGCTCCCCCGGCTCGCCGTCGACGCGGACGTCCAGCCCGGCGGCGCGGGCGTGCTCGAACAGTTCGTCGGCCTGGGCGAGGCTCGGCGCGGGCGCCTTGTCCTCCCCGGACCGCAGCACGGCCAACGTCGCACGAAGGTCCTTCAGCGCCGAAGCGCTCGCTTCCTTGATGTTCAGCAACGCCTCTTTCGCCTGCTCAGGACGTCTGTCGGCGACGTGCGCGGCGACCCCGGCCTGGACGTTGATCATCGCGAGGCTGTGCGCGACGACGTCATGCACCTCGCGGGCGATGGTGAGCCGCTCCTGCTCGGCCATCCGGTGCCGGTGCTCGTCGGCCTGCTCGCGGCGGGCCCGCGCGGCGGCCATCCCGTTGCGCACCGCCGTCCCGATCCCGACGACCGCGATCACCCAGACCAGGCCCAGCCCGGCCCGCAGGTCGAAGCCGTCGAGCCCGTGCCGGACGAACAGCGCGACACCCGCCACCGCCAGCAGCGCTCCGCCGGTACCGCCGGCGACGACCGGCCCGCGGATCTTGGTGAGCAGGAAGAGCGCGATGGTCGGCAGCACGATCGCCGGACCGCCCGGGTTGCCGGACGTGTAATAGCCGAGCGTCAGCGCGGAGGTGAGCAGGAAGATCGTCATCGGGAAGCGGTGGACGATCAGCAGCGGCACCGCGATGGCGACCAGCCACAGCACGCTGGACGTGGTCAGCTGCGGCGCGCCCGGCTGCCAGCGCGAGGCGCCGCTCGTGGCGCCGAGCACGAACCCCAGCGGCAGCACCACGCGCAGCACGCGGCCCACCCAGGGACTCCACGGATACCGTTCCTTCAGCAACACAGGACGAAGCTACCCGGGGCAGGGGCGTATCGCGTCCGTTGAAAAGCGGCTTCCCGGCTACGCCGCGTGCGGTAGCCGCCGCAGGAGTGCGACTTTCGTTTTTTTCGTTTTACTCTGAGCCGGACGCCCATCGGGAGCTCCGGCGGCTCGACGAGTTCATGATCTCGGCCTCGCCTGCCCATCAAGCGAAATTGGTGGGCCCGGACGGCAGCGAAGTGTCGCTTCCCGAGCAGGTCTATGACGTGCTTCGGGACGTCGTGAAGGCGATGTCCCAGGGCTTCGCCATAAACATCGCACCGTTGAACGCCGTCCTGACCACCCAGCAGGCGGCCGACATGCTCAACGTTTCCCGGCCGACGCTGGTCAAGTTGCTGGAATCCGGCGAGATCCCGTTCGAGAAACCGGGACGTCACCGGCGGGTCCTTCTCAGCGACCTGCTCGACTACCGGGCACGCTCTCGTGCGGAACGGCAAGGAATACTCGATGAGCTGACAGCTTCGGCGAGCCGGGACGGCAGCGATGACATCGTCGACGAGTTCGTCCAGACTCGCTAGCCGTGCCATTTCCCGCCTTCCTCGATGCTTGCGTACTCATTCCGATCCGGTTGACGGATCTGTTGCTGCGCCCGGCGGAGGCCGGCATGCGCTCAGCCTTCCCCGGATTCCGAGGTCACCGCCTTCAGTAAGGAATCACGTCGTCTGCTCGACCGCGGGTAACCGCCGCAGGACCGAAACCATCATCAGCACCCCGCCGGCCACCTGCACGGCCAGCACCGCCGCGTGCTCGGCGGATCCCATGGTGAGCGCGGCGAACAGGCCCCACGCCCCGGTGCCCGCCATCGCCCCGGCGCCGGTCCACACCAGCACCAGCCGCGGCCAGAACCGGCCTCGCGAAACGTTCGCCAGCGCGAGAACGGCGAGGACGGCGAGCACCGCGATCACGATGTCCTGGCCACGAGCGGCGATGCCGCCGGGACCGAAGGCCCAGATCGAGTGACCGGCCGCGCAGACGAGTGCGGCGACGATGCCGAGCACACCCGCCGCACCGATGGTCCCCGGCTTCACGGTGCCGGTGACGACGAACCACCAGCGATCCCGGGCGTAGAGCACGAACGCGGTCAGCAGCATGATCCCCTGCCAGGCGAATCCGCCGTAGACGACGGCCCAGACCCAGTTCTCCAGCGGCAGTTCGGCCGATTGCGCGGTCGTCAGATCGGCGACGATCACCGGGAGGTCGAGCACGATCGGCGCGAGCAGCCCGGTGCCGATCCAGATCGGGAACAGGACGAGCGGTGCGGGGATCCGGCGGCCCCAGGAGTAGGTGAACGCCAGCGCGAGGATCACCGCGACGACGTCCATCCCGCCGGTGACCAGGTTCGCGAACAACATCAGGTCTGAGTCCACAAAGGACGGATCACGGAGGCCTAGGCTGCCTCCGGTCACCCAGGACGCCTTCAATGCCAGGTACGGCAAAGTGCCGAGGATCGCCGCGTAGCAGACGATCAGGCGGACGCTGGAGATCTTGGGTGGAGCCATCGCTACGGTCATGCGTCTCAGCGTCGGCGTTCACGCCGCGGAAAGACTCCCTCGCGAGCCTGGTCCGCCTCCCCCTTCAGAAGGAGCTGGGCAGTTTCGCCGCGGTCTCCTCGTCCGCCGGGGTCAGCGTCGCCAGGGAGATCTCGGAACGCCGCCCGAGGTACAGGTACGAGAATTCGAACCGCAGCAGGCCGACGTCCGGGTGCAGGTATCGCTTGAGCACGATCCGTTCGGTGGAGACGTCGTGCTCCTTCCACATCCGTTCGAAGAGCTCGGACTCCTGCCGCAGCCGCTTGACCAGGTTCTTCCACGCCGGCTCGGCGAGGTGTTCGGCCATCGCGGCGCGGAAACCGGCGACCACCCGGGGCAGGTTGAGTTCCCAGTCCGGGAGCCTGCGTCGCCACTCGGGATTGGTCAGGCACTGGATCAGCGTGTTGCGCTCCTCGAACGGGATGTCGTCGAGGCCGCCCATCAGCCAGTCGTAAGCGCGGTTGTAGGCGAGGATGTCGCACCGCGCGTTGCGCACGCAGACCGGGAACGGCTCCAGCTTGTTCATCATCCGGTGGATGTTCTGGCTGAGGAGCTTGCAGTCCTTCTCCAACGGCGGTTCGGGCGCGCCGGCGAGGGTGAACAGATGCGTGTGTTCGTACGGGTCGAGCCGCAGGGTGCGGGAGATCGCGTCCAGCACCTGCTCGGACGCGTTGATGTCGCGGCCCTGTTCGAGCCACGTGTACCAGGTGACCCCGACCCCGGCCAGCTGCGCGACCTCTTCGCGGCGCAGTCCCGGCGTGCGGCGCCTGCCGCTGATCGGCAGGCCCACCTGGTCCGGGGTGATGCGCTCGCGGCGGCTGCGCAGGAACGCGGCCAGTTCGTGCCGTCGCACCTCGGCCACTCGCGAATCGACGGTCATGGTCACCTCATCAGGTTCGCAAAGCTCGGAGCCGGTTACCAGGTAGTGGCGGTACCAGGATAAACACACTCCTGGTACCAGGGTCGCGGTCGGCTGATCGTGGTACCCATGACTTCGACGCAAGTTCCGGCGACGCCCGCGCGCGTCACCGCCGGACCGGCCCTGACCTCGGCGGGTCTGGTCACCGTGCTGCTGGGGGCGGCACTTCCGCTCATCGACTTCTTCATCGTCAACATCGCCCTGCCCGCGATCGGTTCGGACCTCCGCACGTCGTCGGCCACCTTGGAACTGGTGGTCGCGGCCTACGGGATCGCCTACGCCGTCCTGCTCGTCGTCGGCGGACGGCTCGGTGACGCCTTCGGCCGCCGCAAGCTGTTCCTGATCGGACTGACCGCGTTCACGGTCACCTCCCTGCTCTGCGGGATCGCACCGACGGCGTTGACGCTGGTGCTGGCACGGGCCGCGCAGGGGGCGGCCGCCGCGCTGATGCTGCCGCAGGTGCTTTCGATCATCCAGGCGACGACGACCGGCGAACGCCGCTCCAAGGCTCTCGGCCTCTACGGTGCGACAGCGGGGCTTTCGATGGTGCTGGGCCAGTTCCTCGGCGGGGCGCTGGTCGCCGCCGATCTCTGGGGTACCGGCTGGCGGCCGATCTTCCTGGTCAACGTGCCCGTCGGGATCGCCGGGCTGGTGGTCGCGCGGCGGCTGATCCCGGAGAGCCGTTCGCGGAACCCGATCGGCGTCGACCGTCCCGGCACGGTCTTCCTGGCGATCGCGCTGGTGTCGCTGCTGCTCCCGCTGGCGGAAGGACCGGTACTGGGCTGGCCACTGTGGACGATCGCGCTGCTCGTGGTGTTCCCGTTCGCCGCGGCCGGGTTCGTCCATGTCGAGCGCCGGATGGAACGCCAAGGGGGCGTCCCGCTGCTGCCGCCTTCGGTGATGCGGATGCCGAGTGTGCGCCAGGGCCTGCTGGTCGGGGTGCCGTTCTTCGTCGGATTCAGCGCGTTCATGTTCGTGTTCGCGGTGACGCTGCAGGACGGCCTGCACCTGGGACCGTTCGGTTCCGGCCTGGTGACGGCGCCGCTTTCGCTCGCCTTCTTCGCGATGTGCCTGGTCAGCAGCCGCCTCGTGACGCGGTTCGGCCAGCGGGTCGTGGCCGCCGGTCTCTCGGTGCAGCTGCTCGGGCTGCTGGTGCTGATCGGGACCGTGCTGCTGGAATGGCCGAACCTGGGCGTGCTCGACTTCGCGCCGGGGATGCTGCTGTGCGGTCTCGGCCAGGGACTGGCGATGACGACGGTGTTCCGGATCGTGTTGTCGAAGGTGCCGCCGGAGATCGCCGGGGTCGGCAGCGGGATGCTGACGACGTCGCAGCAGGCCGCGATGGCGCTGGGCGTGGCGACCCTGGGGACGTTGTTCGCCTCCGCCGGTGCCGGGCCGCTCGGGATGAAGGGCGCGTTCGCGCTGGTCATCGGCATTCAGGCGGTGCTGACGGTCGGCGTGATCACGGTCGCGCGACGGCTGCCGGACCCGCGTGCCTGAGAAAGTTCGATTTCACCCGTCGGAGTTCCGGCTCCCCGAGCGACGATGGGGATGTGACGGAACCACGGGTGCATCGGGACCCGGCCTTCGCGCTGCTGTCTCTGTACGAGACGGCGTTGCCGGAGGTCTACGGGTACCTGCTGTCCCGATGCGGTGATCGCACCCTCGCCGAGGAACTGACGTCGGAGACGTTCCTCGGCGCGGTGAGGGCCTGTCGCAAGGAGTTCGCACCGCCGGTGAGCACCGGGTGGCTGATCGGCGTCGCCCGGCACAAACTCGCCGATCACTGGCGGCGCAAGGAACGCGAGGAACGCGGGCTGCGGCTCGTCCACGAGGAGGAGTACACCGATCCGTGGGACGAACGGCTGGACGCGCTTCTGGCGCGCGAGGTGCTCGCGTCGCTCGGGGCGCATCATCAAGCCGCGTTGACACTTCGCTACGTCGACGGCCTCCCGGTCCCGGAGGTCGCCGATCATCTCGAGCGCACGGTGCACGCCACGGAGGCGTTGCTCGTGCGGGCCCGTGCCGCGTTCCGGCGTGCTTACCAGGAGAAGGAGGGTCGCGATGCCTGATCCGTTCGACGCGCTTCGCGCGCCCTCGCAGCCTGTCGAGCCTGACCCGCTCTTCGCCGCCGAACTGCGCGACAACCTTCGTCGCGCCGTCCTGAACGGAGCCGAGATGACCGAAACACTCACCACCACCGATGCCGAAGTCCGCTCTTTGACGCCGTACCTCGTGGTGACGGACGCCCGCGCCGCGCTCGACTTCTATGTCGAGGTCTTCGGGGCGCGACGGCGGTCCGATCCGGTCGTGATGGAGGACGGCCGCGTCGGGCACGCGGAACTGGCCATCGGGGACAGCGTGCTGATGTTCGCGGAGGAATTCCCCGAACTGGGCATCGTCGTGGCACCCGCCGGAGGCCCGCTGATCCGGGTCGAGGTCGCGGACGTGCACGCATCGGCCGCGCGAGCCGTGGAGCTGGGCGGGGAACTACGACGTCCCGTCGCGGACGAAGGCCACGGGCTGAGCGGGGAGATCAAGGACCCGTACGGCCAGCGGTGGCTCCTCGCGCAGGCGGCACCTCGGCCCGCTTCCGGCGCTTCGCCGATCCGGCACGGCGAAGCGGGCTACTTCACCTTCCAGGTCCCGGACGACGAACGCGCGAAGGCGTTCTACGGCGCCGTCCTGGGCTGGCAGTTCTCGCCCGGACGGGTCGAAGGCGGCTGGGGTGTCGAGGGTTCCGGCCTGCAGGGCGGACTCTGGGGTGGCCCGGGGCGGCAGGTGGGCTGGAAGGTCATGTACGCCGTCGACGATCTCGCCGCCGCCCTCGACCGGGTCCGGGCGCACGGCGGCCAGGCAGGCGAAACCGAAGAGCAGCCCTACGGTTTGAGCGCCGACTGCGTGGACGACCAGGGCATCGAATTCTGGCTCTGGGAACAGCCGCGCTCGTGACCTCAGCGACCGGCGGCGTAACCCTGCATGCCGCGCGCGTTGGCGGCGGCGCGAAGCACGCCGCCGGACCGCGACACGGCCGAAAGCCGCCCGAGCGCCCAAGGTCCCGCGTCGACGACGGCGTGTCCACGCGCGGCGAGAGCGTCCATTGTGGACTTACCGAGCCGTGACTCGACCACCAGTTCCCGCGGCGTCCACGAACGCGGATAGAACGAACTCGGGAACGCGGTGGTGTGCCACGCCGGAGAGTCGATCGACTCCTGCAGGTTCAGCCCGCCGAGCGTGTGCGCCAGCCAGAAACACAGCTGCCACTGGTCCTGCTGGTCGCCGCCGGGAGTCCCGAACGCGAGCACCGGCTCGCCGTCACGCAGGCCCATCGACGGCGAAAGCGTGATCCGCGGCCGCTTCCCCGGCGCGAGCGAGTTCGGCAAACCCTGTTCCAGCCAGAACATCTGCCCACGCGAGTCGAGACAGAAGCCGAGTTCCGGGATCGTCGGGCTCGACTGCAGCCAGCCACCCGACGGCGTCACCGAGACCATGTTCCCCGCCGCGTCGACGACGTCGATGTGCACGGTGTCACCGCGGGTCTCGCCCAGCGGCCCGACCGTCGGCTCCCCCGTCGCACCGGAACCGGATTCCAGTCCGCGCAGCCTTTCGAGGATCGCGGGCAGCCGCGGCGAAGGGCCGCCGGGCCGGAGTTCGGCGGACGCTTCGTCGGTGATCAGGGCCCGGCGGGCGTCCGCGTACTCGCGGGAGATCAGCAGCTCGATCGGCACCTCCGGTGAGTCGCCGTACCACGCCTCACGATCCGCGAACGCCAGCTTCGCCGCCTCGACGGCCAGGTGCACCGTGCGTTCCGTCGGAATCCCGTCCACATAGGACAGTTCGTCGCGCAGGCCGTCCAGCAGCCGCGCCTGCTGCAGCAGCGCCGGGCCTTGCGTCCAGGCGCCCATCTTCACCAGGCCCCAGTCGCCGAAGTCGACCTGCAGCGCGTCCTCGTACGTCGCTTCCCAGCCGGCGATGTCCTCGCCGGTGAGGAGACCGGCGTGATCGCGGCCGGAGTCGTCACGGAAAGCCTTGCGGCTGAACGCCTCGATCGCTTCGGCGACGAAGCCTTGCGACCACGCGCGGCGTCCGGCGTCGATCTGCGCCTCGCGGCCGCTGACCGCCTCGGCCTCGGCGAGCAGCCGCTCCCAGGTGTCCGCGAGCGCCGGATTGCGGTGCAACCCCTCCGCGGGCTTACCGTCCGGCAACCAGAGCGCCGCGGACGTCGGCCAATGCTCGGTGAAGAGGTCCTGGACCGCGCGGATCGTGTCACCGACCCGGCTGACCAGCGGAATCCCGTTACGCGCATAGGAGATCGCGTAGCCGAGGACATCGCGCAACGACTTCGTGCCGTGATCCCGCAGGAGCAGCAACCAGCCGTCCCATGCGCCCGGGACGGTCGCCGGAAGCAGGCCGCTGCCGGGGATCAGATCGAGCCCCAGATCCGCGAAGTATTCGGGCGTCGCGGCCGCGGGCGAGACCCCCTGACCCGCGAGGACCCTCGGGGTCCGATCCGCCGCGGTGACGAAGATGCCGGGGACCTGCCCCGCCGGGCCGCACAGATGCGGCTCGGCGATCTGCAGGACGAACCCGGCCGCCACCGCCGCGTCGAAGGCGTTGCCGCCGTCTTCCAGCACCGCCATCCCGGTGGCCGAGGCCAGCCAGTGCGTCGATGCCACCATGCCATGGGTGCCGGCCAGTTCCGGCCTGGTCGTGAACACGACGGTGATACTACGCTTTGCTAACTACTTTTTCAGTCCCAGTAGTTGAAGAGGGCCTCGCCGAGGTTGTCAGGTCGCCAGTACCTGACGTCGTCTTCATCGACCCAAGGCCACTCGGCCTGGTCAAGCGGCCCCTCCAGCTCGGCACGAGTGAAGACCCGGCAAGCGGGGAGAAGCTCCTTCAGCACGGCCAGCAAGCCCGGCTCGTCGACGAAGGTGAGCGAACCGGATTCCACCGGCGTCGCGGCGATGCCGAGCCCGTGCCAGGTCGCGTTCTTGCCCCAGTCCCGCGTCCACAGCACGGCGACGGTGCGGTGGGGATAAGCGATGTGGCACTGGTCGAAATTCGGCGCGTAATAGGAGTACTGGAACTCCTTCACGGCACCGGCCGTCCTCCGGGCAGCCTCATAGCAGGCCCGGCGGAATTCCTTCTGGTCCATCACCCGCCGAAACTATCCCCGCGCGGCCACCGGGGCGTCATAGTTTTCCAGCGTCGCCGCGTTCGCCGCCCGCGAAGTGATCCACGTGAACACCTTCGTCATCGGCCGCGAACCCAGGATCCGGTACAGGAAGTTCCGGTAGCCGACCATGAACCGCGTCTTCGGCGCGAGGAAGGTGCCGATGCCGGCCGCCTGCTTCTGCGAGACCTTCACCGGACCGCGCAATTTCTCTTCGTACCGGGCGAAAGCGACCTCGTGGTCTCCGTGCGCGGCGGCGAGTTCCCCCGCCAGGACGTACGCGCCCATCATCGCGAGCCCGGTGCCCGAACCGCCCGGCCCCGCGCACCAGGCGGCGTCGCCGAGCAGCACGATCCGGCCCCGCGACCACTTGTCGAGGTGGATCTGGCTGAGCGAATCGAAGTACAGCGTGCCGGCATCACCGAGGCCTTCCAGCAGCGTCGGGATTTCCCAGCCGAAGTCGGCGTAGCGCTCGGCGAGGACCTTCTTCTGCGCCTCGACATCGCGACGACGCACCTCCAGCGACTCCGACGCGAAGACGAAGCTGACGTTGAGAGCCGAGCGATCGCGACCGCTGGCGACCATGACCGTGCGGCCGGGGACGCTGCAGATCTGGCCGAGGTGATCCAGGCCGAGGTGATTGGGCGCGCTGAACCCCGCGGTGTGGAAACCGAGGTCGGCGCGGAACAGCTCTTCGTCGCCGAACGTCAGCCGCCGCACACCCGAGTGCAGCCCGTCCGCGCCGACGACCAGGTCGAATCTGCGTGACTCGCCGTGCGCGAAACCGACGTCGACGCCGTCCGAGAGCTCGTCCAGCCCGGTGATCCAGTCGCCGAAGATGTACTCGACGTCGTCTTTCGTGTGGTCGTAGAGGATGCGCGTCAGATCTCCGCGCTCGATCTCGACTTCGCCGCTGAAGAAGACCGACGGCATCTGGGCGACCTTCTTGCCCTGCGGATCGACGATGACCTGCGCGCCCATCGCGGTTTCCTTCGCGCGGATGTCGTCGAGGATTCCCATGCGCTTCAGCAGCGTCATCTGCTCGCCGCGGAAGTCGACCGCGCTACCGCCTTCGCGCAGGGCCGGAGCGCGTTCGACGACGGTCGGCGCGAAACCGCGCTTCCGCAGCCAGAAGGCGAGGGCCGGACCCGCGATGCCGGCGCCGGAGATCAGAACGGTGGTCGTCATGGCTGCTCCCTGGGGTTCGTGGTGACGGGAACGGTACGGCAGATTTGCACGCTTGGTCAAGCCGCTTGGTTAAACCAGATGGATAAACCGCGTGGTCTAGGATCTCGGCCATGGGTAATCGCGAGGACCTGATGGCGGGCGCCATCCAGTGCTTGAAGGAAAAAGGCTGGTCACGCACGACGGTGCGGGATATCGCGACGGCCGCGGGGGTCAGCCACGCGGCGATCGGCTACCACTTCGGATCGCGCGAAGCCCTGCTGCTGACGGCGTTCTCGCAGGCGATGGACGACTGGGGCAAGGAGATCCAGGTCGAGATGCGGGGCGCTGTCGACCCCGACGCCTCACCGTCCGAGCAGTACGCGGCTTCCTGGCGCGCGATGATCGACTCCTACGGGCGCAACCGGCAGCTGTGGATCGCCTCGATCGAGGCGTTCGTGCAGTCCGAACATCACCCTGAGCTGCGGAAACAGCTTGCCGCCGCGCAGCGCGAAGGCCGCCGTGGCATGGCGGCGGGCATCCTCGGGATCGACGAGGACACCCTCACCGAGGCGGACGAACGCCGGATCGGCGCGGTCGCCACGGCCCTGAATTCGGGCGTGATGTTGCAGCACATGCTCGACCCGGAGAACGGTCCGACGGCCGAGGAGGTCGTGGACGGGCTGTTGAAGCTTGTCTCCCTGGTGCAATGAAAGGACCTTTCCTTGCAAATTTCGCAAGGAAAGGACCTTTCATTGCACCCGCGGGAGGCAGGTGGGTCAGGAGACGGCGACCTTCCGCCGCAGCGCCGCCCGCGGCCGCCCGACGCCCTGCCACGACAGGCCGGCGTCCAGGATCCGTTGCGGCTCGAGGAGATTGCGCGTGTCGACGACCGAATCGCCGTCCATCTGCTCGGCCATGTAGGTCCAGTCGAGCCGTTTGAACTCGTCCCACTCCGTCAGCACGACGACGGCGTCGGCGCCCTTCGCGACCTGGTACGGGTCGTCGACGACGGTCATGCCGTCGATATGCCCGCCGACGGCGGGGTCGTAGGCGGTCAGTTCCGCGCCGAGCGCGCACAGCACGGACGCGACCGCGAGTGCGGGCGAGTCGCGCAGGTCGTTCGTCCCGGCTTTGAACGCCAGCCCGAGGACGCCGATCCGCGAACCGGCCAGCGTGCCGCCGACGGCGCCGGCGATCTTCGCGACGACGCGGTCCCGCTGCGCGATGTTCTCCTCGATCGCCGAGGTGAGCAGCGTGAAGTCGTACTGCACCGACTCGGCGACCTTCACCAGCGCGCTGGTGTCCTTCGGCAGGCACGAGCCGCCCCAGCCGGGGCCGGGTTTGAGGAACGAGCGGCCGATGCGCCGGTCGTAGCCCATCCCCTCGGTGACCAGGTCGATGTCCGCGCCGAGGCGTTCGCACAGTTCGGCGATCGAGTTCACATAGGACAGTTTCATCGCGAGGAAGCAGTTCGCCGCGTACTTCACCAGCTCCGCGCTGGCCGCGTCGGCGACGACGACCGGGGCGGCGAGGTCGGCGTAGAGATCGCCGACCCAGCGGGCGGCCGCGACGTCGTCCGAACCGACGACGATCCGGTCCGGGCCGAGGAAGTCCTCGACGGCGGTGCCCTCACGCAGGAATTCCGGGTTCGACACCACCGGCACGTCCGTGCGGCCGAGCATCGCCTGGATGCGCTTCGACGTCCCCACCGGAACGGTCGATTTGGTGATCAGCGCGCAGCCCGGCGGGATGACGTCGCCGATCTCGGTGGTCACGGCTTCGACGGCCCGCAGATCCGCCGAACCGCCCGCGCCCATCGGCGTTGGCACACAAAGGAAAACGGCCTCGGCGTCGCGGACGGCTTCGCGCGCGCCGACCACGAACTCGAGCCTTCCGCTGGTCAGCCCTCTCGACACCAGCTCGGACAATCCCGGCTCCAGGATGTCCACCCGTCCGGCGGAAAGCCTTGCGACCTTGGCCTGGTCGACATCGACACAAGTGACTCGATGCCCCAGGCCGGCCAGGCAGGCCCCCGTGGTCAATCCGACGTAACCGGTCCCCACCACCACGATCCGAGCAGCGCTCATGCTGCTGAAGGTGACAGCCGGAGTTGACCTCCGAGCGAACGGAATGCTTCAGGCCCGAATACTCCTCACGACATGCTTCGCACCGGAGTGAGCCATCCCACCTGGGCCCGATGCGAACGAGCGTTAACCTATGAACGGTTGCCGACGAAAGGGAGAACATGCAGATCACCGATACCGCGGCGCTGGTCACGGGTGGCGCGTCCGGGCTCGGCGGCGCGACCGCGAAGGCGCTCGCCGCGAAGGGCGCGCGGGTCTTCGCGCTGGACCTCGCCGGCGCCATCGCCAACGCCGAGCAGATCGAGGGCATCACCTACGTCGAGGCGGACGTGACCGACCCGGAGCAGGTGCGCGCCGCCGTCGCGACCACGGCCGAGTCCGGGGTGCCGCTGCGGACCGTGGTGAACTGCGCCGGGATCGGGCCGTCCGCGCGGATCCTTTCGAAGAAGGGCCCGCACGACCTCGCCCTGTACGCGAAGGTCGTCCAGATCAACCTGATCGGCTCCTTCAACGTGCTGACGCTGGCCTCCGAGGCCATCGCCAAAACCGAGCCGCTGGCCGACAACGCGCGCGGCGTCATCATCAACACCGCGTCGGTCGCCGCCTTCGACGGCCAGATCGGGCAGGTCGCTTACTCGTCGTCCAAGGGCGGCATCGTCGGGATGACCCTGCCCGCCGCGCGTGACCTCGCGTCGCACGGGATCCGCGTGCTGACCATCGCGCCGGGCATCGTCGACACCCCGATGCTGGCGACGGTGAGCGAGGAGTTCCGCGCTTCGCTGGCCGAGGGTGTGCCGTTCCCGAAGCGGCTCGCGCGGCCGGACGAGTACGCGCAGCTCGCGCTGTCGCTGATCGACCACGACTACCTGAACGGCGAGGTCATCCGGATGGACGGCTCGCTGCGCATGGCCCCTCGCTGATCCTGCCCCACGTGCCAGGAACGGGCCGTTCCTTGCGAAATTTGCAAGGAACGGCCCGTTCATAGCGTCTCAGGGGCGGGTGAGGCGGACGTCCAGGCCGATGCCCGACGTCGAGATCTCACCGGTCCGGAACGCGGTTTCGGCGACCAGCCCGCCGAAGCCGACCGGCGTGTACGCCCGCCGCCGCAGCTGCGCGAGCGTCTGACGGGTCGCCAACGCGGCCAGTTTGCCGAGCCGCATACTCGCGACCTCGCGCGCGATGTCGCGCTCGGTCGCCTCCCGGTTCATGTCCTGCACCACGGCCGTACCGCCCGGGCGCAGCACCCGGTACATCTCGTCGAGTGCCTTCACCGGCCACACGAAGTTCTTGAACGCCGCCTGGCAGACGACGAAGTCGAACGACTCGTCGTCGAACGGCATGGCCGCGACATCGCCCTCGCGGAACGAAACCTCGACGCCCTGCGCCCGCGCGTACTCGCTCGCGATCTCGACGAACGTCGGCGCGACGTCGAGGCCAGTGACCGGGAACCCGAGCCGCGCGAGTTCGACGGCGAAGTAGCCGGGGCCGAAGGCGACCTCGAGGATCTTCGCGCCTTCCGGCAGGTCCGCGGTGAGTTCGCGCGCCTGCTGCCGCCAGTGTTCGATCTGCGGTCCGGTGCCGCGCTGCCGGGCGTAGTTCCGCGCCAGCGCGCCGCCCATCTCCGGCACGATCTTGAACCGTTTCCTGTCCTTGATGTTCGACATGTCTCTCCAGGTTGTTCGCCCGGAGCCCGGTTATCCTCGAAGTGCCGTCTCGTGGCCGGGTTCCGGTTGCGGGATAGTCGCCCCGGCGGGGTGCTGCAACACCTCGCCGGGGCTCTTTCAACTGCGGGTACTCCCCCTTTCCGCCACCAAGGCCCGCCACTGCGCGAGCCCCGGCATCGAGCCGGAAGTCAGTTCCCCCATGATCGAGCGGACCCACTCGGCCTCGGCGACCCGGATCGCCAGGTGGTACTCGGTTTCGAGCAGCACCAGCCGCGGGATTTCCTCGAGCAGCCGCGCCAGCTCCGCTCGCGTCGCGGCGATGTCCTCCTCCAGTGCCGCCAGGCGGGTGCGGAACAGGGCGACCACCTCGTCCGGCCCGAGCCACCCCATCACCGAGAGCCCGGCGACGAACTTCGGTTCCTCCGGCGCGAGTCCGGCGAGGAGTTCACGCAGCCAGTCGAGCATTTCGTCACGGCCGGCGTCGGTGATCCGGTACACCGTGCGCTCGGGGCGGGCGCCGTCGCGACCGCTCTCCGCGGCCTCGATGAGGCCGTGTTTCCGCAGGTTGCCGACGACCGTGTAGAAGGAACCCCATTTGATCCCCATGTCGCGGTCCTTGCCGCGGCTCTTCAGGACCGAGGCCATTTCGTACGGATGCATCGGCCGCTCGTTCAGCGTGGACAGGATCGCCAGCGCCAGCAGATTCCCGACCTTGCGCCGCTTCACCGCGCCTCCTCGTAGACGAGTATTCGTCAACGAGTATCCACCGGGGCGCGCATGATCGCAAGCTCGGCAAAGCCGGGATCAGAGGTCGTTCATGTACGGCACGGACGTCTGCGCGTGGTCGGTCATCCAGTTCCGCAGCGCGTACGTGGCCAGGACGTCGTCCTCGTTGTAGCGCAGCAGGCGCTCCCGCTGGACGTCGTCGGGGACACCGCCGTCCATGCCGACGGCGTCGCGGTACCACCTCATCGACGCCTCGCCGCCCGCTTCCGGATCGCGCCACGCGAACCCGGCGACCGGGGCGATCACCTTGAGTCCCTTGCCGTGCGAGCACAGGAACTGGTCGGTGACGCTGCGGAAGAGGTCGATCCACTCCTCCGAGTCCACAAAGGACGCGATCTCGGCCTTCTTGGGGACACCGGGGTGATCGCCGAACCGGCTCGCGGAGCCGAAGAGCCAGCGGTTCTCGGCGAGCGCGTTGTAGCAATAGGCGCGGAAGGTCAGACCCGCGGCGAGCGTGCGCTCACGGACCTCGGTGAACCAGGCCCAGAACTCCGCGAACGACCGGGCTTCGTCCGCGGTCGGCAGCGGCTCCCAGGTCGCGAAGGCCCGGTAGCCCTGCTCCATCCCGATGTCGGCGCCGGTCAGCAGCGAACCCCACAGGTACGCGCCGGAATCACCGAAGCTCTCCATGTCGACGTCGACCTCGACGTCGCCGCGCGAGACCTCGACGCGGTCGACCTTGCGCACCATCGTGAGATCGGCGAGCCACGCGCGCGCCAAAATGATCGAGTCGGCGAAGGTGCCGCCCGTCCAGTTCATCGGCGGGGGCTCGTCGGCCGGGTCGAGCGCGGCCAGCTTGTCCACTGTGGACACCCCGGCTCGGCGCAGTTCCATCGCGTCCTCGCCGCGGACGACCAGGCTGACGTCGCGGGTTTCGGTGAGCACGACTTCGCAGGTCGGCCACCAAGGGCAGCGTCGGCATTCGAGGACACGAGACGGTTCGGCGAGTGGCTCTTCCCCTTCGGCGGCAGCGCTCGCGATGGCGAGCCTGTCGGCGAAGCGGCTCTGGTACTCCGTCAGCGCGCTCCGGCCGCCAGGCCAGGTGCCCGCGGACAGGTCGTGCCAGACGACGACGTCCGCGTCGAGCCCGATGACGCCGCCGACAGCGCGGTGTCCTTCGTGCTTTCCGAGCGCTTCGAGCATCCGATAGAGGTGCGCGAGCCGCATCTGGTCCCGCGGCTGCGAGCGGACCTTTCGCGCCGGATCGGGCAATCGGTTCGCCGGGTCGAGGTCGGTCATCACGGTGGTCGGCGCGCCCGCGCCGCGATCGGTGATGCGGTGCCGCACGACCAGCACCGGCACGTAGCCGTCGCCGGTGTGGACCAGAAGCTCGGAGCCGCCCCGCCGATGACCGGCGCGATCCACCGGGAGCAGCGCACCCCAGATGTAGCGCGCTTCGGCGGCGAAGGCCTCTTCGGTGAGCTGCACGCGCTCGGCGGCCGGGAGGTCGCGAGGGATCTTGACCCAGGTCGCGCCGGGACCCGTGGCGTCCATGAGCCGCTGCACGATCGCGTCGCGATGCGCTGAGGCGTCGGCGATCCGCTGCTGAGCGGCGGGGTCGGGCGGGGCGAGCGGCACCTCGCGCATCGCCGGATCGTGTTCCAGGTGCACGCGACGCCGGCAGCGGCTCACCGCTCCCGCGTCCAGTAGCACCTCGTTACTCACGGACAACACTCTAGAAGGCCACCGGCAAGCCGACATGCCCGCCACATCGGGGACCAGTAAGTTCGACCGTGACACAGCGTGGGAGGTGCCATGGCGCGCAAGGCCAAAGCCGTCGAGGGCGAAGGCAGGTTTACCCCGAAGAAGGCGAAGAACGCCGTCGCGGTGGCCAAAGTGCTCGGTCCGGCCGTACTGCCGGTGATCGCGCCGTACGCCGTTCGAGCGGCGGGCGCCGCTCGAGAGCTATACGACCGTTATCAAGCGAAAAAGCTCGGCGTCGCCGTCGACCAGCTCGGCGAGTTCAGCGGACGCGGTGCGGCGTTGCACGCGCGGATCGCGGGGCTGACGCAGGGGCTCGCGGAGCTGAAGAGGTCCGCGAAGGCGACAGACGCCGACGTGGCCTTCGCGAAGGACACCCAGGGGACGCTGGAGCAGCTTTCGGCGACCGTTCGCGCTTCGGAGCGGATGCCCGCCGCGCGGCGGAAGGCGGCGCACCGGGCCGTGGCCGGGGAGCTGGACCAGCTCGAGGGGAAGCTGCTGCACCGGCTGGGGATCTGAAGCCGCTCTCGAACGCTAGGAAAGGTCCTTTCCTCGCAAATTTTGCAAGGAAAGGACCTTTCATGGCGTCGGCTAGGAGATGAAACCCTTCTTCTTCATCCATTCGTAGGCGACCTCGCCCTGGTCCCGACCGTCGACGTCGACCTGCTTGCACAGCTCGATCATCTGCTCGTTGTCGAGGGCCGCGGCGACGGTTTCCAGCGGCCCGCGGATCTCCGGGTGCTGCTTCAGGAATTCCGTCCGCAGCGTCGGCACCGCGTTGTACTGCGGGAACGCCTTCTTGTCGTCTTCGAGGACGCGGAGGTTCAGCCCGGCGATCCGGCCGTCGGTCGTGAAGATCTCGCCGATCGGGCAGGTCCCGCTCGCCACGGCCGAGTAGATCGTCCCGATGCCGAAGTTCTTGATCACCGGATTCTGGAATCCGTACGCCCGCACGGCGGCGGGGAAACCGTCCTGACGGCTGGTGAATTCGGTCTCCAGGCAGAACACGCCCTGGTCGGGCTTCCGCTTCAGGAACTCCGCCAGATCCGAGGTCGTCTTCAGGTTGTTCGCTGCCCCGTAGGCCTCGGTGACCGCGAAGCCGTACTGGTCGTTCAGCGGCGAGTAGTTCAGCCAGGAGACACCGTACTTCGCCTCGTCTGCCGCCTTCGTGGCTTCGTACTGGGCCTGTTCCCCGCCGGGGACGGGGAGTTCGTTGCCCTGGTAGTTGATCCAGCCGGTGCCGGTGTACTCCCAGGTGACGTCGGTCTGGCCGGCGAGCAGCGCCTGCCGCGACGAGTTCGACCCCTTGATGTCGGTCAGGTCGACGACGTCCGCACCCGCGGCGGAAAGCGCCATCTCGGCCATGTAGCCCAGGATGATGTTCTCGGTGAAGTCCTTCGAGCCCACCGTCACCTTGACGCCCTTGAGCGATTCGATGGGCTGGATCGAGCCGGGTTCGATCTTGTACGGCAGCGCGGTGTTGACCTCGAGCCCGCACGCGGAAAGCGTGCCGCACAACAGGACCGCGCCGAGGATCGCTTTGAGTCGCATGTCAGCGCAGTCCCTTCGGTCCGAAGAACTGTTCCGCCACCGCGCCGAGCCAGTCCACCAGCAGCGCCAGCGCGACGGCGAGCACCGAGCCGGTGATCAGCACCTTCGTCAGGTTGAGCTTGTAGCCGGTGTCGATGAGCAGGCCGAAACCCCCGGCGTTGACGAACATCCCGAAGGTCGCCGTGCCGACGGCCAGCACCAGCGAGGTCCGCAGGCCGGCCAGGATCAGCGGGATGGCCAGCGGGAACTCGACCCGCCACAGCACCCCGGAGGCCGACATGCCGATCCCGCGGCCGGCGTCGATCAGCGACGGGTCGACCTGCTGCAGGCCGACCATCGTGTTCCGCAGCACCGGAAGCAGCGAGTAGAACGCCAGCGGCAGCGCGGCGACCCACAGCCCGCCGGTGGCGCCGGTGACGATGAACCACAGCACCAGCACGCCGAGCGCGGGCGCGGCCTGGCCGATGTTCGCGACCGCCAGGAAGACCGGCGCCGCCCATTTCGCCCACGGCCGCGTGACGAGCACGCCGAGCGGCACCGCGACGGCGACCACGATCGCGGTGACCACGATCGTCATCGCCAGGTGGTCGCGCAGCGCGGCCAGCAGCCCGGCGGCGTTGAGGGTCTCCTTCTCCGTCGCGGTGAGGTCACCGCTGAACACCCAGATCAGCACCCCGGCGACGATCAGCAGCACCGCGGCGGGCTGGGCGAACAGCCGGACCCGTTCGGCGCCTCTCGACGAGGACTCGGTGGAGAAGCCGGTGTCGACGGTGGCCGTCATGCGGTCACACCTTCCGCCGGGCTGTCGTCGGAGTGCTCCTCGCGCAGCTGCTGGATCGTCGCGATGACGGTGTCGAGTTCGATCGTCCCGGCGTATTCGCCGCGGGCGCCGGTCACCGGGACGCTGCCGCCCTCGGCGAGCATGGCTTCGAGCGCGTCCTGAAGCGTCGACTGGAGGCTGACCGAGTCGCGCAGCGGTTTGCCCGCGGTGGCCAGCGAAGACGCCGCGGTCAGCTCGCGGACGTGCACCCAGCGCATCGGACGGCGGCGCTGGTCGAGCACCAGCACGAAGTGCTTGCGCTGCTGGGTCAGCTTCTCGCGTACCTCGGACGGCGACTCGCTCACCGTCGCCGTGAGCGCGTCCTGCTTCAGCTCGACGTCGCGGACTCGCAGCAGCGTCAGCTGCTTCAGCGAGGCACCGGCGCCGACGAAACCGGCGACCGTGTCGTCGGCCGGGTTCGCGAGGATCGCGTCCGGGGTGTCGTACTGGAGGATCCGCGACTGGTTGCCGAGCACCGCGATCTTGTCGCCGAGCTTCACGGCCTCGTCGAAGTCGTGGGTGACGAAGACGATCGTCTTCTTCAGCTCGGTCTGCAGCCGCAGCAGTTCGTCCTGCAGGTTGCCGCGGGTGATCGGGTCGACCGCGCCGAACGGCTCGTCCATCAGCAGCACCGGCGGATCCGCCGCGAGCGCCCGCGCGACACCGACACGCTGCTGCTGCCCACCGGACAGCTGACGCGGGAACCGGTCGCGGAAGTCGGCCGGGTCCAGCCCGACCAGGTCCATCATCTCCTCGACCCGGTCGTTGACCTTCTTCTTGTCCCAGCCGAGCAGCCCGGGCACCACGGCGATGTTCTGCGCGACGGTGAAATGCGGGAAGAGACCGGCCTGCTGGATCGCGTAGCCGATGCGACGGCGCAGGGTGTCGACGTCGAGTTTGAGCGCGTCGTCGCCGCCGATGGTGATACGGCCCGACGTCGGCTCGATCAGCCGGTTGATCATGCGCATGGTCGTGGTCTTGCCGCAGCCGGACGGGCCGACGAAGACCACGATCTTGCCGGCGGGCACCACCATCGAGAAGTCGTCGACCGCGGGCTCACGGGTGCCGGGGTAGCGCTTCGTCACGTTCTCCAGCTCGATCTCGACGCCGGATACGGTTTCAGGAGACTCAGCCACGGACACCCCTAGAGACGGTCAAACGGTTGATCAGGACGTAAACGGCGTCGAGGACCAGTGCGAGGACGACCACGCCGAGCGTCCCGGTCAGCGCCTGGTTGAGGGAGTTCGTGCTCCCCGCGTTGGTGAGGCCGGAGAAGACCTCCGAGCCGAGGCCCGGGCCCTTCGCGTAGGCCGCGATGACCGCGATGCCCATGAGCATCTGCGTCGCGACCCGCATCCCGGCGAGGATCGCGGGCCAGGCGAGCCGCAACTCCACCCTGGTCAGCACGCCGAACCGGCTCATGCCGATGCCGCGCGCCGCGTCGCTGACCGCCGGATCCACCCCGCTCAGCCCGACGATCGTGTTCCGCACGATCGGCAGCAGCGCGTAGAGCACGAGCGCGATGACCGTGGTGTTCGCGCCGAGGCCGAACACCGGGATGAGCAGCCCCAGGAGGGCGAACGAGGGGACGGTGAGGATCGTGCTCGCCAGCGCCGTGGCCACGGCCGACCCGATCGGGCTGCGGTAGACGGCGACGCCGATCACCACGCCGAGGACGGCGGCCAGGATCGTGCACTGCACGACCGCGCTGACATGGAGGAGCCCTTGGAGGGCGAGTCTGTCCCACCGATCCGAGATGTACTCGAAGAGATTCATCGCGTGCTGGTTCTCCCGCCGCCTCTGGGTGAGCCTCCTCACCCATTCGGAGTAGCTGTATCGGGAGCCTGACTACCCAAAACGCTCGCGGTCAAACCCCTGTTTACCGCCTTTTATCCTGCAAACCTTCCCCATTCGGCCTAAATGGGCAAACGCACGCGCCGCCCGGGCGGTGTCTTTCCCACTGCTCAACAGCCGGGAGGACATCGACCACCCGGATGTACGTCGAATACTCTTCATCCGTGAGTAAAGGCAGCCATCACCGAAGCGCGTTACGCGTTGTGCGTGGTGGCTTGCTCGGCGTGAGTTCCGCGGCGCTGGCCGTGACCGCCCACCTGATCGGGGACGGCGACCTCCCCGATACGGCGATGACGTTGCTGCTCACCGTGCTGATCGGCTGGAACGCCGCCGCGCTCGCCGCGAAGGCCCGCGGGCCGCTGGCCACCATCGTGGACCTCGGCGCCGGTCAGGTCGTGATGCATCTCGTGCTCAGCTCGCTGAGCACGCACGAACTCGTGCACAGCGAACCCGCCCCGGTCCAGGGCGGGCTCGCGATGACCATCGCGCACGTCGTCGCCACGCTGATCACCGCGTTGCTGCTGGCCAAGGCCGACGGACTGCTGCTCGGCGTCCTCTCCTGCCTGCGCGCGCTGGTCCCCTTCATCCTCAACGCGCTCCCGGTCCCCGCCGCGGTGGCGTCCCCGGTGCTCGCCCGTCCGGCCGGCCCCGGTCACCTCGTCCGGGTGGACCTCCGCCGCGTCCACGGCAGGCGCGGCCCGCCGTTGTTCTCCTGAACCCACGACATCCCCCGTATCCCGGCGCGGCCCCCGAGCCCGCCGTCTCAGTCACGTTCAGGAGTTTTCGTGTCCAAGCACGTCTTCAAGCGCGCCGGTTTCCTGGCCGCCACCGTCGGCATCGCCGGCCTGCTCTCCGCCGGGGTCGCCTCGGCCCACGTCACCGCCAACGTCTACGGCCCCCAGCCGTCGAAGGGCGGCTACGGATCGATCTTCTTCCGCGTCCCCAACGAGGAGAAGGACGCCGGCACCATCAAGGTCGAGATCACCGTCAAGCCCGAGTACGCGCTCAGCTCCGTGCGGGCCAAGCCGCTTCCCGGCTGGAAGGCTGAGGTCGTCAGGTCCAAGCTGCCCGCTCCGGTGACCACCGCGTCCGGCACGCAGATCACCGAGGCCGTCTCCAAGGTCTCCTGGACCGCCGAACCCGGCACCAAGATCGCCGCCGGATCGACCGAGTTCCAGGAGTTCCAGATCAGCGCGGGCCAGTTCCCGGCCAACGTCGACTCGATCGAGTTCCCGGCCACCCAGACCTACGAGAACGGCAAGGTCGTCGAGTGGAACCAGCCGACCCCGGCCTCCGGCGAGGAGCCGGAGCACCCCGCGCCGACGGTGAAGCTCGCCGAGAAGACCGCTGACGGGCACGGTGGCGGCCACGGCACCGACGCGAAGGCGTCCGAGGAGTCTCACGCCGCTTCTTCGTCGTCCGACAACACCGCCCGCTGGCTCGGCGGCGCCGGCCTGGTCGTCGGCGCGCTCGGTCTCGGCGTCGGCGCCGGTGCCACCCTGCGCGCCCGCCGCGCCACCGCCGTCTCCGGCAAGAGCGACACCGAAGGAAAGTGAATGCGTAAAGCGATCGTCGCGCTGGCGATCACCGGGGTGGCGTGGCTCGCCACCGCCACCCCGGCGCTGGCGCACAACGTCCTGATCTCCTCGGACCCGGCGAAGGGCGCTTCGCTCGCCGCCGGGCCCGCGAAGATCACTCTCACGTTCGACCAGTACGTCCAGAACGCGAACGTCAACCAGATCGCGGTCATCGGACCGGGCGGCGGCCAGTGGGCCGAAGGCCAGGTCGAGGTCCGCGACAGCGTCGTGACCGTGCCGCTGCGGCCGCTCGGCCCGGCGGGCGAGTACAAGATCGGCTACCGGATCCTGTCCGCGGACGGGCACGCCGTGACCGGCGAGGTGCCGTTCACCCTCACCGCCGCGGGCACCGGGACCCCGGCGAGCGCCGACGCCGCGCGCAGCAACGCGGGCCAGGCCGAGACCACCCCGGCGACCGGCGGCGAAGGCTCGTCCGGCGTGCCGATCTGGGTGTGGATCGCGGGCGCCGTCGTGCTGCTCGCCGTCGGACTGACCGTCGCGCTGCGCACCGGCGCCGGTGACAAGGAGAAGAGCGGCTCATGACCCAGGCCGAGACCACCTCGCGCGCCCGCGTCGCCGTCCTGTTCTGCGTGGTGACGGCGGGGATCGTCGGCGCCTTGATCGGTGTCGCGCTGACGGCGACCGCCCCGGTGCCCGGGGTCGCGCAGGTCAGCGAGGTGGTCTCGGTCTCGATCCCGATCGTGCGGGTACTGCTGGACATCTCGGCGGTGGCGACGATCGGGCTGGCGCTGCTTTCGGTACTGGTCGGCTACGACCGGCCGAAGCTCTCCGAGCCGATCATGCGGGTCGCGCGGCCCGCGAGCGTCGCGGCCGCGCTGGTCTGGGCGACCACCGCGCTCGTCGCGCTGATCCTGCAGACCGCCGAATACCGGCCGGGGTCCAGCACGCTGTCGATTTCGGACGTCGGGAGCTACATCGCCGACGTCGGCGCCGGGAAGGCGCTGCTGATCGTCGCGGTACTGGCCCTGCTGCACGCGGGGCTCGGGATCCTCGCGCTGAAGCACGGCGAGAAGGTGCCGGCCGAGGTCCGCGTCGGGCTGGGACTGTTCGCGCTGCTTCCGCTGCCGGTCACCGGGCACGCGTCGAACTGGAACTACCACGACTACACGATGATCTCGATGGAACTGCACGTGATGAGCGCCGTCGCCTGGACCGGCGGGCTCGGCGCGATGGCGGTGCTGCTCGTCGGGAACCGGACACTGCTGGCGCACGCGCTGCCGCGGTTCTCCAAACTGGCGACGCTGTGCCTGATCCTCGGCGCGGCGACCGGGCTGTTCAACGGGCTGATCGAGATCTCGCTCAACCCGTCGCTCGGCTTCTGGGAAGGCGTCTTCACCACGCCGTACGGGCAGTTGGTGCTGTTGAAGCTGTTGTGCACCGGTGTGATCGCGGGCCTCGGCGCGTACACGCGCTGGAAGCTGATGCCGCGGATCGTGCGGCACAACCGCACGGCACTGGCCGCGTGGGCGACGCTGGAACTGACGGTGATGGGGCTCGCGTTCGGCTTCGCCGTCGTCCTCACGCGAGCCCCGGTCGTCCCGACGACCTAGTTCTCCACCGCGTACCGCAGGATCACCACGCCATTCTCGAACGCGGTGGCCTCGATCGGCTTCAAGTCCCGCCGGTCCTCGAACAGGCGCGTCCCCTTGCCGCGCGACACCGGACTGACCATCAGCCGGAACTCGTCGACGAGACCGGCGTCCAGCAGCGACCGCATGAGCGTCAGGCTGCCCCACAGCCAGAGGTCCTTGCCGCTCCGTTCCTTGAGTTCGCGGACGGTGGCGGCCGCGTCGCGCGTCACGGTCGCGGCGGGGAAGCCGCCCCAAGGTGCGTCGTCCAGCTTCGACGAGGCGACGACCTTGGTGAGGTTGTTGACCTTCTCGCCGTATTCGCCCTGCTCTTCGGCGTGGGGCCAGTAGTCCTTGGCCATGGCGTAGGTGTTCGCGCCGAGGATCATCGTGTCGACCGAATCGACGAGCCCCATCACGCTCGCCTTGAACGCCGGCTCGGTCTTCTCGGAGAAGGGCTCTCCCGACACGAAGCTCAGCCCGCCGTCCTCCTCCGCGACGATGCCGTCGACCGTGACCCACTGCTGAACGATGAGCTTGCGCATGACTTGTCCTCCCGGCAGGTGCGGCCACTCCGGCCGCGATCGCCCCGGGGACGAAGCCGCCGAGGCGATCTGTACATCCCTCGCTCGACTTTCTCGGGAGCTGTTACACACCTTGCTCCATACGGCCGCATTTGACCGGTTTCGCTGTCCTCCCCGGAGCTCCACCGGGATGCTCTACGCGTTCGCTGGGGTTAACCCGAAGAGGGGATGGTTGATGGGCGGCCCGTTGCCGGGTGAAAGTGAAGTCAGCACGCCACAGGTACCGCGGCAGCGATCGGCGGTGAGGCTCACCAGGCAGGTGAGTTCGGGCCCGCGCCAGCTACCGCCCGCGCCGGCGCATTTCACCAACCGCACCACCGAACTCGCGCTGCTCGAACAACTGCTGACCCAGCACGACACCGACGGACCGGCCGTGCAGCTGATCAGCGGCCAGGGCGGCATCGGGAAGACCGCGCTGGCCACCGCGTGGGGCCGTCACCTCGGTGACCGTTTCCCGGACGGGCACCTCTGGGCGGACCTCGGCGGGTTCAGCACGAACGGACCGCTCTCGGTGAGCGAAGCGCTCGGCCGGTTCCTCCGCGCGCTGGGTGTTCCGCCGGAGGGGCTGCCCGCGGACGTCGAGGAGCTCACCGCCCTGTACCGCACGACGACCGCCGAACGGGCGTTGCTCGTGCTGCTGGACAACGCGGGATCGACCGAACAGGTACTGCCGCTGCTGCCCGCCGGCGGGGGAAGCCTCGTGATCGTGACTTCGCGGCGCCGTCTCGGCAGGCTCCAGACCGAGCATCGGGCGCGGCTGGTCGAGCTGGCCCCGTTCGGTTCCGTGCACAGCGCCGAACTGCTGAGCCGCGCGGTCGGCGCGGAGCGGGTCGGCGCCGAAGCCGCGCGGGCGCGGGACATCGCCGAGCTGTGCGGCGGCCTGCCGATCGCCCTCACCACGGTCAGCGCGAAGCTGGCCGGACGGCCGAAGATGTCGCTGGAGAAGATCGCCACCGAACTGGGGAAGGAATATCGTCGACTGGCCACGCTGTCGACGAAAGAGGCGCAATCGGTGGAAGCCAGCTTCAACCTCTCCTATGACGAGCTTCCCTCCGACGCGGCCGCGCTGTACGCGGCGCTCGGGCTCCACCCCGGCCCTGATTTCGGGGCCGGCGTGGCGGCCGCGTCGATCGCCGTCCGCGAAGAGGTCGCGGAAGACCTGCTGGACCAGCTCGTCGACGTCGGGCTCCTGATCGACCGCGGCGACGACCGGTACACCTTCCACGACCTCGCGCGGCTGCACGCCAAGGAGAAGACGGCGGGCAACGAGTACGACCGCGACATCGCGGTGCGCCGCATGCTCGAGTGGTACCTCTTCACCGCGTCGAAGACCACCGTCATGACGGTCCCCGACCAGGACCCGATCCCGTACCGCTACGAGTACCGGCCACCATCGCCGATGTCGTTCGCTTCCCCCGACGAGGAACTCGCCTGGCTGGAACTGGAACGCGAGAACCTCATCGCCGCCGTCAAAACCGCCGAGACGTGGCAGCTGCCCGAACTGGGCTGGCAGCTCGCCGCCGCGATGTGGCCGCTCTTCCTGCTGCGCAAGCACTATCCGGACTTCCTCGAGGTGAGCCAGGCCGGCGTGCGCTGCGCGCGGGCGTGGGGCAACGCGTCGGCGGAGGCGTTGATGCACAACCGCAGCGGCGCCGCCTGCCGCGGCACCGGCCGCTACGACGAAGCCGTCTCGCACTACGAAGCGGGACGCGAAGCCGCGCGACAGGCCGGGAACGAGGTCGTCGAGATCCGGTCGGTGGAAGGCCTCGGCCTGGTCGCGCTGGCGCAGGGAAGGCTCGACGACGCGGTGCGGTGGTTCACCGAAGACCACCGGCTGAGCGAACGCCAGAACCGCACGCACGACGTCGGGCTCGCGCTGATCAACCTCGGCTCGGCCCAGCTCAAGGCCGGACGGCCGGAACCCGCGATCGAACACCTCACCCGCGCTCGCGAGGTACTGGCCGCCGACCCCTACAACGTGGCCCGCGCCCGGACCGATCTCGGCCGCGCCCTCACCGCGACGGGGGATCTCGCGGCCGCCCGCGCCGAACTCGAAGCGTCGCTGGGCACCATGGAGGCCAGCGGGTCGAGGTTCGAGGTGGCCAGGGCCCTGTCCGCGTTCGGCGAGGTCGCGGAGGCGGAAGGGAAACCCGACGAGGCGAGGCGGTACTACGACCGCGCGTTGCCCATCCTCGTCGGCCTCGGCCGACCGGAGGCTGACGCTCTGCGCACACGGCTGGAACAGCTGTGACCCCACGGCACCGATCGGTACCCGGCTACCGAGTGAACTCGCCGAGTCGAATGACTCAGCGTAGCTGCAACTTGCACATTTGGGGGAGCATTGGGCCAGGAGAAGTGATTAGTCCGGGCGAATTCGTCACCGTTTGATCGACGAATTCGGACAAGCGACGAACGGTCATTCGCCGTCGGCGAATGCACGTGCAGATGGCTTTCCCGGGTGAGTCAGCGATACCGGTTCCAGCGGGCCCCGGTACGCCCGTTCCGAAGATCGTTCAATCGTTTTCGCAGCTCATCCCGCACGCTGGGATGACTCCGGAGAATGGGAAGAACACTAGTCGTGAGCTTCAGTTCACGGATCGCGCGCAGTACCGAGAAGCCGGACCACGTGGTCACGTCGAATCCGTACCGCTGCGCGAACACGCGATAGCGGGCCGGTGGATCACCGAACCGTTCATGGCCGACGGCGAGTGGCGTCAGATCCCATTCCGGCGGCCCGACACAGGACGAATCGAAATCGCACAGCACCGGCCCGTCCGGCCCGGGGATCACGTTCCCGGTATGCGCGTCCCCGTGGACGAGGCCCCTGGGCAGGGGGAAGTCGAGGTCCGCGAGCGCGGCTTCGACCTCGGCGCAGCGGTCGAGCAGGAACCGCCGGTCGCCCTCGTCCAGCTCCTCCGCGTCCGAAACCCGGGCGCGGACCGCGGCGAACGGCGCCCATTCGGCGAGCCCCTCGGGCGGCGGGAGCGCGTGGACGCGGCGCAGCAGCGCGGCGAGGTCGGCCGACTTCGCCTTCCGGCCGGTCTCGGGCACCTTCCACCAGACCGTCACGAGGTGTTCGCCGACCGGCAGCGGCTGGTCGAAGCCCGGAACGAGGCGGATGGCCGGCACTGAGTGCCGTTCGAAGTGCCTCGCGACCTGCACGACCGTGCCGACGCGATGCCGCAGGCGGGTGGAACCGACGATCCGGACGACGAACGGCGCGCTCGCCAGCTCGTAGACGGCGTTGTTGGTGAACCTCAGCAGGCGGGCGCCTTCGGCGTCCACGCCCAGCAGATCGCACGTCCGCCCGAGGGCGTCGCGCAGGATGTCGGGCGTGAACCGGCCGCCCGGACCGATCGGCTCAGGCGGCGTAGAAGGAGTTGAGGCGATCGGCGAGGTCACGGGCGTCCGCGTTGTTCCGGCGGCGCTCCGCCTCGACCTGCAGTGGCCGCATCCGGTCCTTCACCCGCTCCGACTTGATGCCCTCGGCACAGTCGACGGCCTTCGAGCCCACCTTGGCGCCGTGGTCGAGATCGCCTTCGAGCAGGTGGTTCGTGGCCAGGGCGCTGAGCATGAACGTCTTGCTGCGGGCCATGTCGTCGGTGTAGGACTCGACGGCCTTCGTCAGCGCCGGGATCGCGTACTTGGTGTGCTCGGCGTTCTTCGCCGCGAGCACGGTGTGCACGGTGCCGATCATGGCGTAGACGTCGGTCTCGGTGAAGAACTTGACCCAGGATTCGGCCTCGGCCAGGTTGGCGCGGGCGAACTCGTCCTTGCTCCGGCCGAGCAGCTTCACGGCCTGTTCCTCGTTGCCCATCATCGCGTAGGCCCAGGCCTCGTTGGCGCAGAGCACGGCGACCGCCAGCTCCGAACCCGATTCCTGGGCGGCGATCTGGCCGAGCTGGAACAGTTTCAGCGCGTCGTTGGGCGCGTCCTGGTGCAGGTAGACGCGGCCCATCCGGTAGAGGACGTTGGCGACCAGCGGATGGTTGTCACCCTGTTTGGCCAGGTCCAGCGCGTTCGCGAAATGTCCGCGCGCGGAATCCATGAGGCCGGTGTCGAAGGAGGTCCAGCCGGCCAGGCTGTGCAGGTCGGCGAGGGCGACGTACAGGCGGTTCTTGACCATCTCGGTGCCGTTGGACTCGAGCATCTGCTGTCCCCAGGACAGCTGCGCGACCACGGCGTCGCGGCAGAAACCGCCGCCGTACTGGTAATCGAGGGACCGGAGTGCTCTGGTCGCGGCTTCCACCTGCCGGACGTCGGTCATGCCGATCCGCCCGGGGGCGGGCGTCTTCGCGGGCCCTGCCGACCACGTACCCGATTCCGGACCGAACACCGCCGCACCCATCGTGACCTGGGCGGCGTGCGCGAGGAACCTCCGTCGCTTCACGGACTCGTCCTCCTCCGCCTGCTGGCCGTCGGCAGCGCCGACGACCTTTATCGCTGTCGCCTCGTCATAGGCGAGACCCATGTATCCCCTGGGGACACCAAGGCCGTCAGCGATGCGGGTGAGCACGTCGTACGCCATCACCTGGCGACCTTTGAGGATCTCGGACACCTCGGACTGCGACTGGCCGGTCATCGCGGCGATCTGGCGCTGCGAAACACCGTGCTTGCGCAACAGCCGGTACACGGAGGAGATCTCCCGTGTGGCCAGTGCGGCTCGCATCTCCGGCTGCTCCCAGGCATCCGGCGGCACGGGGTGACTCTGGCGACCCGAACCGCTTGCAGCGTCCGAGCCGGCGACAGTGCCGCCACCGATACTGGCGTCCATTGCGCCCCCTCACAGTTCCGTTGGGGTCGAGAAACAGCGTAGGCACACCTATTCAACCGTGCGAAACACCGGATCGCCCGTCGTGATCGGCCCGGCAGAAGTCGTTTGACCGCTTACCGTGAAACCTCGTCCGGTCACCGCTATGACGGCGGTTCGACCTTCTATCGCACTCGGTTTCACATCACTGTAGTTGTCAGATCTCCGTGACCGACCGGCCACCGGCCGCGATCACAGAGAGCTACCAAGTCTCCGAACCCCCTACAGGTGCGGACACGCGGATACGAAGACGACGTGGAACGAGAGAGCGGAGAAGAGCCAGTGGAGTTCGTGGACTCGATCGCAACAGGCTCCATCACCGCGGGACGGCCCGGTATGGCCACGCGCCACCTGCGTGCGGCCGGCCCCGCCGGTCAGCAGACGGTCGCGGTCGCCCCCGGCGCGAACCGTCCGGTCTCCCCTTCCGCCCCGGTCGACCCCCGTACCGCGAGCGTGCGCCGCTACGAAGGCGGACAGCTGGTCTGGCGGGTGCAGTGCGGCGATCTCATCAGCCGTGAACGCGCCGTCACCGTGTTCGTCGAAGACAACCAGGTGGTTCTCGTCTCGCCGCCAGGAGAGACCGCGCGCCTGACGTCCGGCCAGCTCGGACAGCTCAGGGCAGCGCTCAACGAAGCCGCCAAAATGGCGGAAAGGTAACGGTGAGTTCTCCGTGGATCAGGTCCTAGGGCAAGTCCTCCGCAACGCGGTTTGGGAACGCCTCGACATGCTCTCCGATCTCGCGAACCGGGCCGACGCGCAGTCGCTCGTCTCGGTCGCCCGCTCGGAGCTCCCCCGGCTGGCCGAAGGGTGGCGCGCGATGCTCCAGGCGCACGAGCCCGACGAGCGCGGGGACTGCCCCACCTGCTCGACCCGTTGGCACAAGTGCAAGGCCCCCTGTTCGGTATGGCAGGTCGCGCACGAGCACCTGGTCGCCGGCGGCCTCGCCCCCCAGCAGATCGCGGCCACCCAGGACCACCGGCGCGAAAGCCGCCGCCGCGTCCCCGGGCAGAGCCGCGGCGTGAGCCCCGCCGAAACCACCGGCAGGCACGCGCTGGTCAACCCGCGTCGTGCCGCCATCGGCGGCGTGCACGCTTGAGAAGCCAGGCGAGTGAACGGCGGTCCGAGCAGCCCCCTCGGCAACCACGCCACGATCTCGCCTTCGCCGGCGGCGGTTCACGCGTACCCCCGAACGCGATGAACCGCTCTCGGTAATCACTCCGGTCCCCACCGCGATTAATCGAAAAATATCGGCAGAACACCTAGCGAAGGCAGTAATCGGTCGCTAGGTTGATGATCACAAACGCAGCGCGATACCTGCCCCGGAACGCGCTGTCATCCCCCGAACCCCGCGGGCCGGTGCCGTTGCACTCCCCTCCCCCGACCGGCACCGGTCCGCGGTCTCCAACCTTCAGCTGACGCCCTTCACCCGCGTGACGAGTACCGCGGCGATGACGGTGGACAGCGCCGAAGCCGCGAAGAGGCTCGGATATCCGCCCAGATAGGCCAGGATCGGCGCGGTCAGCATCGGCGCCACCACCTGTGGCAGCGAGTTCGCGATGTTGATGACCCCGAGGTCCTTCGCCCGGTCCTGCGCGGCGGGCAGCACCTGCGTGAGCATCGCGAGCGCGACGGCCATGTACGCGCCGAAACCGACTCCCAGCAGCGGTGACGCCGCGAGCGCGGCGGTCCAGTTCTGCCAGACGACCAGCAGCAGGGCGGCGACGGCCATCACCGCCGACGCCGCGAGGACGTACGGCTTCCGGCGTCCCGTCTTGTCGGAGAAGTGCCCGGCGATGAGCGCGCCGACGATGAGCGCCGCGCCGTAGAGGCCCATCATGATCAGCAGTCCGGTGTCCGGGTCTTCGTAGTGCACCGCGTCCTTGAGGAAGAACAGCAGGTACAGCGTCCCGAAGGCGTTGCCGAGCCCGATCATGAAGTGGCAGCCCCACGCCCAGGCGAAATCCGGATGCCTGCGCGGGGAGATCCACAGATTCGCGAGCACGTCCCGGATACGGGCGGACGGCCGGAACGCGACCGGCAGCCGCGCGTCCGGCGTGCGCAGGACGAACGCCGCCGCGCCCGCCAGCACGATGGCCGCGCACACCGCGTATCCCAGCGGGAGCCCGGCGAGGTCGAGCATCACCACGACCACCACCGCGCCGAGCACGGTCCCGAGCATCTGCGCGATGCCGACCAGCCCGCCGACCTGAGCGCGCTGCGGCACGGGCACCCGGTCGGCGATCGCCGAGACCAGCATGGCGAGCATTCCGTTCAAACCCGCCTGGACCAGGCACCAGCCGAGCACCATGACCGCGACGTTCGGCGCGAAGGCGAGGACGAGCAGTCCGGCCGCGGCGACCGCCGCACCGGCGGCCGTCCAGGGATGACGACGGCCGCGGGCGTGGCAGGTGCGGTCCGAGAGCAGGCCGACGACCGGGTTGGCGATCAGCGCGACGACCGCACCGATACCGGTGACCAGGCTGAACACCGCTTCCTTGTTGGCGGCGTCCAGCAGTTCGGCCTGTTTGGGCAGGAGGACCTGGATGGGCGCGTAGATTCCCAGCCAGAGCGCGATGTTCGCGAAGAACAGCAGGCTCATCCACCCCGCGCGGACCCTGGCGGCCGGCTCGGCGAGCGCCTCGGGCAGGTCCCGGACCTCACTCATGGCGGATCAGTTCCCGGTACCAGCCGAAGGAGTCCTTCGGCGTGCGCTTCTGCGTCTCGTAGTCGATGTGCACCAGACCGAAGCGCGGCTGGTAGCCCTTCGACCATTCGAAGTTGTCCATCAGCGACCAGACGAAGTACCCGCGGACGTCGACACCGGCGTCCATCGCTTCGCGCACCGCGACCAGATGGCTGTCGAGGAAGTCGATGCGTTCCTGGTCGTGGACGTGGCCGTCTTCGGCGACGACGTCGTCGAAACTGCAGCCGTTTTCGGTGATGTAGACGGGCGGGAGGTGCTCCCGGTAGCGCTCGTGGAAGCCGACGAGCAGCTCGCGCAGCCCGTGCGGAACGATGGGCGAATCGTTGGTGGTCATGGGATATCCCTCGATCGCGCGAAGCTCGAAGGGCAGCGGATTGCCTTCGCCGGGCGCGGCGACGCCCTGCGGCTCGTAGTAGTTCACCCCGTAGAAGTCGAGGGGCTGCGCGATGGTCGGCAGATCGTCGGCGAAATCCGACGGGAGATGCGCGACGACTTGTTCGGGATATCGGCCGAGCAGCACCGGATCCGCGTAAGTGCGATTGATGAGAGCGTCGATCCATTCGCCCGCGGCCTTGTCCTCCGGTGAATCGGAGGCGGGCCAGATCGGCGAATGATTGTTGGCCGTACCGACACCGCGGGCACCGGCCGCGCGCAACGCTTGGACCGCGAGACCGTGCGCGAGATTCTGGTAGTGCGCGGTGGGCAGGGCGTCGAGAAGGAGCGTCTTGCCGGGCGCGTACTCGCCGATGGCGTAGCCGAAGATCGACATGACCATGGGCTCGTTGAGCGGGATCCACATTTTCACCCGATCGGAGAACCGCTCGCCCACGATGGCGGCGTACTCCCCGAACCGTTCGGCGGTGTCGCGAGCGAGCCAGCCGCCCTTGTCTTCGAGCGCCTGCGGGAGGTCCCAATGGAAGAGCGTCCCGGTCGGCGCGATGCCCGCGGCGCAGACCTCGTCGAGCAATTTGTCATAGAAGGCAAGGCCTTCGGCGTTGGGCTTGCCTTCGCCGCCGGGCTGGATCCTGGGCCAGGCGAAGGACATGCGGTAGGCACCGACGCCGAGTTCGGCCATCAACGCGATGTCCTCGGAGTAGCGGTGGAAGTGATCGGCCGCTACCTTGGCGTGCTCAGCCCGCGCGATCTTTCCCTCCGTTTCGGTGAACGTGTCCCAAATGGACTGTCCCCGGCCGCCTTCCCCGGTCGCCCCCTCGATCTGGAAGGCGGAGGTCGAAACACCCCACAGGAATTCGGACGGGAAGGTCGGATTCTCCACCGGCGGCACACCTTTCCTCTTCAGACACGGCCGAACATGAAAAGTTCTCAGATACTATGCCTTCACTCGACCGGGGGGAACCCTGTCGGCACGATAAAGTCGCAGATCAGCGAAGGAGGAGCCCGAGTGTCCGACATCCAGGCCGCGAAACCGCAAGCGGAGACGACTCCGCTCCGGCGGCAGCCCGTTCAGCAGCGCAGCGCCAAGCGGGTGGAGCAGATGCTCGACGCCAGCGCCCAGCTGATCGACGAACTCGGTTACGACGCGTTGACGACCACACTGATCGCGAAGCGCGCAGGGGTGGCCGTCGGTTCGCTGTACCAGTTCTTCCCCGACAAGCGGGCCGTGGTGCAGGCGCTGACGCAGCGGAACCTCGAACGGTTCGTCGCGTCGGTGTCGGAAACCCTGAACGAGCTCGCGCCCGAGCACTGGTGGGACGTCGTGGACTCGATCCTCGACATCTACTTGGCGATGCACCGCGAGGTCCCCGGCTTCTCGAAGGTCCACTTCGGTGACGTCGTGGACAGACAGCTCCTCGACGAGACGCGCGACAACAACGCGGTCATCGTCGACGCGCTCACCGACGTGCTTTCCGCGCGGATCCAGTCGCCGCCGGACGACATCCGGTTCGCGCTGACGATCGCGAACGAGACCGCCGACGCGCTGCTGAAGCTGGCGTTCCGCCGTGACCCGCGAGGGGACGAGCGGATCGTGGCGGAGGCGAAGTCGGTGGTGAAGGGTTACCTGGCGAGCAAGTTCGGGGAAGCCTGAGGTTTGTTCTGCCCACGTCCATCCATTGTGGACTCCCGGTGGCGCTTCCCGAGCGGCTTGGTGATGTCCTGAAGGCCCCCTTTGAGACGTTGAATGTCTCAAAGGGGGCCTTCAGGACACCGCCGGTTCCCCGCTGCTCCATTCGTGTCCGCCAGCGCCCGAACCCGCCGTCCCACCAGTCACACGATTCCCAGCAACCACGCCCACAAGCCCGCCGACCTGGCCTTATCCGGTTGTCCACATAAGTTGTCCACACCCACCCACAGTTGTGGACAACCTGCCCCCTCACCCCTCCGAACCCGATTCCCCGACACCCCCTCCCGATACGCTGGTGCAGGGCACGCCCCCAGGGACGGGTGGGGGTGGGGTCGCGGGGCTCAGCCGAAGTTTTGGGATTCGCCTCGGTAGGTGGGGACGGTCCGGTCGACGCGGTCGCCGACGACGACGTGGTAGTGCGTGAAGCGTTCGGCCAATTCGCCGGCCTTCGCGTGGCGCAGCCAGACGCGGTCGCCGAGCCGCAGGTGGCGGGCCGCTTCGCCGGAGACGGGGGTTTGGACTTCGCCGGCGCCTTCGAATCCGAGTAGCGAGAGACCTTCTGGCAGGTAGGGCGTCGGAAGTCGCGAAGACTCCGCGGGGCCTGAAGCGATGTAGCCGCCGGAGAAGAGCGTCGCGACCTTCGGCGCCGGACGGCGGACCACGGGGAGCGCGAACAGCGCGGCCGGGCGCGGCGAGAAGTGCGCGTAGCCGTCGAAGAGCGTCGGCCCGATCAGGCCGGAGCCCGCCGCGATTTCGGTGACGGCCGCTTCGGCACCGGTCGATTCCACACTGCCGCTGCCGCCGCCGTTGACGAACTCCAGATCCGCCAGCGCGCGGACGGCCCGAACGGCGGCCGCGCGGCGCTTCGCGATTTCCACAATGGACTTTCGCTGCATCCAGCCGACGAGCGAGTTCTTGACGCCGCCGCCCGCCGCGTCGCCGAGCCCGGCGATCTGGCCTTCGTAAGCCATCATCCCGACAAGCCGGAAACCCTTGCGGGACAAGATGGTCCGAGCCAGGTCCGCGGCCTGCCGCGGACTGAACACCGGCGAACGCCGGGTGCCGACGTGCACTCCGGGCAGTGGCCGCCACGAAGCGTCGAGCTCCAGGCAGACCCGGATTTCGGGGTGCCCCTGTCCCAGCGCGGCATCGACCAGGTCGAGATGTTCGGGCGAGTCGACCATGATCGAGATCGCCGCCCGCGCGCGGTCGTTCGCCGCCAGCCTCCGCAGTGCTCCGTGGTCGGCGGTCGGGTACGCCACCACGATGTCCTCGGACGTCCCCTGCTCGACATGCCAGACGGCTTCGGCGAGCGAGTAGCACATGAGGCCTTCGAAACCGGGCCGCGCGAGGACCCGTTCGAGCAGATACCGGCAGCGCACGGATTTGCTGACCACGCGGATCGGCTTGCCGTTCGCCCGCCGAAGCAGGTCGGCGCCGTTCGCGTCGAACGCATCCAAGTCGACAATCGCGAACGGAGGATCCAGGTCCTTCGTCGCCAAGTCGTACACCGTCGCACTGGTCACCCGAACTAAGGTACGACAGAAGGGCTTGAAACGCGAATACTATTCACTTACTGTTTCGGCACTCGGACAGCTCAAGGGCAGCAGCTCACGAAACGGGTGGCTCATGACACGGTGGAGCAACTGGGCCGGCACCGCGACGGCGTCGCCGCTGCGCGTGCACCGGCCGCGTGACACGGACGCGATCGCCGAGGCGATCGGCCGGTCCACCGCGGACGGACGGCGCCTGCGCCCGCTCGGCAGCGGCCACTCGTTCACCGCGATCGCCGCCGCGAACTCGGACGCCATGGACCTGACCGGCTGGACCGGAATCGCGTCGGCCGACGTCGCGAAAGGCCTGGTCACGGTCCGTTCGGGGACCACGCTCAAGCAGCTCAACGCCGAACTCGACGCACTGGGCCTGGCGATGACCAACCTCGGCGACATCGACGCGCAGACCGTCGCGGGCGCGATCTCCACTGGTACCCACGGCACCGGGGCCCGGCTCGGCGGGCTCGCCACCCAGATCGCCGCGCTCGAACTCGTACTCGCCGACGGCACCGTGGTCACCTGTTCGGCGGACGAACGCCCCGACCTCTTCGCCGCGGCGAGGGTCGGGCTGGGCGCGCTCGGCGTCATCAGCACGGTCACCCTGCAGTGCGAACCGTCGTTCCTGCTCTCCGCCCAGGAGCGGCCGGAACCACTCGAACAGGTCCTCGAAGGCTTCGACCGGTTCGCCGACGAGAACGACCACTTCGAGTTCTACTGGTTCCCCTACGGCAAGAACGCCCTGGTCAAGCGCAACAACCGGCTTCCCGCGGGTAGCGAACGCCGGCCGCTGAGCAAGCTGAAGGAGTTCGTCGACTACGAGGTCACGGAGAACGTCGCGTTCGGCGGACTGTGCCGTCTCGGCCGCGCGGTGCCGAAGCTCGTGCAGCCGCTCGGCCGGTTCGCCTCGAACATCCTCTCCGCCCGCGAGTACAGCGACACGTCGCATCGCGTCTTCGTCACCCATCGCGGTGTGCGGTTCGTCGAGTCGGAGTTCGCGATCCCGCGCGAAGCGCTGCACGACGTCTTCTCCGAACTCCGCGCGTTCGTCCCGAAGCTGGAGAACCCGGTCGCGTTCCCGGTCGAGGTGCGCGTCGCCGCGGCGGACGACATCTGGCTCTCGACCGCGAACGGCCGCGACTCGGCCTACATCGCGATCCACCAGTTCGTCGGCATGCCCTACCGGGAGTACTTCGCCGGATTCGCGTCGATCGTCGGCGAGGTCGGCGGCCGCCCGCACTGGGGCAAGATGCACGACCTCGACGCCGCGACGCTGCGCTCGCGGTACCCGCGCTTCGACGACTTCCTGCGGGTCCGCAAGGAGGTGGACCCGGCCGGGGTCTTCACGAACACGTACCTCGACCGGGTCCTCGGCACTCCCTAAGCTGTTTCAAACAGCGCGCTGACCGACTCTCCGTTGTGGATCCGGCGCATCGCCTCCGCCAGCGCGGGCGCGATCGACAGGACCCGCAGCTTCGGGCTCTGCTCCTCCGGCGGGATGGGCACCGTGTTCGTGCAGACGACCTCCAGCACGTCGGGCTGGCTGCCGATCCGCTCGAGCGCGCCGCTGGAGAAGAGGCCGTGCGTGCAGGCGACGCGGATCGAACGCGGCTTCAGTTCCCGGAGTTTGCCGAGCAGTTCGATCACCGTGCTGCCCTTGGCGATCTCGTCGTCGAGGACGATCACGTCGCGGCCGGTGATCTCGCCGATCACAGAGCTGATCTCGACCCTGTCATCGGCGAAGCGCTGCTTCGCGCCCGCTGCGACCTGAACGCCGAGCAGGCGGGCGAAATGCGCGGCCTCCTTGGCGTTGCCGAGATCCGGCGAGACCACGGTGGTCGCGGACAGGTCGTACTGGCGGAAATGCTTCGCCAGTTCCTGCAACGCGTGCAGGTGATCGACCGGGACGCTGAAGAACCCATGGACCTGCGGCGAGTGCAGTGTCATCGCGAGGACGCGATCGGCGCCGGCGGTCGCCATCAGGTCGGCGACGAGACGGCCGCCGATCGAGATCCGCGGCGCGTCCTTCTTGTCCGACCGGGCATACGAATAGTGCGGCATGACGACGGTGATCCGCTTCGCCGAAGCACCCCGCGCGGCGTCCAGCATCAGCAGCAGCTCGACGAGATGTTCCTGCACCGGCCGCACCAACGGCTGGATCAGGAAGACGTCGCGCTCGCGGCAGTTCGCTTCGAGCTGGACTTCGAGACAGTCGTTGGCGAACCGCTGCACCTTCACCGGATACAGGGGAACACCGAGATGGGCGCAGATCTCTTCGGCGAGCTCGGGATGTGCGCTGCCACTGAAGACCGCGATGTCCTCGCGCAAGGACCTTCTCCGTTCAGTCAAAAGACGGATTACGTCCACACACTAGAGTTTCACAGAGCGGAAACGGCCTGAGAGATAGGAGTATCACCCGCGATCGTGGTGAGGATACGTCCCGCCGTCGACGGATCGTCGAGCAGCGCGACGAGGACCGCGGCGACGTCCTGACGGGGAATGGGGCCACGCTCGGTGGATTCGGCGATCAGGATCTTGCCGGTGCCCTCGTCGTTGGTGAGCTGCCCCGGCCTCAGGATCGTCCAATCGAGATCGCGGGCACGCAGATCGTCCTCGGCCGCTTTCTTGGCTTTGAGGTACATCCGGAAATCGTCCGGTACGTCCGCGGTCTCCCAAACGTCGGCGTTGATGGAGCCGACCTGGATATGCCGCCGCACGCCCGCCTGCTCGGAAGCCGCCGCGAAGAGTGCCGCGGCCGCCCTGTCCACAGTGTCCTTACGGGCCGTCCCGCTGCCGGGCCCGGCGCCTGCCGCGAAGATGGCGGCGTCGGCGCCGTCGAGCACCTTGGCGACGGCGTCCACATCGGACTTTTCCAGATCGAGGACGACCGCTTCGGCACCAGCCGCTTCGAGATCGGCTACGTGGCCGGGGTTCCGTACGATCCCCACCGCCTGATCACCGCGCGCGGAGAGCAGTTTCTCCAGCTTCAGCGCGATCTGTCCGTGTCCACCCGCAATGACTACTCGCATGGACCCGACCGTAGCGCGTTCAGTCCACTTCGGCAGGAAGCTCGGTCTCCCGAAGCAGCTGGTCGTAGACGATCTCGTTGACCAGGCGCGAGACCGGGTCCTCGTCGAGGATCATGCGCTCGCTGTGGCCCTCGAGGTCGAGGTCGGCCACGGCGTTGGGGTCGGCGGTGACGATGCCGAGCCCGTACGCGCGGGCGCGCGGCAGGCAGTTGCCGACGTAGTCTTCCGTCAGTACGGCTGGCGATGGGAGCACCATCGCGGCCTCGCCGTAACGTGCGAACGGAACCGCGGAGGCCATCGCGGTGCGCCAGTGCCGGGCGACCGCGAGGACGCCGATGATCTCGGCGGCCGGCGCGGGTGCGGTCGCGGCCAGCTCTGGCCATGTCCAGGTGTCGACGGTGGCGCGATCGACGACGGGACCCATGCCCATCGCGATGCGCTCCGCGTGCACGTCGGTACGGAGCCGGGCGACCACGCAGATCTTGCGGCCGAGCACGGTGGTCTCCGGCAAGACGATGCCGTTCCAGCCGAGCAGGGCCGCCGCCTTGCGCGAAAGCTCCCCGACGCTCGCGGGCAGTTCGATCGGCGGCACCACCCGGCTCGGCAGTGACCGGCTGCGCTTCGCGCCACCGGCGACCGTCGAGCTCTCCATGTTCGGTGTAGCCGCCACGTTCCGCCTCCTTCGAACCTGGTTTCCCTAGGGCTCGTCATCCCGTGCCACCTCGGTGGAAGCGGCACATGACCTGTCTAACAGGGCGGGGAGGCGGCGGCGCCGGACAACGGGAGTGGCTGCGATCGGCGGCGCCTTGTCATCGGTGACCGGTCGGTAGGCGGTCATCGGACTTCAGTCCGACCGTGCCGCCAACCGAGTGAGGGAGAGGTAAGTGGTGTTACCCGGCGTCTCCGAACGGTCACGAGTACGGACTGATCGCCACCGAACATCGGCGTGGCAAGCGAAGTAGTGCGTTAGGCCATTCAGCCCAATGAATACTTATTCCACTTTGGACCTTCGCAGGTCAGGTCAAGAGATCGTCGCGGTACGAAGAAGTTCTTCGACGCCCGGCGTCCGCCACTCGTCCATCACCACGATTTGCCTGTCCGCAAGGAACCAGATCCGCTGAGTCACTCGCGCCTCGCCGCTTCCGCCCGTCTGTCCACGAGGAACACACTGGATCGTCCACTCCTCGTAGGTCGCCGTCGCGCCGCCGACCGGTGCGGTGGCGGAAGCCGTCCGCGCGGCGTCACCCTCTTGGCGGAGGTCCTTCCGCCCGGCGGCGTTGCAGGCCCGTCCGCCCGCGCTGCGCCGGTAGAACTCCCCCGGCCGGTACGGCGGCTGCTCGGCGGACCGCTGGGTGTTGTCCGTGAGGAGGACGTACTTGCAGTTGAAGTACTTCTTCGGATCCGGACAGCCTGGCCCGACGAGCACCTTCTCCAGCCCCTGCGAGACCACGGACCAGTCCTGCGGCAGATGCAGGGTGAGCGCGCCCGCCGAAACGTCGGTGACACCCTGCGCGGGCGGAGCGGACGACGTGCCTTTGAGCACCTTTCCGCTGGTCACGCCGTCGACAAGGGCGGGGTTCAGCAGATCGGCGACTTTGTCGTAGGGCAGTGTGAGGTCCTGGACGCTGCAGGCGGTGGTGAAGCCCAGGTCGGTCATGTTCGCCGTGACCTCGAGGGCGGTCGGCGCGAACGCGAGCCACACCTTCGGGTCTCCGGTGAGGTCGGCTGCCTGGAGCGGCCGGTACGGGAAAATTGTGCTCGGAGGGCCGCACTGCTCCTTGTCAGGCCAGAGCCGCTCGGTCAGTTCTCGCAGGCCCTCGTCGGTGAACTTCCCGGGGGCGAACAGTTCGGCCGGCGTGAGCGCCTTGCCCTCCTTGAGGTCGATCGTCACCGTCGCGCGGCCGTGCCCCCAGGTCGGATGCGGTTTGTTCACGAGGTCGCTGGTGTAGCGGACGGAGAGGTACCGCTCGTTCTCCGAGCGGATGTCGGCCTTGGTGGTCAGCGTGTACGGGCCGCGTTCCGGCTCCAGCTTGGCGGCGCCGGGGCCGGTTTTGCGGTTCCAAGCGTCGATCGGCGCCATCAGCGCGTCGTTGACCCGTTTGAGCCAGGCTTGATCGGGCGAACCGGTCACCACCGGGTGGTCGCCGGTGTAGGCGAGGGTCGTGCCGGGCACCGTCCCGGACTCGGTCTTCATGGCGACCTTGAGCGCGACGGCCTGCTGCGTGGTCGGCGGCGGCGGTGACGGGGTGCTCGCGTCGGAGAAGACGACCACCGAACCGACCACGGCGGCCGTCGCCGCGATGACCCCGGCGGTGATCTTCAGCCCGACCGCGATCCCGCCGGTCGACGCGGCCGCCGCACCCGTTCCGGCGGCGGCGACGCCGGGCGCGGCCGCCGTACCGGCGCTGAGCAGGACCAACGGCGTCGCCGCGGCGAGCACGCCCGCCGCCTTCGCCAGCCGTGACCAGCCCTTGCGTTCCCATTCGTCGCCGTACCCAGCGCGGGCGACGCGTTCCAGCTCGCTGACGAACACGAGCGCGTCGACCGGTCGTTTGGACGGGTCCTTCGCCATGCCCAGCGCGACGATCTCGTGCACCGGCTGGGGGACTTCACCGAACGGGATGGGCGCGTGTTCGTGCAGCGTGCGCAGCACTTCGGTCTGCTCGGCCTCGTACGGCCGGTGCCCGGCGACGCAGTGGAAGAACACGCAGGTCGCGGCATAGACGTCGGTCGCGGGAGTGGCCTGCCCGCCGGACCACTGCTCGGGCGCCATGTACGCGGGCGTGCCGACGGACGGGCCGCGTTCACCCGCCAGGACGGCCGTGCCGAAGTCGACCAGCTTGCTCTCGCCGGTGTCGGCGACGAGGACGTTGGCCGGTTTGTAGTCCCGGTGGACGACGTTGGCGGAGTGCGCCGCGGCGAGCCCGAGCAGCGATCCCTTCAGGACGGCGAGGGCGGCTTCGGGTTCGAGAGCGCCTTCGGCCTGGAGCACGGAACGCAGGGAGACGCCGTTGATCGCCTCCATGACGATCGCCGCACCCTGCGGCGTCTCGAAGAACTCGTACAGCTTCACGACATGCGGACTCGACACCCGGTGCAGCGCCAGCGCCTCCTGGCGGAACGCGTCGAGATAGGCGGGCTCGGCGGCGAAGCGGGAGAAGAGGTACTTGATCGCGACGACGTGACCGGTGTTCTCCTGGCGCGCGAGCACCACTCGGCCGAAGGTGCCGGTGCCCAGCTGCTCCAGCTCTGTGAAGCCGGGCAGTCTCCACTCGTCGCTTAGTTCCACTTTGCCTCTTCCAGGATCTTGTCGAGGCCTGGAGTGTTCCACTCGTCCACGATCACGAGCTGCGTTTTCGGCAGGAACCAGACCCGCTGAGTGACGCTACCGCCACCAGAACACGTGAGCCTCCACTCTTCGTAGGCCGCCTTCTTCGTCCCGATCGAACGAAGTTCCTTCGTCTGGAGGACAGGCGCCCCTTGGGTCTCCCCCGGTGCCCCGAGGGAGTGACACGGACGCGGGCCGTTGGACCGGTTGTAGGGCTTGCCCGGTTCATACGCCGGCGTGGCCGGATCGACCCGCGAGTTGTCGCTGAAGACCACGCCCGCGCAATGGAACGGCTGCGTGCACTGGTCGGCGGTCACCAGGTAGCGCTCGATGGGGTCACCGGAGAGCAGCCGCCAGTTTTCCGGTGTGGTGATGGTGAAGGCGCCGACGTTGTCCTCTTTGGACCGTTTGCCCTGCGTACCGCCGAGCAGATACGCGACCGCGGGACTCAGCAGGCCGCGCAGCCGTTCGTAGGGCACGGTGACGGTCGTCGGATTGCAGACCATCGGGTAGCCGAGCGCGAAGGCGGCGACGCGGAACTCCATCCCGTTCGCCGCGGGCGCCGCCTGCACGATCGCCCCGTCCTGGGTGTACCGGTCCGACATCGCTCCCGCGGGAAGGTGCTCCGGTTCCGACGGCGGCGTGGCGAGGCACTCGCCCGGTTTGGCCGAGGCGTACATCCGGTCTTCCACCATCCGCATCCGCCCGGCGTTGCCGTCGACGTCGTCGAACAGGTCGGCCGTCGGGATCACGTCGCCGTCGGACAGGTCGATCACGAGGGTCCGGACGGCGTAGCCGCCGTGGTTCCCGAGCTGGACCGTTTCGACCGAACGTTCGTAGACGACCGAGATCAGCTTGTCGTCCTGGCGCAGGACCTCGGCGGTGGTGGACATATGCGGGATGTCGCCGTCGGGTTCCTTCTCCGGCGGCTCGCCCGGCGGCCAGATGTTCGTGAGCCAGCCGTCGATCGGCGCCATCAGCGCCTTGTTGACCCGCTCCTCCACGGCCTTGTCCTTCAGCCCGCTGATCCGGACGTATTTCCCGTTGAAGTCGAAGCCGTCGAGCTTCTCGGTGCGGGTGAGCAGCTCGACCTTCATCGCGGCGACGGTCGCCGTCCGTGGCGGCACTTCGTCGTCGCTGTTCGTGCCGACCACCACGACCGTCCCGACGGCGACCGCGGTGGCGGCGGCGACCGCGGCGGTGATCTTGAGGCCGAGCGCGATCCCGCCCCCGGCGGTGGCCGCGACCCCGCCACCCGCGAGGACCGGTGCGGCCGCGGTACCCGCGCCGAGCAGGGCCAGCGGGGACAGGGCGACCAGGACACCGGCGCCCTTGGCGAGCCAGTGCCAGCCGTTGCGCTCCCAGTCCTCGCCGTACGCCTTCCTGGCGGACGCCTCCAGCTCCGTGACGAACTCGGCCGCGCCCGACGGCCGCTGGGCGACGTCCTTCGCCATGCCGCGCGCGATGAGGTCGCGGACCGGTTCGGGGACCTCGCCGAACGGGATCGGGGCGTATTCGTGCAGCGTGCGGAGCACTTCGGTCTGCTCCGCCTCGTACGGCCGGTGTCCGACGACGCACTGGAAGAAGACGCAGGTCGCGGCGTAGACGTCGGTCGCGGGGGTGGCGACGCCGCCCGCCCACTGCTCGGGCGCCATGTACGCGGGCGTGCCCGCGGCGACCCCCGTCTGCCCGGCGAGCACGGCGATGCCGAAGTCGACGAGTTTGCTCTGCCCCTCACAGGTGACCAGGACGTTGGCCGGTTTGTAGTCGCGGTGGACGGTGCCCGCGGCGTGCGCGCCGGCGAGACCGAGCAGCGAACCCTTGAGGATGGCCAGCGCGGCTTCGGGTTCGAGCTTCTCCTGGCGGGCGAGGATCTCTTTCAGGGAAATTCCGTGAACGGCTTCCATGATGATCGCGGCCCCTTGTGGGGTCTCCACGAACTGGTGCAAACGGGCGATGTGCGGCCCCGAAACGCGGCTCAGGATCTGCGCCTCATGGCGGAACTCGGCCAGCCGCTGAGGGTCGGCGGCGAACCTCGCGTACAGGTATTTGATGGCCACGACCTGCGCGGATTCGTCGTGGCGGGCCAGCACGACCCGCCCGAATCCACCTTCGCCCAGCGACCCCAGCTCGGTGAAACCCGGCAAGGCCCAGTCGTCCACAGATTCCTCCGCGATTCCCGATCGTGTCCCCTTGGAGGTGAGCTGCGCCGCAGCGGTTCCCCGCCTTCCGGGTTTAGGGTTACCCGTCGGTCACTTAGCCCGTAGCGATGGAGGAACGATGCGTTCGCCGAAGGATTTCTTCGCCCCACTCGCGGTGGGGGCGCCGGAACCGCTCCGCCAGATCCCCGTGCCTCCTTCGCGGATGATCCATTTCTTCGATCCCAGCAACGAGAAGATGGCCGCCAAGGTCCCGGACATCGCCAAGAAGGTCGACGTCCTGCTCGGCAACCTCGAAGACGCCGTGCGCGCCGACCGCAAGGAGGCCGCGCGGAACGGGCTCGTCTCCATCGCGAAGTCGACCGACTTCGGCAAGACGCAGCTGTGGACGCGCGTCAACAGCCTCGACTCGCCGTGGGTGCTCGACGACCTGATCACGCTGGTCACCGAGATCGGCGACAAACTCGACGTGATCATGGTGCCGAAGGTCGAAGGCGCGCAGGACATCCACTACGTCGACAGGCTGCTCGCGCAGCTCGAAGCGCGGGCCGGGCTGACGAAACCGCTGCTGGTGCACGCGATCCTGGAGACCGCCAGCGGCGTCGCGAACGTCGAGGAGATCGCCGGCGCCAGCCCCCGGATGCAGGGCATCTCGCTCGGCCCGGCCGACCTCGCCGCGAGCCGCCGGATGAAGACCACCCGGGTGGGTGGCGGGCACCCCGGTTACCTCGTGCGCACAGACCCGACCGGCGAGGACCTGAACGAGGGACGCACGACCTACCAGCAGGATCTGTGGCACTACACCGTCGCGCGGATGGTCGACGCCTGCGCGGCGAACGGGATCCTGCCGTACTACGGGCCGTTCGGCGACATCCGCGACGTCGTGGCCTGCGAGGACCAGTTCCGCAACGCGTTCCTGCTCGGCTGCGTGGGCGCCTGGAGCCTGCACCCGGTGCAGATCGACATCGCCAAGAAGGTGTTCTCGCCTTCGCCCGAGGACGTCGCCTGGGCACGGCGCGTGATCGCCGAGATGGGCGATGGCACCGGTGCGGTGATGATCGACGGCAAGATGCAGGACGACGCCTCGGTGAAGCAGTGCCGGGTGGTCGCCGAACTCGCCGACGCCCTCGCCGCCGACGACCCCGAACTCGCCGCCGCGTATGACGCCGCGACCAAGGAGGCTTCCGCATGAACCCCCGGCGTTCCGTCCTCTACATGCCCGGCGCGAACGAAAGAGCGCTGGAAAAGGCCAAGACGCTGGACGCGGACGGCCTCATCCTCGACCTCGAAGACGCCGTCGCGCCCGACGCGAAGGAAGCCGCACGTGAACGCGTTTGCGCCGCCGCTTCGTCGAAGGAGTACGGCTCGCGCGAGGTGACCATCCGCATCAACGGCCTCGACACCGAATGGCACGACGCCGACCTTCGCGCCGCCGCGCAGGCGGGCCCGGCCGCGATCGTGGTGCCGAAGGTGAACTCGGCCGCCGAAGTGCACAACATCGAGCGCGCGCTGGAACTCGGCGGCGCGCCGGACCACACGAAGATCTGGGCGATGGTCGAAACCCCGGTCGCGATGCTGCACGCCGAGGAGATCGCCGCGGCGTCCGAGCGGCTGACCGTGCTGGTCATGGGCACGAACGACCTGGCGAAGGAACTGCACGCCGAGTTCGTCCCCGGCCGCGCGCCGCTGCTGGGCGGGCTTTCCCTCGCGCTGCTGGCCGCGCGCGCGACCGGCAAGGCCATCCTCGATGGCGTCTACAACGACGTGAAGGACCTCGAAGGCTTCGAGGCGGAATGCTTGCAGGGACGTCAGTTCGGCTTCGACGGCAAGACGCTGATCCACCCGGCGCAGCTGGAGCCGTGCAACCGGATCTTCGCGCCGTCCGAGGAGGAGATCACGCGGTCGCGCAAGATCATCGCGGCGTTCGAGGAGGCGCAGGCGGCCGGGCAGGGCGTGGTGACCGTGGACGGGCGGATGATCGAAAACCTGCACGTGGAGAACGCGCGGCGGATCCTGGCGCTGGCCGAGGCGATCGGCGGCTGACGCAACCACCTATCGATACCCACTTTCGAAACGGCCTAGAGTAGGCGCGTGGCTGATCAACGACGGTTGACGTCGATCGAGATCGAGGGCTTCACCTCGATCCGCTCGGCGCGCGTCGAGCTGGGCGCGATGAACGTGCTGATCGGCGCGAATGGCGCTGGCAAGAGCAACTTCGTCCAGGCCTTCGAGCTGTTGGGCAGGATCAGCGAAGACCTGCTGAACCTGTTCGTCGGCCGAAATGGCGGGGCGTCGGCGCTGATCAACGACACGGCCGACACGAGGCAGATCAGCTTCAAGCTGAGTGCGCCTCCGGACAGCTACCAAGCGCAGCTCGGTGCGGCCCCTGGTGAAGAGCTGATCTTCGAATACGAATCAGTCTCTACCTACGACGAGAAAGAGCAGGCTCCGCGGAGACTGTCGGCAGGCCGTGGTCATCGAGAGAGCAAACTGGGTAACTTCGCGGCCAGACCCGAAGCGGCTCAGGTGGCGACGAGGATTATCGAGCTTCTGCAAGGTTGCCGCGTCTACCACTTCCACGACACCAGCGTCGACGCGCCGGTGAAGCGCCTTTCCCCGACCGCCGACGACCTGGCCTTGCGCGCGGACGCCGGGAACATCGCCGCAGTTCTCCTTCGGCTACGGGACAGCTCAGACCGGGCGGACAAGGTCGCGTATCGCCGGATCGTCGGCGCGATCCGGCTCGTCGCCCCTTTCTTCCGCGACTTCGTCCTCCAACCGGACAGCACCGACCGCATCCTTCTTCGCTGGCAGCGGCAGAATTCCGAAACCGTTTTCTCGGCGAATCAGATGTCCGACGGGACACTGCGTTTCGTCTGCCTCGTCACCCTGTTGCTGCAACCGGAGCTTCCGGCGCTGGTCGTGCTCGACGAACCCGAACTCGGCCTGCACCCGATGGCCATCGTCCAGCTGGCGGACATGCTGCGCTCTGCCTCGACCCGCAGTCAGGTCCTGATAGCGACCCAGTCGGTGACGTTGATGAACCAGTTCTCCGCCGAGGATCTGATCGTCGTCCAACAGCGGAACGGCGATTCGGCCTTCACCCGGCCCAACAAGGCCGCGCTGGCAGCCTGGCTCGACGAGTACTCGCTTGGCGAACTCTGGGAGAAGAACATCATCGGCGGGCAGCCGGGCTCGATGGGCAGCGTTCTCGATGCCTGACCCGAAACGTCTGCACTTGCTGGTGGAAGGCCAGACGGAGGCGAACGTTGTCCGGGATGTGCTGTCCGGTCACTTCCAACGGCGAGGCTGGTTCGTCACCTATTCGACCGTCCGCACGCACACCTCGTCCGTCACCTACCGCGGCGGCGTCACGTCCTGGCCGAAACTGCACCGGGAGATCAAAGAACTCCTGGCCAGCCCGCGTCTCGCCGTGCTGACGACGCTGTTCGACTACTACGGTTTCCCGTCGGACGCTCCGGGTATGGCGACACGTCCGGCAGGCGCCGCCACCGGCAAGGTCGAGCACGTCGAGCGGGCACTCGGTACGACCATCGGCGATCACCGATTCGTTCCCCATCTCGTCCAGCACGAGCTGGAATCCTGGGTGTTCGCCGCCAGTGACCAGCTCGCTTTCCTTCGCGACGATCCCGCGGTCGCCGAACGGATCAAGCAGGATTGCGCCGAAGCCGGCGGGCCGGAACTCGTCAACGACGACCCGAAGAACGCGCCTTCGAAGCGACTGGCCAGGTATTGCCCTGGTTATGTGAAGACTCTCGAAGGTCCCTTGGCGATCGCCGATCTGGGCGTTGAAGGTCTGCGAGCCCGGTGCCCGCACTTCGCCGCGTGGCTGGCCGAGCTCGACTCCAGGCTCTGACGCATTTAGTCCTCTGAATGCGCGAGGGGCCAGGGGCGCGGAGTGGGGCGAAGGGTTTCGTAAGCGGCAGCGGCGCGAAGGACGTCGAGGTCGGCGAAGCGGCGGCCGCTGATTTGCAGGCCGATCGGCTGGTCGTCGCTCGTGTAGCCGCAGTTGATCGAGACCGCGGGCTGGCCGGACATGTTGTACGGCACGGTGAACGCGATGTGCTCGAACGGGCGGCGCGGGTCGTTGGTCGGCGAGGGCCAGTCGGCGGGTGGGGCCGAGACCGGGCAGGTCGGGGACAAAACGACGTCGAAACGTTCGGTCGCCCGCAGGGTCGCGACGGCGATGGCGTCGATCTGCGCGAAGCCGCGGTAGGCGTCGACACCGCTCACGTCGGCGCCGCCTGCCGCCCAGTCGGCGATGTACGGCAGCACCTTCACACGGCGGTCTTCGGGCAGGGCCGACATGTCCGACCAGGCCCGGACGCGCCAGAAGGTATCGAGTCCGTCGAGCATTTCCCGGCGCAGGAACGGCGAAACCGGCTCGACGACGGCGCCCGCTGCCGCGAAGACACGTGCGGCTTCGGTGACGGCGGCGATCGTCTCCGGCAGCACGGGAAGCCCGACGCCAGGGTCGAGGTGCAGCCCGATGCGCAGGCCCTTGACCTCGGCCGAAAGCGAAGCCCAGTCGAGCGACGAAGGCGGCAGCGAAAGATGATCGCGACCGTCCACACCGGACAGAACGCTCATCAGCAGCGCGGTGTCGGCCACGGTCCGCGTCATCGGCCCGGCGACACGGCCGAGGAACGGCGGATCCACCGGCACCCGGCCGAAGCTCGGCTTCAGCCCGACCAGGCCACACCAGCCGGCGGGCAGCCGGATCGAGCCGCCGATGTCGGTACCGACGTGCAGCGGGCCGTAGCCGGCGGCGGCCGCCGAACCGGCACCGGCGCTGGAACCGCCGGGCGTGCGCGTGGTGTCCCACGGATTCCGCGACGCGGTGTGGAAACTCGACAGCCCGGACGTCAGCATCCCGTAGTCCGGCATGGTCGTCTTGCCCAGCAGGACCCCACCGGACTCACGCACGCGAGCGCCCGCCGGGGCGTCTTCGGGCGCGGGTGTCAGCGAGGTGGCGGCCGTGCCGAGCGGGACCGGGGTGCCGCGCGTCGCGATGTTCTCCTTGAGCGTCAACGGAACACCGTCGATCGGGCCGAGCGGTTCGCCCGCGTGCCATCGGGTTTCGGACGCCTTCGCGTCTTCGCGCGCACCGTTCGGGTCGTACGCGTAGAGCGCGTGCAGCTCGGGCTCGCGCGCCTCGACGCGGGCGAGAACCGCTTCGGTGACCTCGACCGGCGACAGCGTCTTCGCGCGGTACTGGGCGATCAGTTCGACGGCGGTCAGGTCGGGCAACTCCGGCACGGAAGGGCTCCTTACGTCGCGGGCGGTTCGAAGCGGCCGTCGACCGCGGTCCAGCCGCCGTCCACCGCCAGCACGGAGCCGGTGACGAACGACGACGCGTCCGACGCCAGGTAGACGACGGCGCCCGCGAGTTCGCCGGGACGCGCCCAGCGGCCGAGCGCGCCCTTGGTCGCGTACGCGTCGTACCAGGCCGGATTCGCCTTGATCTGCGCCGTCAGCGGGGTTTCGACGACGCCGGGCGCGATCGCGTTGACCCGCACCCCCGCCGGGCCGAACTCCGCCGCGGCCGTGCGGAACAGCTGCACCAGCCCGGCTTTCGTCGCCGCGTACGGACCTTGGCCGGGCTCGACGGTGGTGCCGCGGATCGACGAGAACCCGACGATGCTCCCCCGCCCGCGCTCGACCATCCCGGCGCCGAACGCGCGGACGACCTCGAAGGTCGCGCCGAGGTTCAGCGCGATCACCCGGTCGAATTCCGCGCGCGAGTACTCCAGCAGCCGTTTGCGCACGTTGGTGGCGGCGGTCAGCACGACGACGTCGATCTCGCCGAGTTCCTCCGCCGCCCGCGCGGCCGCACCCTCCGAGAGCAGGTCGATCTCGTACGCCTCGCCCACGCCGGTTTCCTTGGCGGCGGCGACATCGCGGTCCGCGACGATCACCTCGGCGCCGTGCGCGGCCAGTGCCTTCGCGGATTCGCGGCCGATCCCGCTGCCGCCGCCGAGGACGACGGCGCGCTTCCCGTCGAGCCGGAACAGGTTTTCGTACGTCACGGGCGCAGCACCGCCATCCTCGTCACGGTCAGTTCTTCGACCGCGAATCGCGGCCCTTCCCGCCCGATCCCGGAGTCCTTCACGCCGCCGTACGGCATGGTGTCGGACCGGAAACCGGGCACCTCGTTGATCACCACACCGCCGACTTCGAGCTCGTCGAGCGCGCGGAACGCCGTCTTCAACGACGTGCTGAACACCGAGGCGTGCAGCCCGTAGCGCGACGCGTTGACGGCCTCGAACGCATCGTCCACAGAGGACACGGTGCGGATGCAGACCACGGGGCCGAAGATCTCCTCGTCCCAGCATTCGAGGCCGTCGGGCACGTCGAGCAGCACGGTCGGCCGGATCACCGTGCCGTCGACACCGCCCCCGACGAGCCGCGCACCGGCCGAAGTCGCTTTGTCGACCCACTCTTGAACGCGCTTCGTTGACCCCGGATCGATCAGTGCCGACACCCGCGTCTTCTCGTCGCGAGGATCACCGGTGACGACCTCGCCGAGCCGCGCCAGCACCCGTTCGGTGAATTCCTCGGCGACGGTGTCGACGACCAGTACTCGCTGCACCGAGATGCAGGCCTGCCCGGACGCGTAGAACCCGCCGCGCAGCACAGCGTCCGCCGCCGCGTCGAGATCCGCGTCCTCCGCGACCACCAGGGCCGCGTTGGAACCCAGCTCCAGCAACGTCTTCGTGGGCGCGGCGTCGCGCGCGATCCGGTGCCCGACCAGCGCGGATCCGGTGAACGACACCGCGCCGACGCGCCGATCCGTGACCAGCGCCGAGCCCACGGCCGCATCGCCGGTGACCAGCTGGACCATCGCGGGCAGGTCGGTCAGCGAGCGCACCAGATGCACGAGCCACAACGTCGCCAGCGGCGTCTGCGGCGCGGGTTTCACCACCACCGGGCAGCCCGCGGCGATGGCGGGCGCGATCTTGTGCGACGCCAGGAGCAGCGGATAGTTGAATCCGGCGATGCCGACCACCACCCCGATCGGCTTGCGTTTCCAGAACCCGACCAGCCCGTCCCCGGACGGCAGCAGGTCGAGCGGGACGGTCTCGCCGTGCAGCCGCGAGACCTCCTCGGCGGCGGCCTGCCAGGTGACGATCGTGCGGGCGACCTCGACGCGGCAATCGACCAGCGGCTTTCCGGTCTCCAGCACCAGAAGCCGCTCGAAGTGGGAGCGCTCGGCCTCCAGAGCCGCGGCGACGTCGTTCAAAAGCGAACGCCGGGTCCGCGACGGCAGGGCCGCGACCTGCTTGAACACCGCGACCGCCTCGTCGATCGCCCGCGTGGCCAGCTCCGGCGTCCCGACCGGCGCGTGGACGATCTCGCTCCCGTCGTACGGGAACACGACCGGCTCAGTGTCCACAGTCGGCACCCAGCCGTCGCCGATCGGCAGGCCTTCCGGATATTCAGGCATCGTCCCCTCCCCGCAACCGCGCCAGTTCGGCCCGCAGATTCGGCGCGGCCGCCAGCAGTTCCCTGGTGTACTCGTGCTCCGGCGCGTCGTAGACCTGGTCGACGTCGCCCATCTCGACGATCTCCCCGCGCCGCATCACCGCGACCCGGTCGCACACGTGCCGCACGACGCCGAGATCGTGCGAGACGAAGATCAGCGTCAGCGAGTACAGCTCGACCAGCGACGCGAGCAGGTCGAGGATCTGCTTCCGCACCGAGACGTCGAGCGCGCTCACCGGTTCGTCCGCGATGAGGACGCTCGGATTCGGCGCGAGCGCCCGCGCGATCGAGATGCGCTGCCGCTGCCCGCCGGAGAACTGGTGCGGATAGCGGCCGGCGGCGTCTTCGGGCAGGCCGACGGCCTTCAGCAGCTCCGAGACCCGTGCGGGATCCCGGCGGCCCAACGGTTCGGAGATGATGTCGCGCACCCGCATCCGGGGGTCGAGCGAACCCATCGGATCCTGGAAGACGATCTGCAGTTCCGACCGCAGGAAGCCGAGTTTGCGTTCCGGCAGGGTGTCGACGCGCTTGCCCTGGAACGAGACGCTGCCCGCCGTCGGCTTGTCCAGCGCGGCCAGCAATCTGACCAATGTGGACTTTCCCGAGCCGGATTCGCCGACGATGCCGAACCGCTGACCGGCTTCGACGTCGAACGACACGCCGCGCAGCGCATGGACGTCACGCCGGGTGTAGCGACGTTCGAGATCCCGCACCGAGATCATCATCGGCTCGCCTCCAGATCCGAAGCGGCCAGCAGCTTCTTCGTGTACTCGTGCTGTGGCGCGGTGAGGACGTCGCGGGTGGTGCCGGCTTCGACGATCTCGCCGTCGAGCATCACCAGCACCCGCTCGCACACCGACGCCACGACGGCGAGGTCGTGCGTGATGAACAGCAGCGCGCTCTCCCGGTCCCGCACGCCGTCGAGGATCAGTTCCAGGATCTGCGCCTGCACGGTGACGTCGAGCGCCGTCGTCGGCTCGTCGCAGATCAGCAGCTTCGGGTCGTTGGCCAGCGCGATCGCGAGGACGACCCGTTGCCGCTGCCCGCCGGACAGCTGATGTGGATACGCACGAGCGACGCCGGGCAGTCCCACGGAAGCCAACAAAGCCTCGGGATCCTTTCCACCGTTTCGGTGGATCCGCATCGGCTCGGCGACCTGCGCGCCGATCCGCATCGCCGGGTTCAACGCGGTCATCGGTTCCTGGAACACCATCGAGAGTTCGTTGCCGCGCAACCGCGACAGCTCCTTCTCCGGCGCGCCCAGCAGCTCGCGGCCGTCGAGTTTCACCGAGCCGGAAGCGGCGAGCTCTTCGGGCAACAGCCCCATGATCGACAACGCCGTCAACGACTTCCCGGAACCCGACTCGCCGATCAGCCCGACGCGCTCACCGCGCGCGATGCCGAACGAAACATCGCGGACCAGCCCGGAGATGCCGAGACCATGGACTTCGAGGGTCATAGCCGCGCCGCCAATCGGGGGTCGAGGCGGTCTCGGAGGCCATCACCGAGCAGGTTGAAGCCGAGGACGGCGATGGCGATCGCGACACCGGGCACGAGCGCGAGCCTCGGGTGCAGGGTCAGGAACACCTGGGACTCCTGCAACATCCGGCCCCACGACGGCGTCGGCGGCCGGGTGCCGAAGCCGAGGAACGACAACGCCGCCTCCGCGAGCACGGCGATCGCGAACGACACCGACGCCTGCACGATCAGCAGCCCGGAGATGTTCGGCAGCACGTGCCGCGCGGCGATGTTCGGCCGTGACCGGCCCGCCGACCGCGCGGCCAGCACGAACTCGCTGCTCATCACCTGCAACGTGCCCGAACGCGCGATCCGTGCGAACGACGGGATGGTCGCGATGCCGATCGCCACCATCGCGGTCAGCGTATCCGCCCCGAACACCGCGCCGAACATGATCGCCAGCAGCAACGCGGGGAACGCGAGCACGAGATCGTTGACCCGCATGACGAACTCGCCGAGCCATCGCGACGACATCCCGGCGAGGATCCCGAGCGGCGTCCCGATCAGCGCGGCGATCCCGACCGCGACCACCCCGACGTACAACGTCGTCCGCGCGCCGACCATGAGCTGGCTGAGCACGTCACGACCGAAGCTGTCGGTGCCGAGCGGGTTCGAGCCGCTGAAGTCGTGCAGCCGGTTGGCCGCGTCGACCTTGACCGGGTCGAACGGCGTCCACACGAACGAAAGCACCGCGGCGAGCACGATCACCGCGACCAGGACACCGCCGACGAGGAGACTGCGGTTACGCATCAGGAACCCCGCAATCTCGGGTCGAGCACCGTGTACAGGACGTCGACCACGAAGTTCACCAGCAGCACGCCGACCACCAAGACCAGCACGATCCCCTGCACGGACAACAGATCCCGCGACGCCACCGAGTCGAGCAGCATGCTGCCCAGCCCCGGCAGGACGAACACGCGCTCGACGACGACGGCGCCGATCAGCAGGGTCGACAGTTGCAGCCCGAGCACCGTCACCACCGGCACGGCGGCGTTGCGCAGTCCGTGGCGGAACAAGGCTTGGAACGGCCGCAACCCCTTGGACCGCGCCGTGCGCAGGTAGTCCTGTCCGAGCGTGTCGAGCACGGCGGACCGGACATAGCGCGTCAGCACCGCGCCCTGCACGAGCCCCAGTGACAGGGCGGGCAGAACGAGCCCACGGAGGAATTCGCCCGGATCCTGTACCGGCGGGGTCCAGCCGCCGGAGGGCAGCCAGCGCAGCTGCACCGCGAAGATCTGCACCAGGATGATGCCCGCCAGGAACGCGGGGATCGCGACGCCGATCTGCGACAACCCGGAAAGCGCGGTGCCGTCGGCCTTCCGGTGCCGCACCGCGGCGAACGTCCCGGCCGGCACGGCGATCACCAGCGCCACCAGCATCCCGGCGCCGACCAGCCACAACGTCACGCCGAGGCGGTCGGTCAGCGCCGGGCCGATCTCCTCGCGGGTGACGTACGAGCGGCCGAAGTCGCCGTGCAGGACACCGCCGATCCAGTCGAAGTACTGCGTCACGAGCGGCCTGTCGATGCCGAATTCGGCGCGGGTCTTCGCGACCAGCTCCGGGGTCGCGTTGACGCCGAGCGCGACCTGCGCCGGATCGCCCGGCAGCACGGCCATGAACAGGAACACCACGATGGACGCGACCAGCACACTGGCCACCAGGATCGCCACGCGGCGCACGATCTTGACCGTCATCGCGGCGCCAATCCCGTGAGATCGAAGGACTCGCTGACCTGGTTGCGGACGAACCCGGTCACCTTGTTCTTCGCCACGATCACGTTGGGGAACAGGAAGAGCCAATCCGCGGCGGCGTCTTCGGACAGCCGCCGCGCGACCTGGCGCATCGCGTCGATCTGTTCCTGGGGTGTTCCGGCGTCGGCCTTCGCCAGGTTCTGCTGGACGGGCTTGCCGTCGTAACCCCAGTAGTACTTCGGCCTGCCGAAGGTGACGATGTCGCGCGCCTCGACGTGCTGGATGATCGACAGGTCGTAGTCGTGGTCGGTGAAGACCTGCTTGAGCCACACCGCCGGGAAATCCAGCGGCTCGATCGTCACAGTGACCCCGACGTCCGCCAGTTGTGAGGACACCACCTGCGCGGCCGACACCGCGTACGGCAGGTTCGGGATCCGCAGCCGCAGCGTCGGATGGGGTTGCCCCGCTTCGGCGAGCAGCACTTTCGCCTTCGCGGGATCGAACGGATACGCGTTCGACAGGTCTTCGTACCAGGGATCCGTCGGCGGGACCATGCTGCCGATGAGCGTGCCACGACCGGCCCAAGCCGTGTCCAGCAACGCTTTCCGGTCGATCGCGTACGAGAGCGCTCGCCGCACGCGGACGTCGTTCAGCGGTGGGCGCGCGTTGTTGAACGCGAGCGTGACCTCGCTGTTGGTCGTGCCTTCGACGACGGTGAACCGGTCGTCGCTCTGGAACTGCGGGATCGAGTCCGGCACGGTGATCGCGGAGATGACGTCGATCCCGTTGCTGAGCAAGGCGTTGTTGAGCGCCGTCGGATCCTTGATGTACTTGAGGACCACGGTCGAGTAGGCCGGTTTCGTGCCCCAATAGTCGGGATTCCGCTTGAGCACGATGGAGTCGCCACGACGTCGCGAAGACACCGTGTACGGCCCCGTGCCGACCGGTTTGTTCGCCAGATCCGCGACCCCGGTCGGGCTGAACATCGCGCCGAGGCGGCTGGTGAGGCTGAACAGCCAGCCGTTGCTGGGTTTCGTGAGCACGACCCGCGCGTGGTCCGGCGCCACGACGTCGACCCGGTCGACGACGTCCATTGTGGACTTGATCGACACGGTCCAGCCGGTCTTCACGCGCATCAGCGAGAACTTGACGTCCTCGGCGGTGAACGGCGCCCCGTTGCTGAACTTCGCGTTCTTCCGGAGCTTGAAGTCGTAGGTCTTGCGGTCTTCCGACACCGTCCACGATTCGGCCAGCAGCGGCACGATCTTCGCGTTCGCGTCGAGCTTCACCAGACCCTCGTAGACGTTGTAGAGCAAGGCCTGCGGAATGGCGGCGCCGTCCGTACGGGTGAAGTCGAAGTTCGCGGGTTCGGCGGTGTACCCGATGGCGAGCGTGGCCGGATCCTTGGCCACCGTGGCACTCGAACCGGCCGAGCAGCCGGACGCCACCAGCAGCGACGCAACCACTGCCGCGTGAATCCGGGCTTTCATCCTGCCCCCTGACCGGTAGACTGGTCCGACCAGTAAACCAGACGAGACGGCAGGGTCAAGATGGAATTCGAGCCGGTCGCCCCTGTCCGCGCGTACCAGCGTGTCGTCGAACAGATCGAGGAAGCCGTGTTCAGCGGCCGGATCAAACCGGGCGACCGGCTGCCGAGCGAACGCGAGCTGATGGTCCAGTTCGACGTCGGCCGCTCGACCGTGCGCGAGGCGCTGCGCGTGCTGCAAGCAGCCGAAATGATCCGCTCGCGGCCCGGAGACCCGCGCGGTCCCGAAGTTCTGGCCGCCTCCCCCGCCGCGTTGCACCGGTCGATGCACCGGCTGGCGCGGGCCGACCATCTCGGGTTGTCCGAACTCCTGCAGTTCCGCATGGTGCTCGACGGTTCCGCACATCTGCTCGCCGCGCAGCTCAGGACGGAGGACCATCTCGCCGAACTGGACGCCGCGCTGGAGGCGATGCGCGAGGGCGTCTCGAAAGGGTTCGCGGAGTTCTCCCACGCGGACGTCGCGTTCCACGAGGCCATCGCCCGCGCGACGGGGAATCCGCTGCTGGTGATCAGCGGCGAGGTCGTCCGCGGCGTCGTGCTGGAACTCATCGAGGACAAGCTGGAGCACGCCGACGACCGGACGGCGTTGATGCGCAACTGGCTGACGCATCACGAAGCGGTGCTCGGCGCGATCCGCGACTCCGACGGCGAACGCGCTTCACGGCTGGCGAAGCAGGCGCTCTACGACAACTACGCCGAGTACGTCCCCGAAGAGCAACGGCGTCTCTTGCGGCCACTGCTCGCTTGACCCTTCTCTACACTCGCTCAAGTGGGGGATACCAACAAACCTTCGACGACCCGGCAAGGCGTCGGTCTCGCACTGTCCGGCGGCGGCTACCGCGCGATGTTGTTCCACACCGGAGCCCTGTTACGGCTCAACGAACTCGGCTGGCTGTCGAGGATCTCGACGTTCTCCAGTGTTTCGGGCGGCTCGATCGCGGCAGGCGTGCTCGCGCACGCATGGGCGGACCTGAGATTCGAAAACGGTGTCGCGGCCAACTTCTCCGACAAGGTCGTCGCGCCGATCCGGAACCTGGCACGCAAACGGCTCGACATCCCGGTCACCCTGCTCGCCATGGCCGTTCCGTGGCGGAGCGCCGGTGAGGAGCTCGCGCGGGTGTACGCGAAACACCTGTTCGGCGACTGCTGTCTGAAGGACATCGACCCCACGGGCCCGCAGTTCGTCTTCACCGCGACGAACCTCCAGGACGGCTCGCTCTGGTGGTTCTTCCGGCAGAACGGGCCGCACGGGAACATCCCGCTCGCGACCGCGGTGGCCGCGTCTTCGGCGTTCCCGCCGATGCTTTCGCCCGTGGTGCTCCATAATCCGCTTTCCGAGGAGCGGAAGCGCAAGATCGTGCTGAGCGACGCCGGCGTCTACGACAACCTCGGCCTGGACCCGGTCGAAGGGCACGCGACGGTTCTGGTGAGCGACGCGGGCAAGCGGATGAAGGTCACGCCCAGGGTCAAACGCGACTGGGGACGGCAGCTGCTGCGCGTCCTCGACGTGATCGACAACCAGGTGCGCGAACTGCGGCGCGGCGCACTGCTGAAGTCTTATGTGGAGAAGCATTTCACCGGCGCCTACTGGGGGTCCTACGTCGATCTCGCGAACTTCCAGCTCGAAGATTCGCTGGCGGCGCCCGCCGAGCTCACGCACGAGCTGGCGGAAACCCCGACGCGCCTGACGAAACTGCCGGAAGTGCTGCAGGAGCGGTTGCTCAACTGGGGTTACGCGGCCTGTGACGCGGGGATGCGGAAGTGGGTCGACACCGAGGCGGCGGCTCCGGGCGGGTTCCCGTTCCCGGCCGCGGGGGTGGGCTGAGCGCGTCCCCGGATGCTATGAACGGTCCGTTCCTTGCAAATTTCGCAAGGAACGGACCGTTCATAGCGTTCGTCAGGCGACCAGGTTCGCGTAGACGATGATGTTGTCCTTGTAGCTGTGCTCTTCCTTGTCGAAGACACCGCCACAGGTGATCAGCCGCAGCTGCGGCTTGTCCGTGTTGCCGTAGACCGCTTCCTCGGGGAACTGGTCCTTGGGCACCTGGTCCTTCTTCTCGACCACGAACTTCAGGCTCTTGCCGTCACTGCGGTCGACGAGCACCTCGTCACCCGGGTTGACGTCCTTGAGCTTGTAGAAGATGCCTGGCTGCTTGTTGCCGTCGACATGGCCGAGCAGGATCGACGGGCCGACGTCGCCGGGCACCGGCGAAAGCCGGTACCACGCGGCCTGCATCGGATTCTTCGCCGACGGGACGGACATCTTGCCGTCCTTGCCGACGGCGACCGTGACCAGGCTCGATTCCGCGCCGATCTTGGGGATCTTCACGTTCGTCGGACGGGTCCCGTTGTACGGCTTGACGACCGGCGGAGCCGATTCCGACAGTGCCGCCGCGGCGGGCGGGGCGGGTTCGTCGGTGCCGCATCCCGTCAGCGCGAGGGAAAGCACAAGGGCGGCCGCGACCACGCGGCCGCCCTGCGTCAGGAGCTTCATCGGATCAGGCCGCGGTGGCGCCGAAACCGGTCTCGATGCCGCCCTTGGGCTTCAGCTTGACCTGCTTCTTCGGCTGCTCCGGCTTGGTGCCCGGCGCGGTCGAGCCGCCGCCGACCGTCTCGATCTCGATGTCACCCTTGCCCGGCTTGCCGTCGCAGGTCCAGGTGAAGGTGCTCGAGGTGCCCTTGAAACCGGGCTTGGCCTCGACGATGTAGATCCACAGGTAGGCGTCGCCACCGTCCTGGAACGAGTCGACGATGGTGAAGTCCGGCGCGGTGACGTCCGCGGGCTCCGAACCGCACAGGATCGCCAGCGCACCCTCGTTACCCTCGACGTAGCCGGCGCCGACGTTCAGCTCCGGCTTCGGCGGGGTGGTGGTGGTCGGCTTCTCCGAGCTGGAGGCCGACGGCTTGCCGGAAGTCGGCTTGCCGCTGGTCGAGGTCGGCGTGCTGCTCTCGGACGACGGCGGAACCGACGTCACCTTGCCGCCCGACCACTCGGGCGGGTTGCTGACCTGACCGCCGGACCACGAAGGCGAGGGCGCCGTGGTGGGCGTCTCGCTCGTCGGAGCGGGAGGCGTGGTCGTCGTTTCGGTCTGTGCCATCGCGACCGGCGTCACGGCCAGCGAAATGACGGCGCCGGCCAGCACCGCGCCCGCGAGGCGGCCCAACGTCTTCTTCAAAATGATCTCCCAGTGGAAAGCATCGCAACACACAGTGACCCCCACCGTGCGACCACCCGGGAAAGATTCCCACGTACGGGTGGCAGCGCGATACTGCCGGAAAACCGCTGGCCGGCGTAGCGAATAGACAGTGACAAGAGCCACCGTGAAAGCGGGTAACGCGAAGGGGGTCCAGCCCGATACAAGGGCCCGAAAGTCGCTCCGCCAAAGGAAAACTCGCGGCGACGAAGGAATGTTAACACCCGGAAGGCCCGAACGGTTGCCATGCGGAAGTATTTCTTCCCCGTCTGTCACGCGTCGCGAAAATGCCGCTTCTTCTGGGCGAATCCACTTCGTACCGCGACTTTGTCGCCGACTCCTTCACGCGTTCGGAGTACCTTCGGTGAAGTCCTGACCTTTTATGAGCGAATACCGGTGCCGGGCAACCTGAAGGTCACGATCAGAACACCAGGAACAGCGCCACGGCGAACGACAGCACACCGAAGAGACCCGCGACGGACACCCAGGGCTTCGGCGACGTCCGCTTCCGCACCGCCCGGCCGCCGCCTATTCCCGCGATCAGGAGGCCGAGGCCGAACCCGATCCCGGGGATGAAGGTGGCGAGAGTCCGGTTCTCCGCGTCGCAAACCCAGATGCCGTCACTCGGGCAGGGCGTCGCCGCGAGTTCGGCCAGCAGGCCCGCCGCGACGATCGCGACGAAGCCCAGCACCAGGAGCCAGAACAGGCCCCACAGCCATTGCCCGAGCCGCCGAGGCGGTTTCGTCTCGTCCACGTGCCCAAGCTAGCCGAGCGCGGAGGCCAGATCCGTCCAGAGATCCTCCGGATCCTCGAGCCCGACGCTGAACCGGACGAGCCCGGCGGGCACATGGGCGTCGCCCGCCATCCAGGCCCGCCGCTCGACCAGGCTCTCCACCCCGCCGAGGCTGGTGGCGGCACGGATCAGCCGCAGCGATCCGATGACCTTGTCCGCGGTCTCGGCGTCCGGGAGTTCGAACGCGATCATCGTGCCGGAGCCGGGATAACGCACCCGGGTGATCGCGGGGTGGTCGAGCAGCCGCGCCGCGAGCAGCGCCGCCGTGCGGGTCTGCTCGGCCAGCCGGACCGGCAGGGTCCGCAGCCCGCGCAGCGCCAGCCACGCTTCGAGGGCTCCCGGCGTCGCCCCCAGTCTGGTGCGCGCGTCGCGCAGGTCTTTCGCAACGCCTTCGTCGGCCGCGACGGTGAGGCCGAGCAGAAGGTCGCTGTGGCCGCCGATGAGTTTCGTCGCGCTGTGCACGACTATGTCGGCGCCGAGCTCCAGCGGCCGCTGCCCCAGCGGGGTGGCGAACGTGTTGTCCACCGCGACCAGGCCGTTCGCGGCGGCGGCGATCGTCTCGATGTCGATGACGTCGAGCGTCGGGTTGGTCGGCGATTCGAGCCAGAGCAGGTCCGCGTCCGCGGCGGCGACCCAGGCGGCCGTGTCCTCCGGCTCGATCTCGGTCACCACCAGACGGCCGGTGCCGTGCGCGTGCGCGAGCAGCCCGCGCGACCCCGCGTAGGAGAACGTCGGGACGCAGACCTTCGCCCCGACCCGCAGGGTGTCGACGACCGCGCTGAGCGTCGCGATCCCCGACGCGAACGCCGTGGCGTGCCCGCCTTCGAGCGCGCCGATCGCGGCTTCGAGGGCCTCCCAGGTCGGGGTGCCGTCCTGCCGCGAGTACGCGCGGTCGGCGCCGGCGTCGAAGGTGCTCGCCGCGACGATCGGCACGTTCAGCGGCTCGCCGGGCCCCTCCGGGCGTCCGGCGGCGACGGCGAGGGTGCGGGGTGACCAGTCGTTCTTGTCCACCCCGCCACCGTAAACCGTGCCTCCGCAGGACGTGGAGCAGTCGTTCCGGCGGCCATGCCCCTGCCTGTGTTCTAGGAGATGTATGTCCGGCTGGGGGCCGGCGTTGTCTCGTCGGTTCCGTAATCGCCGGGCGGCAGAGGGGGCCGTCGCGCGTCCCGCCAGTGCGCGCCGAGGGCCGTGACGGCCGCAACCACGGCGTAGCCCACCATCCACCAGGTGAAGCCCGGCGGCGACCGATGGCTGAACAGCGGGTCGATCAAGCTCGCGACCGGGAAGACCGCGGGCGAGAGGAACCGGCTGTCCTGGAAGCGCAACTCACTGTCGACGGCGATGGAGGCGGCGTCTTCGCCGCGGACCCGGCGGGTCACGGCCCAGACGAGGATCGTCGTGCAGCAGAGCGCCGCCCAGCCGAGGGCTGCCAGCCATGTCCAGGCGAAAGTGCGTGACTCGGTGGTGAAGTACATGGTCACGGCCAGCGTCGCGCCACCGCCGAAGGTGATCAGGAACGAGGCCAGGTACCAGCCGCCGAGGACCTTTGCGGGCGGGCGCCGGTTCCGCGCCGGAAGGCCGCCCAGCTGCTTTTCCCGATGGAGGATGGACGCCCAGTACCCGAGGGCGATCGAGGCGACCATGAAGTAGGAGTACCGGCTTTCGGGCATTTCCACGCCTCGCACGCCGGGAAGCTTCTGCAGCAGGCCGAACGTCATCGTGAGCGCGACGCTGACGAAGCAGGCGCCGATCAGCCACAAAATCCTGGTCGTGGTCGTCCTCGACTGCCGCGCGGCGATCCTGACCGTGAGCGGTCTGGACGGTATCCCGGCCCGGATGCCGCGTTTGCTCAGCCACGCCATGGCGTCGGCCGTTTCGATCGCGGTCGGTTGTCTCCCCATATCGGACGTACGCTCGCGACCCGGCCGAGGTTGCCCCGGCCGGGTCGCGATGGCTCAGTGGGCGTACACCTCGAACTCGTAAAGGGAGTAGCCGTACTTCGTCCCGCGCTGGACACCGGCCATCCGGACATAGCGGCCGTCCACCGCCTCGAAGGCGACGTTGTCCGTTCCGCCGTTTCCGTCCACTATGGACGCCGCGTCCCGCCAGTTCGTGCCGTCGGACGACACCTGCACCTTGTACGCCTTTCCGTACGCGGATTCCCACCGCAGGACCACCCGGGACACGCGCTGCACCGAGCCGAGGTCCACGGTGATCGACTGATCGTCACTCCAGTCGCTGGCCCAGCGCGTCGACAGGTCGACGTCGATCGCGTGGGACGGCGGCGAGTTGTACCAGCCGGTTTCGTGGCTGGTCGCGCTCACCGACCGGCCGGTGGCGAGGTTCGCGATGTTGTCGCCGCGTTTCGCCGGGAACTCCACGACCTGCTGGAAGGTCGGCCGGTTCTGGGTGCTCATCTTGTCCTGCGTGATACCGCCGAGGGCGCGGTGGATGATCGTGTCGGCGCACCACTGGTCGCCCGCGGCGCAATCGCCGTCGCCGGGGTACACGGTGTTCGCGGGCTGCGCGGCCGCCTGCGTCAGCGAGTCGAGCAGCACCTGACGGCACGCGTCGACGTCACCTCCACCGCAGTACTTCACGGCCAGCGGGCCGGCCACGTTCTGCCCGAGGACCGAACGGATGTCCTTGTGCACGTAGCCCCACCAGCCCGCCTGGTACGACGAACCCGCGTGCGACTGGCCGACGTGCTTGCCGGGAACCTCGTTCTGCCAGCCGGAAGGCGACTCGTTGATCTTCAGCACCCCGACCATGGCGCCGTAGGCGGCATCACCCATACCGGGTTTGAACTGGGCGTTGACCAGCAGCGGCCACCAGGCGTCCATGATGCGGATAGCGTCGGAATCGGCGTAGGCCTTGCTACCCGGTGAGGTCTCCGCGCGCAGACCGCCCGCGGCGAGCCAGGTCTTGAGCTTCGCCACCGCGTCGGCGGCCGGGCCGGTCACCGGCGCCTTGTCGATCACCTTGAACAGTTCCGGCAGCACCTTCTCCGCGCGGAGGTCGGCCAGCGCCGCCTCCTCCATGGCCTGCGTGAGGTTCACCCGCGTCACCTTGGTGCCACTGGAGACCATCTTCTTGACCCGCGCGTCGATCAGATCGCCGCGGTGCACGGAACTCTTGTCCGCGCCGCCGGCCGCGTAGCCGTTCGCCTGCGCGTTGTTCCAGCTGATGTAGTAGTCCTGGTTGATCGACTGCGGATGCTGCGACGACGGCGTGTAGTTCGCGAGGTTGCCGTCGGGGTTCCAGCCCTGCCAGTCGAATCCGGCGTCGGCCTTCACCGGCATGGCCGGGTCGACGTTCGGATCGCGGACCGGATTCGAGCCGGAGTTGAAGTACGCGACGTCACGCGAGTCGGCGTAGAACCAGTTGTAGGTCTGGTTGACGTCGGCCGCCGCGGCCTGGAAGTCCTGCGCGGATTTGATCGCGTCCGGGTCGTTGAACTTCTGGAAGCCGATGATCGTGTCGATCTCGTGCTGGAAGGTCGACCGCAGCGACGCGTACGCCACCGGTTTCCCGCCGACCAGCGCCCGGCTCGTCACCGGCCCGTACTTGGTGCGGAAGCTGCGCAGCGTGTACGAACCTTCGGCCGTCCCGTCGGCGACCGTGGGCTTCCACGCGTTCTTGCGTTCGACGATCTCGAACGGCAGGCACTGACCGCGGAAGCGATAGAAGCCGGAGTTCTTCGTCGGCGCGGAGCCGTTCTGCTCGCACAGTTCGACGGCGTAGGTGTCGGTGATGTCCTGCGACGCCGAGGTCGCGCTCCACGAGTAGTCCTTGCCGCGCCCGAGCAGCACGTACATGCTGATACCCGCGAACGAGGCGCCGCGCGCGCTGATGCCGGGGCCCTGGAGTTCCTGCAGCATCAGCAGTTGCGGTGCGAAGTAGCCGGCCTGCGGGCCGAAGACGGCGACCGGGTGACCGCTCGCGGTCTTGGCGCCGGACACCACCAGCGCGTTGGACATGCCGTGCTTTTCCGACAGCAGGTTCCCCGGCAGGACACCGTCGTCGAAGATGCCGCGGACCGCCTTCTGGTCCTCGGGCGCCGGAACGTCCACCTTGGCGGGCGTCGCCGTCCCGGCGGAACCGGTCGGGTCGAAGACCAGCTGCTGCCCGGTGACCGAACCCTTGTCCGGCATCGCCGCGCCCTGCGGATTCGACGGCGCCTTGCCGTAGTCGAAGGTCTGTCCATTGTGGAGGGTCTTGACGGTCTCGGGATCGTCCTCGGACCGCAGGCTCTTCCAGACCTTGTCGCCTTGTTCGAGACCGTACTTCTCCTGCATCGCCATCTTCGCGATGGCGTTCTGCACCTCGCCGCCACCGCCGGCGCCGAACTGCGCCCCGACGACGGCGGCGAGGACGACGAGGTCGGTGAGCTTGAACGGTTCGATGGTCCCGGCGTTCGTGATCGCGTCGACATGCCCGGTGAGCACGTACTCGCCGGGGAAGTAGCGGCCGCTGTGCGCGTCGGAGATGTACTTGTTGACGCCCTGCACGTAGGCCTCGGCGTCGGCCTTGCCCTGCGCGCCGCGCGGGCCACTGGCCGCGGCGTTGTCGATCTGCTTCTGCAGCTCCTGCTCGGTGTACGGCGCCGAAGCGAAGAAGCTCTGCTCAAGTTCGCGGTTGCCCTGCGCGCCGCCGGCGTACGAGGTCAGCTGGCCGCGGCCGACGCGGCGCATGATGTCCATCAGCCACAGGCGGTCCTGCGCGGCGGCGTATCCGGCGCCGTACATCGTGCCCGGCCGCGTCGTGCCGACGATCCGGGGCACGCCGATCCCCTTGTCGCGGGTGATCGTCACGTCCGAACGCGGTTTGATCGTGCTCTCGACCTGCCCGAACGGCACACCGAACGAGGCGTCGTTGAAGAACTGGTTGATCTTGTCCGTGGTCAGCGTCTTGTAGCCGTCGGCGAGCGAGGCGTACTTGCCGAGCTGATCGGCCGAATGCGCGGGCCGGGTGCCGAACGCCTTGTGCGCCAGGATCTCGGCGAGGGTGGCGTTCCCCTTGGTGCCGGGCGGGAGGATGTCACCGCACTGGCCGCCGCAGTAATCGTCGAGCGCGGCCGCCACCACCGAGTTCTGTGGCGCTTCCGCGGCGTTCGCCTGCAGTGCCGGAACGGTGCCCGCCACCAGCGTCAGCCCTGCCAGCGTCGTCAAGACCCGTATGCCTCGTCGCATGAAAGACCTCCGTCGTCGGAGAGTGACGAGGCGCACACTACCCACGGGTATCCAAATTTGTGAAGACTATTCGCGTTCTTGCCACCGTTCGGCGGAACACTCGCCCTGCGGACCCCGGACCTGCGCAGGTAGCTTGTGGGCATGTCTTTGCAGAAGCCCCAGATCGACCGCCCGGAGGGCCCCGCGCCGTCCGACCTCGAGAAGTCCGACCTCACCGTCGGCGAGGGCCAGGAGGCGAAGGCCGGCGACACCGTCTCGGTGCACTACGTCGGCGTCTCGCACTCGACCGGTGACCAGTTCGACGCCTCGTGGGACCGCGGTGAGCCGCTGCGCTTCGGCCTCGGCGCCGGTCAGGTCATCCCCGGCTGGGACCAGGGCGTGGCCGGGATGAAGGTCGGTGGCCGCCGCAAGCTGGTCATCCCGCCGCATCTGGCCTACGGCGAACGTGGCGCCGGCGGTGTCATCAAGCCGAACGAGACCTTGATCTTCGTCGTCGACCTCATCGGCGTGAACTGACCCACACGCACCTCAAGACCCGGCCCAGGCCGGGTCTTTTTCTTTGTTCTTTCGGGAACCCGACCACCATGCCAACCGCCGCGCACCGCACCGTGGGGGGTCCGGGGGGCTCGGCCCCCCGGGTACCGACGAGCGACGACCACACGAAAGAGGCCCCCGTCGCGGAGCGAAGGGGGCCTCGAACAGAAGTGGGCGAGGAGGGAGTTGAACCCTCACGTCCTTTCGGACACACGGACCTGAACCGTGCGCGTCTGCCATTCCGCCACTCGCCCGAGTGCTTCGTTCTCTGACAGCTCGCAAAGCGTAGCAGGCGGATTTCACGGGTTTCACCGGGGGCCGTGTCCGACTGGCCGTACCCGGATAGGATCGACGGGGAAGCACACGTGTGAGGAGGTTGCCCGGTGGGCCGCGTTGAGCGCTTTGATAGGCGGCTCGAGAACCTCGTGGGCAATACCTTCGCGCGCATGTTCGGTGGCAACGTCGTCACGCAGGAAGTGGCGGTGGCGCTTGAGCGCGAGAGCGAGGAGAACGTTCGTGAGCTGGCCGGTGGTCGACAGCTCGCTCCCAATCACTACATCGTGTCGTTGGGGCAGGCTGATCACGAACGCATGGCCGGAGACGAGCGTCGGGTCACTTCGGTGTTGGCGGAGGCGGTCAAGGAACACCTCGCCGAGCACGGATGGGACACCTATGGTGACGTCGTAGTTTCGCTCGAGCGCAATGAGGCGCTGCATACTGGACAGTTCAAGACCCGTTCGTCCGTCGATCCCGACGTCAAGCCCCACGGCGCCGAAGGTTCGTCACGGTCGGCACGACCCAGCAACGCAGGAGACCCAGCAATGAGCCAGCCCCCCGGCTACGGCCAATACGACCAGGGTGACCCGTACGGCCAGCAGGGCCAGTACGGCTACGGACAGCAGGCTGGCCAGCAGCAGCCCGGGTACGACCAGGGTTATGGCGGCCAGCAGCAGGGCGGCTACGACCAGGGTTACGGCGGCGGCGCACAGCAGCCCGGCTACGACCAGTACGGCGGCCAGCAGCAAGGCGGCTACGACCAGGGCTATGGCGGCGGCGCACAGCAGCCCGGCTACGACCAGTACGGCGGCCAGCAGCAAGGCGGCTACGACCAGGGTTACGGCGGCGGCGCACAGCAGCCCGGCTACGACCAGTACGGCGGCCAGCAGCAAGGCGGCTACGACCAGGGTTACGGCGGCGGCGCACAGCAGCCGGGGTACGACCAGTACGGCGGCCAGCAGCAGCAGGGCGGCTACGACCAGTACGGCGGTGGCCAGCAGCAGTACGGCCAGCCCGCCGCGGACCCGTACGCGCAGGGCGGCGGCTACGGCGGCCAGCCGGCGGCGGGCCGTCAGCTCACCGCGAGCCTCCAGCTGGACGACGGTTCGAACCGCTCGTACTCGCTCAAGCAGGGCGGGAACGTCGTGGGCCGCGGCCAGGACGCCGACTTCCGGCTCCCGGACACCGGTGTCTCCCGCCGTCACCTGGAGATCACCTGGGACGGCCAGAGCGCGACGCTCGCGGACATCGGTTCGACCAACGGCACGACCGTCAACGGCACCCCGGTGCAGACCTGGCAGCTGGCCGACGGCGACGTGATCCGCGTGGGCCACTCGTCTCTCGTGTTCCGTACGCAGGGCTGACCGGCGGCGTCCGGAGGGGGTATCGCAGAATTGCGGTGCGGGACCTGTGGTGGATCGGCACCTCGGGTCGTACGCGGAGAGCAAGGCCGTTCGGAGCCGACCATCCCGGACGGCACGCGCTCTCCGCGGCGTACAGGAGAAACGGGAGCGGACACAACAAGTGCCAGAGCTGGTCGTTCAACTCACCAGGGTGGGCTTTCTCGTGCTGCTCTGGCTCTTCGTGTTCGCCGCGTTGCGTGTCGTCCGCTCGGATCTGTACGCGGCCTCCGGGCTGCGCGTGGCCGTCCCGACGTTCGGTCGCAAGAAGAAGGAAAACAAGAAGCCGCGCGGCGGGAAATCGCCGCAGCAGCTGCTCGTGACCCATGGTGCGCTGGCGGGAACCAGGATCGCCTTGGACGGCAGGCCGATCCTGATCGGCCGCGCCGACGACTCGACTCTGGTGCTGGACGACGACTACGCGTCGACCCGGCACGCCCGGATCGCCCTGCGCGGGGAGGATTGGTACGTGGAAGATCTGGGTTCGACGAACGGGACGTACCTCGACCGGGCTAAGGTCACGGCACCCCTCCGGGTCCCGCTCGGAGTCCCCATCCGGATCGGCAAAACGGTGATCGAGCTTCGCCCATGACTCTCGTCCTCCGCTACGCGGCTCGCAGCGACCGGGGCCTGGTGCGTTCCAGCAACCAGGACTCCGTGTACGCAGGTCCCCGCCTGCTCGCCCTCGCCGACGGCATGGGTGGGCACGCAGCGGGTGAGGTGGCCAGCAAGGTCGTCATCGCCTCCCTCGCGCCCCTCGACGACGACGACCCCAGTGACGACCTTCTCGCTCAGCTGCGTGAGGCCGTCCAGAACGGCAACGCCGCCATCGCCGAGCTCGTCCAGCAGGACCCGGACCTCGACGGGATGGGCACGACCCTGACCGCCGTGCTGTTCGCCGGTTCGCGGATGGGTGTCGTGCACGTCGGCGACTCGCGGGCGTATCTGATGCGCGGCGGTCAGTTCTCGCAGATCACGCGGGACGACAGCTTCGTCAACGAACTTCTCGAACAGGGCCGGATCACGCCGGAAGAGGCCGCGGTGCACCCGCAGCGGTCGCTGCTGCTGAAGGCGCTCACCGGGCACGAGGTCGAGCCGAGCCTCACCGTGCGCGAGGCCCGCGCCGGCGACCGGTACCTGATCTGCTCGGACGGCCTGTCCGGCATGGTCAGCGACGAAACGCTGTCCGAGGCGATCCAGATCCCGGATCCGCAGGCCTGCGCGGACCGGATGATCGAGCTCGCGCTCAAGGGCGGCGGCACGGACAACGTCACGGTGATCATCGCCGACGTCGTCGACGTCGACTTCGGTGAGGACGCGCCCATCGTGGGCGGCGCCGCCGGGGACGGCAGCGACGAATTCCACCAGGGCGACTCCCCCGCCGCCCGCGCCCGTGCGCTGACCCAGCCCGCGCCGCAGCCGCGGCCCGAGGTCCAGCCCCAACAGGAGGACCCGAAGGTCAAGCGCCGGAGGCGATTTCGCTGGCTGGCGGGAGCGGTGGTCGTCCTGATCGTGCTGGCCGCGGCGGCGATCGCCACGCGGTATTTCGTGCTGAGCCAGTACTACGTCGGCGAGGGGCCCGGCGAGGAGGTCGTGATCTACCGCGGCGTCCCCGGCAGCATCCTCGGCATCGACCTGCACGCCTACGAGCAGGGCTCGTGCCCGCCGGGCGGGTTGTGCACCGACAAGCTGCTGGTGCCCGCGCTGCAGGAGGACGCGCGGATCGCGGTGAAGAACGGCGTCAAGAAGGACAACCTCGACGACGCCCGTAAGTACATCGACGACTTCCTCCGGCCGCACAAGCAGCTGGCCGACTGCAAGCAGGCCACCAGCTCGACCTCCACGCCGCCCGTCGAGTCCTCGGCTCCCCCTTCTACCCCCGCTTCGCCGAGTTCGGCGAACCAGCCAGCGGGGAGGGACTGCTCGACGCCGACCACGGCAGCACCAGGGGGCGGTAACTGATGAGCACGCCGCTCGCCGATCCGGCTTCGGCCCAGTTCGCCACGAACCCTCCGCGCGAGCTGCCCAAGCGGCGCGGGACGGAACTCGTCCTGCTGGCGTTCGCGACGTTCATCGTCACCGTCGCGCTCGTGCTGGTGGAGGCGAACCAGGAGCAGGAGCTCACCAGCTCGATCATCTGGCTGGGGCTGTCCTACCTCGGGGTGCTGACGGCGGCGCATCTGGCGGTCCGCCGCTGGGCGCCGTACGCGGATCCGGTGATCCTGCCGTGCGTCGCGCTCCTGAACGGGCTTGGCCTGGTGATGATCCACCGGATCGACCTGGCGCTCGCGGAACGCGCGGTCCAGCAGGGCAAGGAGTACACGCCGGACGTCACCAAGCAGGTGCTGTTCACGGCGATCTCACTGGTGCTGTTCGTGGTGGTGCTGGTCGTGATCAGCGATCACCGCACACTGACCCGCTACGGCTACACCTGCGGTCTGGTCGGCATCGTGGCGCTCGCGCTGCCCGCGGTGCTGCCGTCGAGCCTTTCCGAGGTCAACGGCGCGAAGGTCTGGATCAAGCTGCCGTTCTTCTCGATCCAGCCCGGCGAGTTCGCGAAGATCCTGCTGATGATCTTCTTCGCTTCGTTCCTGGTGACGAAACGGGACCTGTTCATGGTCGCGGGCAAGAAGATCGTCGGCGTCGAGCTGCCGCGCGCCCGTGACCTCGGCCCGATCCTGATCGCGGCGGCCGCCTGCCTCGGCGTGCTGGTGTTCGAGAAGGACCTCGGGACGTCGCTGCTGTTCTTCGGCGTCACGCTGATGATGTTGTACGTCGCGACCGAGCGGATCATCTGGGTGGTGCTGGGCGTCGGGTTCTTCGCCGCCGGCGCGATCATCGCCTACAACCTGTTCACGCACGTCCAGCAGCGCGTCCGCAACTGGATCGACCCGCTCGCCACCTACGACGACGCGGGCGGCGGCTACCAGGTCGCGCAGGGGCTGTTCGGGCTCGGCACCGGCGGGGTCGGCGGCACCGGCCTCGGCGCCGGACGGCCGGACATGGTCCCCGAGGCCAAAACGGACTTCATCACCACCGCGATCGGCGAGGAACTGGGCTTCATCGGTCTCGCCGCGATGCTGATGCTGTACCTGATCCTGGCGATGCGCGGGATGCGCAGCGCCCTCGCGGTCCGCGACACCTTCGGCAAACTTCTCGGCGGCGGCCTGTCGTTCGCCCTGGTCATGCAGGTCTTCGTCGTCGTCGGCGGCGTCACGAACCTGATCCCGAACACCGGGATCACCGCCCCGTTCCTCTCCCGCGGTGGTTCTTCACTGCTCGCGAACTACATCCTGGTGGCCCTCCTGCTCCGAATCTCCGACGCCGCCCGCAAACCCGCGGTGCGGCCGAAGCCGCAGCAGCCGCAAGCGCCGCTCGCCGAAGCGCACACGGTGATGGTCCAGCGGCCGCCCGTGACCGGTGAGGGGAGCGCTTCGTGAACACCCCGCTCCGCAAGGTGGGCGTCGCCATGCTCGTCATGGTGGTGCTCCTGCTGGCCAACGCCACCTACATCCAGGTGGTCAAGGCGGACGACTACCGCACGGACTCGCGCAACCTGCGGGTGCTCTACGACGAGTTCTCGCGTCAGCGCGGGCTGATCGTGACGCCCGACGGCGCCGCGCTCGCGAAGGTCGACCCGTCGAACGACAAGTACAAGTTCATCCGGTCCTACGTCGACGGCCCGATGTACGCGCCGGTCACCGGCTACTACTCGATCAACTACGGCGCGGGCGGCCTGGAACGGTCCGAGGACGACGTCCTCAACGGTTCCGACCCGCGGCTGCTCGTACGGCGCCTGTCGGACCTGGTCACCGGCCGCGACCCGCGCGGCGGGAACGTGCGGCTGACGATCAACCCGGCCGTGCAGAAGGCCGCGTACGACCTGATGACGCAGAAGGGCTACACCGGCTCGGTGGTCGCGATCGAGCCGAAGACCGGGCGCATCCTGGCCATGGTCTCGACGCCGTCGTACGACCCGAACAAGCTCGCCTCGCACGTCGGCAAGGAGCAGATCGCGGCCTGGGGTCAGTGGCGCGACGATCCGAAGAAGCCGATGCTGAACCGCGCGATCTCGGAGACCTACCCGCCGGGTTCGACGGCCAAGCTGCTGGTGACCGCGGCCGCGCTCGAGAACGGCAAGACGGCGGACATGCCGGTCAACACCGCGCCCAACGTCAAGCTCCCCGGCACGCAGACGACGCTGGAGAACTACGGCGGCGCGGCCTGCAAGGGCAGCACGCTGAAGGAAGCGCTGCGGTACTCCTGCAACGTGCCCTTCGCCGAACTCGCCGGCGAACTCGGCAAGGACAAGCTGAACGCGACGGCGAAGAACTTCGGTGTCGGCGAGGACCTGGCCGTGCCGATGCGGGTCGCCACGTCGTCCCTCGGCCCGCTGGACTCGAAGGCGGCGCTGTTCCAGAGCGCCATCGGGCAGCGCGACGTGCGGCTGACCCCGATCCAGGACGCCCTGCTTTCGGCGACCATCGCCAACAACGGGATGGCGATGAAACCGCAGCTGGTGCAGTCGCTGCTGGCGCCGAACCTGTCGACCATCGAGGACTACACCCCGACCGAGCTGACCGGCGACGCCGCCATGTCCAGCGCGAACGCCGCGATCCTGCGCGACATGATGCTGGCGTCGGAGGAGAACACGAAGGGCGCGGGCAAACGAGGCGACATCCAGATCGCCTCCAAGACCGGCACCGCCGAGCACGGCAACGACCCGAAGAACACCCCGCCGCACGCCTGGTACACCGGGTTCGCGCCGGCGATGGACCCGAAGATCGCCGTCTCGGTGATCGTCGAGTCCGGCGGTAACCGCGGGCTCGAAGCGACCGGTGGCACCGTGGCCGCGGAGATCGGCCGCGCCGCCGTCAACGCCATGCTCGGGGGTGGATAGCGGATGCTGTCCTCGGGTCAGCTGCTGGCCGACCGGTACAAGCTGACGAACCGGATCGCCGTCGGCGGGATGGGCGAGGTCTGGCAGGCCAGTGACACGCGGCTGGACCGGACGGTCGCGGTCAAGATCCTCAAGGCGGAGCTGTCCGGCGACGCCGAGTTCCTGCACCGGTTCCGGACCGAGGCGCGGATGACCGCGTCGCTGAACCACCCCGGCATCGCCGCGGTGCACGACTACGGCGAGACGGTCGCGGACGATCTGTCGATCGCGTATCTGGTGATGGAGCTGGTCGAAGGCGATCCACTGGCCGCGATCATCACCCGCGAAGGACGGCTGAACGCCGAGCGCACCCTGGACATCCTGGAGCAGGCCGGTAACGCGCTGCAGGCCGCGCACGAAACCGGTCTCGTGCACCGCGACGTCAAACCGGGCAACATCATGGTGACCCCGGCCGGGCAGGTGAAGATCACCGACTTCGGTGTTGCGAAGGCCGCCGACGCCGCCCCGGTGACCAGGTCCGGCATGGTCATGGGCACCGCCCACTACATCGCCCCCGAGCAGGCGCTCGGGCACAACGCCGAACCGGCGAGCGACGTGTACTCGCTGGCCGTCTGCGGCTACGAATGCCTCACCGGGCACCGGCCGTTCCTTTCGGAGAACGCGGTGACGGTCGCGATGATGCACATCCGCGACCTCCCGCCGCCGCTGCCGCCGGACGTGCCGCCGGGTGCCCGCGCGGTGATCGAAGCGACCCTGATCAAGGATCCGAGACAGCGGTACAACAGCGGCGGCGAGTTCGCGGCCGCCGTCGCGGCGGTCCGTGCCGGGCTGCCCCTGCCGACGCCGTCCGGGCTGGTGAACGTGGCCTACTCGGCCGGTCAGCCCGTGCTGCCGCAGCAGGTGCCGCCCGGCCCGCACTCCCCGCCGAACCCGATGGCGGCGGTGGGACCGGCGTCGCATCCGGCGATGCACCCGGTCACCGGCCCGCCACCGATGGCGGTCCGCCGTCTGCCCGGCAGACGGCCACAATGGGGCTGGTGGCTGCTGCTCGCGGTGATCCTGATCGCAGTACTGGTGGCAGGAGCCTTCCTCATCGTGAGACTGGTCGGTTCGGGCAACGGACCGCGGTCGGGCGGCGTGGAAACGAGTGAACACGCGCCGGCTCCGGGTAAGAAGTCCGAAGGTCCTCCGCCGACATCCGCGTACCCCGCGGTTCCGACGGAGGGCGGCACCGAGGAGCCGGCCGGACAGGCGAATCCAGGAATGATGAGCAGCAAACCTTGGACGGAATGGAACGGCACGCAGAGATGAGCACACCAAGACTGCTCAGCAACCGCTACGAGCTGGGCGAGACGCTCGGCTACGGAGGCATGTCCGAGGTCCACCACGGCCACGACGTGCGCCTGGGCCGGGAGGTGGCGATCAAGATCCTGCGTGCCGACCTGGCGCGGGATCCCCAGTTCCAAGAACGTTTCCGTCGCGAGGCACAGAACGCGGCGGCACTGAACCACCCGGCGATCGTCGCCGTCTACGACACCGGCGAGACGAACACCGAGTTCGGCCCGCTGCCCTACATCGTGATGGAGTACGTCGAAGGACGGACTCTGCGCGACATCGTGAAGACCGAAGGCCCGATGTCGCAGAAGCGGGCCATGGAGGTCATGGCCGACGTCTGCGCGGCACTGGACTTCTCGCACCGGCACGGCATCGTGCACCGCGACGTCAAACCGGCGAACGTGATGATCACGAAGAACGGCGCCGTCAAGGTGATGGACTTCGGTATCGCGCGCGCCATGCACGACGGGCAGTCCGCGATGACGCAGACCGCCGCGGTGATCGGCACGGCGCAGTACCTCTCGCCGGAGCAGGCCCGCGGTGAGTCCGTCGACGCGCGTTCCGACGTCTACGCCGCCGGCTGTGTGCTGTACGAACTCATCACCGGCGAGCCGCCCTTCACCGGCGACTCGCCCGTGGCGGTGGCGTACCAGCACGTCCGGGAAGACCCGAACCCGCCGTCGTCGGTGAACCCGGCCGTGGCGCCCGAACTCGACGCCGTCGTGCTCAAGGCGCTCGCGAAGGGCCCGGCGAACCGCTACCAGTCGTCCGCGGAGATGCGTTCGGACCTGGTCCGGACGCTGTCCGGTCAGCGGCCGGCCGCGCCGATGGTGATGTCGGAGGACGAGCGCACCCAGGTCATGGACTCCGACCGCCGGGTGCCGCAGCGCTATGACCAGTACGAGGACGAAGACGAGGATCCGGCCGCGAAGAAGAAGCGCCGGGCCTGGCTCATCGCCGGTCTCGTGGTCTCGCTGGCCGCCGTGGTGCTGCTGATCATGTGGCTGTCGAACGCCTTCAGCACCACCGGAGGCGAGAGCAAGGCGATCCCGAACGTCCTCAACCAGAGCGAAGCCTCGGCGAAGGACACGCTCCGGGGCGCGGGGTTCAACTCGTTCGAGCCCACCAAGAAGGTCCCCTGCACCGGTGAGGCCGTCAATGGCCTGCCCGCCTGCGACGAGAACGACATCGACAAGGTCATCGCGATCAGCCCGAACCAGGGGCAGGTGACGCCGACCACGGAAAAGATCACGCTGACCGTCGGCGCGAAGCCGGGCAAGGTCAAGGCCCCGGACCTCAAGGGCAAGACCGCGGCCGAGGCTCTCGCGGCGCTGACCGAAGCCGGTCTGAAGCTCGGTGTGACCACCGAGGAAGAGACCGAAGACCCGAACCAGGCAGGCAAGGTCATCTCGCAGAACCCGAGCTCGCAGGCCGAGGTCGATCAGGGTTCGAAGGTCGACATCACGGTCGGCAAGTCCAAGGAACTGAAGACGGTCCCGAACTACAAGGGCAAGACTCAGGCCGAGGCCGAAGCCGGGTTGAAGACGGCCGGGTTCACCCCGCAGGTCACCAACGTGGACTCCGACCAGCCCAAGGGCACCGTGATCGACCAGACCCCGAACGGCGGCAAACTGCCCGTCGGCAGTGTGGTCAAGCTGTCGGTGTCGAACGGCAACCAGGAGACCTTCGACATGCCGAACCTGAAGGGCATGACCGAGGACCAGGCGACGCGGCAGCTGCAGCAGCTGGGCTGGAACGGCCAGCTGGACACGCAGGCCGACAAGAACGGTGACCGGGATCTGGCGGGCAAGGTCAGCAAGACCAACCCGCAGGCCGGTACGAAGATCGCGAAGAACGCGCCGATCACGCTGTTCATCGTCGAAGGCGACGAGACGCCGACGTCGTCGAGCTCGCGGCTCTTCCCGCCTCCGTGATCCAGCGCTGACGTGAGAAAGGGCCCCGCACGGTTTCGTGCGGGGCCCTTTTCATGTCAGTTGTTCGAGCAATCCTTGGTAGGCCTGCTGGATCCGCCCGGCGCTGGTCCGCACCACGACCGCCTTCGGCCGCGTGGCGATGAGCGCCACGAGCCGGTCGTACATCTCCGCCAGCCGGTCAGGCCCGCCCAGCATCTCGTGCGCCTCGACGTGTTCGGGCTCCGCCGCCGCGCGCGTGCGCTCGGCGAACCGTCGGAGAACGTCGTCCTTGGTGTCGAGGAGAACGATCTCGTGGAACTCCGCGGCCGTTTCCCCGGCGAGCGTTTCGAGGCGTTCGAGGAGGTCGGCGCGGCCGAGGAATTGCGGGACGATCACGTCGTGGCCCGCGAGCAGATGGGTGCGAGCGGCGCTCACAGCGAGGTCGCGGGCGAGCGTTCCGGCCTTCGCGGCGTCATCGCGCCAGGCGCCGAGCAGGCCCCGGAGCCGGTCGATGTCGAGGTTCAACGTCAGCGGATGGTCTTCGGCGTACAGCCGGGCGAGGGTCGACTTCCCGCAGGCCGGCGGGCCGTTGAGCACGATGAGCCGCGGCATCAGGCGTTGCGCCGGAGCAGATACCCGACGGCCGTGGCGCTCACCAGCAAGGCGGCGACCGCCGCCACGACGGCCACGACGAACGGCCCGGTCAGTGGTTGTTGCGAGGTCAAGGCACGCAGCAGCGGGTTGGCCAGCGGCAGCCACTTCACCAGGAGCACGGCCGCGAGGGCGAAGATCGCGGCCAGGACCGACCAGCCGACGCGCGGGACCAGCAGCCGTGAACAGGGCAGGCCGATCGCGATCCCGAACAGCGCGCAAAGCCCGTGCGCCCCGGCCCCGAGGGCGAAGACGCCGATCGAGAAGCCGCCGGTCCGGAGGCCCGACCACAGCACTGTCACGAGGGTGAGCACGGTGGCGCAGCCGAAGACGGCCAGTGTGGCGCCGCCGAGGACCGATCGCCGGCGCCGGGCGTGGCTGAAGGTCACCAGCCGCTGGACCGGGTCCTCGACGTCGAGCATCGCGATGGTCAGCCAGCACGAGACGACGAGGAGCGAGCCCGCGCTGATCCCGTATTGCGGCAGCAGCGGCGACTTCGGATCGGTGTAGAGCACGGTGTTCACCGCGACGTAGGCGAGGATCGCGGGCAGGTAGCGCTGGGAGTGGCCGAGCAGCGCGAGGTAGTAGCGGGTCATGGCGAGCACGGCGCCACCTCCCGGACCGAAAAGCCGCGGTTGAGCGCGCGCAGCAGGACGGCGTCGGCGTGCCCGGCTTCGACCGTCAGGACGACCTTCCCGTCCTCGGCCACGACCTGGCTCACACCAGGCTCCGAAGACCAGTCGCCGCTGGGGCCGTGGAGGACGATCCTTGTCGCGCTCTCGGTTTTCTTCGCCGTTTCGACGCGGCTCAGCAGGCCGTCGTCGATCCGGTAGACGTCGTCGGCGTGGGCGTGCACGACGGAGGCGCGGTGGTCGGTGAAGACCACGCTCGCGCCCCGTTCCTTGGTCTCGGCGACGAGTTCGCCGAGCACGGTGTGGGCTTCGACGTCGAGACCGGACCAGGGCTCGTCGAGGATCAGCAGGTCCGGCCCGGCGAGGACCGCCTGGGCGAGGCCGACCTTCTGGGCGTTGCCCTTCGACAGGGTCCGCAGGGGCGCGTCCGGGCCGCCGACCAGCGCCAGCCTGTCCAGCAGGGAATCGATCGCCGACAAGTCGACATGGCCGTCGATGCGGGCCATATGCCGCAGGTACGCCCTGGCGCTCATCCGCTGTCCCGCCGGGAAGCGGTCCGGCAGGTAGCCGACGCGCGGACCGCCCACGACGGTTCCCGAGGTCTCACGGGAAAGTGCGGCGAGGATCCTGAGCAGCGTCGACTTGCCCGAGCCGTTCGAGCCGAGGACGCCGATCACGCGGCCCGCCGGGACGTCGAGGTCGACGTCGGCGAGCACGGGTTCACCGCGGCCGTAGCGCTTCCCGACTCCTTCGAGCCGGATCAGCGAGGTCACGCAGCAGCGGCCTTCTGCAGCGCGCGAGTCGCTTGTTCGAGTTCGTTGACCGTGGCGTCGGAGACCGGGTGCCCGGCGGAGGCCATCCAGTTCGCCAGCATCCGATGCCCGCCCTGGGTGAGCACGGACTCGGGGTGGAACTGGACGCCTTCGAGCGGAAGCTCGCGGTGCCGCATGCCCATCACGACACCGGACTCGGTACGGCCTGTGATCTCGAACACGGTCCCGTCGATGGTTTCCGGCAAAACGGTCAGCGAGTGATACCGCGTGGCGGTGAATTCCGGAGGAAGCCCGGCGAGTACTCCGTCGCCCGAATGGTGGACTTGACTGGTCTTGCCGTGCAGCAGTTCCGGGGCGCGGTCGACCGTGGCACCGAAGACCACGCCGAGGGCCTGATGGCCGAGGCAGACGCCGAGCATCGGGATGCGTTCCTCCGCGCATTTGCGGATGACATCCATGCTCTGACCAGCGCGTTCCGGGGTTCCGGGGCCGGGAGAGACGAGGACCGCGTCGAACTCGCCGAGCTTGTCGAGCTCCACGACGTCGTTGCGCCAGACGGTGCAGTCGGCGCCGAGCTGGGCCAGATACTGGACCAGGTTGTAGACAAAACTGTCGTAGTTGTCGACGACGAGCACGCGCATGAAGCCAGCTTAGCGGCTCCCACCAGGTGGACCGTACGCCAGATCACAATGATTGTTAGGGCTGCCTAACTTACCGTGGTAGGAGTGAGCCGTTCTCTTCGTGTAGCCATCGTGGGTGCCGGTCCGGCCGGCATCTACGCCGCCGACATCCTCGACAAGTCCGACGCCGACGTGACGATCGACCTGTTCGAGCGCATGCCGGCGCCGTTCGGGCTGATCCGGTACGGCGTCGCGCCCGACCACCCCCGGATCAAGGGCATCGTCACCGCCCTGCACAAGGTGCTCGACAAGCCGAACATCCGGCTGCTGGGCAACGTCGACTACGGGACCGATCTGAAGCTCGACGACCTGCGCCAGTTCTACGACGCGGTGATCTTCTCGACCGGCGCCATGGCCGACCGCGCGCTCGACATCCCCGGGATCGACCTCGACGGCAGCTACGGCGCCGCCGACTTCGTCTCCTGGTACGACGGGCACCCGGACGTGCCGCGCACCTGGCCACTGAACGCGACCTCGGTCGCGGTCCTCGGGGTCGGGAACGTGGCGCTCGACGTGGCGCGGATCCTCGCGAAGACCGCCGACGAGCTGCTCACCACGGACATCCCGGACAACGTCTACCAGGGTCTGAAGGCCAGCCCGGTCACCGACGTGCACGTGTTCGGGCGCCGCGGCCCGGCTCAGGCGAAGTTCACGCCGCTGGAGCTGCGCGAGCTGGACCACTCGCCGAACGTCGAGGTCATCGTCTACCCCGAGGACATCGAGTTCGACGAGGGCAGCATCGCCGCGCTGCGGGCGTCGAAGCAGATCGACATGGTCGTGAAGACGCTGCAGGAGTGGGCGATCCGCGACCAGGGCGACCGGCCGAAGCGGCTGCACCTGCACTTCCTGCACTCGCCGTGTGAGATCGTCGGTGAGGACGGCAAGGTGACCGGCCTGCGGACCGAGCGCACCGAACTGACCGGTGACGGCAACGTGCGCGGCACCGGCGAGTTCCACGACTGGGACGTCCAGGCCGTCTACCGCGCGGTGGGCTACCTGTCGTCGCATCTGCCGGAGATCCCGTTCGACCACACCACCGGGACCGTGCCGAATCAGGCGGGCCGGGTGCTGGACATCGACGAGGACCAGGTGCCGGGCGTCTACGTGACCGGCTGGATCAAGCGCGGGCCGGTCGGCCTCATCGGCCACACCAAGGGCGACGCGGCCGAAACCATCGCGAGCCTGCTGGCCGACGCCGACAACCTCACGGCTCCGGCCGTCGAGGACCCCGACGCGATCCTCGGCTTCCTGACCGAACGCGGCGTTCCCTTCACCACTTGGGAAGGCTGGGGCAAACTCGACGCCCACGAGAAGGCGCTCGGCGTCCCGCACGGCCGGGAACGCGTCAAGGTCGTGGAACGCGACGAAATGACCCGCATTTCGCGAGGCTGAACCAACTGCGCGTGAAGGCCCCCTTCCCTCGACTCAGCCGAGGGGGCGGATTTCAGGGGTCGTTGCAACACGGGTGATCAACTGGTTTGGGTGAGGAGTGTAGTGAGGCGCTCGGCTGGGGTGTCCCAGTCGAGCGT